>CAVZKT010000001.1:0-287517 GCA_963775955.1 Candidatus Moraniibacteriota bacterium
ATAAACGCGCAACACAAAACAAAATGCAAAGGATAAAAAATACATTCTCTGGTTCAAAGAAACCAGAATTGAGGACATTCCTCTGGTTGGAGGGAAAAACGCTTCGCTCGGTGAAATGTATGCTAATCTAAGGGTGAAAAAAATCAATGTTCCCAATGGCTTTTCCATAACCGCCGAGGCTTTCCGCTATTTTGTCCATTACAACAAGCTTGAAGATAAATTTAAAAAAATATTAAAAGGCTTGAATACCGGAAATATGCGCAATCTGGCCGAGCGCGGCTATCGCATCCGGGAAACAATTTTAGCTTCGATTTCCCGACGATCTGCGGAATGAAATTGTCAAAGCTTATGCCAAACTTTCCGAGGAATATTTGCCGCACAAAAGTTTTCGGCTGACCACTGACAAAGAAGACCATACTAATCATTTTGCCGGCGGCGTGGATGTGGCAGTGAGATCCAGCGCGACGGCCGAAGACTTGGCTGATGCCTCATTTGCCGGACAGCAGGAATCTTATCTTAATATCACTGGCGAATACCAGCTTCTAGAATCCGTTAAAAAATGTTTTTCTTCCCTTTTTACCGACCGCGCCATATCCTACCGCGTCGACAAAGGCTTTGGCCATTTTGATGTCGCTCTTTCGGTGGGAGTGCAAAAAATGGTGCGCTCCGACGAGGCTTGCTCGCGGGGTAATGTTTACCATTGACACTGAATCCGGTTTTCAAGATGCTATCATTATTAACGGATCCTGGGGGCTGGGCGAAAATATCGTGAAGGGAAAAGTCAATCCGGATGAATTTATTGTGCATAAGCCGACATTGAAACAAGGATTTAAGCCCATTATTGGAAAGAAAATGGGAAGCAAGGAAAACAAATTGGTTTATAGCGTCGGCGGAACTTCCTCAACGCAAAATGCGAACGTTTCACCGGAGGACCGCAAGAAATTTTGCCTTAACGATGAAGAAATTTTGAAGTTAGCCAGGTGGGGAGCGCTTATTGAAGAACATTATAAAAAACCAATGGATATTGAATGGGCTAAGGATGGAGGAGCAAAGAATTATATATTGTTCAGGCCCGTCCGGAAACAGTGCAATCGCAGAAAAATAAAAATGTTCTGGAAGAATATATTTTGCGCGAACACGGAAAAGTCCTTTGTGTCGGGGCGGCAGTGGGGAATAAAATCGGCTCCGGGCATGCCAATGTCATAAAAGATGTGGCTAAAATAGCTGATTTTAAAAAAGGGGAAGTGCTGGTAACGGAAATGACCGATCCGGATTGGGAGCCGATTATGAAAATAGCCGGCGCTATTGTGACTAACAGCGGCGGGCGCACTTCTCACGCGGCCATAGTCAGCCGGGAACTGGGCATCCCCTGCATCGTCGGAACGGGAAACGCCACCAGGATGATAAAAGATAAACAAATAGTAACCGTCAGCTGCGCCGAAGGGGAAGAAGGAAAAATTTATGATGGCGATCTGCCGTTTGACGTTAAAAGAACGGATCTTAAAAATTTCAAGAAACCCAAAATAAAAATAATGATGAATGTAGGCAATCCTGACCAGGCCTTTGAAATGTCAATGATTCCCAACGATGGAGTGGGACTGGCCCGCATGGAATTTATTATTACCGAATATATCAAGGCCCATCCCATGGCGCTTATCCATTTTGAAAAAGTTAAGGATAAAGAGGAAAAGAAAAAAATAGAAGAGCTGGCGCACGGCTACAAGAGCAAAGAGCAATTTTTTATCGACAAACTGGCGGAAGGCATCGGAAGAATCGCGGCGGCTTTTTATCCCAAAGACGTGATTGTCAGGATGAGCGATTTTAAAACCAATGAATACGCGACGCTGGTCGGCGGAAAAAATTTCGAACCGCGCGAGGAAAATCCAATGATCGGCTGGCGCGGAGCTTCACGCTACTATGATCCCGATTATATTCACGGTTTCAAGCTTGAATGCGAAGCCTTAAAAAAAGTAAGAAACGTGATGGGACTCGCAAATCTCAAAGTTATGATTCCTTTTTGCCGGACAGTGGAAGAAGGCAAAAAAGTTTTGGCGCAAATGCAAGAATTCGGCCTCAAACGCGGTGAAAATCAACTGGATGTTTATGTCATGTGCGAAATTCCGTCCAATGTTATTTTGGCCGGACAATTTTCCCAAATTTTTGATGGATTTTCCATTGGTTCTAACGATCTTACGCAGCTTACGCTCGGCGTGGATCGTGACAGCGCAAAAGTGGCGCATATCTATGATGAAAGGAATGAAGCGGTTAAGGAATTAATTCGGCAGGTGATTCAAAAAGCCCATCAGTCAAAGCGCAAAGTTGGCATTTGCGGCCAGGCTCCGTCGGATTTTCTTGATTTCGCGGAATTTTTGGTCAAAGAAAAAATTGATTCAATTTCGCTTAATCCGGACACCGTGATTAAAACAATGCTGGATATCGGGAAGATGGAGAGATAAAAGTTAAAAGTTTGTAAAGTCTATAAAGTCTATAAAGTTTATAAAGTCTTCAAACATTTGTAAAAAAATTATTTTACTGCTAAATTATAGGCGAGGCGAAAGCCTCGCTTTAAAATAAGGGAAGCGTCGCATAGCGGTCTAGTGCGCACGCTTGTCCGCTCGGCTTCGCGAGCGGATCCGCTCACCCGCTCGCGCCATAGGCGCTGAGCTGGGCTGAGCGGAGAAAATTAAAATAATATGTTTTATATTTACGTTTTGCTGAGTAAAAAAGATAATAAATTTTATATTGGATATAGCTCTGATTTGAAAAAAAGAATAGAGGATCATTGTGGTGGCAAGGTGGAAATTACAAAACATAGGTTGCCATTGAAACTAGTTTATTATGAGGCTTTTATAGATAAGGGAGCAGCAAGAAGGCAAGAGTTATACTATAAAACAGGACAAGGCAGAAGAATTTTAGGCAAAAGATTGGGTTTTTTGAAGAAAAAATAAATTTTGGAAGAGTCGCATAGTTGGTCTAGTGCGCACGCTTGGAAAGCGTGTATATCGCAAGGTATCGAGGGTTCGAATCCCTCCTCTTCCGCCAATTCACAAAAACAAATAAATGGCAAAAAAATTTATAATTCTCGGCATGATTTTGGGATCTTACGCGGGCAGTTATATTCCCGCCATTTGGGGCGGCAGTTTGTTTTCCATGTCATCCATTCTTTTCGGCGCGCTTGGAGGCTTTTTTGGCATTTGGGCCGGCTATAAATTAGCTCACAGATTTGAATAATCTTGGAAAAATAAAACGAGCTTATGCGTAAATTGAGCCGGGAAAAATTTGAGGAGATGGTAGATGAAGGAGTGAAGGCCATTCCGGAAAAATTTTTGCGCAAACTGGATAATGTGGCGATTGTGGTGGAAGCAGAACCGGCTCCGGCGCAAATAAAAAAACTCAAAATCCGCCGGGGCTGGACATTGTTCGGATTATACGAGGGCGTGCCGCAGGCCGCGCGGGGAGCGCATTACTTCGCAGTCTTGCCGGATAAAATAACTATCTTCCAAAAGCCGATTGAAGAGGCGGCGGACAGCGGGGAGGAGATGGAGCTCCTCACAGCGAAGCTGGGAGGTATCAAGCGAAATTCTTCCGAAGCCAACCCTCCTTCGCTAAAGCTACGGAAGGGTTCTCCTCGCCTTCATCTCCGCGGCAAGCCACGGAGTATTTGGCGAAGGAGAATAAAAGAAATCGTGAAAAATACCGTCTGGCACGAAATCGCCCATCACTTCGGGATGGACGAAGGCAGAGTCCGCCAAGCCGAAGCCAGACGAAAAAAATAAGTTGCTTTGATAATAAAAAATTAGCCCCTATTATAAGAATAGGGGCTTTCCATCGCTTTTTAACTAAAGGGAAGTTGAATGATAAATCTTGTATCCGTTACCTTTCTTTTGCAAACTTTTTTAGGAACCTCTTGTAGAAAAATCTTTCCATAGTGAGCTTCTATTATACTTCTTACAGCGGACAATCCGCTTCCGGCGGCAAAAAGCATAAAAAGTTGCTTTTTCATTGTAGTGCTTAACTGCTTGCCATCTCTAGTGATAGTAATAATAACCCTATTGCTATCAGCTTCTCCATACCGAGAGAGCGTCTTGATGAAGATTTTTTTAGCACCGGATTCTGCTGAATTTTTCAAAATCATCTCGAAACACTCTCGCATCTTTTTGTCGTCAAGCAGCACTGTTTTGTGATGTAATTCCTTAAGATCTAATTTGATATCGACTTTAGTTTCCACTTTTTGTCTTTCGATAACAAAATTTTCAAGGAATGCTCCAATGTCGTGTTTCTGTAGAGAAAGTTTTGAGGGATTAAGCCTGACGGTAGATAAGACATCCTTGGCTCTTGAATCAAATTGATCGTAGGCCTCTTTGATTACCAGGAAGTTCTCTTCTGCTCTTTGGACAGCTTCTTTGATCTGCGAAATATTTTCATTCAGTTTTTCTATGAAGGGAAATTTTGCGACCAAATTCCCGAATGCATCCTGGATTCCAAGCGCATGTTGTTCCAGTGAAACGGCGCAGGCTGCTTTTATCAACTCGCTGTTATCGTGGTCTCTTCTCCTTTCGCTTAAAATAAGGCGAACCACGGGCTTGACAATGCCCCTGATTTCAAGATTATCTTTCTCAAATTTTCTTTCCGGATCTTTGTCCGTGTAGTCAAGGGCCATCACTCCAAAAGGTTTTTCTGCGTATTTAATTTTAGTCCCGACTTTAGTTTTTTTGTAATAGAGGGGGACAAAAATTAACAATCTGATCTGGAGATGGTCAATCAATGGCCTCATATAGGCAACACGGGAATCGCGTCCCGGATCTTCAATAATGACAATTTTGCCTTCCTTGATGACACTTTCTAAGAAGTTTTTTCCCAGTGCTGTTGATACTTCGTTGCCAATTCCGTGTTCCTGTTTCGGATAGCCGGCAGCAATGACGAGTTTTGTGTTTTTGCCGGTGTCGTCATCTTTTTGCAAAATAATGCAGCAGCGTGAGCAACCCATAAGGTACGCCGTCATATAAGTCATAAAGGGCATCCGCTCGGCTTGTGGCATATCAAACATTTTGGACATCATAGCTGATATTTTTAGATCCCAGTAGATCCTTTCGCCCTCTGGCGTTATCCATTGTTTAGTCAGACTGTTTTGGATCATAATCTAATACCTCCTTTATTTATTTTTCGGTTATTCTATTGTTTAAGAACTTCTATTTCTCTCCTTGTTTACCTTATGGTTGCACAAAACCGGCTGGTTTGGCAAGAGGGGGAAAAGACAGCCTCTGAAATCTTTTGCTTAAACTTCAGTAGTATAATATAGTGGATATACTATAAAGGCAATAAATACGCGATGAACCCCGCACTAACTTATTACATTCGTAGAGTTTTTAGGGTAACTGCGGGTAAATATAATTAATTTGTTTATTTTTACAATAATTCAGCATACTGAGTTATTGTAAAAAGTTAGTGCGGGGTGAATTCGGATATTGAGGAGATAAAATCAAGGCTTAATATTGTTGATGTTTTAGGGACTTACATTCGTCTGGAAAAGGCAGGCGCCAATTGGCGGGCGCTCTGCCCTTTTCATAATGAAAAAAGCCCGTCTTTTATGGTGAGCGAAGAGCGGCAAAGGTGGCATTGTTTCGGCTGCCAGAAAGACGGCGATATTTTCAGTTTTGTGATGGAAATGGAAGGGCTGGATTTCAAGGAAGCGCTCAATAATTTGGCGGAAAAAGCCGGAGTGGAGCTTAGGAAAATAAATCCGAAGCTGGCGGCTGAAAAAAACAAGACTTTGGAAATTTTGGAACTGGCTACAAAATTCTACGAAACCCAGCTGTGGAAAGGCGAGGGGAAAGAAAAAATAATCAAATATTTGCATGATCGCGGGCTGAAAGACGAAGCGCTAAAAGAATTCCGCCTGGGCTACGCGCCCAAAGGCTGGAGAAACCTTCTCCAATTTTTAGAAAAGCGCGGATACAAAACTGAAGAAATAAATAAGACCGGGCTTTTGGTTAAAAAAGAAACTAATAACCAGCATTATGACAGATTCAGAGATAGAATTATTTTTCCTGTCGCGGATATCAATGGAAAAGTGGTGGGTTTTAGCGCCAGAGTCGCTCCGGGCGGAGATGAAACACAGGCTAAATACGTAAACACTCCGGAAACGGAGATTTATCACAAAAGCAAAATTCTTTATGGAATCGACAAGGCCAGGCGGGAAATGCGGGAAAAAGACTTCGCTCTTTTAGTTGAAGGCAATATGGATGTTATCGCGGCGTGGCAAGCCGGCTTGAAAAACACGGTGGCAGTTTCCGGGACAGCTTTAACCGAGGAACAGATTGGAATAATCAAAAGATATTCGAAAAACATTAAAATGTTTTTTGATATGGATAGCGCCGGAGAAAACGCGACCAGAAAAAGCGTGAAGCTTTGTCTTATTAGAGATATGGCAGTTAAGGTCGTAACGCTTCCGGCTGGAAAAGACGCAGCTGATATAACCAAAGAAAATCCTGCAGAACTAGTGAAAATAGTGGAGAACGCAAAAAATATAATGGAATATTTTTTTGAGAAAACTTTGGCGAAATATAATACGGATAACAGCGAAGACAGAAAGCTGATCGTAGAAGATCTTCTGGACAAAATAAACATGCTCAGCTACGATCCTGACAAAAATTATTGGATAAAAAAACTGGCGGAGAGTATCAATAAGGCCGGCGCCAGCATTCTTGGAGACGAAAAGGCATTGACGGACATGCTCAAAAAAGCTACGCTTGGGGAAAGACTGGGAAATCGGGCCCCGAGCGTCCAAATTTCAGGAGCGTTCAATCCAAGGAAAAAAATGGAAACGCTTCTCGGCGATCTGGCCGGATTAGCGCTGGTTTCTTCCGATGTTTGGAAGAAAATATCAGAAGAAGAGGCTCTGAAGCCTTTTTTTCTAAAGGATAGCCTTCTTAGCGCGATTATAAAAAAAGGGGAGAAAGCGGAGTATAACTTTGATCGTTTTATAAAGATCCTGGACGGCCAGGAGCAAGTTGGCGCTTTTGAAAAAGCTTACTTTGAAAAAAGATACCGATTGGATCTTAATAATAATCTGGAAGAAATTGTTATTGACGACCCATTCGGAGAAGCGGAAAATATTTTGAAAGAAATTAAAAAAGAAATTAAAAAAGAAGAGCTGGAGAAAATTACGCGGGATCTCAAAATAGCGGAAAAAGCAAAAGACCGGGAGGCTGTCCAATTTTTAAGATTGCAAGTTAAGAAAATATCCGAGGAGATGGCGGACTAAGCATGGCTGTCCCGGCACTAATTCCTTATTTATATACATGACGACCCCAGCGAAAAGTTCCAACAAGAATTTGCGTAATATATAGAACAGTGTGCGTACTCGCCTTCGGCTTAAAAAGTTAAAAATTAAAGTTTAAATAGCGAACTTTCGCGGGGTGCTCATAATTGCAGCTACTCGCGAGGCGCTCGCAGGCAATTATGGCAAAAAAACGTCCTAAAAAAATCAAAAAGAAACTAAAGAAAAGAAAGCCGATGCGGGCAAGGAAAAAAATTAAGCCGGTGCGGCAGAAAAAGAGGAAGAAGATAATAAAAGCCAAAGCGCGCAAAAAGATAAAAAAATCTGTCAGGAAAGCAAAGCGGATCCGGAGAAAAGCCGAAGCAATTGTGGAAAAGGGGAAAGGTAAGGATTTTATCGGTGGTTTGATCGTGCGCGGAAAACAGCGGGGATTTGTTACTGAAGATGAAATTTTACACGCTATTCCCAATGCGGAACAGAACATCGAGGAATTAGAAAGTTTATATGAACGGCTGGAAGAGCTGGGCGTGCGGATTATGGGCTCGGATGAAATGCTGAAAATGGAAACGGATAAAATTTCCGAAGATTTGGAAGAAGAAAAAAAATCCCCTCGGAAAAAGAAAAAAGAAATGATGGATATTCCGGAGGATGCTTCCTCTGATCTGGTGCAGATGTATCTTAGAGAAATCGGGCGGGTGGATCTTCTGAAATCGGAAGAAGAAATTTCTTTGGCCAAGCGGATTGAAAAAGGCGATCCGATGGCCAAGCAAAAACTGACCGAAGCCAATCTGCGCCTGGTGGTGAGTATCGCCAAAAAATATGTCGGACGCTCGCATAATCTTTCACTTCTGGACTTGATTCAGGAAGGCAATATCGGACTTTTCCGCGCGGTGGAAAAATTTGATTACCGCAAGGGCTATAAATTTTCCACCTACGCCACCTGGTGGATCCGCCAGGCCATCACGCGGGCCTTGGCCGACCAGTCGCGGACTATCCGTATTCCGGTGCATATGGTGGAAACGATCAATAAATACACGCAAATTACCCGAAGACTGGTGCAGGATCTCGGGCGCGAACCTTTGCCGGAAGAAATTGCGGTGGAAATGGGGCTGGAAGTGGACAAGATCCGCCACATCCAGAAAATTTCCCAGGAAACAGTGTCTCTGGAAACATCCGTCGGCGACAGCGAAGACGACAGCGTTCTTGGAGATTTCATTGAAGATACGGAAACGATTATGCCCAACCAGTCGGCTTCGCGCAAACTCTTGAAAGATCATATTGTGGAGGTGCTGGATTCGCTGACTCCGCGCGAACAGAAAATATTGAAAATTCGTTTTGGCCTGGAAGACGGGGTGATCCATACTTTGGAAGAAGTTGGTCAGGAATTCGGGGTGACGCGCGAACGGATCCGCCAGATTGAAGCCAAGGCTCTGGAAAAAATCCGCGAACATGTTTCAATCAAAAAACTGAGGGATTATTAATTAGTTTTTAGTTTGTGGTTTATAGTTCGTAGTTATTTTTATGAAAAACTCTAGTTCATATAAAGATTTATTAGTGTGGCAAAAATCCCTAGATTTAGTCAGTGACATTTATAAACTTACTGAAAAATTTCCTAACTCAGAAATGTATGGCTTATCATCGCAAATGCAAAGAGCAGCAGTTACCATTCCGTCTAATATAGCTGAAGGCCAGAAAAGGGCGCACAAAAAAGAATTTATACAATTTTTGTATGTAAGTTACAGTTCGGGTGCAGAATTAGAAACACAAATCGAAATATGCAAAAGGCTTCACAAGCTGAAAGATTTAGAATATACTGTTGTAGAGTCAAAATTAGAGGTTATTATGAAAATGTTAAATTCCCTAATAAGCTCGTTAAAAAATAGTGAGTAGTTTGGCTCGGTTGTTCTATAAACTAAAAACCAAAAACTACAAACTAAAATTATTCCGGCGTAGCTCAATGGTAGAGCAGTTGACTGTTAATCAATTGGTTATAGGTTCGAATCCTATCGCCGGAGCCATCTTTCGCCAAGGCTACAGAATGGCAAGCCATTACGAAGTGTTACAAAGTATGGCAAGCCATTACGAAGTGTTACAAAGTATGGCAAGCCATTACGAAGTGTTACAAAGTATGGCAAGCCATTACGAAGTGTTACAAAGTATGGCAAGCCATAATGGTATACTATTCGTATAAGCCTTGGTTTTTGTTTATGTATTACACTTACACTTTGTTAAGCGAAAAATCGCATAGGTTTTATTTCGGTTCTACTAATGATTTAAAGCAGAGAATCAAACTGCATAATTCCGGGAATGTAAAATCAACAAAGCTTAATTTGCCCTGGAAACTGGTTTGGTATGGTGCATTTGAAACCGAAAAACAAGCTAGAGATTTCGAGCTGTATTTAAAATCAGGATCTGGCAAAGCGTTCGCATATAAACGCTTAGTTTCTGCGGCCTTGGCGAAAGATATTTCTGCAGGCCGTAAGGGTATTCCGAAACGCGATATTTCGAAGCCCTAGGCGCAGGATATCTTGTGAAGGATACCTATCGCCGGAGCAAAGCAAACTAAAATCGAGGCTTTTTAGGCCTCTTTTTTGGCGCGAAAATGAAAGAAAATGGGTCTTTGATTGTAGTAATATGTGCAACCACCTCTGAGGAGAAAGGCAAAAGGGTAAACAGCCGAATGTCGATGGTTTCCTGAAGAGAGAGGAGATTATCGGCGTAGGCGGTAGGTACTGGAGAGAGTACACAGAAAAGATAGCATTGGCGGCGCAAGTTGTTGAGGTGGTTTTTTCGTGTCTGCGGCAGGTTTTTCGCACCTCTTTACCCCGTTAGAAGTTCATTGGCAGACTTTTTCTTTCAAGCACGCGAGAGCGAAGCGGTTTTGCTTTAATAATCCGGTTTTTGCGGATATTTTCTGAAACTTCTAATGGGGTTGACATCTTTTGTCCAGTATGCTATGCTTTAAAGGTCACAAGGTTTTGCAGTGACAGTCTAGTCGAGCTTTTCTATTGCATTATACCATTTGTGCGTTTAAGTAATTTTCATCTTGAAAATGGAAACAGGAACAATCAAGAGACTGACAGATCGAGGTTTCGGATTCATTGCTCGCGAGGGCAGTGATAAGGACCTATTCTTTCATTCAAAGGAACTCCAGGGAGTGGAGTATGCCGATTTGAAGGAAGGCGACAAAGTTCAGTTTGAGGTAGGCGACAGCCCGAAGGGGCCGAACGCCACCAGTGTATCACGAGCCTAATACTTTCGTATACATAAAGAAAAACCCCGCGAAGCAATTCGGAGGGGTTTTTCTTTTAGGCGGTTTTGTTGTATAATATTGAAAGGAAGAAACAATAATATTAAGGAATAAATGGGCACCAAGGTAAAAATTGAAATTGCCGTCGGGATCGTTGTTTTGGCCGCGCTAAGCGTGGCCGGTTCAATGTGGATGGCGGGCAGAAGCGCCCGGCAGGCAGAGGAAAGCATCCGGGAGTCGGCAAAAACGGTTGAAACGCTCACTGCGAAAAAAAATGAAAAGGATAACTCACGCGTTTTGTTTGCGACCAATGGCACCCTGGACATTTATAAAATAAAAAAAGGCGACCAATGGGTGGTCGTAATTGACGGGCAGGAGAGCGAGGCCTATGATGCCGTCGCCTCTCCGGCTTTCAGTTTGGATGGAACGCAATTTGCTTACAGCGCGACTCTCAACGGCAAAACATTCCTGGTTATTAACGGACTCGCGCAAGAAACGCCATATAACAGCATTGCGGAAATAGCTTTTAGTCCCGATGGCCAGCAGATTGCTTATGTGGCCAATAAAAATGAAAAATATGTGGTCGTCTTAAACCAAAAAGAAGGCAGGGAATATCAGGAGATTGGAAAGCTGGAAACAAAAACCGGCTCGGTCTACCTCATTTTCAGCTCAAACAGCCAAAACCTGGCCTATAAGGTAATTGAAAATCAGCAGCAATTCATGGTGGTAAATGGCCGTGAGGGCAAAAGATATGACAGCATAAGCAATTTTACATTTAGCGATGACGGCAGCCAGTATGCCTATGAAGCCGAAAAGGACGGGAGGGTAATTATTGTGGTGGATAATAAAGAAGTTTCCAACACCCCGGCGGGACCATCCGGGAGTCCGGGATCACCCACCGATTCTTCTGATTCCTCCAGTTCCTCTGCGCCTGATTATTCCACGCATTTCAGGAATGGCAAAAAAGATATGCATCTGGATCCGAACCGGCTGAATTTCCCGGTTTGCAGCGGATCTTCCTGCAATTTTTAGTTAAAAAACGCAGAGAAAGGGCAGGGCCGAAACCTTGTTTTTATTTTTTCAATTTTTGCGATATGCTGGAAGAATAAGCGATAAAATTTTAACGATGGAGCACGAGGACAAGCAATTGGTTAAAAATTATTTAAGCGGAAATGACGCGGCCTTTTCCGCGTTAGTAAAAAAATATCTCAAGCCGGTTTATAATTTTCTTTATCAGCTGACAAACGACCGCTCCGCTCTGGACGATCTTGCGCAAATCACTTTTATCAAAGCCTGGAAAAATATTAAAAAATTTGACCACAATCGTAAATTCAAAACCTGGCTTTTTACCATTGCTAAAAACACGGCTTACGATTATTTTAAAAGGAAAAAAACAATTCCTTTTTCCAATTTTATTGACGCGGAGGGGAATAATAAATTGGAAAATATTTCCGAAGATGAAATTTTGCCGCTGGAACTTTTGGAAAAAGCCGACGCGGCCAAAGAGTTGGAAAATGCGCTGGCCAAAATTCCGGGCCAATACCGGATTATTCTGCTTATGCGCTATAAAGACGATTTTTCACTCCAAGAAATATCCGAAGTTTTAAATCTGCCATACAATACTGTCAAAAGCCGGCACCAGCGGGGGCTCAAAGCTCTCCGCCAGATTCTTCGCAGAATGTAGGGGGCTTAAACAGGCCAAAAAAGGGCATATATTCATTTGATTTTCCCCCCAAAATAAGCTATAATTGTGTCATATGCGTAACTGGTCGACTGATACAACTGAATTGAAAAAAGACAAAAAGCAGTATGCCATCTGGCAGTTGGAACAACTGGTTAATTTTGGTTTGGAAGGGAAAAAAATTAATCGCCGGGAACTTAAAAAATATTGGAATATGCTCTCCTTGGATCATAACAAGAAGAGGTATTTAACTTTGCTTTTATGGCCAAAACAATCTTAAGTTTCAATCAAATCAAAATTCTGGAAGCAATTAGCAAAGATAAAACACTTTGCCAAGATTTTTATTTGACCGGCGGAACGGCACTGGCTGAATATTATCTTAAGCACCGCTTGTCTGAAGATTTAGATTTTTTTTCGGAGCGGGAATTTGATCCGCAAGCGATTAGCGTTTTTTTTGCCAAAAACAAAAAATCACTTGGAATAAAAAAAGTTGATTTCCAGCAGAGCTTCAACCGCAATTTGTTTTTTCTGTACTTGAAAAACGACATTATCAAAACGGAATTTACATACTTTCCATTTCCGAGAATCGAAAAAAAAATCAAAGAAAATAAATTATTTATAGATAGCCTGGCCGACATTGCCGTCAATAAATTGTTTACAATTTACCAGAAACCGCGCTCGCGCGATTTTATTGATCTATATCTTATTCTCAAAAAAACCGGCTGGCAAATCGAAAATTTGGTGAAAAAAGCTAAAATAAAATTTGACTGGCATATTGATTATTTGCAATTAGGCAGCCAGCTTCTGCTGACCGAAAAAGTCAAAGATTTTCCGCGCATGCTCATAAAACTGGAAAACAAAACTTGGCAAAATTTTTTTTTGGAGCAAGCCAAAAAATTCAACTCAAAAATCCTGGATTAAAGAAAAATGTTTTTAACAGATATTTTTGATAATTTCTTCGGTTTGACTTTGAGCCAAAAACCTGCTATACTTAGGGCAAAAGGAGTGAAAAAGTCTTTATAAAAGGCTTAGAACAGGCAAAATAAATAAACAATTTAAAAAAAGGGGGTAAAAAATTATGAAACAGTCTTTTGAAAATTATGATGACAAAGGAGATTTTGAAGGTCACGCTTCCTTGGATTCTGAAGAAGTTAAAAAAGGCACAAAATCCCAAAAGCAGGTAAACGCTGATATGCTCGCATTTGCCAAAAAGGACAATGACAGAGTTCTTGAGGAGAATGTGAAAAGCAAGATTGTCGAGAACTATTTGGGAGACAAGTTGGAATCCAGTTCCAAAGAAAAGGAACAACTTTTCAAAGTCTGGAGAACTGTTGAACTCGGCACTGGCCTCAAAACTGTTGAAGATTTTGAAAAAGCGCTCAAAAAAGCAGGACGCGAGGTTAGCGATAACGCACGAAAGTTGTTGGAAGAAGTGGAAAAAAAAATAGCAAATGCGACCAAATATGAAAAGAGAGAAGCAGAGCTTTTTGAGAGGACGCCTGCAGAGCTTGGACTTTCTAAGGGTGGCACCTTAGAACAAATTTACAAAGCCGCTGAAAAACATGGCTTTGAAAAAGCTCCGCTCGAAGCTGGTCCGCAAAGCGCGATTCAATATGAAGATCAACCCAAAGACGATTATCGCTTAATTGGAGTGGATAATCGCCGCGCGTTCGGTGTGCACCGCAATTCGGATGGCGAGCGCTGGTTGAGCGCCAGCGACGGCGGTCCTGACAATGTCTGGGGTTCCGTTTATCGCTTTGTCTGGGTGCGTCGCAAGAAATCAGAACTCAAACCTTAGATTTTTTGAACTCTTGAACACTTTGCCCTTTGTCCTCCTGCCGGATTTTTCCGACGGGAGGATTTTATTTTCCGAGCGAGCGAAGAAAACACAAGATCAATATCTTTTATTTTCGAAAAAAATATGTTAGGATAAGAATGGTAGTAGGGAAGAATGCAAGCGATTACGTCCCCGAAGGAGAAATTTCATCTCCCTACGGGGTAAATTTCTTGCTTCCGAATCCAGTATCCATACATTGAGATTATCCACGATTAAGGTTTTGGATAGAGTGATGTATGCAGACGCTTCAAACAAAAAATGAAGATACTTGGTGCGAAACGCTAGGGCATTTGAGATGCCGAATAAAATTCAATCCCGAGAGTATTTACCCCGCTAGAAATCATAATTTCTAATGGGGTTCGAAGGATGGTGGCATGGGTGGCGTTTCGCGCGAAAACAGTTCTCGGCTTTCGCCGCGCGTTCAATGTGAACCGCAATTCGGATGGCAAGCGCTGGTTGAACGCCAACGACAACGATCCTGACAATGTCTGGAATTCCGATAATCGCTTTGTCTGGGTGCGTCGCAACTCTCTTCATTTCTCTCCCTGCTTTTGTTTGGGGGAGTTTTTATTCACAAGACTGCCGCTCCAGCCGCCCAAGTTTCTGCCAATTTCATCCAGTTTCTCTGAAAGAAGAATGTATTTTTTATCATCCAAGGATGTTGTTTCCCAAAGAATATTCAAAAATATTTTCAAAACATCAGATTTTTTGATCGCCAGTCTGACATACGGCAGTTTTTCTTCCGGTTTCAAAAAGGCGGCGATAGCAACCAATTCTATTATTTCCGTAAAATATTTATCAACTTTTTGCCCAAGCGTATATCGGTGAGTGGTCGGCAAAATCCGATAATATCCGTACCACAAAAGATAGAGGCTTTTTATTTTTTCAAATACCGCCGGCAGCCGGGGGGGGGTCTTAAATGCAGAACTATTACTATGAAGATTATTTTTGATCATAATTTTGAAGATATTATTAGTTTAGAGAACCTTTTGGAAGCTTGGAAGGAATTCATAAAAGACAAAAGAAATAAAAATGACGCGCAGATTTTTCAGATGAGATTGATGGACAATATATTTGCGTTGCATCGCGAACTCCTTAATCATACTTGGAAACACGGCGGATATCAAGCGTTTAAAATTAACGATCCAAAACCTAGGGACATCCACAAGGCCACAGTGCGCGATCGACTTTTACACCATGCGATTTATCGAAAACTTTATCCGTTTTTTGCAAAAACTTTTATCGCAGATTCTTATTCTTGCCAATTAGACAAAGGAACACACAGGGCGGTTAATAGATTTAGAACATTCGCCCATAAAGTCAGTAAAAACAACACAAAAACCTGTTGGATTTTAAAATGCGACATCCGAAAATTTTTTGCCAATATCAACCACAAAAACTTATTGGACATTTTAGTGCAATATATTCCAGATAAAGATATTCTGTGGATATTGAAAGAAGTTATTGTCAGTTTCAATACTAAAAATAAGAATAATGTCGGCTTGCCACTTGGTAATTTGACCTCGCAGCTATTCGTGAACATTTATATGAATAAATTTGACCAGTTTGTGAAGCATAAAATGAAAGCCAAACATTATATCCGTTATGCCGATGATTTTGTGATTTTTTTGGAAGATAAAAAATATTTGGAAAAACAGATCCCAATTATTAAAGAATTTTTGCAGAAAGAATTAAAACTCGAATTGCATCCGGATAAAATCACTATCCGTAAGCATCATCAGGGCATTGATTTCTTAGGCTATGTTACATTGCCGCATTATCGGGTTTTGCGAACAAAAACGAAGAAGAGGATGTTAAAAAAGTTGCGAGTTAAGCACGATGATTTGCAAAAGGGAGTAATTTTAGAAGAAACATTTAATCAAAGCCTGCAGTCATATCTGGGTATTTTGAAGCATTGTAATGGAAAGAAGCTTGAAGCTGAAATAAGAAGTACTTTTTAAAATCATATATATACCACTTTTCAGCGGTCGTTGAATTTTGGAATAAGACAAAAAGATAAAAGTGAAAAGCCGGCACCAGCGGGGATTAAGAGCTCTCCGCCAGATTCTTTCCGGTTTTTGAGTGGCTTATTTAAGCCAAAAATTGATATCTTGCGTCCTGGTTAAGCCTTCAGGCGTATTACTTGATATGAGCCGAAAACTTAGCCAAATATTCAAAAATACCGGAGATTTAGAGCCTTCCGCCGGATTGGAGGGTTTTATTGTGTCTAAAATTGAAGCGATTAGAATAAAAAGCGCTAAAAAAAGCTGATCCTTACGTATGCGGGGCTTTTGGGGTCTGCGGGCACATTTTTTTGGGCTCTTGCAAGTTTTAGTAGCGCCTTTTTTCAATCCGAATTTTGGAATTTGGCCCAGCTAGCCTTTTCGGATGCGGAAATAGTCGCTGCTAACTGGAAAAGCTACTCTCTTTCACTTTTAGAAACGCTTCCAGTTTTGGAAATAATTGCTTTTCTCATTCCGGTTTTCGCAATACTGGCACTCATTAATTTATATCTTAAAATTTCAAATAAGAATCATTATAAATTGATTTAATTAAATAACTAAACTTAAAGCATATGGACACACAAGAAACATCCAAAAATATTCCAGAAGTAAAACCGGAAGCAAAGTGTAAATGTTGCCTGCCGGGCTGCAAATCAAAAACATTTAAAATCGTAACCGCCATTGTCGGACTTTTTTTAATTATTTTGGTCAGTTTTGCGGGAGGAGTGGCGGTCGGTTTGCACAAAGCCAAATTTTCTTATGCCTTCGGACAAAATTATGAACGCAATTTTATGGGTCCGCGAGCGGGCGAGAAGGGTCCTGGCAGCCTGCTGGGCATATTGCGGGATTTTTCTGGCCGTGATTTTCGAAATGCCCACGGAATAGCTGGAACCATAATTTCAATTTCGGATAATAATTTGGTAGTTAAAGATAAAGACAATAAAGAAAATACGGTGGTTGTGACCGATAAAACGATTATTAAAAACGGGCGTAATGATATACAATTGGGCGATTTAAAACAGGATGAGCAGATTGTGGTCATGGGGCAGCCGGGAGATAACGGTGTCGTAAATGCGGCTTTAATCCGCGTGTTTAGCAATTAAAATAATCAATAATCAGAACAACCAAACATGAAGAAGAATCCAGCCATTTTAAAAGGCAGAATAAAAAACAGGCCCGTGATAATTATCGCCATACTTTTAATAGCCGGGGGAAGCTATTACTGGTATAGCCAAAGTAAAGCTGGAGGCAAACAAGTCCAATATGTTACCGCGGCAGCTGAAAAAGGAACTCTTTCCGTTTCGGTAACCGGCAGCGGGCAGGTAGAGGCTGTAAGCCAGGTTGATTTAAAACCAGTAGTGGCCGGAGATGCTATTGATGTCATGAATGTTTATGTGAAAAATGACCAAGAGGTGAAAAAAGGAGATTTGATCGCGCTCCTGGACTCGGCTGACGCCGAAAAGACAGTCAGGGACGCTGAACTTAGCCTGCGTTCCGCGGAAATAAAAATGGAGCAGACGAAAAAATTAAACAACAGCCAGACAAAAGATGACAGGCTTATCCGGCAGGCGCAAGAGATTTCCGTCACTCAAAGCGCCAATAAGCTGGCGGATGCGAAAGAAAATCTTAGCGACTATTACATTCGCGCGCTTTTTGACGGAATAATTACCGGGCTTAGCGTCAGCTCCGGCGACTCTGTTTCCCGATCGGATGTTTTAGCTTCAATAATCACCAAGGATATCCAGGCCAAGGTCGCTCTCAATGAAGTGGACGCAGCGCGGGTCAAGGTCGGCGACAAGGCCACGCTTGCCTTTGATGCTTTGCCGGAAACCAGTGTTACCGGTCGGGTCATAAAAATTAACACCATAGGCACGGTGAGCCAGGGCGTTGTCACGTATAACGCGGAAATTTCCCTGGAAACGCAGCCAGAACTTTTGAAGCCCGGCATGAATGTTTCAGTTAATATTATTACGGATGTTAAACGGGATGTCGTGCTTGTTCCCGGAAGCGCCGTAAAAACAGAGTCCGGCGGAAATTATGTGGAAATTTTAAGCGATGGAGCCGCGGAACGGAAAACGGTTGAAGTCGGAGCTGCCAATGACACGCAAACAGAAATTATCAGAGGCCTTTCTGCCGGAGATAAAGTTGTTACGCAAACAATTGATCCAAATGCCGCAACAACCTCGTCTTCAACCGGCGGGGGGCTTGGCGGCGGCGGAGCTTTCCGCGCCTTGCATTAGTTTATGATCGAATGTAACAACCTCACGAAAATATACATAAACGGCGAAGTGGAAACAGCGGCGCTCAAGGGCGTGTCTTTTAATGTGCAAAAAGGAGAATTCGTGGCCATCATCGGCCCTTCGGGTTCCGGAAAATCAACGCTTATGCATATTCTGGGCGCGCTGGATACGCCAACTGAGGGAGAATATTTTTTGGACGGAAAAAAAGTTTCACAAATGAGCGAGGACGAACTGGCGGATTTGCGCCGTGATAAAATTGGATTTGTTTTTCAGTCGTTCAATTTGCTGCCACGAACCGCGGTTATGAGAAATGTTATGCTGCCACTGCTTTTCAGTGATATTTCACAAAGAGAACGCGAACAACGGGCGCGGGAAGCGCTAAGGTATGCCGGCTTAGAAGAAGATAAATTTAAAAATCTATCCAATCAGCTTTCCGGCGGGCAGATACAAAGAGTGGCGATCGCGCGGGCGCTGGTGAATAACCCTTCTATAATTTTAGCGGATGAACCAACTGGAAATCTGGATACTAAAACTGGCAGGATAATAATGAAAACTTTTCAAGAGCTGAATCAAAACGGCCACACTATAATTATCATTACGCATGAAATGGAAATTGCCAATTTCGCGAAAAGAATTATTTCAATGAGAGATGGATTAATTGAAAGCGATATAATTTCAAATTAAAAAAATGATTAAGGATTTATTCAAAGAAACAATCTGGTCGCTTTCGAGCAATAAGGCTAGGTCGGGCCTCACGATTTTGGGTATTGTTATCGGGATTGCTTCAGTTATCACAATGGTAGCTATCGGGCGGGGTGCCCAAAATTCAATCGAAGCAAGTATTGAAGCGATCGGCTCAAATCTGATTATGATTATGCCTGGCTCCCAGAGGGTGGGCGGAATAAACCAGGGCGGAGGAAGCGCCCAATCGCTCACCGTTGAGGACGCGGACGCGATTAAGGCGCAAATTCCCAACGTAAAGGCGGTAGCTCCGTCGGTGCAAAGGCGTTATCAAATTTCAACCAAAGGGAAAAATACCAACACGCAAATCACGGGAACAGTCAGTGATTATTTGGCGGTTAGAAATTTAGAAATGGACATCGGATCTTTTTTTAGCGAACAGCAGACAAAAAGTTCGGCTAAGGTAGCCGTGCTTGGGCCGGAAACACGCAATGAATTGTTTGGAGAAAATGTCAATCCGGCAGGGCAGAGCATTCGCGTTAACGGGGTTGATTTTCAGGTGATCGGTGTGACGCAGGCCAAGGGCGGATCGGGATTTAACAATCAGGATGATGCGGTGTATATTCCGCTGGGAAGCGCCCAGCATTATCTTTCCGGGGACGAGCATTTGAACAATATCAGTGTTGCGGCAGAAAACCAGGAAGCCATGAGCGCGGTCCAGGAGCAAATAGCGAGTCTTCTTTTGGCGCGCCACAAAATTTCCAATCCGGCGCAGGCGGATTTCAGTTTGATGAATCAAAATGACATTATAAACACCGCCACTAGCGTTACTGACACGCTCACCTTGCTTCTTTCCTCAATTGCCGGCATTTCACTTTTAGTGGGCGGGATTGGGATTATGAACATGATGCTCACGACAGTGACGGAAAGAACTCGGGAGATCGGCCTTAGAAAAGCAGTCGGTATTCGCAAAGCTTACATAAATTTACAATTTTTGGCCGAAGCCGTAGTTCTGACTTTTCTGGGGGGCATTTTGGGAGTTATTTTAGGCTGGATATTGTCTTTAATTATAACTTATTTTGTAAGCTCTTTGTCAGCCAGTATTTCCCTGTCCTCAATCGTTTTAGCTTTTGGGGTTTCTGCCGGAGTGGGAATTATTTTTGGATTTTACCCTGCCCGCAAAGCCGCAGCGATGAGTCCCATAGATGCTTTAAGATATGAATAGTGCAAAAGTCTATAAAAAGTTGCACAAACAAGGCGGCTTAAGCGAGGCAGGCGGGCCGGCCAGGAGGGCGGCGAATTTAAGCCCCATTGAAGCGTTACGATACGAATAATTATTTACTTTCTTTGGTCGCAAAGAAAGTAACAAAAAAACTCTCGAGCAGGCGAAATATTCTAACAAATCCATCGTTCGCAAGCTAAAATTTTTGGTTGCCCCGAGGCGGACCTAAAAATTTTTAAACACTTACTCACTCGGATTTGTAATAGAATATTTCACACGCTCGATTAAAGTTAATTAAGTAATTTATTTTAAAAAAAATTATGAACCAAAGAAGCATCATTATTATAGTTGTAGTCGCGCTTGTGGTCGGTGGCGCGGGATTTTTTGGCGGAACTATTTATGAAAAAAGCAGCCTGACAAAACAAGGACTGCTGCGCGGCACTGTGCGCGGGCAACTGGGGCAAGGACAGGAACAGAGCGGACAGCTGGGGCAAAATCGTCCCGGCGGCGCAGGGTTTAATCGCGGCGGAAACGGAGAAAATTTTACAACCGGGGAAATTATTTCCGGGGATGATAAAAGTATAACTGTCAAGGCTCAAGACGGAAGCTCAAAAATCGTTTTTTTCTCTGATTCAACGACAATCGGAAAAGCAACCCAGGGATCCGCGGCTGACTTGGTGAGCGGAGAACAAGTAATAGTGAATGGAAAATCCAATTCTGACGGCACGCTCACGGCGCAGAATATCCAAATTCGGCCAGCGCAATAAATGTTCGACGCTGTGTCCTTTTAGGATAAAAAGAATATGCGTGATATTTTCAATAAACACAAATCATTTTGGTCGCAAAAAGCGTTGAAAGAAAGCGCGATGCTGTCACTGTTTTTACTGGCGGCCAGTTTAGCGGTCAATTATTTTGCCAATGTTTATACTACAAATCATATAAGCAATTATGTTTCGGATATAATTTTGGACAATTTACCGGTAGTGAATCTGGATTTTATTTTTATCCAAGGCGCTATGCTGGCGATTGCGTTCGTAATTTTTCTGCTGCTCAAAGAGCCGGAAAAAATTCCCTTTGCAGTCAAGAGCATCGCCCTTTTTGTGCTTATCCGGTCGGCTTTCATTATAATGACCCATACGGCGTTGCCGTCGGATCATATTCTTTTGGATCCGACCAGTACTTTCCGCTACATCACTGAAGGCAACGATATGTTTTTTTCTTCGCACACCGGCCTGCCATTTTTAATGGCGCTGATCTTTTGGGGGAATAAAGAGATTAAGGATTAGCTTTTTTTGCTTTGTCCGGCATTTTTGCGCTAACAGTGCTTCTGGCGCATCTGCATTATTCCATAGATGTCTTCGCGGCTTTTTTCATCACCTATAGCATCTACTACATCTGCCAGAGATTATTTCCGAAAGATTTTAAGTTATCAGAGGCAAATTAAGATTTATTTTACAAAACAAAAAAAGCCCTTATGATAATCTATAAGAACTTTTCATTTTTTTAAAAGCTTTTGATAAGTTTCTAGCAGTTTTTTGTTTAAAGTAAGAATGCTCTCTTTTTGCGCCAGGATTTTGGCGTTGTCAATGAGGCGGTTGCGTAAGTCGGCATCTTTTATTAACATATCCAGATATTTTTCAACTTCTTCATTATTTTTTGCAACGAGGCAGTTTTCATTATGCACCAGCCAGCCGTCATAGGCTGGCAGGTATTTAACCAGTATCGGTAGGCCCGCGGCTGCCGCTTCCAGAAGAACCATGCCCTGGTTTTCTTCCGATGAAAGAAAGACAAAAATATCTAAAGCGTTAAAATCCGCGTTAAGCTCCGAATCCGGAACATAACCGGTAAACTTAACATTTTCCGGCAAAACTTTTGGCAAGGATTTTACCATCGCCTTGCTGTATATTTTTCCAAACCAGATAAATTTATTTTGGGGACTTTTTTTTAGCAAGTTCAAGAAAAATATCTACGCCTTTTCTGCGGAATAACCAGGCCTACAGTTCCGATAACTAAACCTTGTTAAGTTATGTTGGGTTCTGGCGGCTCTCTCTTCGCTTGTATCATCAGGATAAAATAAATGAAAGATCAACTCCATTGGATTGCACCACTAATTTTTTTCCGGCGAATCCATAAGCGATTAAGAAGTGATTTAGTGTGCGCACTGGGGCAGAAAACCAGATCCGCTTGCCCGTAGGCGTATTTCAAATATTTTTTAATGAGCGGAAAAAAATATTTATTGAACCAGAAAACATGCTCGGGCGTCTTCGGCGGTGACATGCGCCCAAATAATGATTTTTTTGCCTTTTTTTCTAGCTTTTCTGATGATCCATAGCGAGCGAAGCCAGGGGGTGTTGATTTGTAAAATGTCGCAATCATTCGTCCAACTTTTCCGTGAAATTTATTCCCAGCGACTGCAAAGATTTTTTCTGGTTCCGGTAAGACGAAAGAAGCCCGGTGCCGATGTTTTTATAAAGGAATCCTCCCAAAAAATGATAAAATTCCAGATAGAGGCAGATGCGCATAGTATTTTTATTTAATTGTTTAATAACTTTTTTATAAACTTCTTCCAGTTTAGTTGCCACTTTCTCCTTAGAATATTCAAGCGCCAGCTTTCTGGAATTCTCACCGAACTTTTTGAGCAAATCTTCATTAGATAAAAGTTCCAGCGCTTTTTCGGCAATGTCTTCCGGGTCATCAGTTTTGGCGAAAAATCCGTTTATATTTTCTTGGACGATTTCTGCCAGGCCTTTTTCTTTGATAGTTATAATGGGAAGCCCCGCAGCCATAGCTTCCAAAACTGAAAGAGGCATATTCTCGCTTTTGCTGGCGGTGAGAAAAATATCATTGGCCTGCAAGGCCTTCACTAAATCTTCACCATGAAGAAAGCCGGTGAAAATTATATTATTTTCAATTTTTAAGGCTTGTGCCAATTTTTCCAGCTTTTTTCTTTCAGGTCCATCGCCGATTATCATTAATTTAAGTTTGGGCGTTTTTTTTAGCATCAAAGCGAAGGCTTTAACGACCTGGCCGATATTTTTCTCATAACTGACGCGGCCCATATAGACCAGTGATTTTCCCTGGATGCCAAACTGGCTTTTCAATTTTTCTTGAGAAATATCTGAACCTGGCCGGAACAAGACTGTGTCTATGGAATTTTGGATAATATCAACCGGCTTTTGCAGCCCTTTTTCTATTAAAGTTTCTGCCAGCGACTGAGTCGGGCTCAAGATTAAATCGCAATGATTGTAAAAAGCAACAGTGTATTTCCAGGAAAACTTTTTAGCCCAATCATATTCTGCTCGGGCATGTTTTAAATAGTAGTCATAAAAAGTGTGATGGGTGCCAATCAAAGGGATTTTGAGTTTTTTTGAACTTCTAATACCCATCCAGCCGGCCCCAAATGGCGTATGGATATGAATCACGTCGGGCGCGAATTTTTTCAGGCGGAAATAAGTGGCGCTGAAAGGAACATGGAAACGCTCTTGGGCATAAACCAGGGCGGGCACGGAAGGTAAAGATATGATTTGTAAATTTTTTACGCCGCTGTTAATTTGTTTGGCAAAAAAATTTTTGGAAACAGTAAAAACAATCACTTTATGACCGAGATCGGCCAGATTTTTGGCCGACTGAAAAACAACATGGGAAACGCCGTTGGTTTGCGGGGGAAAAGTATCGCTGAAAATCGCTATCTTCATATAATTGCCTTATCTTTAAGAAATTTAAGAATAACATCGATAATTTTTTGCTGATAGCGCGAAGCCAAAAAATGGGATTTTTCATACAGGGTGATTATTTCAGAGTTTTTGATTTTTTGCTGCATATCTCGTGCTTCCCTAGAGGACAAGAATGGATCCCTTTGGCTTTTTATGATTAATGTTGGAAAATTTATTTTATCTAAATTTCTGGAAAAATCAAGATAGGCACCCTCAGAAAGCATCCACAAATTAATAGAAAGAGGCATAGTTGTAAAGCCGGCAAAAGTTGATTGCCAATAACCTCGCGATCTAGCCTGATCGTAGTAATAATATTTTTTTCTCTGCTGCCATAAAAGAAGAAAAGCCAAAAAAGTTAAAAGTCCATAAATTGGCCATGTTAAAAAAAGAAGGTGTTTATATTTGAGCGCATTAGTGTGATTCGCACTGATTAAAATAAGCGCGGAAATTTTCTCTTGATTTTTGACTGCGTATTCTAAAGCCACGAAGCCGCCATAAGAATAGCCGACTAAAATTATTTTTCCCAACTTTTCCTGTGCCAGAATAGCCTCCAGATCATGGGCAAATATTGAAAATTTATAAAGATTTCTTTTTTTGGTTTTATCCGAGTGGCCATGCCCGCGCAAATCAGGCGCTAACATATTAAGTCCCAATTTTTCCAGAGCCAGCATGGAAGCGCTCCAGGTAGTGTGATTGGAAGACAGTCCGTGCAGAAATACTATGGTCGGTTTATCCGCAAACTTAATATTGGGAAAATAACAAATTTTTCCATTATTGGTTTCCAGCCATTTTTGTTCAAAGTCAGAGTTGCTCATCGGAATTTGTGTTATTGCCGTTCTTTTTCAGATAGAAAAAATAGATGATTGCCGCCAGAGCAAAAAGGCCGATAGTTGTCAGCGCAATTTTTTCCAGAATAGAATTAATTAATTTGAAAGCGTGGCCGAAATAGAAACCGATAATGAGAAGCAGCATTGATTTCAAGAGCGTTGCCAGCATATTGGAAAACATATATTTGCCAAAGGGCATTTTAATAATGCCGGCGGCAATCAAAAACGCGCCGCCTACTCCATGGGACATTTTGCCGATAAAAAGAAGCTTACTGCCGCGCTTGGCAAATTGTTTTTCAATGGCCTCAACGTGGTTTTTGCCCGCGCCGAAAAATTTCCCCCATTTGTCTATAAACCTTATGCCTCCAATCCGGCCGATATAGTAATGAAAAGCATCTCCGACTAAATCCCCGGCCACAATTATTGGGTAGGCGGCGAAAAAATTTATGTATCCCAAAGACGCAAAAAACCCGTGATAACGGTGATAATCGGCCCTTCAACAACAGTTAGAGGGAAAAGAGCCAGATATTTATAATGGAGAACCAGGGGATAGATTGGTCAAAAGAGAGCATTATTTAAGTAAAAAATTTAGCTACCGGCCAGGCCGGGAAAAACCCAAGCCTTTTGTTATTATCGTAAATAAGCTATCTTTTGTCAAAAAAACACCTCCAATAAAAAGCAAAGTGTTTTTGAATTTTTTTAGCGAGAATTATTTTTTATGCTTGTTGCGGTGATATATGTGCCGCTGATAGTGCCGAACGGTTACTTTGTCGCCTTTTTTGAATGTAGCAAGATTGAGTATAGCTCCCGATTTATCTGTAACGCGCGAATAGTTATAGACCTGGACGCCATAGGAAACCCCGTCCGCTTTCATGGAAAAAGCGCCGGCTCTTGAGGTGCTGGCGTTGACACTAGCCACTTTGCCGGAAATAGTCTGTCCTCCGCCGATAACAGCCGCCGAGCCGGAATAGCCTTTATTTAGGTCATTAACTTGAATAGTTTTAATTTTTCCATCATCCGGGATTTTCTGGGAAACTGGGCGGTAGATTGTTTTTTGGTCAAGACTTTTTTTATCCACAGCTAAGGAAGTTATAAAGCTGTGCACCAGATACTGCCGGACAACCTGCCCGCTTTCAGGAACTGCTTCAATAATCCGATGCCGGCCGGATTCGGCGATTAAAACATTTCCATTGGAAAGTTTGGCGGTGTCAGTGGGATAGCTGATATTGGGAGTGTCCGACAATTTATTGAGCATCCATAAAATTTTTCCATCGCGATCAATTTCAAAAACTTCTCCTTTTTGGCGGTCTTCCAGAATAAAGGTATTTTCTTCGGTGGCAAAAACATTTTGCAGCCACTCGGCATCCGGCTTAACCCACTGCCAAAGAATATTTTTAGTTTCGC
The DNA here is from genome assembly GCA_963775955.1 of Candidatus Moraniibacteriota bacterium. Classification (GTDB taxonomy): domain Bacteria; phylum Patescibacteriota; class Minisyncoccia; order Moranbacterales; family UBA2206; genus JBAZPT01. The sequence continues at coordinate 26,138 of CAVZKT010000001.1, forward strand.
GATCTATAATCATTATTTTTTTCTCCATTGTGTCCGTAATCAGAAATTCTTGGCCGTTTTTAAGCGGCCGCACGCTGGTATTGCCACGCAGAAATCCCGGCGCGGAACTCATCTGGTGGTATTCTCCATACTGCCAAACAACCTGGTTGGTATTTTGATCCACCACTTTGATTTGCCGGTCGTTGCCGTCGTTTATTACCACTTCATGATCATTGAATTTAAAAGATTTATCCGGTTCGTCCAAAACTCCGCCGCGATAAGTCTGAATGCCGGCGGTTCCATATTGCCAAACTAGATTATGATTTTGCCGATCCAGTTCTTGCACCATCATGCCGTCGCCGTGGGAGGTGATTAAATTTCCATTAGGCGCGACCGTCACGTTTTCAATCGCCGCCAATAAAATACCAGCTGGAGCGGGGAATCGGCGCGCTGTTCATATTTTGCTCCCAGACCACTTGGCCCTCGGGATTAAATCCCAAAACCCGGTTGCCGCTGAAATCAGTCAGCCACAAAATGGAAAATCCCGGCCCGAAATCAGGAACTTTTGCTGGAGCTTCCGGAAAAGAACTTGCTTTGTTCAGATTATAATTTTTTTCAGAAAGCTTATTTTTTTGCAAAAAAAGAAAAAAGCCCAGCAGGATTACCAGGATCAATAAAGCTATGATTTGATTTTTTTTCTTATCCATCGGTAAAAAATTATGGCGCGTAACTTCCTGGCTGATGTTCCGCGGCGTATTTTTTCAGAAATTTTTCCTGCGCGTTGCTCACTCCGCCCTGAAAAAGCCTGGCTTCCTCCAAAACCTTATCCACCGGCCAGCCTTGCACGGCGTAGCGATAAAGCGCTACCATAGTTCCGGCGCGTCCGATGCCGCCGCGGCAATGGACGTGCGCGGGCTGGTTGGCTGGATTGGTCACGAAAGACAAAAATTCTTCGGCCTGCGCTTGCTTGGGTGCGGCGCCGTCTCGCATTTGAATTTTCAAATAGTTAAATCCTAGTTCATTGAATCCGGGAATAAGGGCATCGTCCGATACTTCCGGCGCGTGGTCGCCATCAATACGCAGATCAATGTCGCTTTTCCAGCCGTTATTTTTGAGCCACTGGAAATCTTTAACTGTCGGCTGTCCCGAACGGGAAAGGATCCCGGGTACCGAAATGGCCAAAGACCAAAAGCCGTAATCAGCCGGAGCATCGGCAGGCACATTTCCGCGCGGGCCGATAAAAAATATTTCCGGCGCTTTTATGTCTTCGGTTTTCGCCGTTTCCGTTTTTGGAAGCGAAGCTTCCAAAACTGGCGGAGCAGCGGCCTTGCGGCCGGAAAGGATAAAAATCAAAAACAGAATAATGATGAAAGCAACGGCGAAAATGTAAAATTTGTATTTTTTCAGAATACGCATATTTTAATTATACCATAGCCGTTTGATATTAAAGGCGCTGGCAGCTATAATGAGGTACGGCATTGTCAGGTAAAAACTATGACTCTCAACAGTAATAATTTTCATAATTCTCGGACTTGGGCATTTATTTTGGCGCTCATTATTTTTTATTTTTTTCACTGACGCGTTTTTTTGGCATTGCGGGCTCCAACGCCAGAATTGTTTTATTCTGCGTTATTTTGTTTTTATCGCTTAGTTTTATCCTGTCATCGCTTCTTGCGCATTATAAAGAAGGGTGGCTGACTAGGGTTTTTTATGTTTTTTCCGGATTTTGGCTGGGCCTTTTGGTGAATTTTCTTTTAGCCGCCGCCGTCGTCTGGCTGGTGATCGGCTTGGTTAAAATTGCAAATCTGGAAAGCAATGCGGCATTGGTCGCGGCCTTTCTTATTCGCGGTCGCGCTGGGATTTTCTATTTATGGAGTCTGGAACGCTTTTCATCCGCGCGTGAAAAATATTGAGGTGGAAATAAAAAATCTGCCGCCCGAATGGAAGAATAAAACTGTTATTCAGCTATCCGATGTTCACCTTGGTCATATCCAGGGGGCGCCATATCTGGAAAAACTGGTAAAGCAAATCAACGCACTTCATCCAGCCGCGGTTTTTATCACCGGCGATTTATTTGACGGCATGGACGGCGCGCTTGATTCTTTTGTTCAGCCTTTAAACGAAATTCAAGCCAAAGAGGGAATTTATTTTGTTACCGGCAACCATGAAACATATCTCGGCGTGGATAAAGTTTCCGAAGCTCTTAAAAATACAAAAGTTAAAATTATGAAAAATGAAGTGGCGGATATTTCCGGGTTAAAAATTATTGGAATTAATTATCCCCAGCAGGGGGAAGCTAATAATGAAATTAATATATTAAAAACACTTAAAGATAACTTTTCCGGCCAGCCGAATATCCTTTTGTTCCATTCGCCGGTAAATATCGAGCAGGTAAAAGAAGCGGGTGTGAATTTGCAATTGGCCGGGCACACGCACAAAGGCCAGCTTTTTCCTTTCAATTTTATTACGCAACTGGTTTACAAAGGCTATGACTATGGACTGCATCAAAACGGCGAATTTTCCGTTTATACCACCTCCGGCGCCAGCACCTGGGGACCGCCGATGAGAACGGGCAATATTCCGGAAATTGTCCAAATAAGGCTTAAATAAGGGCTATGAAAACCGGCGAGATTGTAGAAGAACTTCAAAAAATGAAAAATCCGGCCAAGGCTCGGCTGCTTGGCCGGTTTTTTAAGTGCGGTCCGGGCGAATATGGCGCGGGCGATAAATTTTTAGGAATCACGGTGCCGGAGCAGAGGAAAATTGTCAAAAAATATTATCAGGATATAGCACTTCGCGAACTTGAAAAATTACTGGAAAGCGAATTTCATGAAGCTCGGCTTACTGCGCTTCTGATGCTGGTGGAAAAATTTGAGAAAGCTGATGAAAAAACCAAAAATCAAATCTATAAAATTTATTTAAAAAATACCAAATATATCAACAATTGGGATCTAGTGGATTTGTCCGCGCCGAGAATCGTCGGCGGATATTTACTGGATAAAAACCGGAAAATTTTATACCGACTGGCCAAATCCAAAAATCTTTGGGAAAGGCGCATTGCAGTGTTGGCGACGTTTATGTTCATTCGTGAAAGACAATTTGCCGACTCTCTCAAAATTTCAGAAATACTTTTAAAAGATAAACACGATTTAATCCACAAAGCTGTTGGTTGGATGCTTCGTGAAATCGGGAAAAGAAATCTGGAAACCGAAGAAAAATTTCTCAAAAAATATTCTCAAAAAATGCCGCGCACAATGCTTCGCTATGCGATTGAAAAATTCCCGGAGGGGAAAAGGAAAAAGTACTTAAAAAGATAATTTTTTCTATTACCCTTGCTTGACTCGCATGTTGTTTAAGAGTATATTTATTAAGTGGATTTGTTCTGCCTGGGGGCAGATTTTATTTTTAGTTTATAAAGTTTTTAAAGTCCATAAGGTTATAAAGTTTAACGGTTGCCTTATAAACTTTATAACCTTACAAATCTTAGGAACTAATTTTATGGAGATAAGAAACATCGCTATCATCGCCCATGTTGACCACGGCAAGACGACCCTGACCGATGCTTTGATGCGCCAAACTGGGATGGTGACGGATGAAAGTGTGAGCATGGATTCCAACGCGCTGGAAAAAGAACGCGGAATTACGATTTATTCCAAAAATACTTCCGTCTTCTACCCTCCTTCGCATAAAGCTTCGGAAGGGCAAGTAAAGACTACGAAAATCAATATTGTGGATACTCCGGGGCACGCCGATTTTGGATCGGAAGTGGAGCGGGTTTTGCGCGCGATTGACAGCGTGATTTTGGTGGTGGACGCGCAGGAAGGGCCGATGCCGCAAACCAGATTTGTGCTTAAAAAATCTTTGGAACTGGGACTTAAACCGATCGTGGTGATAAATAAAATAGACAAGCCGGCAGCCCAGCCGGACATCACGCAGGAAGAAGTATATGAACTATTTTTAGACTTGGGCGCGAACGATGAACAATTGGATTTCACGGCCGTTTACGCCATAGCCAAGCAAGGAATCGCTAAAATGCACTTAGACGATGAATCCAGGGATCTTTCTCCGCTTCTGGATATAATTTTAGCCAAAGTCAAACCGGCTAACCAAAACACAGAAAATCCATTAAGGATGCAGCCATTTAATCTGGGTTATGATAATTTTTTAGGCAGACTGGCCATTGGCCGGGTGCAAGAAGGAAAAATAAAAATGAATGACGCGGTGATTATCAAAAAACCGACAGGCGAAACGCGCAGCGGGAAAATTACTAAACTCTATACTTTCCACGGCATACAAAGAAAGGAAGTTGAATCGGCTGAAGCCGGGGACGTTGTGATGCTGGCCGGCATTCCCGACATTTACATCGGAGAAACGATTTGTGTTTCAACTGAACAAGAGGCGCTGCCGGCGATTCACATTGACGAGCCGACGATCTCGTTGAATTTTTTAGTCAACGATTCTCCTTTTGCCGGGCGCGAGGGAAAATATGTGACTAATAAGCAATTGCGCGAACGGCTGGAAAAAGAACTGGAAATAAATGTAGGGCTCAAAATAGATCTCGCCAGCTGGCGAAGAGGGCTTTTTCAAAGTCTATGGGCGCGGAGAACTGCATATCGCCATACTTCTGGAAAATATGCGCCGGGAAGGCTATGAAATGCAGGTTTCCCAGCCGCAAGTAATTATCAAAGATATTTCCGGCGTAAAATCCGAACCATTTGAGGAAGTGACGATTGATGTGCCGGACGCGGCCGCCGGGACAGTTATTGAAAAGCTAGGCAGAAGAAAAGCGATTATGACGAATATGAAGCAAGCCAATGGGCAATCCCGATTAATTTTTGAAGGGCCGACACGCGGACTTTTGGGATATCGCGGTGAATTTGTGATTGACACCCGGGGCGAGGGCATTATGTCTTCGCGGGTGATTGGATTTAAACCGTATGTAGGTGAAATCCATCGGCATTCAGTCGGATCTATGATTTCCATGGCGGCCGGGAAAGCGCTGGGCTTTTCTTTGGCCAATCTGCAGGAGCGCGGAGTTTTGTATATCGCTCCGGCCACGGAAGTTTATGACGGCATGGTGGTGGGCAACACCGCCAAAGGCCTGGATATGGAGGTCAATCCGACCAAAGGCAAGCAGATGTCCAATATGCGCTCTTCCGGGGCGGACGAAGCCTTGCAGCTGGTTCCTTTTTGGGAAATTACGATTGAAAGAGGCCTGGAAATTATGGCTGGAGACGAATATTTGGAAGTGACGCCCAAATCAGTGCGGCTGCGCAAACAGGGGCTGACGGAAATTGATCGCAAAAGGATGAATAGAAAATAAATTTTTATGATATAATAAAACTATGGAAGATTTAAGAGAAAAAAGCGCGGAGCTCAAAAAAGAATTTCAAAAAAAGGTCGTCGGCTACATTTTGGCGGCTTTCGGGCTGGTGGCGGGCCTGGCCTGGAATGAGGCCATTCGGGCGCTCATTGATTATCTTTTCCCATTGAGCAAAAACGGCCTGCTGGCCAAGTTCACTTATGCGATTTTGATAACCCTGGTTGTGGTTCTGGCGGCAACTTACGTGTCTAAATTTTTTGCGGAAGAAGAAAAGAAATAGCTTTTGGAATTTATGTCATTTTTTTTGAACATCGACAATCATATTGAAAACTTTTTTCTGGCAATCCGCAGTCCATGGGGCGTGGATTTTTTTTCCGCCATAAGCTGGCTGGGAGAGTGGAAGTTGGTCGTTTTTTTAGTAATACTAACGCTGGCTCTTTTTTGGCTGAAAGATTTACCCCTTCACCAACTTTTACAATGCCTACTCTGGAAAAAAAACTTACAATCCGCCCCGGATCTTTCATTGCGTGATATTTTTTCTTTTAAAAGTTGGTGTGGGGGTAAAAAAGAATATATTTTATCTTTTTTAATCACAGTCCTGGGCGCGGAAATTTCCGGGCAGCTTTTGAAAATACTTTTTCACCGCGCGCGGCCGGATGGCGGGCTGGCAGTGGAAAATACTTTTTCTTTTCCCAGCGGGCACGCGCTCATCGCCGCCGCTTTTTACAGCTTTTTAATTTATTATTTTTGGCAGACTTCCAAAAGTAATGCGCAAAAATATTTTTATTTAATCTCGGGCCTGATCCTTATTTTACTCATCGGATTAAGCCGGCTGTATCTGGGCGTGCATTACTTTTCCGATGTCATCGGCGGCTATATTTTAGGCGCAATCTGGCTGGCTATTGGCATATATATCCATCAGAAAAATTCTCAAACCGGCAAAATATAACGCCACTTTTTCAATAAAGCGTCAACTTTACAAAACACAAAGAAACCTGCTAGCCTGAAAGCAGGTTTTTTGGCCTTTGACAAACATTTCCAAATTTTGGAAATCAGATAAAAAATCGGGCAAAAATGGAGGAATTATGGCTCAAGGAAAAATGTCCAGGTTTGTTTATGTCCGTTTGCATGTCAGTGATGACTGTGAAGGTAAATATGTGTGCTCTGGCTGTGGAATGAAAAAACCATGGAATGGAGAATCTCATACAACAATAAGGTGTGAAAATAAAGAACGGGTATGCAATTGAGTTATGGAATTGCAATTTATTAACGAGGGAGGTAAATAATATGGCAGGAACGGAAAGTGAAAATGAAATGGTAAAATGCCCAAAAAAGAAAGTCCACCTTGGAGGCCCCTTGAAAGGCCAGGTAATTTCTTTTGCGATATTTCCTTATCACGAAACGAAATGTCCTCTGTCAATGAAGTGCAGCGATCCATGTAAATACAAAAAAAGTATCTAATGAAAGGAGGCAATGCTTAAAACTTTTTGCGGAATGTTTTAAAAAAATGAAAAGAAAGAGGTGAAAAAATGACAGAACAAGAAAAATTGCTACCAATGAAATTGAAGCACGCGCATGTAGAATTGGCAGAAGCGCAACGAGTGCAAAGGACACTCCTGTGTCCAGGTCCATGTCCGCATATGTTTGCTGGTGTCGAGGAGAACCAAGAAGTTTATGGAAAGGTTGAAAAAGGAGAAATCTTCGAATATTATGATGAGCTCTTAGGCCTAACAAGAATGAAAAGAAGGCGCAAGGATAGACGTTTATATGCCGCGTTATTAGCAGCTGCCGAAAAATATACGAAGATGATGCTCCGGATATGGATAGAAGAATGTGGCTTGCGCACGTTTAAGGACCAAGATGGCGTTTACCAAGAATGGGGTCCTCCAGGCGACTTTCTGATGATGAGGATTGTTGATTACGTACACTATCTCGAAAAGAAGTACGGGATTAAGATACTATACCTGCACGATTGTAAGAGGGGAGACCTGTCCGCAACCCAATCAGGATATTTTGGGCGCTTCCTGGATGATCTTTTCGACAAACTCGGGATAAAGTTTGCGTTTTTCAACTATGATGCAATGAATATCAACGTGTATATGGGCAAGGACGTCGCTATGCTTGAGGAAGCAAAAAAGAAAAACGTGATACCTGCCCGCGGACTAAAGCTCATGAGGGAAAAAGGAAAAGGCATTGTAATCCTGGACAGCACATCTAACGATAGTGGTGCTGACTATCAAAAGCTATACGTTCCCAAGCGGAGAAAGACAGTGGAGCAATGTATTGCTGAAGACACAAATAAATGGTCAGAACAGTACGGCCTTATTAATGATGGCCTTTCTGCTCTTGGTTTGGTTGTCGGCGTCTCTAAGCATAAAGCCACAGGTATCCTACGACGTTTATTTCCGACCGCTACGGATTGGGTTCCAGGTTTTGGCAACCAGAGTGGAAGATTCGAGAACATCATGCTCGAACTGATCCGCGAAGGGAAGTGGAATGGTCAGGGCGCGATTTTCGGTTCTGAAACAGCCATGATGTATGTCTGGATGGAAAAATTCGGTGGCACTAATAGACGGCATGACGCTGAAAAATGTGCTGTCTCAGCTTGCAATAATTTCCGACGTGCCGAATTTGAGGCATATCAGACATCTGAAGTAAAACTTGCCGGGATCGTTTATCCTTTTCAACTAGTTGCGTAATAAAACCGTGGCGGATTGGGAATAAAAAATTCCCTTTTCGCCGAAAAATTTGAAGGAGGTAGAAAATGGAAAAAGATATACAGAAAGCATTGGCTGAATCTGGGGCGCTTATTGATAACGATCACTTTGTCTATAAAGCGGGAACTCATGGTCCGGCGTATATAGACAAAGAGAAGTTTTCTCTCATTGGCGCGAGAAATTTTGTAAATCTGCTCAATCAGGTTGCCCGCAATGCAGTAAAAAGCGGTCTTCAGATCAAAGCAGAACATACAATGATTGGAGTTATTGGTCCAGCTTATGGCGCGATATGTTTTGCTCCTACGATTGCCGCCGTTCTGGAGGAAGAATTTCCTTTTAAAACGTTTTTTCCCGGCTCGCACAGAGTTGGAAACAGATGTCGCGGGAAAGAAAGTTCATGTTATTCCTGAAAAATTCCATGTGGCGTATCAGGGAAAACCCTTCATTATTGTAGAAGACATTGTGAATAACGGAACGACCATAAGAGAAGGCAAGGCAGTCTGCGTAAAACAGGTAGATGGCGAGGTGATCGCCGCGCTCTCCATAGCCGAAAGAGGGGGACAAACAACAGAATCACTGGGTGTGCCACAGTTTTTTCCGCTTATGCGTGTGAATATGGTTCAATATGACGTAAAAAAGGCAGTATGTCCGTTGTGTGAAGCAGGCATTCCCATAAACACTATTTTAGGGAAAGGAAAAAGGTGGATCGAGCTGTTTGGTCAGCCTCCATATAATCCCCGGGCAGATTTCAGCGAATTCTGGAAGTAGTTTCCAAGAGGAGGTGATAATGGATCAGGAAGAAACAAAGCAAAAAATGAAGGAATATGATGATAGACACAAGGCCGCCAAGGAGGTTATCAATCTGCTTGCCAATGCCGGTTTTAGCAGAGGGTTGCTTGGGTATCGGGGAAAGGCAATCAGAATGAGCCTGACCTCCACTCCACTTATTCTTCTCGCCAGTGAAAATGAAAAGATAATAGTAAAAGTTGTAAGCAGCATCATACAAGTCTCAACTTATGAAGAAGTTAAAAAACTGGCGGATGACAACGGATGGATAATCGAAAGGAATGTAAAAGTGTGAACAAACACACAGCCGGGACTGCAATTTAACACAATGCAGGCCCGGTTTTTTATTTTGCCAAAAAATTATAAAACCTCTAAAATGTAAGGACTATGAGAGAGGATAATAAAAATAATGGGCGGGAATATATGCCTCTGGCCGACCGGATGCGACCGGAAAAGCTGGAGGATTTCTGCGGGCAGGAGGAGCTTTTGGGCCGGAATTCGTTTTTGCGCCAGACGATGGAAAAAGACCAAATTCCATCTTTGATTTTTTGGGGTCCGCCTGGCTCAGGCAAGACGACGCTGGCTTCCATTATTGCCAAATTTACTAATTCTGAATTCATAATTTTAAGCGCTGTGTCCAGCGGCATTAAAGATTTGCGCGGGGTTTTGGCGGAGGCCAAAGAAAACCAAAAAATAAACAAACGCACTATTTTATTTGTGGACGAAATCCACCGCTGGAACAAATCCCAGCAGGACGCTCTGCTGCCGCATGTGGAACACGGAACCATCACGCTCATCGGCGCCACAACGGAAAATCCCAGCTTTGAAGTTATTTCCCCGCTGCTTTCGCGGACGCGCGTTTTTGTTCTACACAAACTGGAGGCACAAGATATTAAAAAAATAATCCGGCGGGCGCTTTCCGACAAAGAAAAGGGGCTGGGAAAAGAATCCGCCGACCGGCGGATAAAAATGTCGGAAACTACAATAAAGCTTCTATCCAATCTGGCCAATGGCGACGCACGAATGGCGCTTAATACTTTGGAAGCCACGGCTAATGTTTCCAAAAATATTACCGAAGACATCATTCGAAAATACCTGCAAAAATCGCATCTGCTTTATGACAAAACTGGCGAAGAGCATTATAATATTATTTCGGCGCTCCACAAATCCATGCGCGGAGGCAATGCCAACGCCGCGCTTTATTGGCTAGCCAGAATGCTGGAAGGCGGAGAAGATCCCTTGTATGTAGCGAGAAGGCTGGTTCGGTTCGCTTCTGAAGACATTGGCCTCGCCAACAATACCGCTTTGCTTCTGGCCAATGCTTGCTTTGATTCCTGCCACAAAATCGGTATGCCGGAATGCGCGGTGCATCTGGCGCAGTGCGTGACATATCTCGCTAAATCCAAAAAAAGCGTGGTGGTGTATCTAGCTTATGAAAAAGCCAAAAGCGATGTGGTAAAATACGGCAATCTGCCGGTGCCGCTTCATATTCGCAACGCGCCGACCAAGCTTATGAAGAATCTCGGCTACGGCAAGGGCTATAAATACACGCCCATTGAAGACAGCCCGGAGCAAAAATACCTGCCGGATGAATTAAAAAACAGAAAATATTTATAATTTCCTGAGTTATGGTAAAATTAAAAATCGGTTTAATATTTGGGGGCAAAAGCGGGGAACATGAAGTTTCTCTAATTTCTGCGCACTCAATTTATAATGCGCTGAATAAGAAAAAATATGATATAAAACTGATCGGCATTGATAAGAAGGGAAATTGGCATTTGGGCCACCCGCGAAATTTCTGGATGAATCCCGGTGACGCTAAAATAATAAAATTGAATCTAGATGCGCCGGAAATTACAGCAATCAATAAAAATAAAAGAATTTATTTAATAAATCTTCGAAATGGAAAAAATATTGCCGAGATTGACATATTTTTCCCCATAACTCACGGCACATTTGGCGAAGACGGATGCCTCCAGGGACTCCTTGAGCTTTTGGGTGTGGCCTATGTTGGTCCAGGGGTGTTGGCTTCAGCGGCTGGGATGGACAAGGATTTAATGAAGCGACTTTTGCAGGAAAAAGGCTTAAATACGGCAAGATACCTGGTATTTAAAAACCGGGAGAAATGTGTCCTTAGTAAAATAGCGTCAAAACTGGGCTGGCCAGTCTTTGTAAAGCCGGCTAACCTGGGCTCATCTGTGGGGATAAGCAGGGCTAGAAATGCTCAAGAATTAAAAAAAGCAGTTAAGACAGCCTTTGAATACGATAATAAAATTATTATTGAGGAAGCTATAAAGGGAAGAGAGATTGAATGTTCTGTTTTGGGAAATGACAGTCCAATCGCCTCGCTGCCCGGAGAAATAAAGCTCAAACCGGGACATTTTTACTCCTATCACGCCAAATATATCGACGAATTTATTGCCACGCCGACGCCGCGAGCCGACTTGCTAAAAAGTCAGATTAAAAAAATTCAGGAAACGGCGATAAAAGTTTTTAAAGCTTTGAATTGCGAGGGAATGGGTCGGGTGGATTTTTTTCTTACTCCCAAGGGCAAGTTGTATGTCAACGAAATCAACACTCTTCCCGGCTTCACGAGCATCAGTATGTATCCCAAAATGTTTGAACGGTCAGGCATTCCATATCCGGAACTCCTGGACAAACTTATCCAATTGGGGCTTGAAAGGCAAAAAAGAAACTCCAAGCTCAAAAGAAACTATTAATTCCAATACGCTATTGACCCCGCTAGAAGTTCATTAACAAGGTTGTGTTTTGAAAAAGCGTATGAGCGAAGCGGCTTCGCCTTTATATCCTGATATCATAAAGTACTTTCCAAAACTTCTAACGGGGTTGACAATTTTTTGGCTTTGCGCTAGAATATTTTGTTAAGCCTTAAAGCGTATCCCGGTTAAATGGTTCCGCTTCGCGGAAATTTAACGGGACAAGAAAATATGTCCAAAACAAGCCAAAAAAAGCTTATAATCGCAGGCGTGCTGGCGCTTTTGTGCGTGGCGCTGCCGATGTTCGCGTTTTCCAGCCATACTCACAAGCTTTATGTGGATGACAGCGCTTCCGGCACGCAGGACGGATCCAAAGACCATCCATACAAAACAATTTCCGAGGCTATTTCCAAAGCTCATGGGAAAACAGAGATCCATGTTTCCAATGGGACATACAAGGAAAATATTACTCTTAAATCAGACTTGGAAATTTATGGCGAGGACAAGGACAGCACTATTATCAAGGCCGATAAAGATTCTGAATCCGTAGTTACTATGAAAGACGATACGGTTATCAATAAGGTTACTGTGAAAGGCGGGACAAATGGAATCAAGGTTAGAGACGATGCTAAGGCAAGCATCATAAAATGCGTGATTAAAGACAATGACCGCGACGGCATAAAAATTGAAAGCGACGGGACGGGCGACTCCAGAAAAGTGTCCATTTCCAAAAATACAATCAAGGACAATGGCTGGTCTGGCATTTATGCCGGTCGCAGGAACTTGTCAATTATGGATAACGACATTTATAAAAACAGCAAAGACGGAATCGATATTGCTAAGGGCTCTAAGGCCTGGATTGAAGATAATACAATCAAGGACAATCGCGGAAGCGGAATGAAGCTGGCCATTGACGGATCGGATATCTGGACAAAGGACAATAATTTAAGAAGCAACCGGCGCGAAGGCCTGGAAGTGAGCTTCAAAGGGATAGCGGGGAGAATCAATATCGCCAAGTCCAAATTTCGCAACAATGGCAGATATGGCATCGCCAGAGTCCAGGACTTTCCGCTTGACTGGAATAGCGAAAATCTGTGGAAGAGATATCTGACGTTTGATGCCAATAACGAATTTAGCGGAAACGGCGAAGCAAGTATTTCAGTAATTATCGTCAGGAATTAAATTATAGATTTATGGAAGAAAGCCCCCTGATGCAAATCAGGGGCTTTTTTATATCTCCAGATTGGCTATAATAAAAATACTTATGGAGAATTGGCTAAATTTTTATCAGCATCTGCCTGAGCATATCAACCCCGTAGTTTTTAAAATCGGCGTTATAAGCATCAATTGGTACTCATTGATGTATCTGGCCGCTTTTGTGGGGGTGTATTTATTATTGATGTATAGGGTAAAATGCGGCGAAATACCAAAAAAAATCAAAACTTCAATCCGCCAGCTGGCGGACAAAATTCTTATCATGGATTTTATGTTTTATGCCATTTTGGGAGTTTTGGTCGGCGGGCGGCTGGGTTACGTTTTATTTTATAACCTGCCATATTATTTAGCGCATCCATTGGAAATATTCCTCCCGATCCAGGTTACGAGTTTCGGGTTGCAGGTTACGGGAATATATGGCATGAGTTTTCACGGCGGACTGATTGGCGTGATTCTAGCCGGCTATAGTTTTTCTAAAAAACGCAATCTTAGTTTCTATAAACTGGCCGATTTTATTATTCCAGCCATTCCAGCCGGCTATTTTTTCGGCCGAATTGGCAATTTTTTAAACGGGGAATTGTACGGGCGCGCGACGGAAAAATTTTGGGGCATGTATTTCCCATCCGATTTTTCCGGCCTGCTCCGCCATCCTTCGCAACTTTACGAAGCGTTTTTTGAAGGCCTTGTCTTGTTTATTGTTCTTTGGATATTAAGAAACGGAATAAAATATAAAAATAAATTGTTTTATGTCCCATGTTTTGCGCTGTATGTCGCGGGCTATGGATTCCTCCGTTTTTTTATCGAATTTTTTCGCGAACCTGATTTGCAGGTCGGCTTGATTTTTGGCTTTTTGACGCTCGGCCAGCTTTTGTCGCTTGCAATGGTTGTGTCCGGAGCAATTGTCTACTTTGTCAGGACGCGAAAAAACAGGTATAATACCAGTACAACTTAAACAATTCCAGTTTTGCTGTATGAAAAACCTATCAGGTAAAATAAATTTATCAATCCAAAACCAGCACGGATTAAATTGTAACGGCATAAATAAAGCTAATGGGTGAAAAACAAGATAAAAACATATTTATAGACGGATTGGGAGGGAAAAAACGGAGATCGCTGGTTTTTGATTTTCCGCTAGCCCGACACATTCTTAAATATAAAAAACACTCGGTGCTGTTCGGGAAAAGCGGCCAGACAGAAAATTTTTTTACGAATGATTCAAGGCTATATCTCACGCCGGAAGAATTGAAAATGGAGGAGAGAAAAGAGCGCATTACGCGCATTATTTGGCGGCTGGACAGCTTAAGCGCGAGAACCTTTGAAAAGACGAGGGTGTATACCACTTCTCCGACAGATCTAATAACGCAAAAACTGCAGAAACAATACAATGTGTTTCGTGAGAAGGCGCTTGAACTGGTTGAAAATTCCAGGCAAAAAATAACGGTGGCCAAAATGTGGAATCTCTCGGTTGTGGGCGCCGTGATCTTTGGCATGTTTACGATGAGCATGATTTATAAATATCTGGGGCAGAGTGTTTCCGCGAAAATTCAAGATAGCCAAAGCGCGCAGGAGCAATTAGATAATGCCGGCGAAAGTGTTTCAGGAGAGGGCGCGGAAAAAGAGTTGAGCGCGGATATAGACAATAAATATTTTACCCAGCTTCTTTCAGAAGAAGACCTGCCCCAAGCAGTGCTGGAAAAAAGGATGGGAGAAATGGTAGCCGGCTACCCGATTGAAAAAATGGTTCCGCGCATTGCTGAAAAGGATCCGGTGGTTGCGGCTTTTATGATTAGCATTGCCAAACAGGAAAGCGATTGGGGAAAACATGTGCCGGTGTATAAAGGGGAGGACTGCTGGAATTATTGGGGATACCGGGGGAAAAATCCGGTGGGAACCGGCGGCCATACCTGTTTTTCCAGCCTTGAAGACGCGGTGGACACGGTGGCCAAAAGGCTGGAGTTTCTGGTTTCCAATAAAAAACTCAATACTCCTGCTAAGATGATTATTTGGAAGTGCGGGGACTGTTCCTGGGACAACCAGCGCGATATGCAAAGGTGGATCAGCGCGGTCAATATGTATTTTCAAAAACTGGACACGTGATTTTAAGTTCCCTGGTTTATGATAAAATATAAATATTATGGGACGCAAAGGCGCCCCGCAAAAAGTTCCAATAAAGACTTGTATAATGCAAAGATTAGTGTTCGTAATCGCCTACGGCTTAAATTGTTAAAAAATATATAATTCATCTGCGAACTTTCGCGGGGTGCTCATGATTGTAGCTACTCGCGAGGCGCTCATAGACAATCATGGCAAAAAACAAAAAAAATAAAGAAGAAGATGTAAAAGAGAAGGTCTCTTTTAAATTTGACATTGCTTCGGATGTCAAGCGCAGCGCGGCGGCGATTTTTTTATTGGCTTTGGCGCTGGTAATCGCGCTGGGTTTTTTTGGCAAAGCCGGAATAACGGGGCTTTTTTTGGATAATTCGCTTGGTAAATTAATCGGTTGGGCGAAAATTGTTTTTCCGCTTTTTCTTTTAGCAGCCGGAATAGTCTTGCTTTTGCGCCATAAGACTTCCTTTTATGTAGTGAAACTTTTGGGGCTTTTTATAACTCTGGTGGGAGTTACCGGATTTTTTCACTGGTTTTTTGAAATTGAAAGGATGGTTGAGGCCGCTAAAGCCGGTTCGGGCGGAGGTTATATCGGATACGCGGTTGCGTATCTCGCGGTCCGATTTTTAGGCAATGCCGGAGGGCTAGTCTTTATTTTCGCGCTGTTCTTGATTGGATTCACTATTGCTTTCAATGTTTCACTGGCAAAGCTTTTTGCAAAATTATTCGCGAAAAAAGAGGAAGAAAAGGAAACTGAAAAAAACGTTGAATTTGTGGGAGATGTTGAAAATAAAGAATCTGACAAAAAGGGGGAGCCTGTTCCTGCTGAAAATATGGCGGCCAAGGCTGGCGACACGGCTGCGCTTGCGGATCAAGATTCCAACATCAGTAAAATAGAATTTGTTGACGGTCCGGACCAATATGTCGATGAAAAATTTTTTTTGGGGATAAAACACAAGTCTTTTGACGTAAAAAACAGCCTGGAAGAAAAAACTTTTGCCAAAAACAGAAGAGCCCCGGATGCGTCCGGCGGCAAAAATTCCAACTGGAGCCCGCCTCCCCTGGATCTTTTGGAAAAAAGTTCCGGGAAAGGTTTAGGAGGGGATATTGACCGCAATGCTGAAATTATTCAAAAAACTCTCCACAATTTCGGCATTGAAGTGGAAAAGGACGAGATAAAAACAGGTCCATCGGTAACGCAATATAGTTTTCGGCCGGCGGTAGGAGTCAAGGTATCAAGCATACTGGCGCTTCAAAATGACATATCTCTAGCGCTAGCCGCGCATCCAATCAGAATAGAAGCGCCGATTCCCGGAAAAGCTTTAATAGGCATTGAAGTTCCCAATAAGGTAGCCGCTCTTGTCAGGTTGCGCGATTTTATGGAAAGTCCGGATTTTACAAATCGCCAGTCCGATTTGACCCTTTGCGTTGGAGAGGATGTGGCAGGCAATTTTATTTTTTCCAATTTAGAAACGATGCCGCATTTACTCATCGCGGGATCCACGGGAAAAGGAAAATCGGTGGCGATAAATACCATCATAACAACTCTCCTTTATCAAAATTCGCCGAAAGATTTGAAGTTTATTATGGTTGATCCCAAGCGCGTTGAGCTGTCTTTATATAACGGCATACCGCATCTTTTGACGGATGTGATCATTGAAAATGGAAAAGTTATAAATGCCTTAAAGTGGGTAGTGGGAGAAATGGGAAGAAGATACCGCTTGTTACAGGATATGGGGGCGCAGAATATAGGCTCATATAACGAAAAATTTGCAAAAGGGCAGAAGCGAAAATATACCAATCCGGAAACAGGAGAAATTGAGGAAGAAAAAATTGAAAAACTTCCATTTATAATCGTCGTCATTGACGAATTAGCTGAGCTTATGATGAGCCATGGCAGAGAAGTGGAAGGGGTGATTGTCAGAATTGCCCAAATGGCGCGGGCAGTAGGCATACATTTAATTGTGTCCACACAGAGGCCAGAAGTGAAAGTGATAACGGGACTTATAAAGGCCAATATTACAACGCGCGTTGCTTTTCAGGTGGCGACTCAGATTGATTCGCGGACAATTATTGATATGGCCGGAGCCGAAAAACTGCTAGGCAATGGCGATATGCTTTTTATGTCCACAAACACATCCAAACCTAGAAGAATTCAAGGAATTTTTGTCAGCGAATCGGAAGTTAAGCGGGTGGTAAAATTCCTGAAAAATCAGAAAAAAAAGCTAGGCGAAGAAAATCCGCCAGCTGGCGGAGGCGAAGATATCACCAGTTTGACTCAAGGCATGTCCGGCCAGGGGGGCATGCTGGAATTTAATAGCACAGAAGAGAATAAAAATGACGATGAGCTGTATGAATCGGCCAAAGAAGAAGTGACGCGCGCCGGCAAAGCTTCGGCTACGCTCTTGCAAAGGCGCCTGCGCATCGGCTATGCGCGCGCTGCCAGGCTGTTGGATATGCTTGAAGATAATGGGATTGTCGGACCGGGAGAAGGAGCTAAACCGCGGGAAGTTTATATATCCAAAGATAATTCCGGAAGCGCAATGAATTATGAAAATCCGGAAGCAGATCAGGCCGAGAGGGGCAAATGGCAAGCATAGTTATGAACCCCGTTAGAAATTTTACAACTCTAGCAGGGGCGATAGTAAATATTAATAGTTTTTCAAGTTTTATTTTTATTAATGATAAACTTGTAAAATTTCTAACGGGGTGAACGGCTTTACTAAAAAAAGCATTGAAACGCTAACTCTGGGCGAGAAGCTGGGGAAACTTCGCAGCGACCGGAGAATCAGCCTCTCGGAAATTTCCCGGGCGACAAAAATCCAGGTTAAATATCTGGAGTATTTGGAAAAAGGAGCGTATGAAAAACTGCCAGCCGATGTTTATGTGAAAGGCTTTTTGCGCAATTACTCCGAATTTTTAGGGATTGACGAAAAAATTCTGGTTAAGCTCTATGAAAAAGAAAGAGGCATAAAAAATAATCTGGAAAAGGGCAAAAAATCATCCGCTATTCCGTTTCGATCCGGATTCTTTTCGCGCCGGATTGAGGCGATCCGGCAGAGAAAAAATATTCTGGCCGGGGGAGAAAGGATTAATATTTCTCCGCTTGTCATCACTCCGAGGATCATTGCTATGAGTATCGTTCTCCTGCTTATTTTCGGGGGATTTTTTTATTTGTATCGGGAAATCGGATCTTTCGCCAGTGCTCCGCGTTTGGTCATTATCAGTCCTGACAAAAATTATTCTACCTCAGGAAATTCTGTGGAAGTTTCCGGCGTGACTGACCGTGACGCAAAAGTATTTATAAATGAACAATCAGTACTGGTAAATGATGAAGGAAAATTCCAAGAAAATCTGACCGTGCAATCGGGAACGAGCACTGTTACAATCCGCGCAGTGAACAGATTTGAAAAAGAAGCCGTGAAAACTTTATCTATTCAGTCCACTTATGCAGAACCGCAGAGCAATCCTTCAGACGCTGGTAATCCGGAAAATGACCTTTCGCCGCAATCAGAAAGCTTCCTAAAAATGCAAATGGAAATCCGGGTTGATCCGGGGCCGGTCTGGGTAAGCGTGGAAGCCGATGGCAATCTGGTTTTTAGCGGGACAATGCTTAGCGGGGCAATACAAACCTTTCAGGCGGAAGATAAAATTATTGTCAGTTCCGGCAAGGGAAAGGCGACCTTCATTAAATTCAACGGCAAGGATATCGGGGCTTTAAGCGAAAGTTCAGGAGCGGTGAAAGGAATTGAATTTAATAAAGAAACAAAACGTTAAATGGCTAAATGGCTGAAAATGTGTTAAAATTAGTACAAGGAAAAACCAACAATTTAACGATGCAATAAGTTGGCAATTTAAATTTATGGCAAAGGAAGAAAAAAATGCAGCGGCTGAAAAGCAAGGGGATGTTGATCAGGTAGTTTCGGAGATAAAAGAAAAATTCGGCGAGGGAATGCTGATGAAGCTGGGGGATATAAAAAAAGTTGACGTGGAAGCTATTTCAACCGGATCTATTTCTTTAGACCTGGCTTTGGGCATCGGCGGAGTGCCGCGCGGCAGAGTGATTGAAATTTACGGTCCCGAGTCCTCGGGAAAAACAACTCTAACTTTGCATATTATCGCTAACGCGCAAAAAGCCGGCGGAAGCGCGGCCTTTATTGATGCCGAGCATGCTTTAGATCCGGAATATGCCAAAAAAATCGGCGTCAAAATAAATGACCTTCTGATTTCCCAGCCGGATAACGGCGAGCAGGCGCTGGATATTGTGGAGACGCTGGTGCGTTCCAACGCGATTGATGTGATCGCCATTGATTCAGTGGCGGCTTTGGTGCCGAAAGCGGAAATTGAAGGCGAGATGGGCGATACGCATATGGGCCGGCAGGCGCGCCTGATGTCGCAGGCTTTGCGCAAGCTCACGGCCATTATCGCCAGGTCAAACACAATAGTTATTTTTATTAATCAGCTGCGAATGAAAATCGGAGTGATGTTCGGCAATCCGGAAGTTACCACCGGCGGGCAGGCTCTTAAGTTTTATTCTTCGGTGCGCATTGAAGTCAGGCGAAGCGCGCAAATCAAAAAAGGTGAAGAAGTGGTCGGCAACCGGGTCAAAGCTAAGATAGTCAAAAATAAAGTGGCTCCGCCGTTCAAGACCACTGAATTTGATATTATGTATAATGAAGGAATTTCCCAGGCCGGGGATTTGCTGGATACGGGCGTGAAATATGAAGTTGTTAAAAAATCAGGAAACTCCTATGCTTTTGGGGAAGTAAAATTGGGAGTGGGCAGGGAAACAGCCAAGGCGTATCTTAAGGAAAATCCGAAAGTTTCCGGCGAAATTGTTAAGGCCATAAAAGCCAAAGTAAAAGAATAGCATGCGCCCCATTAAAAATTCAAGCGAATTTTATAAGGGGATAAAAAAACAATGAAAATTTCTAACGGGGTAAATAAAAAAATAATTACAATTCTTTTTTTAGTAGTAATAATTTCCGGAGTTTTTTCCGTTTTGCTTCTGCCTTCTTTCGCCTTTGCTGATGTTTCCACTCCGGAGCCGGGCTGGACAGGCATCGTGCCTTGCGGCAGAAACACGGATGATCCCAGACTGCCAACGAAGATGAATCGGCGCCCTGCACGCTGTGCCACTTAGTCGTCGGTTTTCAGAGACTGGTGCAATACGGGATGTATATGGTAGTAACCTTGGCTCTGGTCGCCATCTTCTTTGCGGGAGTAATGTATATAGTTTCTACCGGCGATGAAAATATGATGACTAAGGCCAAAGGCTTTTTAAAAGTCGGCCTTATCGGCTTTTCTGTGGTCATCGGCGCCTGGCTGATTGTGAATGTCGCTATGTGGATTTTAGGCGCGCGGGAAGGAAGCGATGAAGGCGGAACGCTGGGTATTAAAATTGAAAGTTGGCATACCTTTACTTGCGATACAAAAAGCAGCCAGGGAACGGGAGGAACAGGAGGGGCTAGTGGAAGTCCACAGAGTTCTAAATATATTTGTAATGAAGTTGATGTTAACAAAGACGGCACAATTGATTCTACTGAAAAAGCATGCCTGGCCAATCCAAACGGAACAATGTCGTATACTGAATGCCTTAATAAATGTTCGACTTCATCCGGACCTGTTCCAACGACTAAGTGCGGAAGCAATAACGAGGGAGTCTGTATTGACGGTCTTAGTTGCACTGATTTAGGACTAACAAGACTGGGTGAATGTCAAGACGGACGGCTTTGTTGCAAATAAAAATTCCTATTCTGTTGTCCCTTGACTTTTTGTTTTAGATAGTGTATAATGGACATACAGAGTAAAAAAGCGGGTGAAACTTGTCCCGTTAGAAAAATGACAAATTGGCTTATTTTAGATAAATAGTCTTATAAGTTAAAAAAATCAAAGGTTAGTTGATAGATTGTCATTTTTCTGACGGGATGAACCCGTTTTTATGTTTTTCAGGCAATAATTAATTTAATAAACCCTTTAGAAAGGGGGAAATAAAGCACCCCAATTAAATAATTCCGCTCCGCGGAAATTTAACGGGGTAAAAAAATATGGACGAAACACAAACTCCAACACCAGCGCCGGAACCGACGCAGGCGCCGGAACCAACGCAGGCGCCGGAACCGACGCAGGCTCCGAAACCGTGCGAAGGGTCGGATTGTCTGGAATGCGCCAAGAGAGAGGAGGAGACAAAGGCAGCGGATGAAATAGGGATGGCCGTCCTGGTCGCCTTGATGCCGCTCCTGTCTATCACTCTTTTCAGCAGCATGGGCCTGATATAGAAAATTGAATAATTTTCAAAAATAAAAACCCTCTTTTAGGGTTTTTATTTTGAGCGATATAACTAATATTCCGCACATTGCGAAGTGCGTTTCTAAATTTCAAGCTTGCGAGCGTTAAAAAAGTTTGTATCGTAGCGAAGCGAAGACTGAACTTTTAGCGAGTAAGCTTAGAAATTTAGCCAGCACGAGCCTGTGCGGCAGTTTTCTTTGTAACTTTCTTTTGCTGCCAAAAGAAAGTTAATTAGCTCGGCTTACGTATTCTCCTTTTTCAGTATTGACTATGATGTCGTCTCCAGCACTTACAAAAAGCGGAGTGGAAATTTTAAGGCCGGTTTCCAGGGTTACGACTTTTCCTCCGGTAGAGACCGTATTGCCTTTTATTCCCGGCGGAGCTTCAACAACTTTTAATTTCATTTTTATCGGCAATTCAATATTAATCGGATTGCCGTTGAAATTAAGAACGATAATGCCTGTTCCCTCAATTAAATAATCCGGAGCCGATCCTAGCGCTTCTATAGGGAGAGAAAACTGCTCATAAGATTCCATGTCCATAAAAGCATATGCCGAGCCTTCCTTATATAAAAATTGGGCTTTGGATTTGGCAATGTCAGCCTCCGAAATTTGGTCGGCGCCCTGGAAAGTTTTTTCCAGCACCGCGCCGGTAGACAAATTTTTCAGCCGTGTGCGCAACACCGCGCCGGCCCGGCCGGTTTTGGAGTGCTCATGATAAAGAACGGCGTAGGGCGCGCCGTCCAAAACAATATTTTTTCCGGTTTTTATTTCACTGATATTCAGCATTTATTTCACGACAAACGGCACTAACGCCATGACTCGCGCTTTTTTTATGGCATTAGTCAGCGTCCTTTGATGCCTGGCGCAAGTGCCATGCCTTTTTGGAGGATAAATCTTTCCCTGCGAATTCATAAAACGCCGGATAAGATAGGCATCCTTGAAATCAATTTTGTCCATTTTGTTGTCGCAAAAAAAGCAAGACTTCTTTTCAATTTTTTGAGAATCTTGGCTGTTATAGTTCATATTTCCATGAAGCATGAAGCATACAACATGGAACAATTTTTTTGTAATATTGTTACATGTTTCATGCTGTATGTTTTATGATTAAAACGGGACGTCTTCAATCTTAACCTCATCCTGCTCTTCATCCAAGTTGATTGTAGGAATTTCTTCGGCCGGAGCTTCTTGCTGCCCGGGAGCGGGCTTGGGAGCTTGCGGAGCCCGTGGCGAATAAGACCCTCCGCCTTGCGGGCGCGAGCCAAGCTGCATATTTTCTGCCACCACTTCAGTAGTTCTTCTTTCCAGTCCGTCTTTACCGGTATATTTTCTGGTTTGCATGCGGCCTTCGATGAAGGCTTCCTGCCCCTTAGTGAGATATTGGCCGGCGATTTCCGCGAGCCTTCCCCACAGGATAACATTATGAAATTCAGTCTGGTCCTGCTTTTGGCCGCTTTTGTCTTTCCAAAAACGGTTTGTGGCCAAACTGATTGAGGCGACGGATTGCCCGCTAGCCGTGGTCCGGACTTCCGGATCCCGAGTGAGGCGCCCAACTAAAAGGACTTTGTTTACGTTCATAACTTCATGTAGCATGGAGCATACAACATGGAACAACTTGTTTCATGTTTCATGTTTCATGTTTTATGTTATATGTTATATGTTTAGTAGTTCTTCTAATTTTTTATCAATGTCTTCCTGAGAAACTTCGGTTTTTTCAGTTTTTTTCTCCGGCAAAGGCTTTTCGGCGCCGGTAGTTTCCATTTGAGGAGCTTTTTCTTTCTGCTGTTTGGCTTCGGATTTTGCCGCTTGAGATTCCGGTTCTTTCTTTTTTGGAATAAATTTAACCTTAGCCGCTTCTCTCTCTTTTCTTTCTTCGCGCGTGGTCAGTTCCGGCAGGTCTTCTGTGCGGCTGATAATAAAGCGTAAAATTCCGGGATATAGATTAAGCTTTTTATTGATCACGCCCAATTTTTCAGGATCTTCCAAGTCAAATCGATGCGCAACATAAAATCCGTGCGTTTCCTGGCCGACATTGTAAGCCAATTTCCTTTTTTCAGTGACTTCTTTTTCTTCAAAAACTCCCTCTTCGGCGGTAACAATTTTTTGGATTTCCGGTTTGATTTTAGGAAGCTCCGATTCCTTGGAAGCGCCGACGAGATAAAATAATTCGTAAAGCATAAATAAGGGTTAAACTGTTAAATGGTCAAATTGTTTATTTAACAACCATTTAGCAATATAGCAATTTAACAATTAATTAATCCGCCAAAGAAAGCCCCGCCTGCATCGCTATGCGAAGCATTGCGGGCAGGCTTTCCTTGCGGATTATTATCCTCTTATCCCTTCGACAGGCTTAGGGCGAGAGAATCATGGGCTTTCTAAGTTGTAAACCTATATTAGCAGGTCAGAAGACAATCGTCAATGTCATGTATGGCTTACCTTCAAAACTATGTCAGTCTATTGCATATGCGTGAAATTGACATAGTCAAATATTAGATAAAGCTGTTTTTTATAATTCAAATTTTTTCTTTAATTTGTCTTCGTGCAGAAGTTTTTCAACGGTGAGGATTTCGATATGTTTCTGGACCTGAAATAATTCCGCGATGAAAAGAATTTCATCCTCGCATTCATACGGATAAACCCAAGTGCTTTTTTGCATTTGATAAAATCCCAGCTCCTTTATTTTGTGGCGCAAGGCTTCGCGCGCCTGGTGGTAAATTTTCGGTTTAGTGGGAATGTCAAAAATTAAAACCCTCCATTTTTTATCCCATTTTTCGGGAGTTGCAATCGTCAGCGCTTCAAAACAAAAATCTTTGACCCTTTTTCTGCCCTTATTAGTCAATTGAACTTTAAATTTATCATCACCCTCCTCAATGATTTCAATGAGTTGGCGGCTCTTGAGAGTGTGAACGGCGCCGCTTATTTGTTTTTTGGAATAGTGGTGCGATCCTCGCAGGCTTTTGGCTGCAATAAATATTCCAGGGGCGAGCGCTCCGGCAAAAGCAACTCCGCCAAGCGCGATGAAAGCCAGTAAAAATTTTGCGGCAGTTGCCGAAGCAGTATTTGAATGTAAAAAATCTTCTATGATTTCTTGAAATTCTTTGCCGATGACTTCTTTGTTGTGTTTATATTTGTTATCCATAGTGGCGGGGTGGGGGTAAAATAATTACCTAATTTTATAACTACAATTATGACTCCGATATCTTAATTATATGTTTTTACTAAAATATGTCAACCTCTTGCATATGCAAGCAAGTGACATAGTATTTATATGAAGTAATTATGGAGTAATATTGAGTAAACTTAAATAAGACGCGGTAATTTTAGTCAAAAAACAGGTATGGTTTAGAACGCTATATTGGTTTTGAAGCGTTCCAGGCGATTTCGAAGATGGCTTTTTGCCCTGTGCATAACTTTCACTTGCCAAAAGGCGCTGGGGGGGGGTATTATAGGAACAGCGTAATTGTTAAACAGTTCAATATTTATTTGAGCTCAAATTATGAAAAAACAAATCCAAAAAATTAAAACCAAGCTCTCCTTCAAAGGCGGACTATGGAAAGCCTCGGCGCTGGTCGTGACTATGATGATCATGGGGATCATCCTGATTTCAACCCTGTCTATTGCCCTGGTGGCTGTCCAGGAAAGGAAGGCTTCCCTGGGAGAGGATTCTTCCAACCAGGCCTACAACAAAGCCGAAGACGGCGTGGAAATAGTGTTGCAGGATGTCATCAAGGGCGGGCACGCGACGGTAGATCAGCTTGCGAACTGCAATCCCGCCAGTGGCCGCATAGAAAATGACGGATATACGGTTGAATTGAAAGACGCCGATGAAGCTAAAATATCATGCGCTTCAACAGCCGCAATCGCTTCCGTCCGCAGCGTCAAATCCGTCGGCTCTGCCGGCGGCAATCAAAGGGCGGTGCAAGTGGCGGTGGCAGGGACAGGGGATTACCAAATAGCGTGTGCCGGGAATTTTATGGTTGCGGGGGTAGGCAACGGCGGATGTTGCAGACTAGATACCAGCTCGGGAAAAGTTGATTGTAAGGTAGTATGTGCGATAGGCGGGAAATATGGGTGGTACAAGCCATCAGAATGTGGTGGTGCAGACTACATGAAGGAAGATGTTATGTGGCCATAAGAGAACAAAATAATTTATAAAAAGTGGGCTGGCTTTAAGAATTCTAATCTTGTAGTATATCCGTATGCTCCATTTGCCAATGACCTGTGGCAAACATTATATTTGCTGAAAAATAGGATTTGCCAAAAAATCCGGAGAATTTCTCCGGATTTTTGGTTTTTAGCCGGACCCCGTATGAAGTTCATCTGTAAGCTTTACTCTCCATCTTCCAAAAAATTTTATTATGGGGCAAGCATTCTTTCTAAATTTTAAATTTAATCACTCTGGCAGCAAATCCATAGCGGATTACTGCAGAGTAAGTCCCATACCAGTTCGCTACGGGATAAACATCCCCATTATATTTTGAATTCTATAACATCGCCATCAGAAACGATATAATCCTTGCCTTCAGTGCGCAGAGTCCCGAGTTCACGGGCTTTACCCCAAGATCCAGCTTCCAAAAGCCTGTTCCATTGGATAACTTCGGCGCGGATGAATTTGTCCTTGAAATCGTTATGAATGGCAGTGCCGGCCAAGGGCGCGGTCCAGCTCTTTTGAATGGTCCAAGCGCGGGTTTCATCTTCGCCGGTAGTAAGAAAAGTGATGAGGCCAAGCAATTTGTAAGCTTCTATAATAAGCTGGCCAATGTTTGATTTGATCCCCAACTCCTTGGCTTCCTCTGCGCTCATCTCAAGCAGTTCCTCTTCGATTTTAACGTCCAGCTTAACATGGGGGAGTTTTTCTAAATTCTCAGATAGCTTTTCATTAATATCGGTAGTATTATAAACAAACAAAAATGGTTTCATAGTTAGAAGAGAAAGTTCGCGGACAACTATCTTTGTGTTTTCATCTTCCAGATCTAGTTTTACAGTATTCGCAAGATTACCAGCTTCCAGCGCAGATTCTATTTTTTCTAAAACAGCCAGTTGTTCCGTGGCGCCTTTTTTGTTTCCGCGGGCATCCTTTTCTAATCTAATTTTAACTTTCTGCGCGGTTTCCAAATCGGCCAAAATTAATTCCGTGTTGATGATTTCCATATCGCGCTCTGGGTCAATAGAATTGTTCACATGCGTAATCTTGTCATTGGCAAAAACGCGGACAACCTGCACGATCGCGTCCACTTCCCGGATATGCGATAAAAATTTATTGCCCAGGCCTTCGCCCTCGGCCGCGCCCTTAACGATGCCGGCGATATCCACAAACTCCACAATGGCCGGAATGACTTTTTTGGAGTGGGACATTTGAGCCAGTTTTTCCAGCCGTTCATCGGGAACCTTAACAATGCCGATATTGGGCTCAATGGTGCAAAAAGGATAATTGCTGATGTCTACCGGGACTTTGGTTAAAGCCTTAAAAAGCGTGGATTTTCCGACATTAGGGAGCCCGACTATGCCTATTTTCACCCCGTTAGAGTTTTTATAAGTTTATTTTCAGAGAAAATAATACCTAAAAACTGGTTAATTAATTATTTTGACCCTAGTTAGACGAGTAAAAACTCTAACGGGGTTCATGTTTTTATTCTCGCTTGTAAAAAGGGCTTTGTCAATGATAGAATAAGGATGTAAAAATAACATTCAAATTATATGCAAGTTAATCCAAAAATTTTTAAAGCCTATGATATTCGGGGAGTTTACCCCGATCAATTAAATGAAAAAGTAGCTTATTGGATAGGCCGTGCGTTTGCGTATTACACTAAAGCTAAAAAAATATCTATTGGCTATGATATGCGCGGGTCATCAGAAAAATTGCAGGAAGCTTTTATTAATGGCGCGCTTGAACAGGGATCCGACACAATAAAAATAGGAATGTCCACAACGCCCATGGCGTATTTTTCTTCCTGGAATCTGGACGTTGATGCGGCGGTGGTTATCACGGCTTCGCACAATCCAGCCGAATGGAATGGTATGAAATTTTGCTTAAAAAATGCCATCCCGGTGGGCAAAGGAAGCGGAATGGAAGAAATTAAAGAATTGGCCATAAGCCAAAATATTCCCGCTTCAAAAAATAGAGGAAATGTTTCCGATGACAGCAATCTCAAAAATAAATACCTTGACTACATGGCCGGCTTTTTTAAGCCTGGATTGGGTAAAAAGAAAATTGTGATTGACTTTGCCAATGCTATGGGAATTATTGATAAAGCTGTTTATGAAAAATTTCCAGCTGATTTTGATGCGGCTTATCTTTATGACAATTTTGATGGGACATTTCCCAATCACGAGGCTAATCCTTTAAAAATTGAAACTCTGAAAACGCTTCAAAACAAAGTAAGGGAAATCAGGGCAGATCTTGGGATTGCTTATGATGGCGATGCCGATCGCATTGGATTCGTAGATGAAAAAGGCGAAGTGGTTCCTATGGATTATGTGATCGCGCTTCTTTCCAAAGGGGTTCTTAAACAATATCCCGGCGCCACGATTCTCATGGATATTCGCAGTTCAAATGCCGTGAAAGAAGTTATTGAAGAAGCGGGCGGCAAAGTGAATCGATGTCGAGTAGGTCATTCACTTATTAAAAAACAAATGCGCGAGGACGGAGCTGTTTTTGCAGGAGAACTTTCTGGGCATTATTTTTTTGAAGAAAATTCTAAAGCCGAACTGCCAACACTAGCGGCTGTAATGCTTGTTAACCTCATAAATGAAACCGGAGAAAAACTCTCGGAGCTTACGCGGGATCTTAAGCGCTATTTCCATAGCGGTGAAATAAATTCTGATGTGGAGGATAAGACGGGAACAATGAATAAACTCAAGGAAATTTATAAAGATGGCGAAATAGACGAACTTGACGGCGTGCGCATTAATTTTCCAGACTGGTGGTTCAATGTCCGGCCTTCAAATACTGAACCGGTTTTAAGGCTCAATCTCGAAGCTAAAACCAAAAAGTTGATGGAAGAAAAAAAGGATGAACTTCTGAAGATAATAAGGGAATAAATTTTTCAGAAAATAAAGAACGAGGCATCCGCAATGCGCTGGATAGCCTCGTTTAAATTCTTACTTGCATTTTGGAAAAAAATGCCATTATGCGGTTAAGAATGCTTCTGGCTCCCATTGCCTTTTTTGGCGAGCTGTTTTTCGGAAGCACTCTTAATTTTAAAGGATTTTGCCTAATGTCTTGAACGATTTTTACGGCAGGGGAGATAAAAGAAGTTGTGGTCTTGTGGTGAGCAGCACCATTTTTGATGCCGTAATTCGCAAGTATCCGTATTCCGTGTTTATTAAGTCCTTTTTGTTGCTTTTTCCAATGATCCAATTTTCTTCTCAAAAACGCTACCTCCTTTCCACTTCATTTGATAAGGTAATCCGGAAGCACCCAGAAAATAACGACAATAATTATAATGACTGCGATTATCGCCCCTTTATAGCTGTTTTTGCTTTTTCTGTCTTCCTTCCTTTTCTTTCTTCTCATTCGTTATCCCCCCTTTTTAAGGTTAAAGAATTAACCCTATTTTCTTTTTCACTTCTTCCAATTTAGCCTTAGCCAATGGTCTGACTTTTTTAGCACCTTCTTGAAGAATTGTCAAGACTTTATCATCGCTTAATTCTTTCATTCTCTCCTGAAAAGGCGTTAGAAAATTAATAATGACTTCCGCCAGTCCGTTTTTGAAATTGGCATATCCCTTGCCTTTGTATTCCGCTTCAATTTCTTGGGCGGATTTTTCCGAAAGCAGGGAATAAATATTGATCAAATTTTGCAGCGCCGGCTTGCCTGCCTCGCCCTTGGGCGGGTTGTCAACATATTTAATTTCCGTTCCCGAATCGGTGACGGCTTTTTTGATTTTCCTGCGGACAGTTTCCGCATCATCGGTCAGGGAAATATAATTATATTCAGAACTGGCGGATTTGGACATTTTTTTGGCCGGATCGTCGAGGCCCATAATCCTCGCGCTTTCCTTAGTTATAAACGGTTCAGGAATAATAAAAGTCTCGCCGAATTTTTTATTGAACCTGTTGGCTAGCGTCCGGGTGATTTCAATATGCTGCAGCTGATCTTCGCCGACGGGAACCAAATTGGTATTATATAATAATATATCCGAAGCCATAAGGACGGGATAATCAAAAAGACCAACCGCCGTGCCCTCGATATTTTTTTGAGTTTTATCTTTGAATTGGGTCATTTTTTCCAGCTCCGCGACTTTCGTAATCGTATTCAAAATCCAAGTGAGTTCCGTGTGTTCGGGAATATGCGATTGGATAAAAATCGTAGATTTCTCCGGATTAATTCCGGCGGCCAGATAAATTTTGGCGACTTCAATCGTCTTTTTGCGCAGTTCCTCCGGATTTTGGGGGACGGTAATGGCGTGCAAATCAACGATACAAAATATGGACTCATAATCATTTTGAAGTTTAACCCAATTTTTAATTGCGCCTAAATAGTTGCCAATATGCAGATTTCCACTCGGCTGCACTCCGGAAAAGATTCTCTTTTTCATAGTTTTATCTTAGCGTAAAAGGGGGGTTTAAGCAATCCCTGGACTTCCACTTTCTTTTGGCAGCAAAAGAAAGTGGAGAAAGAAAACTGTCCGCCAGACGAAAAAATGGGAAGAAATTAGCGCTCCGCGAGCTAAAATTTCCGGCGACAGCCGGAAAGGGTTGCAAGAAATTTTTTAACGCTCGCTCCGCTCAATTCCTTACATTTTTTCGTAATGGCGGAATTATTTTAAAAATTTTTCAGCATACAAA
The DNA here is from genome assembly GCA_963775955.1 of Candidatus Moraniibacteriota bacterium. Classification (GTDB taxonomy): domain Bacteria; phylum Patescibacteriota; class Minisyncoccia; order Moranbacterales; family UBA2206; genus JBAZPT01. The sequence continues at coordinate 56,058 of CAVZKT010000001.1, forward strand.
ATTTCCAATCACAAATTTAAGGGAGCGAACGTTAAAAAAAGTTGCTGGTCCGCCTCGGGGCAACCGGCAACTTTTAGTAAGTGAGTGCAGAATTTGTTTGGAAATTTTGTCCTGCTGAGAGCTTCTTTTGTAACTTTTCTTCGCGGAGAAGAAAAGTTAGGAGTTATACTTCTATCACCACTGGAAGTACCATTGGCCTTCGCTGAGTTTTTTGATATAGGAACGACCCCACGGTTTCGCGGATATTATTTTTGACATAATCCCAGTTAACCGCAGTGTTGGCCGAAGTTTTAGCGGCCACGACTTCCTCCACTTTTTTCTTAGTGGCGTTCACCAGGTCAAAATTTTCCTTGACGAAAATAAATCCGCGGGAAGTTACCTGGGGCTTGCCGATAATTTTTTTAGTCTTGCTGTCAATGATGACGATAATCGTAAACATGCCGTCTTTGGCCAAAAGCTGGCGGTCGCGGAGCACCACTTGCCCGATATCGCCGACACCCAATCCGTCCACCATCACATAGTTAGTCGGCACCTTTTCTTCCAGCAATTTTCCGTTTTCCCGGTAATCAAACTCAATCACTCTGCCGTTTTCACCGATAAGAATATTTTTCGGATCCATGCCGACGCTCACGCCCAGCTGGCCGTGAAGTTTTAGCATATAGTAATTGCCGTGAATCGGAATCAGATATTTCGGACGCACCAGATTGATCATCATCTTCAAGTCTTCCTGGCGGGCGTGGCCTCCGGCATGCACGTCCATCATCTTGTAATGGACAACTTTGGCGTCTTTGCGGTAAATCGTATCCATAATGGCCTGTACAGTCCTTTCATTGCCTGGAATAACCGAAGAGGAAAGTACGAAAGTATCATCCTTATGCACTTTCACAAAGCGGTGCTCGCCGGTAATAATACGCATTAAAACGGCGTTGGATTCGCCCTGGGCGCCGGTGCAGATGATGGCAACTTTATTATCCGGGTAATCATTAACACGGTTAATGGGGATTAGTGTGCTTTTTTTCACCTGCAGATATCCGAGAGCCCGCGCGATTTCCACATTGGTTTTCATGGAATAGCCGTCAACGGCCAGTTTTCTTCCGTATTTTTCAGCGGCAGTGACGACTGACTGGATGCGGCTGATGAGCGCGGCGAAAGTGGCGATAATCAGCCGGCCTTCCGTGCGTTCAAAAATTTCTTCCAAGGTTTTAGCGATTTTTGTTTCAGAAAGCGAATAGCCCGGAGTTTGCGAATCAGTGGAATCTGACATGAGCGCTAAAATGTTTTCACTGCCAAGCCGCGCGATTTTGGCGATATCAGCCGGCGCGTCGGAAATCGGAGAATGGTCGAATTTAAAATCACCGGTATGAATAATGGTTCCTACCGGAGTTGTAATGGCCAGTCCCACGGAATCGGGGATCGTATGATTGACATGAAAAAATTCAATGCTGAAAGATCCCAGCCGCAAGCGGTCGATTTTTTTCACGGTATGAATGTTCAAGGTTGCTTTGTCTTTGTAATCATCCTGGCGTTTCATGACGATTCCGCGCGTCAGCTCGGTCATGTAAATTGGAGGATTGCCGATTTTTTCCATAATGTGCGGAATGGCGCCGATATGGTCGTAGTGCCCGTGGGTAATAATCACGCCGCGGATATTTTTTTCTTTTCCTTTGAGATAAGATACATCCGGAATAATGTAGTCAATGCCGGGCATATCCTCGTCGGGGAATTGCAGTCCCATATCAACAATGATAATATCCGGCCCATATTCAAAGACGGTCATATTGCGGCCGATTTCTTCCAGGCCGCCGAGAGGTATAATACGCAGATTGCTTTTTGAATAATTCGGCCTTGCGCTTTGCGGTTTAACCGCGCTTTGAGTCACGCGACCCAAGACTGTGTTCTGGCCGATGCGGCTCAGAGCTTCACTCGGCCGGACCAAGGGGGCCGGCGCATATTTTTTAATCATAAATGAGATTCACTAATCAGCACGAACAGCAATACTGGTCGTGGAAAGTAGTAAGTTAAATTAAGGTAAATTAAAGATGCTATATAAGTAGTAAAAAAGGTGAAAAGAAAGGCTTTCTTAAAAGCTGGAAAAAAGAAGAAAAAGGCTTAAATTAAGCAAAAATATTAAAATAGAAGAAGATTCTTTAGTATCTTTAATTATACACCCAAAAGGATTATTTGTCAACCCCGTTAGAAGTTTTGGGAAGTATTTACTAAAGCTGAAATGCGGAGGCGAAGCCCTATAGTAGAACCTCGTTCACTACAGGGTAAACCGCTTCGCTCACGCGTTTTCCTAAAATATTGTCTAATTTGAACTTCTAACGGGGTCAAATCAGGCCGCAGGCATGCCGCTCATTCTGCCATATATATCATGATAACGAATAATGTCATCTTCTCCAAAATAATCACCCGTTTGCACCTCAATTATTTCCAGAGGCGTCTTTCCCGGGTTTGCAAGCTGATGTTTGGATTTGGCAGAAATATAGGTACTTTCATTTTCGTGAAGCATTAATATGTTTTCGCCGTTTACTACTTTAGCGGTACCCTTGACGACCACCCAGTGTTCCGCGCGCCGCTTATGAGATTGCAGGCTCAATTTGGCACCGGGGGAAACAGTGAGTTTTTTTACCTTATGATTTGTATCGTCGACATATACCTCAAATTTTCCCCACGGTCGATTTTCGGATTTATCAACGGCTTTCTTCACATATTTTTCCAAAAGCCATGAGCTGGATTGGACTTTTCCGCCCTTGCCAACATTGAAAACCATTTTACATCCGATTTTTTCGCAGACAGGAACTTCAGGAATATTGCTTTTTTTTCTGTCGCCGCCATTCGCGAATATGTCTGGTTTATATTTTAAAAGTTCCGCGCAGACACTCATGTCAGTCGGATTTTTTTTGTGTCTAGTTAAAACAACTCTGTCTACCGGCTTAAGTGTGGCAATAACTGCTTTCCTTTCAGAATCGGGCATGAAAATATGCCTCTTTTTTTTATGCAGCCAGTTGTCGTTGTTGACGATTACCAATAAATGAGTGCCTAATTTTTTGGCTTCCTGAAACATTCGGACGTGTCCGATATGAATCGGGTCAAACCCTCCGCTCACGGCCACGACAACTTTCTTTTTTTTCTTCGTTTTATTACTATTTCCCATTTTTTGATTGCAATTAACTAACTACCGGCAAGCCTCCTAGATCTTCTTTTTCAATGCTTTTATAAAGAGGATTTTTTTTGAGGGCCGGCTGGCCATTTTGCTCTACAATATAATAGGCAAACCCTTTCATTTTTTTAACCAACTCATAGTCTGCGTGGCCCGGAAAACTGGCGGGATCCCGGTCTTCAAAATCCACCGGACTGTCATCAATAGTGACAAAATAAGTTTGCCCGGTATTAACTAATAAGTGCCCGAATTTTTCCGGCATAAAAATTTTATCTCCGGCTTTTACTGGAATAGCTTTGAATTCAGCTACGACATCGGGAATCATTTCCCCGTTTTCATCCTCGGCCAATTTTTGAAGCAAAGCCACTCCTTGGCCATAGATAATCTGGTAGTTTTCGCTCAAATTGCCGACATGGTAGTGTCCGTAGGTCTTGATGTATTCTCCGGAAACGGTTCCCGGCTCCCAAACAGTTATATTTTTCTGTTCAGTTCCGCCCCGGATCAGGTAATAGTGGACGGCGGGGCCGGCGCCCGCGGGATCCATAAGAACCTCCTTCATTTTTTCATGAGTTCGCGACGCGTAATGTTTAGGGACATTTTCAAAATTAATTTGCATATTTTTTTACCCCGTTAAATTTCCGCGAAGCAGAACCTATTTAACCGGGTGAATTTTTTTACTACTTATTTCCAAACCCTTTTTGTTTTGATATACCAGTGGCTGATGTCGGAAAAAATGCGCGCGGGGGAAGTCAGATTTTCAATGTCGATGCCCTGCACTTTTTTGTTGACGGGATAAATATAGGCCGGGCTGTATAAGAAGATAGCCGGTGTTTCCGCAAGCAGCTTCTTTTGGAAATCAAAATAAATTTGAGCGCGTTTTTCCAGATCAAACTCAACTCTTCCGTCTTCAATCAATTTGTCGGTATTGGAATCTCCAAAGAGGGATAAATTAAGCCCCGGATCTCTTTTTTGCGATGAATGCCAGAAGGAATATGGATCAGGATCGGCGCCCAAAACTTGGCCGAAAAGCAAAGCGTCATATTCCCGGGGACGCAGATAATTTTGCTGGATATCGGAAATGGAAAAAGAACTGACGCTCACATCGGCTCCGATTTTCGTCCACTGGTCTTTCAAGATTTCCGCAGTTTGGGCCAATTCCGGCCAATCGGTGGTGATCAGGGAAAAATGAAGAACCGCCCCGTTCTTTTCCCGGATGCCGTTTTCGCCTCTTGGCCAGCCGGCATCATCCAAAATTTTATTGGCTTTTTCCAGATCGAATTCGCGCTTATCCAGCTCTTCGGAATATCCAAGCATGCCCTTGAGAATCGGCAAATAAACCGGCTGGCCGCTGCCGGCCAGAACCTTTTCAATAATTTCCTGCCGGTTGGTGGCCCAGGCGAGGGCATTTCTCACGTCGTCATTGGCCAGAGGCGGCACTTTTAGTTTGATTGATGAAAACCGCGAAATAGCGGGGGATGTTGAATTTATGCGTAATCGTGCTTTGCCCCAGTTTGATAGCGGAAACTTTTTGCGGGCTGATGCTGTTGATGCTCATTACCTCCTTTGAATTATAGGCCTGGATGGCGGCCTCATCATCCGCGTAATAATTGAAAGTAATTTTTGATATATAGGGTTTGCCGGCGAAATAATTCGGATTGGCTGCCAGTTTGTAGGAAATGATATTGCCGCTGGAATCTTTTTGGATAGAGGAATATTTATAGGGGCCGGTTCCAATCGGCTCCAGGTTTAAATCAATGAGGGAAAATTTTTCCGGACTGACCGCCTCCCAGATATGCCTGGGTAAAATGCCAAAGGTCAGATTATTCAAAAATCCGACATAAGGGCTTTTGATTTGAAAAGTGATAGTGTTATCGTCCAAAACATTGGTAGTGATGCCCTGCCAGTTGATGCGCAAGGGGCTTTTATAAGCCGGATCGCCTAAGATATTGGCAGTGAACAAAACATCATTGGCGGTAAAAGCTTCTCCGTCATGCCAGGTGACATTATTTTTCAGATGAAAAGTATAGAGAGTTTTGTCGTCCGAAATTTCATAACTTTCGGCGAGGTCCGGAATAATTTTTCCCTGACTGTCGTATTTTAAGAGTCCGCTGTAAACAAGCTGGACCAGATCTTCATCGGCGCTGTTGGATTGGGAAATTATCGGATTAACATGGGAAGGCTGTCCAACTGTGCTTTCAATATATTCTCCGCCGTAATTAGGAACAGCCGTGGTTTTGGAATAGTAAAAAACCACTCCCCAGCCAAGCAGGGAGCCAATGAGGATAAAAACAAGAAAATAAAAAATAATTTTTTCCTTCAAATCAAGAACCCGGTTAATTTTAAGCCATTGTTTGAAAGAAGGTTTTTGGGGGTTAAATAAGTTGCTAATATTATTTTTTGCCCGGCCAAATCTGAAGGGCTAATTTAATATTTATGTGCATACCTTAAATAGTTCCGCTGCTGATCAGAAGATTGGCGATGGCCAATCCGATGAAAAGGATTGCCAGGACTATGGAAAAACGAACCAGAAATTTTTCAAATCCGCGCTTGCTGTAATAACCGCCGAAATCCCCGCCGAAAGTGGAGGAAAGTCCCGCTCCGCGATTTTGCAGCAAAATGGAAATAGTGAGTAAAACGGCAATGATTAATTCGGTGATGTTGATAATTTTTGCCATAATTGTCTTCAAGCGTTTCGCGAGAAGCTGCAATTATGAGCACCCCGCGAAAGTTCGCTGTGAATTCCTTATATTTTAATTAAGCTAAGCCGAAGGTGACAACGAGCGCAAATCATTACAATAAGTAGGTTTTTATTGGAACTTTTTGCGGGGTAGCCATTTCAAACTTTAATAGTTGTTAAAATTTTTACTTTTGCCCAAGATGAGTCACTAGGCTATTTATTAGGCTGATAATGATTACTCCCCAGAAAGCCGCCCAAAATCCGTGGATGGCGAGATGCGGGATAAATCTGGCGGCCAAAAGCAGTAAAGCAATATTAAGGATTATGTAAAAAAGGCCGAGAGTCAAGAAAATAACAGGCAGGGAAATGAAGGCGACTGCCGGCTTAATGACGGCGTTTACGAGGCCGATAACTGCGCCGGCGACTAAAAGGTCGATGAGCGTGCCGTCAAAAATAAAGCCGGGGATGAATTTGGCGGCGATCAGGATTGCGGCTGCGTTGGCTAATATGCGGATGATCAACTTCATTGCTGTAATTAAAACTTTTATTAGCTTATCATTCGGATAGCAGGTGGTCAAGCCCTTTAGGCATTTTTGGCTTTATTTGAGATAATTTTTTGAATTTTCAAAACGCTCTTGCCTGAAACCGGCATCCTTTTGCGTTTTTTAATATCCCTTTTTTCTGCGCGGATTTTTTTGGATTTCATGGGGCAATTATAGCATAAAATTTCCACCTTTTTGTAGTGGCGGATTATAGATGGGCATTTGCTTAAATTAGATGGTTAGTATAAAATAGGCAGGTAATAATTCAAGTAAAAATTAAATGAAAAAAGTATATCTAATTGCGGCAAGCTTACTAATGGTTTTGTTTGTTTCCGGTTGCAATTATAAGGTGGCTAAAAAAGACACCGGCATTGGAACCGAAGCGGCTAAGGCCAAGGTGGAAGCGCTGATCAAGGACAGTGGCGGAGCCGCGACAGTGAAAGAAGTAACCGAGGACGGGGATTTATATAAAATAACGGTAAGCGCCAGCGGGCAGGACCAGCCGGTTTATGTCACTAAGGACGGGACGAAATTTATCCAATCGGCTATCAGTTTTGATGAAATTGCAAAACAACAGGAAGAAGCGAAAAAGCAGGAAGCGGAAGCCAGCAAGCCCGCTCCCAAGAGTGATAAGCCGGAAGTCAATCTTTATGTCATGAGTTTTTGTCCTTATGGCAACCAGGCGGAAGACACTCTGAAGTCGGTCTATATTTTACTCAAGGATAAAGTGAATTTTAATGTTCACTACATTGTGACAGCCGAAGAAGATAAAATTTCTTCACTTCACGGCCAGAAAGAAGTGGATCAGGACGAAAGAGAGGCTTGCGTGCTTAAAAATTATGGCAAAGGCAGATGGCTGGATTTTGTGACTTATGTTAATGGTAAATGCGGATCGGATGGATCCTGCTGGGAAGCCGGCGCCCAAAGTCTGGAAATTGATACAGCTAAAATTTCCGCCTGTGTGAGTTCCGAGGGGCTAGCCTTAATGAAGGCTGAAGCGGAAGCTTCAGGCGCAGCCGGAGCCAGTGGTTCTCCGACGCTGACTATTAACGGACAAACGACCAAGGCAGTCTATCAATACGGAAATTCCGAAGCTTATAAGAAAGCTATTTGCGACGCTTTCAACACCGCGCCAGCCGAATGCGCGCAGGCTTTAAGCGCTGAAACTTCAACTACTGAAGGCGGCAGCTGCGGGAGCTAAAATTAACAAATTCAAATATACTAAGAGGCGGAATGCATCTGCCTCTTTTTCATTGTCTTGAATATATTAAATTGTATAAAGAATTTATAGCATTTTAACTTAATGGGCAGTTAATAGACAGCTCTTTACAAACCCCCAAAAACCCTTTACAATTTATAACTAGTCCGACATGTCCTCCCGCACCAAATTCCAACAAAGTCTTAATCCCAAAATTAGTTTTGTTTGCGAATTCGCCTGCGGCTACGTCTTATTTTTTTAAAAGTCTTAATTAGCGAATTGGTGCGGGATGCTCATGTTTGTATCCACTCGCACAGCTCGCGGACAAACATGGCAAAACGGGACAAAATTATCATCAAAGGCGCGAGGGTCAACAACTTAAAAAATATTGATATTGATATTCCCCGCGATAAGCTGGTGGTGGTGACGGGACTTTCGGGTTCGGGGAAATCCTCGCTGGCTTTTGATGTGATTTATACGGAAGGCAACCGCAGATATTTGGAAGGCATGTCATCCTACGCCCGCCATTTTTTGGATGTCGGAGCCAAGCCCGATGTGGATAAAATTGAAAACTTGAGTCCGACAATTTCCATTGACCAAAAAAGCTTAAGCCGTTCTCCGCGCTCAACCGTAGGGACTTTAACTGAGATTTATGATTATCTCCGTGTTTTGTTCGCAAAAATCGGGCAGGTGCATTGTCCGCAGTGCGGAACCGCAATGCTTCGCAAAACCAATCAGGAAATGTTGGAAGAGATTCAAAAATTTCCGGAAAACACGCAAATCGCGATTTTGGCCAAAATCAGAGAAAATAACAAAAACTCCAAAGAAATTATTAAAAGTATTGTCCAGTTGGGATTTGCCCGCGCGCGCTTTAATGGGAAAATCATGCTGGCTACGGAGGCCCTGGCTATTGCCAGTGAAAAAATTGACAGCCCGATTGAAGCGGTGGTTGACCGGATAACCGTAAAGCGTAAAAATCCGGATGCGGAAAGAATTTTGGATTCCATTGAAACGGCCTTGCGCGTCGGCGGAGGGACGCTCATCATTTCCGCCGAAAGCGGCGGGGACGAAACCTACAACCGTGATTTTGTCTGCCATGAGTGCCAAGCCAGAATCAATGAAATTACTCCTCGCCATTTTTCTTTTAATAATCCGGAAGGAGCTTGTGAATATTGTTCGGGGCTCGGCATTACCAAGGAAGTGGATGTTGACTTGGTGGTTCCCAATAAGAATCTGACTTTAGCCGAAGGAGCAATTATGCCTTGGAGCAAATCCAATGGGCGCGCCGGCGGGCAGGGAAATTATATGAACATCGCGAGCGCGCTGGCCGAAGAATACAATTTTTCCCTGAACACGCCGGTCAGAAAACTTTCTCCAAAAATAATGGATATAATTTTTTATGGCACGGAGCGCAAAGAACTTTTGATAAAACAAAAAGACGCGCTGGGCGGAGTGAAAGAAGTGAGGATGTATTTTCCGGGAGTGGTCGGAATGATTAAGAAAAAATATGAAGAGGCCGGGTCGGATTATGTCAGAAGCGATTTGGAAAAATATATGCTGGAAAAAATTTGCCCGGCTTGCCATGGAAAAAGGCTCAAAGAAGAATATTTGTCGGTGCTGGTCCTGGGAAAATCCATTGACGATGTTGTCAATCTGAATCTTTCTAAGTTTAAGGATTTCATTAGCAGCCTGAAAGAAGAACTGGCGGATCCGGGCGGGAAAGAAATCGTCGCTCCCTCGATAAAAGATATGCTGGAGAAAACTTCCGCGCTTTCGAATGTCGGGCTTGAATATCTGTCACTTGCGCGCGGAGCCAATTCTATTTCCGGCGGGGAGGCGCAAAGAATCCGGCTGGCGACCCAAATCGGATCGGAACTGATGGGTATAACTTATGTTTTAGACGAGCCTTCCATCGGACTCCATAATCGGGACACGGAAAAACTGATTGCCACAATGCAAGCGCTTAAGGATGCCGGAAATTCTTTAATTGTGGTGGAGCATGATGAAGATATCATCCGGAGCGCCGACTGGATCATTGATATGGGTCCGGGAGCGGGCGAAGAAGGGGGCGAGGTTATTTTTCAGGGAGATTTTAAAAAACTTCTGAAATCCAAAACATCAACGGCGGAGTATTTAACCGGCAGGAAAAAAGTGGCGGAAAAAAACAAGTTCGAAAAGGCAATAAAAAATCCATTGAAATTATCGGCGCCACTGAGCATAATTTGAAAAATATCGATGTGGAAATACCGCTGGGAAAATTTGTTTCCATAACCGGCGTTTCCGGTTCGGGAAAATCAACTCTGGTTAATGATATTTTGGCTAAAGCGCTTTCCAAACATTTTTTTAAATCCAAAGCGATTCCGGGAGCGCACAAAAAAATAAAAGGATTGCAAAATATCGATAAAGTCATCAATATTGATCAAGCTCCGATCGGGCGCACGCCGCGATCAAACGCCGCGACTTATACCGGAGTTTTTTCTTTGATTCGCGATCTTTTTTCGCTGACGGAAGAGGCCAAAAATCGCGGTTATGACGCCAGCCGGTTCAGTTTTAATATGAAAGGCGGGCGCTGCGAGGTTTGCCAGGGCGACGGCACGAAAAAAATTGAAATGCATCTTGTTGCCGGATATGTATGTCAAATGCGAAGCTTGCGGCGGAACGAGATATAATCAAAAAACTTTGGATATTGAATATCAGGGAGTAAACATCGCTGAAGTTTTGGATATGAGCGTTTCCTATGCCCTTCGCTTTTTCAAAAAATCTCCGCTCATTGTGGAAAAATTAAAAACTTTGGAAGAAGTCGGGCTCGGATATTTGAAACTGGGGCAAAGCGCGACTAATCTTTCCGGCGGGGAAGCGCAAAGGATAAAATTGGCGACGGAATTGGCCAGAAAATCAACCGGAAAAACTTTGTATATTCTGGACGAACCGACCATCGGGCTTCATTTTGACGATGTGAAAAGATTATTAAAAGTTTTGGACGCGCTGGTGGAAAAGGGCAATACGGTTTTGGTGGTGGAGCATAATATCGACGTGATGAAAAATTCCGATTGGGTGATTGATCTGGGTCCGGAAGGCGGGGACAAGGGCGGAGAAGTTGTTTATCGCCGGCACGCCGGATAAATTGAAAAATTGCAAAAGGAGCTGGACGGGGAAGTATATTTAAACTAAAAAATAAGACAGCTTGCTCTTTAAGAAGAAACAAGCTGTCATGGTCTCTGTGATTGCAGAGATAAATTTGGGATTCAGGAGTCAGCGGGCTTGTGCGGCAGATCTTTTGTAAACGGATTAATAATTCCGCGCCTGTTCTCAGATACCGATGGATCTCTAGATTCAAAAGCGATGATCAGATGTTTTACTGCAGCCGCTGGATCCAAATTTTCTCCGCAAGTAAAAACATCTACCATGGCATATTTATATTTAGGCCATGTGTGGATGCTCAGGTGAGATTCGGCTATGCCTACCAATATGGTGATGGCTCCTGGACCGCCTGATTTGAAATCGCCCTTGATTACATCCAGAATTGTTGCGTGTGCCTTTTCTGCCGCTTCTCTCATCGCGGCTTCAGTAAATACCATATCGACAAGTTTTTTGGGATTGCATTTTCTAAGGTCTGCTGATAAATTAGTACCCAATGCTTTCATGGCATTCAAAGTAACCACCTCCCTTCAAATTTATTTAACGATCTTCGATGAAGATCTGGAATTTTAAACAACAATTATTTTAAACTGTTTTTCTATTATAAATGTAATTGAAAATAATACAATAGTTTTACAGACTATGTCAAGCCCCGTTAAAAATAAACCAATATCGTTAACTAAATCAATTTGGACTTCAGTTCCGCAGCTTTTTTATGCTAGCAAATATTACAATGTTTATTTCTAACGGGGCAAGCCCCGAACTCGAAAAGAATATTTTGGCCACGCTGGCCTATTACGATGTCATGGATTATCCAATGACGAGTTTTGAAATTCATAAATATTTCACGAATTTTAACCAACAACCGGCAGTCGGCGGCGGAGAGCCCGGCTTACTGGAAATTATAAACGGGCTGGAAAGCGAGAAGTTAAAAAAGTTTATTGAAGAATATCGCGGATTTTATTTTTTGAAAGGCAGAAAGGCTTTAGTGGAACAAAGGCTGGAACGGAATAAAATTGCGGAAAGCAAGTTTAAAATTCTTTTGAAAACCGTGCGCTGGCTGCGCTTCGTCCCCTATGTCCGGATGATTGCGGTGACCGGCAGGCTGGCGATGAAAAACACGGAACCGGAAAGCGATCTGGATATTCTGGTCGTTCTCAAATACGGGAAAATTTTTACCGGACGGACTTTAGTAACTTTGGCCGTGCATCTTTTGGGACGAAGAAGATATGGAAAAAAAATCACCAACCGAATCTGCCTTAATTATTTTATCACCGCGAAATCACTGGAAATAAATCTCAAAGATGCTTTTTCCGCCTCGGAATATTCTTTTATTTTCCCGCTCTTCGGCTTTGATGTTTTTCAAAAATTTCAGCAGGCGAACGGCTGGATTAAAAATTACAAGCCCAATTACCGCGCGGACGATATTCCTAATCTGAAATTATTGCCGGACACGCGCGGTCGCGAAATTTTTCCGCAGGATCGGCGAAAAAATATTCGGTTTTGATTTTATCGAGCAATAGCTCAAGCGCTGGCAAGCTGAAACGGATTGCCAATGATCCGCGCACAAAAAAAGCGGGGAGCATGATCATCGCCAATGACGAGATGCTGGTCTTTCTGCCCGAGCCGCAAAGCCCGGAAGTGTTTGAGAAATTCAAGGAAAGATTGGAGGAAATGGCCTGTTGACGGAAGATTATTTTTATTTGTTTGCTTACAAAATCGGGAGTTTGTGGTATAATTTGGGCTAAGGAGGCTACCCCAGCACTAATTCCAACAAGAGCTTGCTGTAGCTGATGGAACAGTGTCCGGACTCGCCTACGGCTTAAAAAATTAAAACAAAAAGTTTCTGCACAGAATTAGTGCGGGGTTCTCAATTTTGTAACTCCGCAAGGCGCGGAGACAAAATTGGAATGATAAGATTTATCAATGATCTTAATTTAAAAAAACAAGCCGAAGAATTGGGCGTGAAAATCTGGTATACGCCCAGTTTTCTGTTTTTAATGATGGGCGCCATTATCATAATTGCGATGACGGCCACCTACTTTATTTCCAAAAATTACGACAGTCCCGAGATATTAGTCATGGCGGAATGCACCGTCGTGGCGGTTATTTTCATAATCGGCAATTCCATCATTCATGAAGTGGAGCAAATCGCCCGGCTCAATAAAATGAAAAGCGAATTTGTTTCCATTGCTTCCCATCAGTTGCGCACTCCGCTTTCCGCAATCCGCTGGGAAACGGAAATTTTGCTTTCAAAATTTGCATCCGGCCTTAACGAAAAACAAAAAGAAGCCATTGAAAATATCAGCCAGTCTGGCCACCAGATGGCCAGGCTGGTAAACGATCTTTTGGATGTAGCGCGGATCGATCAGGGGCAGCTGGTTCTTAAGAGGGAAAAGATCGATTTGACGGCTATAACCCAAGAAGTAATTCGCGATATTTTACCGCTGGCGCAAGCCGGCAAAGTTTCGATTATTTTTGACGAAAAAAATCCGGCCTGGGTGGTTGGGGACGCTGATAAACTGAAACTGGCGATTGAAAATCTTTTAAGCAATGCCATTAAATACACACTCGGCAAAGGCATCGTGGAAATCGGTTTTCTTAAAAAAGACAGATTTTACAATTTCAGCATTAAAGACAACGGGGCGGGAATTCCAGCGGGGCAGCAGAAAAAAATTTTTGAAAAGTTTTTCCGCAGCGACAATGTACTGAAAAATAATACGACTGGCACCGGACTCGGGCTTTATATCACTAAAAACATCGTGGAACAATCCGGGGGCAAGGTCTGGTTTCAATCTGAGGAAAATAAAGGCAGTGTTTTTAATTTTTCAATTCCGGCTTATCAGCTTAACACATAACACATAACCCGCCTGCCGGCGGGCAGGCACATAATATATAATATGCAATGCGTAACACAGTTTTTGGTGCGTTAATTGCAAATAAAAATTTATGCCTAAGATTTTAATCATTGAAGACGAAGCGACCTTGCGAAAAACTATGGCCGAATATCTGGCGGCGGAAAAATTTGAAGCTATTGAGGCGGCTGACGGCGAGGCCGGACTCTATGCTTGCCAAAAAAGAAATTCCCGACCTGATTCTTTTGGACATTATCCTGCCAAAAAAGAACGGCTATGAGGTTCTGGAGGAATTAAAAAAGGACGAACAGACCAAAAAAATCCCGGTAATATTGCTGACCAATCTGGAAAGTCCGGAAGATATTGAAAAGGCTTTTGAAAAAGGAGCCAGCACTTATCTGGTAAAATCAGACTATCGGCTGGAAGATATTGTTAAAAAGATAAAAGAAACATTAAAAATGTCGTAACCCATAACCTATAACCCATAACCCGATTTTTTAAAAAAGTTTCAGGTTTTAGGTTTCAGGAATAAATGCGTATTGAAAACATACAACTCCGTGATTTCGTCAAGGATTCCGGCCTAGTCAAGGAGGAGGATTTAGAAGCGGCCTTTAAGGAAGCGCAGACGGATAAGAAAAGACTGGGAGAATTGCTGGTGGAAAAAAAGCTGATTGATGAAATCCAGCTAAGAAAACTTTACGCCTATATTTTAGGCGTGCCTTTTGTCGATTTGACGAAAGAAATCATACCGCAGGAAATTTTGCAGATTATACCGGAGCCGATTGCCAAAAAATATAAAATTATCGCCTTTGAGCGCAGTGCCGAGGAGCTGAAGGTCGCGATGCTTAATCCCGAAGATATTCAGACCGTGGATTTTATCAGGAAAAAAACTGGGCTAAAAATTATCAATTGCCTGACTTCCGAAGAAAGCATCAACATTATTTTGAAGCAATATGAAAGAAGCCTGAAAGCCGAGTTTGGCGATATTATCAATAAGGACGCGGAAGAAGCGGGCCAGGGCGCCGCGGAGGAGGATTTGGAAAAAGTGGCGCAAGGATTGCCGATAATTAGAATCGTTGACACTCTTATCAAGCACGCGATTTTGCAGGAAGCCAGCGATATCCATATTGAACCGGACGAAAAAGAAGTGCGCATCCGGTATCGCATTGATGGAATTTTACATGATGCGATGACCTTGCCCAAGCAGGTGAAAAATGGAATTATTGCCAGAATCAAGGTGCTTTCCAATTTGAAGCTGGACGAGCACCGGGTTCCGCAGGATGGCCGGTTTAAAATTGAAAAAGACGGGAAGAAAATGTCTTTTCGCGTGAGCATCCTGCCTATTTTTGACGGAGAAAAAGTGGTAATGCGCCTCTTGGATGAATCTTCCAAGGGCTTGACGATGGAACAAATGGGAATTTACGGCAACGCGCTGGAAGTTATGCATCGGCAGATAAAAAAGCCCAATGGCATGATTTTAGTGACCGGACCGACCGGCAGCGGTAAAACAACAACCCTCTACACATTTATGGATATCCTGAATACTTCAGAGGTGAATATCAGCACAGTGGAAGATCCGGTGGAGTATCGCATGCCGAGAATAAATCAAACCCAAGTTTATCCAAAGGTGGGGCTGACATTCGCAGCCGGACTGCGTTCTCTTTTGCGCCAGGATCCGGATATCATTATGGTGGGGGAAATACGGGACAATGAAACGATGGAAATGGCCATTCACGCGGCGATGACCGGGCATCTGGTGCTTTCAACTTTGCACACCAACAGCGCGGCGGGAACAATCCCCAGGCTTTTAGACATGGGCGCCGAGCCTTTTTTAGTGGCTTCAACGCTTAATGTTGTGATGGCGCAGCGCCTGGTGCGCAAGCTCTGCCCCGATTGCCGCAAGGAATATAAATTATTGGAAAAAGAGCTGGAAAGCCTCAAGGGAAATTTTGATATGGATGAAATTTTAAAGACTATCAAGGCCGGAGG
Source organism: Candidatus Moraniibacteriota bacterium (assembly GCA_963775955.1). Taxonomy (GTDB): domain Bacteria; phylum Patescibacteriota; class Minisyncoccia; order Moranbacterales; family UBA2206; genus JBAZPT01. The sequence continues at coordinate 71,620 of CAVZKT010000001.1, forward strand.
AATTTTAAAAGGCAAGCTGGAAGAAAAAGACCAGTGGAAAGACATTAAGTTTTATCGCCCGGGCGGATGCGAACAGTGCAGCAAAACCGGATATCACGGCCGGCTGGGAATTTTTGAAGTGCTGGAAGTGGATGATGAAATAGGGAAAATGGTCTCGCAAAAGGCGACGTCCGAAGAGATCGAGATCAAGGCCAAATCAAAGGGCATGCTGACGATGGTTGAAGATGGCTTTACCAAGGCTATCCAGGGCATAACTTCCATTGAAGAAATATTAAGAGTTTCAAAGGAGTAATAATGGTTCGCAGACAGAAACAAAAACCCCGCTTGAGCGGAGTTTTTTTGTGTGAAAGATATTTAAAGTTATTTGACAGCTTCTATAAATTTTTTAAATACCTCTGGATTTTCAACGGCCATTTGGGAAAGCACTTTGCGGTCCACGGCTATTTTTTTGTCAGACATAGTTTTGATCAGCTGGCTGTATTTCATTCCAAATTCGCGGACGGCGATATTTAGGCGCGTGATCCAAAGCGCGCGCATCGTTCTTTTCTTGGCGCGCCGGTCGCGGTAAGCGTATTTGCCGGCTTTAATAACCGCTTGCTTGGCTTCGCGGAAAAGATTTTTTCTGTTCCAGCGATAGCCCTTGGCGTCTTCCAATAAATTCTTTCTGCGTTTTACGTGGGTTGTTCCTCTTTTTACTCGAGTCATATTTTTAGTTCTTAGTTCTTAGTTTTTGGTTTTTAGTTCTCGGGAATTCTACAAACTAAAAATTACAAACCAAAAACCATTTTAATTATACGGCAGGGCTTTCAGCACATTTTGCTCGTCAGCTTTAAAAAGGCGCACGTCCTTTCTTTTATTTCGTCCAACCGCTCCGGTTTCTTTGGAATTATAATGATTCTGTCCGGTGGTCCGGCGCAGAACTTTTCTATTTTTGGTTACTTTGATTTTTTTAACCAGCGCTTTTCTTGTTTTAAGTTTAGGCATTTAATCTCGTAACTCGTAACTCATAACGCGAAACCCGATATTTTTTCGTTATGCGCTACGCGATATGCATTATGCGATTTACAATGGTGTAATTATTGCATTTAATCCTCCCGGAAATGATTTTATTTCCTGTTCAACGGCATGGGGGATAGCGATTGATTTCATGAATAATGCCAGGCTGTTTCTGGCGAGATCTTTACGGGCTTTTTCCCGGCCGCGCAAAATTATTTCTATCTTGACCTTATCTCCTTTTTTTAAAAATTTTTCAGCCTGGTTTTTTTTGAAATCCAGGTCGTGTTCGTCGGTCCGGATGCCAATGCGGATTCCTTTCACTTCAATCTTTTTTTGCTTGGACTTGCTGAGGCGGTCCTGTTTTGATTGCTGGTACTGGAACTTACCATAATCCATGATCCGGCAGACCGGAGGATTGGCGAGCGGCGCTACTTCTACCAGATCAACCTCTCTTTCTCTTGCGATTTGCAGGGCTTCAAGCGGCGTCATAATGCCCAGCTGGTTGCCCTGGCCGTCAATAACTCTAATCTGGGCAGCGCGAATCTGCTCATTGATCCGTTCCCGGGGAGCTTTCTTGGGAAAAATTTTTTTAATTGGTCCTCGTCTAATTGTTTTGGTTTTAATAATTAAATTGGAGATGGCGAGAATTGTCCCGCCCTGGCGGGATCCGCCTTTGGCGGAAACTCGCCTACGGTGGAGATGATGGGAATTGAACCCATGTCCAAAATTGTTCATTCAAAATAATCTACAAGCTTAGTCTATTTGGATTTATTCAGCTAAAAATTAATAAATAAACAAAAGTATTTTTAGCATATTCTAAATTAATTTCATTTATATATCTTAGAAAATATATATAAACTATCCCAATATATGGCACCAGATCCTATTTATCAGGATTCAATAGACTGATGGCTTTAGGTGATCGCCTAAAGAGGCGATTTAAGCTAAAGCAGGAGCAAAACCGGCAAATGCTTGCGCAAATGTTGATTTTGCTTTTGTTATGAAGTTTGCACTTATAACATTGATAGGCAGATTTGTGATATGACTATCATAATCAGCTTGCATATTTTAAAAGTACAATCTGTCGAAACCAGTCATCCCCTCATTGCTCTTTTCATTTTTCTCTCATCTTCTTTTTTAGCTATATCAACACGCTTGTCAAATTTCTTTTTTCCCTTGCCGACGCCGAATTCCAGTTTGATATAACGCTTCTTAGTATACACGCGGATTGGGACGAGTGTCAAGCCTTGGGTTCTCACTTTGCCCGTTAAATGCTTGATTTCCGTTTTTTTAAGCAGCAGTTTTCGCGGGCTGGTCGGGTCGTAATTTTTAATGTCTCCGGCATGCTGATAGGGAGTGATGTGCGCGTTGGTCAGATACAATTCGTTTCCCTTCACGGTGACAAAACTTTCCTTAAGGCTGATATGGCCCATTTTTACGGATTTTACCTCCTGTCCGGTCAGCACCAAACCAGCCTCGTATTTATCCGAAATTTGATAGTCAAAATTAGCGCGTTTGTTGTAGGCGAGAGTAGCCATATTTATAGTATAAAGTATATAATACAAAGTATAAAGCAGGCTTTATTTTTTTGTGTTTTTAAGTTAGAATTGCTTCATGAAGCAAAAAATCAAGGAAATTGTGAGAAGGGCCATTTTAGACTTGCAAAAACCTGCCCGCAATGCTACGCATAGCGTTGCAGGCGGGGCGGGTGATTTTAGCGATCTTGAAATTCCCGAAATTATTATAGAGCATCCGGCGGTGGAAAAATTCGGCGATTATACGACGAATATCGCGATGATTTTGGCGAAGGTGTTGCAAAAGAAGCCGATGGAAATAGCCGAAAATCTAAAACTCGGTTTTAGAAATTTAGAAAAACCTAGTTTTAAGGAAACTTTCAAAAAAGTTGAAATCGTGGCGCCAGGTTATATAAATTTTTATCTTTCAAGAAAATATTTGCAGGACAAAGTCGCGGAAATAAATGAGCAGAAAGAAAAATTTGGAAACAGTGAAATTGGCCAGGGCATGAAAATTAACAACGAATTTATTTCGGCTAATCCAACCGGACCATTGCATCTTGGAAATGGCCGCGGGGGATTTTACGGAGATTCAATCGGCAGGGTTTGCAAAAAAGCCGGACTTGAAGTTACAAACGAATATTATGATAATGACGCCGGCGAGCAAATATTAAAATTGGCGCATAGTTTTAAAAAAGACGAGCAAGCTGTCTATGCCGGAGGGTATATTGATAAGTTGCGCGATAAGCACAAAGAAATACTTGATATGTCCGTTCAACTATCTGCAGCCCCATTAGCCGAAGCTGTTACAGCTGATTATATAAAACCGGCCATTGAGAAAATGCAAATAAAATTTGATGTGTGGATGTCAGAAAAGTCTTTATATGATAATGGTTATGTGGATAAAGCAATAGAAGTTTTGAAAAATAAAAATTTAACCAAAGAAGAGGACGGCGCGCTGTGGCTGAAAACAACCCAAGTTGGCGACGATAAAGACAGGGTTTTAGTGAAAAGCAATGGCGAAAAGACCTATTTTGCTTCCGATTGCGGGTATATTTTAAATAAAATTGAAAGAGGATTTTCCAGAATTGTTGAAATTTGGGGCGCGGATCATCACGGGTATATTTCAAGATTTGAAGCCGCCGCCAAGGCGCTTGGATTTGCCGGCGAGTTAAAATTTATCATTGTCCAACTCGTTCGCTTGGTGAAAGACGGCAAAGAAGCGCGGATGTCAAAACGTGCCGGTAACGTAGTTTATATTGACGAGCTTATTGATAAAGTCAGCCATGATGTGGCGAGATTTTTCTTTTTGATGTACTCGCCTTCCACGCATATGAATTTTGACCTTGATCTGGCTAAAGAAAGATCAGAAAAAAATCCGGTGTATTACGTGCAATATGCGCACGCCCGCATAGCCAGTATTTTGCGAAAGGCGCAAAATACTGGAATTTCCAATTTCCAATTTCCAATTTCCAACGCAAATGTTGAGCTTTTGAAACACGAAAAAGAGTTGAGCCTGATGAGAGAACTGAATAAATTCCCGGAACTGGTGGAAGAAATTTCCCAAAGCTACGAAGTCCATAAACTGCCCCATTACGCCATAAAATTAGCCGACAAATTCCACTCATTCTATAACGCTTGCCGGGTGATAGACGAAGAAAATCCGGAGCTATCCCAGGCGCGCTTGGCATTGATAAGCACAGTAAAAATAGTTTTGGCCGAAACTTTGCGCCTCATCGGAGTCAGCGCTCCGGATAAAATGAAAAATACTTTATTTAAGCCAAAAACGACACTTTACATTTGACAAGGTGTCATTTTGGGTGTATACTAAAAAATCAGTATTGGAAAGTTCTTTATTAATGCGTAAAGTCATCTTTGCATAGGGCAGAGTTGATAAAGCGCTGAAAAATAGGAGGTTGTTATGGGTAAAGCCGTATCTCGCGGTCAAGCTCTGCAAATTGTAGGCAGGGTAGGAACTCAAGTGGGCTGGGATGAACTCAATGGAGATTCGCTCCAAAGAGACATCATCGATCTTTCTCCGGAAGAATTCGGAAAAAGATTCACAGCCTTTTTAAAAAACGGCGGTCGGTTTATTTTCGGAGAATCCGAAATCAATTCCGACCAAGTCATTCAATCCATCTAGTTTTATGGGTAAGGGTTGGGCGACATGGAAAGGGCCGATTGACGGCGATGGACTTTCCGGCGAGGAAGACGTTGATCCGCGCGGACTCGCCTTAACAGAGATTGATATCTCAAAGCTTATTTTTGAGACAAATCTCAAAAAAGGAGAGAATTCAATAAAGGGCGAGGAAAAACTCCGCCGCCAAAAAGAAATGTATGTCATTCGTCACGGAGGCAATGCATTTCTCGGCTTGTGGGAAGATTACCAGGCCAACAAGGAAAACAGCGTCCTCGAATATTTATACAGGACGCAAGAAAGAACTTTCCTTGATTTTATGGGTCAGATTCTTCGCAGCCCGTATGGCTACCGCAGTGTGCTGTATCTGTGTCGTGACGATGGCGAGTGGTGCTGGTACTGCCGCTGGCTCGGCCGCGACTGGGACGCTGGCGATCCCTCGGCTTGCTCGCAAGTTTAGTCCTTTGGACTTTGCTTCTTAGATCTACTGACCTTTGAAACTTAGTCCTTAGAATCCGAAAAAGTTGAGCCTTGCATTATATTTCATGCAAGGCTCTTAAATTTGTGCTAAACTAAAATCGGTATTAGGAAAATACGCAAGCGATCATGGTTTCTTGCTTCCGAATCCAGTATCCATACATTGAGATTATCCACGATCACGGTTTTGGATAGAGTGATGTATGTAGAAATTTCAAATAAAAAATGAAAATACTTGGTATAGAGTGCTAGGCGATTTTAGATCGCGAATAAAATTCAACCTTGAGAGTATTCGAAAGGTGGTGGCATGGGAGGCACTTTATATAATTCTTCGCAACCCGAATGGCAACCGCAATGTGCTGTATCTGTATCGTAACGATGGCAAGTGGAACTGGAACTACAACTGGCTCGACAACGACTGGAACGCTGACAATCCCTCGGCTTGCTCGCAACTCACTTCATTTCTCTCTCGGTTTTTGTTCGGGGGAGTTTTTCTTTGTCAGGCTACCGCTCCAACCGCCCAAGTTCCGGCCGATTTCATTCAGCTTTTCGGAAAGCATAATATATTTTTTATCGTCCAACGATTTTGTTTCCCAAAGGATCATCAAAAATATTTTTAAAGTATCGGATTTTCTGATCGCCAGCCGCACATATGGCAATTTCTCTTCTTTTTTCAGAAAACTGGCAGTAACAACAGATTCAATAAGCTCCATTAATATTTTGTCCACTTTTTGTCCCAGAGTGTATCTGTGAGTGGTGGGCAAAATTTGATAATAGTCGTACCATAAAAGATAAAGACTTTTTATCTTCTCAAATATTGATGGAAGCCGGGGGGGGGGGTATTAAAAGTCGAACTATTATTATGAAAACTCAATTGACTCATACATTTGAAGAAGTTATTTGTTTAGAAAATCTTTTGGAGGCCTGGAAAAAATTTGAGAAAGGCAAAAAAAGCAGAAAGGATGTGCAGATGTTTCAGATGAATTTGATGGACAATATCTTTTCGCTTCATCGCGAACTTTCTAATTTTACCTATAAACACGGCGGTTATCAAGCTTTCAAAATCAACGACCCAAAACCCAGAGATATCCACAAAGCGACAGTGCGGGACAGGTTATTACACCATGCTATTTATCGGATGCTTTATCCATTTTTTGAAAAAACATTTATTGCCGATTCGTATTCCTGCCGGTTAAACAAAGGCACGCACAAGGCGATTAACAGATTTACGACATTTATAAATAAAGTCAGTAAAAATAACACAAGAACCTGCTGGATTTTGAAGTGTGATATTCGAAAATTTTTTGCTAACATTGACCATAAAATTTTACTCAATATTCTTGCTCAATATGTTCCGGACAAAAATATACTGTGGCTTCTGGAAAATGTAGTCAATAGTTTCAATACCAAACAAAATGTCGGACTTCCGCTTGGCAACTTAACCAGTCAACTCTTTGTGAATATCTATCTCAATGAATTGGACCAATTTATAAAGCATAAGCTGGAAGCTAGATATTATTTGCGATATTGCGATGACTTTGTAATTTTTTCGGAAGATAAGAGCTGGTTGGAAAAACAAATTCCAGCTATTGCAGAATTTCTGGAAGAAAAACTAAAGTTAAAATTGCATCCTAAAAAAGTTTCCATAGAAACACTAGCTTCCGGCGTTGATTTTTTAGGTCTGGTCAATTTTTTCCATCACAAAATTCTGCGAACAAAGATGAAAAGGAAAATGTTGAAAAAAATATCAGGAAAATGCGAAGATTTACAAAATGGGCTTATTTCAGAGGATTCTTTTAACCAGAGTTTGCAGTCATACTTGGGAATTTTTAAGCATTGCGAGGGGTATAAAATCGAAAAAATACTCCTGGACATTAATGGTAAAATGCTGTTAGAATAGTGCTAGCCGAAACGTTGAGATTAATCGGAGTAGAGGCTCTGAATAAGATGTAAACATATGCGCCCCGTTAGAGATTTTACAAGGCTAACTGGGGTAAAGTAAATAATAAATGATTTTCGGGTATTATTTTTCCCAAAATAAACTTGCAAAATCTCTAACGGGGTGAGAATTGGAATTGACGCACGCACAATTTTAAATCCGGAAAAGGGCGATGCCATCGGGGTGGGCCACTATACCTACCAGCTGATTCGCTATCTTCTGGAAGCAGACAAAGAGAACGAATACGTTTTGTTTTTTGATTTCCGGGTGCGCGAAAAAGACGTGAAAAAATTCACCCGGCCGAACGTGAAAATAAAATTTTATCCCTTTTCGGATTACAAAAAATACATGCCGGGGGCTTACAGCGAAATTTTGGGGACGGCCACGCTGGCGCGGGAAAACTTGGACGTGATTCACGCGACCTCTCCGATGAGCCGGATCCCGGCGAGTTATCGGGGCAAGACAATCGTGACCATCCACGATCTGGCGGTTTATAAAGTCCCGGATGTTTTTCCGCGGCTGATGAAAACCAAAACCAGGGCTGTTTTGAACCTGATGGCGGGGAAAGCCGGGAAAATTATAGCGGTTTCCAATTCTACCAAAAAAGATATCCTGGAAATTTTCAAATGCCCCGCAGACAAAGTCAAGGTGATTTACAGCGGCTATGATAAAAGATTTTCCGACAAGTCAACCGCGCCGCGGGAGAAGATTTTGGAAAAATACGGCATTAAGGACAAATATATTTTATTTTTGGGAACGCTGGAGCCTGTAAAAAATATCAGCCGGCTTTTTGAGGCTTTCAAAATTTTTCGGGATACGCGCAAGAAAGAGCAGGGCAAATGCGAATATAAACTGGTTATGGCGGGAAAGAAGGGCTGGATGGCCAAGGAATACAAGCAGATTGCCAAAGATCTGGAAATCGGGAAAGATGTTGTTTTTACCGGTTATGTAATCGGCGACGAAATCGTGCCTCTTTTCCAGTATGCCGATTTTTTCGTGATGCCTTCCCTTTACGAAGGCTTCGGCACGACAGTTTTGGAAGCTTTCGCCACCGGAACTCCCGCCATTGTTTCCAATGTTTCATCAATTCCGGAAATCGCCGGCGACGCGGCGGAGCTGGTTAATCCTTTTGACGTGCAGGAAATTGCCGGCGCCATGCTGAAATTATCCCGGGATGAAAATTTGAAAAATATATATCGCGAGAAAGGTTTGCGCCAGGTGGAAAAATTCAATTGGGAAAAAACGGCCAGAGAAACACTGGAAGTTTATAAACAATTACAAAAGTAATTACCATGTCTTTTAAGAAAGTCGATCCCAAACAATCTTTCCCAAAGATGGAGGAGGAGATTTTGAAATTTTGGGAAGAGCAAAAAATATTTGAAAAAACTCTAAAAAAAACAAAGGACAAGAAGCCCTATGTTTTTTATGATGGTCCGCCTTTCGCGACAGGAACGCCGCATTACGGCCACATTGTCGCGAGCACCATGAAAGATGTCGTGCCGCGCTATTGGACAATGCGGGGAAAGTATGTTGAGAGAATTTGGGGCTGGGATTGCCATGGCCTTCCAATTGAAAATATCGCCGAAAAAGAACTAGGCATCAAAAGAAAAACTGAAATTGAGGAAATGGGAGTGGAAAAGTTTAATGAATTTTGCCGTTCAAAAGTTTTGAAATATGTTTCCGAATGGGAAAAAGTAATTGCCAGGCTTGGACGCTGGGCGGATATGAAGAATGCTTATAAGACAATGGATCTTCCGTTTATGGAATCGGTCTGGTGGGTATTTAAACAGCTTTGGGACAAAGGACTAATTTATGAAGGTTATCGTTCAATGCATATTTGCACCCGCTGTGAAACGACGCTTTCCCAGCAGGAAGTAGCGGAAGGATATAAAGATATTAAAGATATTTCAGCGACAGTTAAATTTGAGCTCGCGGATGAACCGGGAATTTATCTTTTGGCTTGGACAACTACGCCATGGACGCTGATTGGCAATGTGGCGCTGGCAGTGGGAAAAGACATTGATTATGAAAAAGTTGAAATAATAAAAAATGGCAAATCGGCTGGGGTATATATTACTGAAGCTAAATATAGTCACGATATATTGCCAAAAATTTTAGAAAAAGTTGGCGATAAAATTTCATTCACGGGCAAAATTATCAAGGGTCAGGAGTTAGTTGGCAAAAAATACAAACCGCTTTTTGATTATTACGTAAATAAGGGACTTCAAAACGAAGAAAACGGCTGGCAAATTTATGGTGCGGATTTTGTAACAACGCAGGAAGGAACTGGAATAGTGCATATTGCTCCCGCGTTCGGAGAGGACGACCTGAATCTGAGCTATCAATATAAACTGCCTTTCATTCAGCATGTTGGCATGGATGGTATTATAAAAAAAGAAGTCGTTGATTTTGCCGGATTATCAGTAAAGCCCATGGAAGATCACCAGAAAACTGATGTGGAAGTTATAAAATATTTGGCTAAAAATAATTTGCTTTTTGCCAAAGAAAAATACGAACACAGCTATCCGCATTGCTGGAGATGTGAAACGCCGCTTATTAATTATGCCACTTCTTCCTGGTTTGTGAATGTGACTAAAGTTAAAGAACGGGCACTGGAATTGGCCAAAGATATAAATTGGTCGCCAAAACATATGAAAGAAGGCCGGTTTGGCAATTGGCTTGAGGGCGCGCGCGACTGGTCAATCTCGCGGCAAAGATATTGGGCATCAGTTATGCCGATTTGGAAGTGCGAGTGTGGAGAAATAAAAGTTTTTGGATCTATTTTGGAATTGGAAAGAATAAGCGGACAAAAAATAACAGATCTGCACAAGCACATTGTTGACAAAATAACTTTCAAATGTGAAAAATGCTCCAGAACGATGAAAAGAATTCCTGATGTTTTGGATACCTGGTTTGACAGCGGTTCAATGCCATACGCGCAAATGCATTATCCTTTTGAAAATAAAGAAAAATTTGAAAAAGGATTTCCGGCGGAATTTATCGCTGAAGGCGTAGATCAGACACGCGCCTGGTTTTATTATCTGCATGTAATCTCAACAGCTGTTAAAGATTCAAAGGCTTATAATAATGTTATCGTAAATGGAATCGTTGTTGGAGAAGATGGCAAAAAATTGTCCAAAAGACTTAAAAATTATCCGGATCCAATGGAGATGTTTGAAAAATATGGAGCGGATGCTTTGCGGTTTTATCTCCTATCCTCTCCGGTTGTGGCCGCGGAAAATCTGATTATAAAAGAATCGGATGTTGCTGATCTGGTCAGGGGAATGCTGCGTATGCTTTGGAATTCATATTCATTTTTTGTGCTATACGCGAATATAGACAAATTTGAATCCCATAACCCGAAACCTGTAACTCACAACCTTTTAGATAAGTGGATTATTTCTGAATTAAATTTATTAATTAAAGAAGTAAACGTGGCGATGGAAAATTATGAATTAAACAAAGCCTGCCGATTATTTCCAAAATTTATCGATAATCTTTCCAATTGGTATATCCGCCGGTCGCGAAAACGTTTTTGGAAAAGTGAAAATGATGAGGATAAGAACGAAGCCTATCATACTCTATATTTAGTGCTGGTGGAATTATCAAAACTAATGGCGCCGTTTACGCCATTTATAGCGGAAGAAATTTATAAAAATCTAATTGGTGAAGAACCTGCCCGCAATGCTACGCATAGCGTTGCAGGCGGGTCGGTACATCTGGCGGAATTTCCGGTGGCAGATGAAAAATTGATTGATGAAGAATTGAATGAGGAAATGAGGAAAGCGCGGGAAACAGTCAGGAAAGGATTACAGCGGCGGGCTGAAGCCGGAATTAAAGTTCGTCAACCTTTGAACCTATTAAGTATTAGATATAATATACTAGTAGATTTGTCGGAGATTATTAAGGAAGAAGTAAATGTTAAAAATATTGTAGTAAATAAAAATCAGGATAGAAATGTTATTCTTGATACTGAAATTACGCCGGAATTGAAACTGGAAGGCCAGGCGCGGGAGATTATCCGCTTTATTCAGGAAATGAGAAAAGAAGCCGGTTATGAGGTTGACAACCGGATTAGAGTATGCTACAGTGGAGCGTTGGCAGTGTTTGATAAATTCGGGGAGATGATTAGAAAAGAAGTTTTAGCGGACGAATTAAATGCTGGCGAACTGGAAAAATTTGATTTAGGGAAAGAGTTTGTTATAGAAAAAGAAAAAGTTAAAATTCAAATAAAAAAATAAAAGGAGGGCTCTTTGAAAAGTAAATTTAAAACACCGGCTTTGATAATTCTAGTTATTGTTATAACGGAGGCGCTTTTTTTGCTAGTGATGATTTCATTTTCCAATAATTTTATTTTTTGGCCATTATTGACACTGTGTTTATTTAGTGCGGTTTCAATAGTTCTCATGTTAATGATCGTCTGGACAAATCGCGGGGATATGATTAAGTGGGTTATGGAAAAAATAAAAAAGCAATCAAAAATATAAAGGAGGCGGTTATGAATATGAATTTAGACCTTTTGCTGAAGTCTGCCTTCTCGGCAGGATTCAGTTTGGGTAGCAAAATTTCCCTACAAAACTGGCTTTTTATCTGTGTATTTATTACGCTCCCAATTATTATTTTAGCGATTCCGGTATTTGTAAGGGCGGACATGAGAGAAAAAATAATAATGAATTTCAAACTGGTTCTTATGTGGATCACATTTCCTCTTAGCATCGCCCTTTTCGCCATTATGGTTGCACTGACAAGTTTTGGGGATACGGATTTGCAATCTCTGGACACAAAATGACTATAAGGCTTCATGGAAACATGGAGCCTTTTATCTTTTACGAATTTTTAATATAATTAGAATATGGACTACAAATACACGGGCATAATTTTGGGAAAGCGCGACATCGGCGAGGCTGACCGGATTTATTCTATTTATACTTTGGAGGCGGGAAAAATCCGGGTGAAAGCCATCGGCGTGCGCAAGCCCAATGCCAAACTGGCCGGGCATCTGGAAACCGCCACCCTCTCCGAGGTATTCGTGGCCAAAACCAAGGGCATGGGCAAAATTACCGGAGCCATCGGCGAAAATTATTTTTACGGCATCAAGGAAAATTTAAAAGCGCTGGAAAAAGTTTTTTATGTCTTCTCGCGGCTTAACAGAATAATTTCCGAACAGGAAAGAGACGAGAACATATTTTATTTGCTTAAAAATTATCTGGAAATTATGGAAAAAATAAGCGCCAGCGCGGAAAACGGGGAAAGAATGGACTTGATAACTTTTGGATTTCTGTTTAAATTTTTGGGAGAAACCGGATACAAGCTCGAAACCGGAAAATGCGTGAACTGTGGAAGCAAATTACAGCCGGAAGGAAATTTTTTCAGCGCTGAAAAAGGCGGAGTTGTCTGCGGCGCCTGCAAAAATATTAAAGAAAAAAGAATCGGCATAAGCGGCGAAACCATAAAATTGCTGCGGATCTTTTCCCAAAACAGGCTGGAAAATCTGGCAAAGCTTAAAGTGGCGGAAAAAGAAATTAAAAATCTCAATATTATCGCGCAAGAAGCCATAGGCTGGATTTGACCCCATTAGAAGTTCATTGATAGCCTTATTTTTACAAACACGCGCAAGCGAAGCGGCTTCGCCTTCGCATCCCGGTATTAATAAATATTTCCCGAAACTTCTAACGGGGTTGATAAAAACCCCGAATTTTGGTATTATAAAAATGCTGAAACCAAAAAATCTTTTATGAGTTTATCCGACATCAAAAATAAATTGTATCAAAAAAAGGCGGATGAAAGCCTGGGCAAGCATGATCCCAGCTCGTTTGATATTCGAACCGGCGGCGTCAGCCCATTGGACAAGTTTAAGATGCAGGAAGAATGGGAAGCAGCAGAACCGCTTATCGGAAAAGAACAGAACAAATCCATAAAATGGGGAGCACTGGCAATCGCGGCGCTTTTGGGCGTAGTCCTGCTTATTGTCGGAGTGCTTAAATTTTCCCAGGCTTCATTCGGTGAAAATCGGGTAGTGATAAGCATCAGCGGTCCGGTAGAAGGAGAAAGCGGATATCTTGCGGAATACGCCATCAGCTATAAAAATGAGAACCGCATAGCTTTGAAAAATGCTGTTTTGCGGATCGGGTTTCCGGAAAGCTTTAAGGCCGAAACGGAAGCCGATTTTAAAAAAGACGGAAACATCGGCGGAGTCGTTGAAATAGGGGAAATAAAGGCCGGCGCGAGCGGCCAATATATACTGAAAGGCAGAGCCTATGATCCCAAGGGAACGCTTATTTATATTAAAGCCGATTTGGCATATACTCCTTCAAATTTTAACAGCCAATTCAGCGCAAAATCCCAGCTGGGAATCCGCGTGACTTCAACCCCGATTGAATTTGAGGTTTTGGCTCCCCAGTATATTGCCAGTGGAGATGCGGTTGATTATCTTATAAGTTACAAAAATACCGGCCAGAAAGATTTTGACGATCTGCGCGTTAAAATGGATTATCCGGAAAGTTTCACTTTTGGAAAATCAAATCCGGCCGTTTCAGAGGGAAATAATATTTGGTACATCGGGCGCCTTGGTGCCGGAGAATCAGGAAAGATTGTAGTCAGCGGAAAATTAGAAGGAACGCGCGACGAAGTGAAAAACGCTACGGCTTACATCGGAATTCTGAAGCAAGGCGAATTCATCTCCTATAACGAAGAAAGAGCAGTGACAAATATTGCGGCTTCTCCGTTGGTCATCGCTCATGTCGTTAACGGGCTAAGCAGTCTTAGTGTTAAATCCGGGGACACGCTTAGATTTGAAATAGCTTACAAAAACGAGAGTAATATTGGTTATCGCGACGCCATAGTCACAGAAAAAATAGACAGTCCTGTTTTAGATTATTCAACTCTGCGCTTGGATCAAGGAGCATTTAATTCCGACAGCAAAACTATAACCTGGAAAGCGGCCGATCTTTCTAATCTGCGATTCCTTGGCCCGGGGCAGAGTGGAATAATTCGTTTTAGCATAAAAGTCAAGGACGTGATTCCTGTTTCCAGTTCAACTGACAAAAATTTTATTATTTCTGCGCTAGCCAAAATTGACAGTCCGGATATTCCCACGCCAATAAAAACAAATAAAATCATTGCCGGCAATGAAATAGATATGAAACTAATTTCCAAACTTGTTATCAATACTGGGGGATTTTACTATGATCCGATCATTCCCAATTCCGGACCGATTCCGGCGCAAGTCGGAAAAGAAACAACTTATACGGCGCATTGGATGGTTGGGAATGTCTCTAATGACGTGACCGGAGCCAGAGTTGAAACGGTTTTGCCGACTGGAGTTTCCATGACTGGAAAAATTTATCCGGAAGATGCGCGATTAACTTATAATGAAAGAAATAATACAATCATTTGGGAAATCGGAAATTTAGGCGCGGGAACCGGCATCATATCTTCTCCGAAAGAAGTGGCTTTTCAAATAAAATTTGTTCCTTCGCCGGAACAGGGCGGAGCCTCTTCGGGCGATATTTTAGGAGTATCAACTTTTTCGGCCAGGGATACTTTTACGGGGAAAGATCTTTCCGCAGCATCAGAAAAAAAGTCAACAATTTTAATGGAAGACACAAAAATGGACTCATCCGGCTATCGAATTTTACCAGCTTCATAGAAAATGTTTGAATTAATAGAAAAAAAACCTGCCCGCAATGCTTCGCATAGCGATGCAGGCAGGGAAAAGGCCAGAACCGGCAAAATAGAAACAAAGAGCGGAGAAATAAAAACTCCGTTTTTTATGCCGGACGCGACACGGGGATTTGTAAAATCTTTGGGTCGCGAAGATCTGTTGGAGGCGGGGGTCGGTCCGCTGGTTGTAAATGCTTATCATTTATATTTGCAACCGGGGACAAAGCTTATTAAAAAGGCCGGTGGAATCCGCAAATTTATGAACTGGGACGCGCCGCTGCTTTCTGACTCCGGAGGCTATCAAATTTTTTCTCTGATCCACAAAAATCCGCAAAACGGAAAAATTACGGATGAAAAAGCGATATTTAAATCTCCCTTAGACGGTTCGCTTCATGAAATAACTCCCGAAAAGTCCATTCAGATTCAGTTTGATTTGGGCGTGGATATGATGGTGGTTTTGGATGATGTGCCGCCGAATGATTATTCCAAGGAAAAAATTAGAGACGCAGTTGAGCGGACAATCCGCTGGGCGGAGCGGTGTATGGCTGAATACAAAAAGCAGTTGAAAATCAGAAAAATAAAAAATGAAGATCGGCCGCTGATTTTTTGCGTTATTCAAGGAGGAAAATATCCGGATTTAAGAAAAATGTGTGCGGAGGAATTAAAAAAGATTGGATTTTCCGCCAAGGGCGGACCAGCCTTAGGCTGGGATGGCTATGGTTTCGGTGCAAGGCATATTGATACTGAAGGAAACTTAATGGAGGAAGTGGTGCGCGAAACAGCTGATCTAATTCCGGAGGATTCTTTGCGGTTTGCGCTGGGAGTGGGAACGCCGGAGGATATAGTTCGCTGTTTTAATTTAGGCTGGGATATGTTTGATTGCGTAATTCCGACAAGAGAAGGCCGCCACGGCCGATTGTTTGTGTGGAAAAACCTCACTCCGACCCTCTCCTTTAAAAGGAGAGGGAGTAACATTGAGAATGGTTTCTATGAAACCATTAACATTAATAACGAAAAGTTTAAAGAAGATTTTTTACCAGTTGATCCAAATTGTGATTGTGAACTCTGCCAAAATCATTCCCGCGCATATCTCAAGCATCTTTTCGCGACGGGCGATCCGCTGGCCATGCGCCTGGCCTCAATTCACAATTTAAAATTTTATATGGAACTAATGGAAAAAATAAAATTGACGTCTTTTCTGCGGAGGGTTGTAAAAATAGCAAAAGCGGGTTAAGATTGAATAAATTGTAATACCATGGCAATAAAACAGGCCAATTCTATGGATAAAATCGTCTCCCTTTGCAAAAGGCGAGGGTTTGTGTTTCCGGGAAGCGAGATTTACGGTGGGCTGGCCAATAGCTGGGATTTCGGGCCATATGGAACGGAATTAAAAAATAATATCAAGCAAGACTGGTGGAAAAATTTTGTGCAAAACCGCGAAGATATAGTTGGATTGGACGCGGCGATTATTATGAATCCAAAAGTGTGGGAAGCTAGCGGGCATGTTGTTAATTTTTATGATTATTTAATTGAATGTAAAAAGTGTCACAATAGAATAAGGCCAGATACTTTATTAAGCGATGAAGATAAATTTAATTCTCGCATCCAAAATAAAAGAAATTAATGCTTTAATAGAAAAAGAAGAAACTAGCGCAACTGCTCAATTAGATAATGTTGAGAAAATTCACAAAGAAATTCAACAAATATACAAAAAGATAAAATGTCCTACTTGCTCTGAATCCAATTGGACGATGCCGGCAATGTTTAATTTAATGTTTCAGACCAGCATTGGCCCTAATCGAGAATTAGCTTCAGTCGCATATCTCCGTCCCGAAACGGCGCAGGGAATTTTCGTCAATTTTAAAAATATTTTGGATACCACACGGCAAAAATTGCCGTTTGGAATCGCGCAAATAGGCAAAGCTTTTCGCAATGAAATTACGCCTGGAAATTTTATTTTTCGCACGCGCGAATTTGAGCAGATGGAAATCGAATATTTTTTTAATTCGGAAAAAACAAAATGGGAAGAAAAATTTGACCAGTGGTTGGAAGATTTTAAAATATGGATGAATAAAATCGGAATTGATTCTAAAAAATTATTTTTTCACAACATAGAAAAAGAAGAACTGGCGCATTATTCCCAAAAAACTATAGATGTAGAATTTGATTTTCCCTTTGGAAGAGAAGAATTGTTTGGACTGGCTTATCGTACGGATTTTGATTTAAAAAGCCATAAATTAAATTATAGGGATCCAGAAACGCAAAAAGAAATTATTCCCCACGTGATTGAGCCGAGTTTAGGAGTAGAGAGAATGGCGCTGGCGGTGATGCTTTCGGCTTACATTGAAGAAAAAATTGGAGATGAGATGCGGGTAGTGATGAAATTTAAGAATGATCTGGCGCCGATCAAAGTTGCGATTTTTCCGCTTCTGCGCAATAAACCGGAGCTTGTAAAAATTGCCAAAAAGATATATGATGATCTGAAAACTCAATTTACGTGTGAGTTTGACGACAACGGGAATATAGGCAAGCGTTATCGCCGGCAGGACGAAATCGGAACGCCCTATTGCGTCACAATTGATTTTGACACTCTGAAAGATAAGGCGGTAACAGTGCGAGATCGGGATACGATGAAACAGGAGAGGGTTAAGATTGATGATTTGGTAAAATATTTAACCAACAAACTTAAATAAAAAATGGTCAGTTTTTTTGAAAAAATTTTATCTGGTCAAGCGGGAAGCATTAGCTTTAATAAGAGTCCCGAAAAAATTGTTAAAGAAAAAGAAAATCTTGAAGGGATATTCAATAAGCTTTTAGCAAGCTTAAACAGTTCTGAAAATCAAGAAAATATTGACAATATTGTCGGTTCAAATTCTGCCAGCGAATTGGCTAAAAACATTCAAATGGCCAAAGATATTTTAGAAAAAACGGGACTGTTGGCCAGAAGCCACTCAAACGGCAAGGAAATTTTAAGAAATATAGAAGTTTCATTTAATGGTTTCTTGCGAAGGGATGCTGGAGCTAAAGAAAAAGGATTGGCAGGGTATGCGGATATTATAAAAGAAAACTATAATGAATTGAAAGATTTTGCCGATTTAATTATTGAATGTGGGGATTACAGAGAAAAAGAATTTGGAGATTATTCCGGATATTTAGCTGAGGACGAAGAAGAAGGTGCAAAGTTGCGGTCAAACATGCGCGATTATATAGAAAAGTGCAAGCAAAAAATAAGAAGTCGGAGTAACTAAATTTATAAATATTTATTTTATGACCATCCAACAAATCTACAAGCTGGCGATTGAATTGGGAATCAAAAATGATTTCCGGCCGAAAACACAAATAGAGAAACAATTAAAAAGGATTAAAGAAAAATATGAGAAACTTTCCAAAGACGAGAAAGCTTTATTCGACACGGAGAAGCTCGCCAGTCCATACACTGATTCGCGCATTCATTTTGACAACGGAGTGAAAAATATAAAAAAAGTTATGGCGGGAATAGATATTGATAGCGCAGAACTGATGATGGCAAAATACTTAACTGATCATAATTCCAAAAAACCGATTGATCTGGTGGTTGCGCATCATCCGGTCGGGAAAGGGCCTCGCGGATCTCACGGGAGTAATGCACCTCCAGGCGGATGTCCTGGCGCAATACGGCGTGCCGATCAATATTGCCGAAAGTTTGATAAAAATAAGAATTGAAGAAGTAACCCGGGGAGTTGATCCGATTAATCATTACAAGCCAGTGGATGCGGCCAGAATTTTAAACTTAAGTTTCATGAATGTCCATACGCCGGCGGACAATATGATGGCCAAATTTGTTGAGGCTAAATTAAAAAAAGACAAGCCGGAATATGTCGGCGAAATTTTGAAGTCGCTTTTGGAAATTCCGGAATATAGAGAAGCGGCCAGGCTGGGAGCTGGGCCGCGGCTTTTTACCGGTTCGGCAGAAAATCGGGCGGGAAAAATTGCTGCTCACGGAGCTTACCGGAGGAACAGAGGGAAGTCCAAAAATTTATGAAAAAATGTCCCAGGCCGGAATTGGTACGGTCATTTCCATGCACCAAAGCGAAGAGCACAAGAAAGCAGCGGAAAAAGCGCACATCAATGTCGTCATCGCCGGGCATATTTCTTCCGATTCCATTGGGATGAATTTATTTTTGGACGAGCTGGAGAAAAGAGGAATTGAAATTGTGTCATGCTCGGGGCTAATAAGATATAGCCGGGTTAAAAAGAAATGAACCCCGTTAGAATTTTAATCAAAGTTCTCATGGGGCTTGAAGCTAATTTTTTATATTTTTAATACTTATTATTTTAATAGTAGTATTAATTCTAATGGGGTGAAATTCAAAAAAACTACGCTAAAAAATGGCTTGCGCATTCTGACTGTGCCGATGAAAGATACGCAAACAGCGACAGTGGTTGTTATGGTGGGCGTCGGTTCGCGCTATGAAACTGAAAAAGAAGCCGGAATTTCCCATTTTCTGGAGCATATGTTTTTTAAGGGAACGGAAAAGCGGCCGACGACGCTGGATATTTCTTCGGAGCTGGATGCTATTGGCGGAGAATTCAACGCTTTTACGGCTAAAGATAAGACCGGATATTATGCCAAAGTGGATTCAAAGCATACAAGCGTTGCATTGGACATTATCTCCGGACATATTTTTAAATTCAAAAATGGAAGCAAAGGAAATTGAAAAAGAAAAGGGTACGATTATTCAGGAGATAAATATGTATGAAGATACGCCGAGAATGAAAATAGGGGACGTGTTTGAAAATTTAATTTTTACGGACAGTTCTCTGGGAAGGGAAATAATTGGAAATAAAAAGACAGTAAAAAATTTTCAGAGAAAAGAGTTTGTTGGATTATAAAAATAAATTTTATGTGTCCAATGATACGGTGGTTTGTGTTGCCGGAAATTTTAATGAAAAGAAAAATATAAAAAGCTTGAGGAATATTTTTCCAGAATGACAAAAAGGGAAAAAACCTGCATTTAAAAAGGTCAAGGAAAATCAAAAACAAGCCGCAGGCTATAATGCGAAATTTAAAGAGAACAGATCAAACTCATTTAATACTGGGAAATCTGGCTTATCATCATAATCACAAAGACCGTTTTATACTGGGACTTTTGGCCATTATTCTGGGCGGGAATATGAGCAGCCGGCTATTTTCGGAAATACGCGAGAAAAGAGGTTTGGCATACAGTGTCCATACCGGTGTTGAAGCTTATTCAGATTGCGGCTATATAGCTACGCAAGCCGGAGTAGAACATGGAAATCTTGAAAAAACAGTTGGAATTATTCTGAAGGAATATAAAAAAATATCAACAGAAAAAGTCAGTGAAAATGAATTAAAAAAAGCCAAAGATTATATTAAAGGGCAGAGTGTGATGAATTTTGAATCGTCAGATGAAGTAGCTATGTTTTACATAGATCAGGAATTAATCAGGAAAAAGATAATGAATATGGAGGAGATATTCGCCAAGATTGACAAAGTGACGGCAGATGACATACTAAAAGTAGCCAAGGATATTTTCAAAGAAAAAACGCTCAATCTAGCCGTTATTGGACCGCACCAGGACGGCAAAAAATTGAAAAGAATACTTAAATTATAAATTTATGGAAAATAAAAAAACCGTTGATATTTCCACTGGCATTGTTTTCAGAACGGTTTTGATTTTAATCGGCCTGTGGTTTTTGTATTTCGTCCGCGACATAATCGCCTTGCTTTTTATTTCCATAATTTTGGTGGCGGCCATGGACCCGATTGTTTACCGGCTGCGCCGCAGGCGAGTGCCGAGATCAATCGGAGTTTTAATTGTTTATGGCTGCCTTTTTGCGGTAATCAGTCTGGCTGTTTCTTTCCTGATTCCTCCGTTGGTCCAACAAATTAAAGACTTTACCCAGAAACTGCCCGATATCATCCGCAGTTTTGAGAATTCATTTCAGGGAATCAATACCTTTTTTCAAGCCCAGCACATAGCGGTAAGCACTCAAGACCTGCTTTCAAGCATTGGAAATACGCTAGCTGGGTCTTCGGGAAATGTTTTCACGGCTACGATCGGCGTATTTTCCGGATTTGTTTCGGTCATAATTGTTTTAGTCATGACTTTTTATATGGCGGTCAAAGAAGATGGGATAAAAAATTTCATTGTTTCCATAACGCCGCAAAAGCACAAAGATTATGCCGGCTCTTTAGTTTTGCGTGTTCAGAAAAAAATCAGCCGCTGGGTTTTGGGACAACTGGCTCTGATGTTTATTATTTTCGCTATGGATTTTATAGGGCTTTCTCTCTTGAAAGTTCCCTACGCCTTATCTTTGGCGATATTTGCCGGGCTTATGGAAATAATTCCTTTTATCGGACCGATTGTCTCACTGATCCCGGCGGTGCTGGTGGGGCTCACAATTTCTCCGCTTTCCGGGCTTTTGGTTTTTTTGCTTTATATTCTCGTTCAGCAATTTGAAGGCCATATCATTATTCCGCAGGTTATGAAAAAGGCGGTAGGACTGCATCCGATCGCGGTGATCCTGGCCTTGCTTGTCGGTTTGAAATTGGGCGGGGTGCTAGGCGCGCTTTTGGCTATTCCAGTGGCAACCGCCATTAGTGTCTTTGTTGGCGACCTTTTTGAAAAACCAAAAGAAGCGTAACAAAGTTCCACTTTCTTTTGTCAGCAAAGTATAAGCCTTACTTTTCTTGTCCCACAAGAAAAGTAACAAAAGAAAGGGCCACCCGAAGCTCATCCACTAAAAAATTTTCAACTTTCTCACTAAAAAATACCGGTTGCCCCGAGGCGGACCGGTATTTTTTTACGCTCGAAAGTCTTAATTTGTAATAGTGTCTGAGCCAGGGTGGGCTATCGGTTATTTTATAAATAAAATTATTATAGCGATAAGGGAAATGACAATATCATTCACGCCATTTCGCAGATTCCAGGCGCAATCGGGAGAAAGAGAAGGATACTTATGGCACCACAAATGGAATTCATAGAGTTTTTTAAGTAATGGAAAATTAAATTTCCAATATAAAAATGTTAGAGAATCGGGGAATATTGAAGCAAAGATCCCAAGAAAAATGTATTTTATTTGGAGCGCGCTAAATTGATTAAAATAAATAAGCAGAAGTATAGCAAGAAAACCAACAGAAAAATCCAAAGCCACTTTCCACCAAGTATTTTTAAAAGTGACATTACTGTCAAAACCTTCCACATATTCCCCGTGGCGGAAAGTGTCCAGAATAAAATGCATGGCCAATGAAAAAATAACAATCAGCCAGGGGTTATGGATTTTTTCGCCGATGGCGGCGCCGACAAGGGCGTGAGTGGCTAATATCATAATTTTAAATTTTTAATTTCAGATTTTAAAACAATTTCCAATTACTAAATTTTCAAAATTCTTAAAAGTCGGGTTGATAAACTTTATGTTTTAGGCTAGGATTAATTCATGGATACAGGCATATTATACATCGTCGCCACGCCCATTGGCAATCTGGGAGATATTACCTTGCGGGCGCTGGAAACTCTCAAAAAAGCCGATTTGATCGCCTGTGAGGACACGCGGGTGGCTAGAAAGCTACTTGATCGTTATGAAGTCAAAACTCCGGTCACAAGCTTCTTCCAGCACTCAAAAACGCCTAAAATAGCCAGTATTATTGGGGCTTTAAAAAGCGGACAGAATGTAGCGCTGGTAACGGACGCCGGCACGCCGGGCATATCCGACCCGGGAAACAGGCTGGTGGAACAGGCCGTCCTGGAAAATATCGCCGTGATTCCGATTCCGGGTTCCTCGGCGCTGACTGCGCTCATCAGCGTGGCCGGAATTGATATGCAGAAGTTTATATTTCTCGGATTTCCTCCGCACAAAAAAGGCAGAGAAACTTTTTTTAAAGAAGTGATCGCGCAAAATTATCCGGTCGTGTATTATGAATCTCCGCATCGCGTTCTCAAAAATCTGGAACTTTTGGAAATCTGGGAGCGGGAAAAAATATAATCCTCGGCCGGGAACTGACAAAAATGTTTGAAGAGACTGTCCGGGGAAATACGGAGGAAGTTTTAAAATATTTTCAAGATAATCCTAGAAAAGTAAAAGGAGAATTTACGATTATTGTTTATTAAATTTTATGAAAAATAATTTTATATCACAACCCCAATCTATTATGCCAATGCTAAACCGCATATCGGGCACGCCTACACGACCATTGCGGCGGATGTTTTGGCGCGGTTTCACAAACTGCAAAATGAAGAAGTTTTCTTCTTGACCGGCATGGATGAGCACGGAGCTAAAATTCAAAAAGCGGCCGAAGCGCAAGGCAAAGATCCGCAAAAATTTGTGGACGAGATCGGAGAAGAATTCAAAGATCTCTGGGAAAAGCTTAATATAAAATACGATAATTTTATTTGTACCACCAATTCAAAGCACAAGGAGGCGGTGCAAAAAGTTTTGCAAACTCTTTATGACAAGGGCGCGATTTATAAAGGCGAATATAAAGGATTGTATTGTGTGGGATGCGAGCAGTTCAAAAATGAAAATGAGCTGGTTGAGGGTAAATGCCCGGATCACAATACTGTTCCAGAAAAAACACGGGAAGAGTGTTATCTTTTGAAACTGACTGAAATACAGCCAAAATTGATTGAAAAAATTGAAAAGAACGAATTTGAGATTGCCCCGGAAAGATACAAGAATGAAATACTCTCTTTTCTTAAAAGCCAGGAACTCAAAGATATTTCTGTTTCCAGGAAGAATGTTGAAATGGGGAGTGCCGCTTCCATTTGACTCGGAGCATACAACCTATGTTTGGGTGGACGCGTTTTTAAATTATCTCACCGGACTTGGCTGGGATGGCGATATGAATAATATTCCAAAACAATGGCCGGCCGATGTGCAGTTAATCGGCAAAGATATTTTGCGTGTTCATGCGACTATTTGGCCGGCGATTCTTTTGCATTTAGGGATTGGCCTCCCCAAAATACTTTTTACTCACGGGCATATTCTTTCCGGCGGGAAAAAAATGAGCAAAACTTTAGGCAATGTGATTAGTATTGATGAAATGCTGGAAAAATTCGGGACGGATGGGACGCGCTATCTTTTGCTTAGCGCCGGAACATTTGGAGACGATGTGAATGTGACAATGGAAAGAATGATTGAGAAATATAATGCTGATTTGGCGAATGGATTGGGAAATTTAATTTCGCGAGTTATAAAACTCGCTCAGAATTTCCAATTTCCAATTTCCAATTTCCAATCAATTTCCAATGACCAATTTTTAAATTTTATAAAAAATATAGAAATTGATAAAGCATTGGATTACGTATGGAATATTATTCAGGCTGATAATAAATACATTGAAGAAAATAAACCATGGGAACTTGTGAAAACCGATAAGAAAAAATTTGAGGAAGTAATGCGAAAGTTAATTATGGATTTACTTAATATTGCCGATTTAGTATTGCCTTTCATGCCTGAAACTTCGGAGAAAATCAAGAAAGCGCTAGAAACCAAAAAAGTTGAACCGCTTTTTCAAAGAATAAAATAATGTTAATCGATACCCACGCTCATGTCAACTTCGCCGCCTATAAAGACGATGCGGATGAAGTGCTGAAACGAACGCTTGAAGCGGGCGTTTTTGTCGTGAATGTCGGGTCGCAGTATTCAACCAGCGCGAGAGCCGTAAAGATGGCGGAAAAATATCCGGAGGGAATATATGCGGCAGTCGGATTGCATCCAATACATCTCGTCAAAAGAAAAATAAATCCCGATGATTCAGAACTTAATGAAAATGATTTTGAAACTACCGGTGAGATTTTCAATAATCAAAAATATTTGGAACTGGCCAGAAATCCGAAAGTTGTGGCCATCGGCGAAATGGGGCTGGATTATCATCACTTTGAAGAAGGGGATAATATAGAAGAATTAAAAAAGAAACAGAAAGAAACTTTTCTTGCGGGTATAAAATTAGCTAATGAAATTAAAAAACCGATAATTATCCATTGCTGGGATGCCTATGACGATTTGCTTGAAATTCTTAAAAATAATCCGGTGGAAAAAGAAGGAGTCATTCACAGCTTTATCGGCGGTTACAAAACAGCGCGCAAATTTACGGAACTCGGCTACAAAATCGGACTTAATGGCGTTGTGACTTACGCTGAAGATTTTAATCGTTTAATCAAAGAATTGGATATAAGAGATATTGTGCTGGAAACAGACTGTCCATATCTCACGCCGGTTCCGCATAAAGGCGAAAGAAATGAGCCGCTTTATGTAAAACTAGTAGCTGAAAAAGTGGCTAAAGTAAGAGAAATTTCAGTTGAAGAGGTGGCGAGTGTTACTACTCAAAATGCGAAAACAATATTTAACTTATAAAAAATTTGATATATTGACCCCGTTAGAAATTCATCTATAGCCAGTGCTTTCAGTAAGAACTCGAGTGAAGCGGCTTTGCCTTAGTGTTTAAATATTAGTAGCTATTTGCAAAATTTCTAACGGGGTTGACTTTTTTGCATTTTTAAGAGAAAATAGACAGTGATGTTATAAACATCAATCCTTTATTTATGGCCAATAAAAACCAAAACGAACGACCCTGGAGCGCTCTCGGATTTGCCTGGCAATTGGGCTATTCCATAACTGTTCCGATAGTAATATTTGCCCTGGCCGGAAGATTTTTAGACAAAAAAATGGGCACTTCGCCCTGGCTTTTACTAGGAGGAATATTGATATCAATAATCGTTTCATCATATATGGTCTATAAAAAAACGACAGAAGTGATGAAAGAATAATAAAAAATGGAAATTTCACTTGCCGCGGAACCGATATTTCATATAGGAACTTTTCCGGTCACTAACACTCTTTTGATGACTTTGATTCTGAGCGTTTTGATCATTATCATATCTTTTTTCCTTAAGAATAAAATCAAGCTTATTCCCAGGGGCTTTCAGAACATTATTGAATCAATTCTGGAAGCTCTTTTAAATTTGGTTGACAGCGTGACGCAGGACAGGAAGCAGTCGCAAAAGTTTTTTCCGCTAGTCGCGACCATTTTTATTTTTGTCATCCTTTCCAATTGGATTGAAATTATGCCGGGGTTGGGGACAATCGGAATAAACGAAATGCATGCGGGAAAAATGACACTGGTGCCGTTTATCCGGAGCGCTTCAGCGGACTTGAATGTCACTCTGGCGATTGCCCTTATTTCCGTTTTTGCCATCCAGTTTATGGGAATCGCGGCGATTGGCTTGGCGAAATATGCCGGAAAATTTTTCGTAAATCCCTTCCACAAACCGTACTTCATCGGGACCTTTGTTGGAGCGCTTGAAATAATCAGTGAAATTGCTAAAATAATATCATTCTCCTTCCGTTTATTCGGAAATATTTTCGCGGGAGAGGTGCTGCTGATAGTAATGCTTAATCTCGTTCCATATGTCGTGCCTCTGCCGTTTTTATTTTTGGAATTGTTCGTCGGATTTATCCAGGCGCTGGTATTCTCCATGTTAACACTGGTGTTTCTTAAAATGGCGGTGACGGAAACAGCGCACTAGAAAAATTAATTAATTTTATTTAAAATATTTTTCTCCCGATGACCATGAAGCAAATACGTGGGTCAGGCGAAAAACAAAACATTATGGATGCGGAAGCAGCAAAATCAATCGGAGCGGCCATTGCCATAGCGGTCGGAGCCATAGGCCCGGGCCTGGGCATTGGAATCCTGGCCTCAAAAGCCATGGAATCAATCGGGCGCAACCCGGAGGCGACTTCAAAAGTGCAAACCGCGATGATTCTGGCGATTGCTTTCACTGAAGCTATCGCGATTTACGCGCTGGTGGTGGCACTGATAATAAAATTTGTTTAATACTTTCTCTAAAGTTTAATCTAAAACATTAAGCTTTAGGATAAACTATTAAAATTCACCCTGTTAAATAAATTTTGCTAAAGCAAAATTAGATTTGAGAAAAACCGGGTGGATGGGTAAATCAAAAGTAATCATTAGAAAAATAAGGCGATTCTATAAAAGAATAGACTCAAATCTTATTTAACAGGGTAAATGGAACTACTAAATAATTTGGGAATAAACGGAAAGCTGTTGCTGGCGCAAATGGTCAATTTTTTGATCCTGCTTTTTGTGTTGCACCGCTTTGCCTACAAGCCCATTCTCAAAATGCTGAACGACCGGACGAATAAAATTGAGAAGGGACTGAAAAATGCGGAAGAATCGCACAAAAAATTGGCGGAAATTGCCAAAAAAGAAAAAGAAATTATTACAAAAGCCCGCAAAGATGCTCAGGAGATTTTGAAAAAAACCGAAGATATGGCGAAAAAATCAAAAGATGAAATGGCGCAGGATGCCAAAGCGCAGGCGGAAAAAATAATTTCTGACGCCAAAGCCAGCATTGAATCGGAAAAAACCAAGATGTTGCGCGAAGTCAAAGCCGAAGTGGCGGATTTGGTAATTATGGCGACGGAGAAAGTTATTGGAGAAAAAATTGACGATAAAAAAGATAGAGAACTAATTGAGAAGAGCATTAAATAAATGAAAGTTACAGCCACACAATATGCAAATACTCTGTATGAACTAACTGACGGAAAATCAAAGCAGAAGATTGATGATGTTGTTGTTGGATTTTTGAGAGTTTTGCAAAAAAACAATCAGCTGAAAATGGCGGGTAAAATTATTGAAAAATTCAACGGGATTTATAATCAGAAAAAAGGAATCATAGAAGCGGAAGTTACAAGCCGGGAAGAGCTATGCGGCGAAGTACGTACTAAAGTACTTACTTATGTAAGTAATAAATATAAGGCGAAAGAAGTTGTGTTGAATAATAAGATTGATGTAAATATAAAAGGCGGAATAATTATCAAAGTCGGAGATGAAATAATAGATGCAAGTATTAAAACACATTTAATAAATTTGAATAAATTATTAAGAGCTTAATAAAGATTATGAACTCTAAAGATTACGTAGTAAACCAGCTTAAAAAACAAATTGAAGGCTTTGAGGCCGAGGCGAAAACCGAAAAAGTCGGGACTGTTTTGGAAGTGGGGGATGGCGTGGCGAGGGTTTCGGGACTGTCGGATATTATGGCTTCAGAGATGGTGGAATTCAGCGATGGTACGATGGGAGTAGTGCTTAATCTTGAAGAAGACCGCATCGGCGTCGTGGTTTTAGGCGAAGATAAAAATATTAAAGAAGGCGACATGGTAAAATCCACTGGAAGAATTTTGTCGGTGCCGGTGGGAGAAAACATGATCGGGAGGGTTATCAATCCATTAGGGCAGGCCATTGATGGCAAGGAAGAAATAAAAACTGATAAATTTTATCCGATTGAAAAAATTGCTCCCGGTGTTATTACCAGGCAATCAGTCAGCCAGCCGGTGCAGACTGGAATAAAAGCCATTGATGCCATGATTCCCATCGGGCGGGGCCAGAGGGAACTTATTATCGGTGACCGGCAAACCGGAAAAACAGCAGTAGCGATTGATACGATTATCAATCAAAAAGGCCAAAGCATTATTTGCATTTATGTCGCTATCGGGCAGAAGGAATCAAAAATTGCCCGCATTGTGGCAGAATTGCAAAAAAGAGGGGCAATGGATTACACGATCGTCGTTGTGGCGGGAGCAAGCGATCCGGCGGCATTTTCATATATTGCCCCGTATTCAGGCTGCGCCATCGGCGAATATTTTATGGATCAGGGCAAAGATGTTCTGGTAATTTACGATGATCTCTCTAAACACGCCTGGGCGTACCGGCAAATTTCTTTGATTTTAAAACGGCCGCCAGGGCGCGAAGCTTATCCCGGAGATATTTTTTATTTGCACTCACGGCTTCTGGAGCGCAGCGCCAAACTCAATAAAGATTTTGGAGGCGGATCGCTCACCGCGTTGCCAATTATTGAAACGCAAGCCGGTGATGTTTCGGCGTATATCCCGACCAATGTTATTTCCATTACTGACGGGCAAATATATCTGGAAGCCGATTTATTTTACAAAGGCATCAGGCCGGCGCTTAATGTGGGTCTTTCGGTTTCCCGCGTCGGATCGGCGGCGCAAATCAAAGCCATGAAAAAAGTGGCGGGGAAATTGCGCTTGGATCTGGCGCAATTCCGGGAACTGGAAGCTTTCGCCCAGTTCGGCTCGGATTTGGATGAGAAAACCCGGGCGCAGATTGAACGCGGACGCAGGACGGTGGAAATTTTGAAACAGGACCAATATTCTCCGATGCCGGTGGAAAACCAAGTGGCAATTCTTTATGCTCTCACTAATGGATTTTTGGATGATGTGGCGGTGGAAAAAATAAAAAATTGGGAAAATGATTTTCAAAAATTTATGAAAGCGGAAAAGAAAGAAGTATTGAAATTGATTGCTGATAAAAAAGAGTTAACGGATGATATGGCAATGAAATTAGAGAAGGCGATCAAGGAATTTAAAGAAATCTATCAGAATGGGAATTAAAAATTTATGGCCAGCTCAAAAGACATCAGACGTCGCATAAAGTCTATCAATAACACCAAAAAAATAACCCGCGCGATGGAGATGGTTTCGGCTGCCAAAATGAGAAAAGCAGTAGCTTCGGTTTTCGCTATCCGCGCTTATGCGCATAGCGCCTGGAGCGTGCTCACGAACTTGGCGCGCGCGTTTGCGGAATATAATGTTGGGCTTTTGGAAAAGCGGCCGGTAAAAGCGGTGCTTATAGTAGTCGTTACTTCCAATAAAGGACTATGCGGATCATTCAATTCCAAATATCCAAAAAAATTATTGAGCAAATAAAAAATCCGGAGAGATTAAAGCTTAACAGGATAAATAACAAAAATATTGAATCACCGGTATCTGATAAGGACTTGGTTATCGATTTTATTACTGTCGGCAAAAAAGGCGAAGCGGTGGTGAGGAAAATGGAAAAAAAGATTGTTGCCAGTTTTCCGGAACTTACTTATCTTCCCGGGGTTGAAAGCGTGGGAGTTTTGGCGAAAATTGTGATGAATGAATATCTGGCGAAAAAATATGACAAAGTGGTGATAATTTATACCGACTATATTTCCACTATTACCCAGCAGACGAAAGTGAGGCAACTTTTGCCAGTTTCCAAAATTGATCTGGAAAAACAAATCGCCGAAATGGACAATATGGCCAAGGAATACGGACTCGCGCAGCCGAAAGTGGAATATAAAATTGAACCGAGTCCGGAAATTGTGCTTACCCATATTTTGCCGAGGCTTCTGGAGATGCAGATTTATCACGCGATTCTGGAATCAAACGCGTCCAAGGAATCGGCGCGCATGATGGCAATGCGCAATGCCACCGACGCGGCCGGGGAAATGTCAGACGAATTAACATTTGTTTACAACCAATTGCGGCAAATGAAGATCACGCAGGAAATCGCGGAGATTTCAGCAGGCAGAGCAGCGTTGGAAAATTAAAATTTAAAAAATTTAAAGCTTAATAAATATATGAAAAATATCGGGAAAATAAACCAAGTTATCGGTCCGGTTGTGGACGTGGAATTTGCGGAAGGACTGCCGAAAATTTATGACGCGCTTAAAATTTCTCTTAGACATCCGATGTCTAACGACCAAAGCGACCGAAAGACATCGGATGTCTTAATACTCGAAACTCATCAGCATTTGGGTGGCGGAAAAGTGCGAGCGGTGGCCATGGGAACAACTGACGGGCTCAAACGCGGAATGGAAGTCACGGACACTGGCGCGCCGATTTCGGTTCCGGTGGGACGAGGGACTCTTGGAAGAATGTTTAATTTGCTTGGCGAAACGATTGACGGCATTAGATACTCTGGTAAAATCAGAAAGGAAAGATCCGATCCACCGGGACGCGCCGGCCTTTGACGAGCAATCAACTGAAACGGAAATTTTTGAAACGGGAATAAAAGTGATTGATCTTATCTGCCCATTCGTCAAAGGAGGAAAAGTGGGCTTATTTGGCGGAGCGGGCGTAGGAAAAACAGTTATCATCCAGGAACTGATCCGCAATATCGCGCAAGAACACGGAGGCTATTCAATTTTTGCCGGAGTTGGCGAACGAACGCGTGAAGGCAATGACTTGTATAATGAAATGAAAGAATCGGGAGTGCTTGAGAAAACCGCGTTGGTTTTCGGGCAGATGAATGAGCCGCCGGGAGCACGCCAGCGGGTGGCGCTTTCCGCGCTCACAATGGCGGAATATTTCCGCGACACTGAAGGCAAGGATGTCTTGTTTTTTATGGATAATATTTTCCGTTTCACTCAGGCCGGCAGCGAAGTGTCGGCGCTTCTGGGGCGCATTCCATCAGCAGTGGGTTATCAGCCGACACTGGCCGAAGAAATGGGAAAACTGCAGGAAAGAATTACTTCCACTAAAAAAGGATCAATAACTTCCGTGCAGGCGGTTTATGTTCCGGCTGACGACTTTACTGATCCGGCGCCGGCAACAACTTTCGGGCATCTGGATTCAACCGTAGTGCTGTCAAGCGCAATTAACAGAACTCGGGATTTATCCGGCGGTTGATCCGCTGGATTCCAATTCAACCATATCTGGATCCGAATATTGTCGGCGAAGAACATTATGAAGTGGCGCGCGGAGTGCAGAAAGTTTTGCAGCGATATAAAGATCTTGCAAGACATCATTGCCATTCTTGGAATGGAAGAATTTTCCGATGAAGACAAATTATTAGTGGCGCGGGCGAGAAAAATCCAGAAATTTCTGTCTCAGCCGTTTTTCGTGGCGGAACAATTCACCGGCACACCCGGAAAATATGTAAAACTTAAAGATACGATCAAGGGGTTCAAAATGATTTTGGATGGAGAATTGGATGAAGTTCCTGAACAGGAGTTTTATATGAAAGGAGATATTAGCGAAATTAAAAAGTAAAATGAAAATTAACTTTAAAATTGTTACTCCCGAGAAAACAGTTTTTGAATCTGAAATTGATCAGGCGACTTTACCCGTGGCCGACGGGGAAGTGACAATTTTGCCCAATCACCGGTCATATATAGCGGCGCTGAAAGCCGGGGAAATAATGCTGAAAATCGGCAAAGAAGAAATTATCTGGCGATTTCCGGAGGCTTTATTGAATTTAATAAAAATAATCTGGTGGTTTTGGCGGATACGGCGGAAAGGGCGGAAGAAATTGATTTGAAACGCGCGGAAGAAGCCAAAGCGAGAGCCGAAAAGGTGATGAAAGAAAGGGTCAGAATGGACGATTCTGAATACGCACGCGTGGCCGCGGCGATTGAAAAAGAAATGGCGCGGCTTCGGGTCGGTCGAAAACATAGAACAAGAGGGAGTATTAACCTTGGCAATTTTTCAGAATAATTATTCTTCTTGACATTTCGCCGAGCCGGAAGTACGATTTAGGCTGGTGTTAATTTTTAACCAAGGAGGAAAATAATAGCATGCACTATTGCGAAGGAACGCTTATTACTTGTGAGGATTTCCGCCTACATCAGCGGAAAGACGGACGCAACTGCGTCGCCAAATTTGTAAAAAACCTTGGCATTGATTGCGATCTGATTACCCGGGGAGGAGGCGTGCAGGATATAGTGCGGCCGCCAAGAGAAGACTTTCGTATTTCAATTTTCAGGGACGAAAAAGTTTCCGACAAAATCCACAGTGCCGGAACGATTATTCTCTTAAACCATGAAGATTGCGGCGCGTACGCGGGCTTAAAGTTTTCTTCAAGGGAGGAGGAATTTGCCCAGCATTACAATGATCTTAGAGAAGCAAGAAAAATACTTCTTGAAAATTTTCCCGGGAAAGCAGTAATGCTTTATTTCGCGAAGCTTAAGCCCGGAACAAGCGACGCGTTTATTATTAAAGAAGTGCTATAATCATTTTTTAAGGATTTTAGACAGCAGGACTGCGTTCCTGCCTTTTATTTTTTAATAATTTTAAAGTTTATATTCAAACGCTATCGCAGACAAATGTTGAAATGCGCGAAGGTTGAAAAAAAAGCGAAAATAGGCTAAAGTTATGGAGTAAACGACACTTTTATGGAAAAATACGATCCAAAGAAAATAGAACCGAAATGGCAGGAATTTTGGCTTAAAGAAGGCATTTATAAGGATTATGGAAAATCCAAGAAGTTCTACGCTTTGGATATGTTTCCCTATATTTCCGGCTCCGGCATCCATGTGGGGCATCCGAAGGGGTATATTGCCACTGACGTAGTGTCCCGCTTTAAAATACTCCAAGGATACAGCGTGCTTCATCCGATGGGCTGGGACGCTTTCGGGCTGCCAGCGGAAAATTATGCCATTAAAAATAAAATAAATCCCAATATCTTTGTTAAGGAAAATATCATCAGGTTTAAAAAACAATTGGAAATGTTCGGCTTTACCTATGATTGGGACAGGGAACTTAGCACTACCGACCCGGATTATTATAAATGGACGCAATGGATATTCCTGAAATTATTTGAAAAAAGATTGGCGTATGAATCCAATGAGCCGGTTAATTGGTGTTCCAGCTGTAAAACCGTATTGGCCAACGAAGATTTAGAAGGAGGAAAATGCGAACGTTGCGGAACCCAAGTAGTCCAAAAGAAGATGAGGCAGTGGGTCCTAAAAATGACCGATTACGCCGACCGTTTGCTTTATGATTTGGATACGGAGGATCTGGATTGGGAGGAGCAAATCCTTGAACAGCAGAGAAATTGGATCGGCCGATCAGAAGGAGCCTTGATAGAATTTCCAATTCCCAATTTCCAATTTCCAAATAAATCCCAAAATCTAAATTCCAAAAATCAAAACTATCTAGAGGTGTTTACCACAAGATTGGACACTATTTACGGCTGCACCTATTGCGTGATCGCGCCAGAGCACGAAATAATTGAAAAATTGAAAGATAAAATTGAAAATTATGAGGAAGTAAAAAAATATATTATTGCCGCGCAGAATAAAACGGAATTGGAAAGAATGGAAATGAAAGAAAAAAGCGGAGTAGAACTTAAGGGCATAAAAGTTACCAATCCTTTTAATAATAAAGAAATACCGTTATTCGTGGCGGATTATGTTTTGGCGCATTACGGCACCGGCGCAGTGATGGCAGTCCCGGCGCACGATGAAAGGGATTTTGAATTCGCCAAGAAGAATAATCTTAAGGTCAAAGAAGCTATTAAAAGCGAAGACAGTAAATCTTCCATAGAAAAAGAAGCCTTTATCAATGATGGAGTTTTAGTAAATTCTGAAAAATATTCAGGCTTAACCTCTAAAAAAGCCCGCGAAAAAATGACCAAGTGGCTGGAAAAAGAAAAGGTCGGCAAGAAAAAAGTAAATTACAAAATGCGCGACTGGGTATTTTCAAGGCAAAGATATTGGGGGGAGCCGATTCCCATAATCCACTGCGAAAAATGCGGAACGGTGGCGGTTCCGGAAAAAGAGCTGCCTCTGAAATTGCCGGAGGTCAAAAATTATGAGCCGACTGGAACGGGCGAAAGTCCGCTAGCCAACATAAAAGATTGGGTTAATACGGTTTGTCCCAAATGCGGCGATCCGGCTAAGCGTGAAACCAACACTATGCCGCAATGGGCTGGATCTTCCTGGTATTATCTGCGCTACATCGATCCAAAAAATGACAAAGCTCTGGTTGATAAAGAAAAAGAAAAAAAATGGATGCCGGTGGATCTGTATGTAGGCGGAGCGGAACATGCCACGCGCCACTTGCTGTATGCCAGATTCTGGCACAAATTTCTCTACGATATTAAAGTGGTTTCCACCAAGGAACCTTTTAAAAGATTAATTCATGTCGGTTTGGTTGATGGAGAAGACGGAAAAAAAATGAGCAAGCGCTGGGGGAATGTGATAAATCCTGACGATGTGATAAATGAATTCGGAGCCGATTCGCTGCGCCTTTATGAAATGTTTATGGGACCTTTCAGCCAGAACATTGCCTGGAGCACGGATGGCGTAAAAGGAGTGAGAAGATTTTTAGAAAAAGTTTGGAAATTACATGAAAAAATTAACAAAAATAAATTAGATAATAAAAAAACAGAAGCACTTATCCATAAGACCATTAAAAAAGTCACGGAAGATATTGAAAATTTCCGGTTCAATACGGCCATCAGCCAGATGATGATATTAGTTAATGAAATGGAAAAAGAAAAAGAGTTACAAGTTGCAAGTTATGAGTTGCTAATTATTATTTTAAGTTCTTTTGCTCCGCATATTGCCGAAGAGCTT
This sequence comes from Candidatus Moraniibacteriota bacterium, assembly GCA_963775955.1. Classification (GTDB taxonomy): domain Bacteria; phylum Patescibacteriota; class Minisyncoccia; order Moranbacterales; family UBA2206; genus JBAZPT01. The sequence continues at coordinate 106,501 of CAVZKT010000001.1, forward strand.
TGGAATAAATTAGGCCGCAAGGAATCAATATTCCTGCAAAAATGGCCGGAGTATGATCCGGAGATCATTAAAGACGAAAAAATAACTCTAGTGATTCAGGTCAATGGCAAGGTGCGCGATTCAATTGAAGCGGATGCCGGAATTTCCGAAGCCGAAGCGAAGGAACTGGCCATGCAAAGCGAGAAAATAAAAACCCGGACAGCAGGCAAGGAAATTAAAAAAATCATTTTTGTCAAAGGCAAATTAATAAATATTGTGCTGTAATAAATGTGCGGAATCGTGGGTTATATCGGCAAACAAAAAGCGGTGCCGATCCTTATTGAAGGGCTAAAAAGACTGGAATACCGGGGCTATGACAGCGCCGGTTTAGCCGTAATTGGAAAGAATAAAATTACAAATGTTAAAGCTGTCGGAAGAGTGGCGGAACTTGAAAATAAAATCAACGGCCTGCCCGCATCGCTATGCGAAGCATTGCAGGCGGGGAAAAATATTTCAGGAACAATTGGCATAGCGCACACCCGTTGGGCGACGCACGGAAAACCAAGTGACAGAAATTCCCATCCCCACTCCGATTGCAAAAAAGAAATATACCTTGTCCACAATGGAATCATAGAAAATTATAAAGAACTGAAAGAACGGTTAACTAAAAAAGGCCATAAATTTACTTCTGAAACCGACAGTGAAGTTATTGCGCATCTCATTGAAGAATTTAATAAAAAATTAGATTTTAAAAATTCAGTCATTGAAGCGCTGGAACTGCTTAAAGGAACTTATGGCTTGGCCATTATCAGCAAGCGGGAGCCGGACAAAATAATCGCCGCGCGAATGGGCAGTCCTTTGGTAATCGGGCTCGGGCGCGATGAAAATATCATTGCTTCCGATGTTTCGGCGATTGTGCGGCACACCGGTCAGGTGATATACCTTGATGACGGAGAAGTGGCGATTGTCGCGCCGGAAAACTACGAAGTGATAAATATCAAAAAGAAAAAAGTTGAAAAGAAAATCACTAGGCTTGACTGGTCTGTTGAAAAGGCGGAAAAGGGAGGCTGCGCCCATTTTATGCTCAAGGAAATTTTTGAACAGCCGCATACGATTGAAGATGCAATTCGGGGAAGGTTGGTTGTGCCCGAAGGAATGGCAAAATTAGGAGGACTGCGAGATGTCGCAGAACGCTTAAGAGATATTAAAAAAATTATTATTGTCAGCTGCGGAACTTCGTATTATGCCGGGCTTATTGGCGAATATATGATTGAAGAATACGCTGGAATTCCAGTGGAAGTGGAATATGCCAGCGAATTCCGCTACCGAAAACCAATACTGGGTAAAAATACCGCAGTGATTGCCATCTCCCAATCCGGTGAAACAGCGGATACTTTGGAAGCGGTGCGAGAGGCAAAAAATAAAGGCGCGCTGGCCCTGGGAATAGTGAATACAGTCGGATCTACGATTGCCCGGGAAACTGACGCCGGGGTTTACAATTATGCCGGGCCGGAAATTGGGGTGGCTTCAACCAAATCTTTCACTTCGCAGCTTAGCATTTTTGTTTTGATAACTCTGATGCTCGGACGACAGCGGGAAATGTCATTTGTGATGGGTAAAAGAATCGCCGGCGAAATGGCAAAAATTCCGAAATTAATAAATGTCGTGCTAGAAAAAAGTAGCGACATTAAAAAAATCGCAGCTAAATATCTGAAATATGAAAATTTTTTGTATCTGGGAAGAAAATATAATTTTCCCATTGCCTGCGAAGGAGCGCTAAAGATAAAAGAAATTTCCTATGTCCACGCGGAAAGATATCCGACGGGCGAAATGAAGCACGGGCCCATCGCCCTGATTTCCAAAAATTTTCCTTCCATTTTTATTGCTCCACGGGACAGCGTGTATGAAAAAAATATTTCGGGCATGCAGGAAATAAAAGCGCGAGGCGGAAAAATAATTGCCATTGCCACCAAGGGGGACAAGGAAATAAAGAAACTGGCCGATGATGTGATTTATATCCCCAAAACCCTGGAGATGCTCACGCCGTTGTTGTCCGTCGTGCCGTTGCAACTTTTCGCGTATTATGTCGGAACATTAAAAGGCTTTGATGTGGATAAACCCCGTAACCTGGCAAAGTCAGTAACAGTAGAATAGCAAGGGATATGATGCCTGCCCCGCACCAAGCGAAGCTTTGGTGCCGGGGTGGATAAGCCTCGGAATCTGGCAAAAAGTGTGACAGTTGAATAGGAAAAGAAAATATTTAAGTACGTACCCGAGTACGTACTTTTTCTTTTTAATAAAAAATTCTGCGTTTTTCCGCGCATAACTCCGCGCCCCTCGGCGGTTATAGTTATCCACAGCCAAGAAAACTCCTTATTGACACCCTTTTAAATTGTTGTATAATTATATTATCTCAATCTTAGTTTTTAGCTGTTTAACAATAAACCAAAACAGATCAATGTATCTGATTGGCTCTCCAGGAAAGGAGGTGAAAAGCCATATTATAGTTTCACAAAACGCAAGACCCCTGGGTTAGATCATAGATTTCTATGATTCTAATCCGGGGGTTACTTATTTTAAAATAATAAAAACAGGCTTTTAGCCTGCTTTTTTAATTCGTATTGCGGAATTTTGTTATTTTCCCATTATCTGCAAGGCAATTTGCCTGGGACGCGAACGGTCAAGTTCAATGGCGAAAATTCTCTGCCAAGTTCCCAATTGGAGTTGGTTTTTGACGATATTAAGAAAGGTTGAAGTGGGAAGATGAATGGCTTTGTTGTGAGAATGGCCATTTTTGCATTCCCCATCGCACATATTGACAGTTCTAATTTCAAAGTTATCGTGAAGATATTTGTAACTTCTGGGAGCCAGCTTTTCCAGAAAAACTTTCATATCCTGGATGAGAAGCGGCTCGGCCTCGTTAACGAGAATGGCCATAGTGGTGTGCAATGACTGGATATTGATCACGCCATTTTTAACTCCGGCTTCTTTTATTTTCCTCTGTATTTTTTCGGTGATGTCTATAAAATCCAAAGTCGTCGCAGTCTTGAGTTTGATAATATGGTTTATTATTTTCATAGTTTTTTTAATTGTTATTTTGCCTTCCTATTATAGTCTTTTTGGATAAAATTAAAAGGCTCTGTAAAGCAAGAGCCCCTTTGTCATTATTTTATAAACCCAAAATGTTTCAGAACAGGGACAATATTTGGCGCTAGATTTTTAGGAAGACTCTTAAGATCAATCCAATCCCATTTACGGATATCTGCGCCAGGCTTGATTTCCCCAATGCGTTTGGCCAAAAAATGAACCAAAATAATATCAATTTTGCCCTCCGGCGTATCTTTGTGGGCAAAAGTGATAAAAGGATTTTCATCAAGTAGCTCAATATCAATTCCCATTTCTTCTTTCACTTCCCGCCGAGCATTTTCAATTAAATTAGTTTCGTAATCTTCAACTTGCCCGCCGCAAAACTTCCAGAAGGTCGTATCCCCGTGCTGGTTAAGTAAAACTTTATTATTTTCCACAATAGCCGGCCCTGATGCGATTATAATCCTTGGCATAATAATATTTATAAATATTTAACCATATAAGTATCTTTCAGTCTATATCCCAATTTTCGATAATATTCCCTAACTCCCACTCCTGATATTACTACAATTTTATTTAAATTAAATTCCTCTTTGGCGATTTGTTCCGCTTTTTGCATTAATTTTTTGCCAAGCCCGATGTGCTGGGGAGAATCCTTACTTTTTTTGCTTATTTGCGCCATTTTTCCGTAAGTATGAACTTCACGGACAAGGGCAGTATTATTAGAGATGCGGAGGCGGAAGAAGAGCGAATAATTTTCTTTTGTCCGGCGAAACATATTGTAAAAATATTTCCTTGCCGTCAGAAGCTTCATAATTAATCCTATCCAAAACAATCTTCTCATTAATTTTATAATCCGCTCCAACTTCCCGGCAGCGGATGCATTGGCACTTTGATTTTTTAGCGATCATCTGGCGGAGGTTTGAAAGCGCTGGTCCGGCAACAATAGAAGTGGCCGGAATGTCTCTTACTAACCGCGAAATCCTGGCATAAGGCGGGATAATTTCATTTTTCACCTGCAAAATAAATTTTTCAAACGGTTTGTCATTTAGCGGATTATACCTCCCTTTTTTCCAAAAATTATATAGAGCGCTGTTTTTCACGACAACAGTCGGGTAAATTTTAAGCATATCAGGCTGAAAGTCCGGATTGGAAAATAATTCCTTGAACATTTCATAATCTTTTTTCAGATTTGATCCCGGAAGTCCGGGCATGATGTGATAATTAATTTTAAATCCTGCGTCTTTCAGTAATTTTGTAGCGCGTATAATTTCAACTACACCATGTCCGCGCCTGTTTAATTTCAAAACATCATCAAGAATATTCTGCACTCCCAGCTCCACCCGGGTGCATCCCAATCTCCGGAAATTCAAAATTTCCTTTTCATCAATATAGTCGGGACGAGTTTCCAGTGTAATTCCCACAATCCGACGTTTTGCTTTCTCGTTTTTTCTTTGCTCGCGTAAAAGTAAATTATTTAATTTCTTTATAGGCTTTATAAACTTTCTAACTTTATAAACTTTGGGGTATTCATTGCATGCCCTAAAACATTCTTTAATGAACCAAGCTTGGTAATTTTTTAGCAGATGCGAAAAGGTTCCTCCCATAACGATAAGTTCAATTTTATCGGTTTTGTGCCCGTTAAGTTCCAGCGATCGCAAGCGATTCCAAACTTGAAGATAGGGATCGAATTTTGAAGCGATAGCGCGCATTACGGCAGGTTCGTTGGAAAGGTAGCTTTTGGGCATATTTTTTTCAGTGGGACAGTACAGGCATTTTCCGGGGCAGGGATAAGATTTGGCAAGCACTGCCACGACCGCCACGCCAGATTGGGTTCTCACGCGCCGGCTCAACATTATTTCTTCGAATTTTAGATCGCGCCTGATTTCTTTCTGTTTTACAAGTTTTTCATATATTTCGCGCAGATCAGCGTTAGTTGGAATAGGCAGTTCCAGCTTTCCTGAAATTTCCTTTTTTTGAGCCAAAAAATCCTCGCCAGATTTAGGGCGAAATTTGATTGCCAGCTTTACAAAATTGTCGTAAGCTTTAATCATGGATAAATATGAAGCCAATAAGATACTGCAAGAAATTGAGTCAGGATATAATTTAATGGCTGACAAATTTTCGGAGACCCGGAAGCATTTTTGGCGGGATTTGGAATTTATCGGAGATTGCGCGAAAAATGGGGACAAAGTTTTAGATTATGGATGCGGCAACGGCAGACTCCTTGATTTATTACATGAAAAAAATATCAGCTATACGGGGGTTGATGTTTCCCAGAAATTAATTGATATTGCCAGAAACAAATATAAATCGGAAAACAATAGCTTTTACAAAATTAACGCCAGTCAATCCAGTCTACCATTTGAAAGCAATTATTTCAATACCATTTATTCCATTGCCGTTCTTCACCATATGCCGTCTGAAGAATTAAGAGGTGAAATAACGAGAGAACTGTATCGGGTTTTAAAGCCCGGAGGGCAAATCATAATTACCGTCTGGAATTTGTGGCAGGGGAGGTATTTAAAAAATATATTTGAGAATTGGCTCAATAAGGTAGTTAAAAAGAATAATTTGGATTGGAATGATTGCTACATCGCCTTCAAAAACAATAAAGGAGAATGTTTTAGCCGTTACCATCATGCTTTTACGGGGGATGAGCTGATTAATTTATTTCTAAAAACGGGATTTTTCATAGAAAAATGCGAAGTAATTAATAAAAGAAATATAGTTTTGGTTGGAAAAAAGGCGAGATAACGCCTTACCATCGGCGTTCGTTAAGAGGCATTTAAACATAGAAAAGCTCTCTTTTCAAGAATGGCGAGCTGTGGTATTATTAATTCAAAGAAAAATGAATAACATGCGGGAAAAATAAATTTGCTTATTATTCTTTGCCGCAAAATAATCCACCAAAATAAAATGGAATATTGTTATGTCGGAGCCAATAATTGATATCAAAAAACTGCAGGTTGCCTACAATAGGGGCAAAGCCAATGAAATCCGCGCGCTGGATGGCATTGATGTCAAGATCTATCCCGAAGAATATGTTATTATCTGCGGCCCTTCCGGCTGCGGCAAGTCGACGTTGCTTTATACTATCGCCGGCCTGCAGCCTGCGACCTCCGGCGAGGTGGTCATTGAGAGCAAGGATTTAGCCAGGATGAGCAAAGAAGAAATGGTTGAACTTCATCAGATGAAAATCGGCATGATTTTTCAGGCTTTCTACCTTATCCCCTCAATCCATGTTCTTTTTAATGTCTGCCTCCCCAAGATTTTCCGGGGGATAGACAAAAAAACCAGGCAAGAAGGGGGAATGAAGCTTCTTCGCCGTTTTAGCATCGCGGAACAAGCCAGAAAGTTTCCCAGCCAGCTTTCCGGCGGACAAAAACAAAGAGTGGCTATCGCCAGATCTTTAGTAAATAATCCCGGCATAATTTTGGCTGATGAACCGGTAGGGAACCTGGATAGCGAATCCGCGGAAAATGTTTTGAATATATTAAAAGAATTGAATGAAGTGGACAAAAAGACAATTATTTTAGTTACTCACAACGCAGAGCACCTTCATTATGCCGATCGCATATTACACATGAGGGACGGAAAAATTGTCAGCGAGGAAGTAAATAAGGATAAGCGTCCGAAAGACGCGCTAAAAGAAGAAATTGCCAAAGAGCCGGATGTGATTTCCAGCGAGCTAAAGCTTTTAATGAGAACGTTCAGAAACTTTTCTCCCCAGCAAATTGGAGGGCTTTTAATTCCCTATAAAGCCAAACAACTAATCAATCATATTATTATGGAACTGACTGAAGAGCAAATTGCCGCGGCGGAAAATTTTTTGAAAGATCTGCTGTTTAAGAATATTGAAATGGAAGCTTTTGAAAAAAACATAGATCTAGACCTCAATGAAGGCGGGGGCGGGTGGAACAAGCTGAGAGCAAAATCTTTTTCGGCTAAAGTCAGCGATATTACGGGCCAGGCAAAGGCTTTGGACAAAGATTACGAAAAAGCCTTACCGGGTTTTGCCGATTATCTTTTGCGTGTTTTTGATCTGAAAATGCAGCCGGAAATTAAAGCGCGCCTGATTACATTTTTAAAGCTAAGGCTGGAGAATAAAATTGACGCCTTCGGCGTGCAGGAACGCCTAGACGCGCCAATATCTGTTGGTGGAGTGGGGCTCTATAAAAATACATCTGAAAAAATGATGAGGGAAATAGAGATGGTGATGCTATTAAAATATTCAGCATAGATTAAATTCATCTGGTTATCCCGCACTAAATTCCGAGTACAATCCGGGGTAATCCAGGGCGTCATTCACGGAATCGCCTGCGGCTTAGATGGTTATTAATAAAAATTTATATTGCGAATTAGTGCGGGATGCTCAATTTTGTAGCCGCTCGCATAGCTCGCAGACAAAATTGGCATGAGATTTGCGGATCTATTCAAATTATCAACCAGAATGTTTAAAGCGAGGACTTCGCGGACACTTTTGACAATTCTCGGCATGAGTATTGGCATTGGGGCCATTCTCTTTTTAGTTTCCTTTGGCGAGGGTTTGCGCAAGACTCTTCTGGAAAGAATTACAACATCTGAATCCCTGTTGACATTAGACGTGACAGAGGCGAAGGCCGGAATAGTTTTACTCAATGGGGATATGATTAAAAGCATTGAGCAGATGAATGGCGTATCAGAAGTAAGCCCGGCGTCGCATCTTACCGCGCAGGGCCTTATGGGCGATATTTCAGCAGACTTAAGCGCGATTTCTGTTAAGCCCTCCTTTCTCCGGCTGGGCGGAATTAAAATTTTAGAGGGGGAAGCGCTGAATGACGCCAACCCCGAAGGGGTGGTTATGACTTCAGCAATGGCCCAGGTTTTTGGGAAAAAGGATGCTGCGGAAATGATCGGAAAAGAAATCACCTTTGTTTTCTTTATGCCCAAAAAAATGGAAACTGAAAGCGGGGAAGATTTACAGAATAATCTTGAAAAAATGGATTTTGACAAGAAATACAAAATCATCGGAGCAATGGAGGGAGAGGATAATGTGATTTACATCAACTCAAGCTCATTGGATGATTTGCAACTCAATAGTTTTGTCCAAGCGAAAGTGAAATGTTCATCGCAGCAAGCGATGGGAACAGTGCGTGATACAATTTTGAATCAAGGGCTTTCAGTCTCTTCTCTTTCGGATACTGTTGACCAAGCTAATCAGATTTTTAGCATCGTCCGCATCGTGCTGATGCTTTTTGGCCTGGTCGCCCTGGTAGTCAGCGCCATTGGAATGTTTAACACGATGACCATCGCGCTTCTTGAGCGAACCGAAGAAATCGGAATTATGAAATCCATTGGTGCTTCCGATGGCGCAGTGTCCGTGATGTTTATTATGGAGTCCACCATCATGGGATTTTTGGGCGGGCTGGCCGGAATAGTAATCGGACTTTTGGGCGGCGTGGTTTTCAATCAATTAATTAATTTTATTGCGTCCCGTTTTGGCGGACAGGCAGTGAGCCTGTTTCACAGCCCGCTTTTATATATTATTGTGATAGTCGTTTTTTCCGGCGTGGTTGGTTTGCTCACTGGTTTTGTGCCGGCCAGGCGTGCCAGCAAAATCGATCCCCTGGATGCGTTGAGATATAAGTAGAAAGTTTATAAAGTCTGTAAAGTTTAAAGTTCATAAAGTTTGCCGCTGCGTTGCAGCGCTTTTTGTTTTGTGATAGTTTAAAATATATTAACCCTGTTAGAAATTAAGCAGAATTTTTTGCGGGGAGATTTTAATTATTTATGTAATTTTGCTGTTTTTAACAGACGGCAGAATTTCTAACGGGGTGAAACTACTTAAGGGCAGAAAAATTGCCGATAAAATTTTGGCGGACTTGAAAAGGGCCGTAAAAAAACAAAAAAGTAAGCCAGCGCTAGCGGTTGTTTTAGTTGGAAAAAATGGGGCGTCCGAAATATATGTTAAGCTAAAAAAACAAGCCGCCAAAAAAGTCGGCATCAATTTCTCTCTGCATCGATTTTTCAGAAATTCCGGTGAAAGAGAAATTGTCGGAAAAATAAAAGAACTCAATGGGGATAAAAAAATAAGCGGCATTATCGTCCAATTGCCGCTTCCGAAAAATTTGAGAATGCAGAAAATTATCAACGCCATTTCGCCCGGGAAAGACGCAGACGGATTCCACCCGGAAAATTTGAAAAAATTTATGGCCGGGAAAAATGGAGTTGAACCAGTTTTTCCCAAGGCGATTATAAAAATCCTGGAAGCTATTCCAGAATCCGGGATTTTGAGAAGGTAAAAAGGCGGCGATTATTACTAATTCCAAAGAATTTGGAAATACTATGCAAGCCGCGCTTAAACAAAAAGGAATTGAGGGACAGTATATTCTACACAAAAATTATAAAAAAAGTTTATCCGCCATTGGGCGGACGGACATAGTAATTACTGCTGTTGGAAAACCAGATCTGATTACCAGTGACATGATAAAAAAGAATGTGGTAATTATTGACGGAGGAATTGTCAAAAAAGGCAAAAAAGTTTTGGGCGATGTTGATTTTGAGTCAGTAAAAAATAAAGTTTCTTACATAACTCCCGTTCCCGGGGGCGTGGGCCCGGTAACTATTGCATGCCTCCTGGAAAATGTTTTTCTTTTAAGCAAAAAATCCCGGTAAAACGGGATTTTTATGGATGTGCCCGAGGAGAGAGTCGAACTCTCATGAGATTGCTCTCACACGATTTTGAGTCGTGCGTGTCTGCCATTCCACCACTCGGGCACCATTTGTGCGGGGTAAATCTGCCAGCTTGCCCCGCACCAAGCTTCGCTTTGGTGCGCGGGTTCCGCCATCTCGGCAAATATGATATACTGGAGTTAATTATGGCGAAAATTATTTCTTTAGTCAACCAAAAAGGGGGAGTAGGAAAAACCACTTCGGCGATTAATCTGGCGACGTATTTGGCGGCAGCGGGAAAATTTGTACTGTTAGTCGATCTGGATCCGCAGGGCAATGCTTCTTCCGGGCTAGGCATAGACATCCGCGGCCTTGAGAAAAATCTGTATCATTCAATGATAAATGGCGAGCATCCGAAAAATATTATTATCAAAACGGAAACTTTGGGGCATGATCTTATTCCATCGTCCCAGGATTTGGCCGGAGCGAGCATTGAACTGGTGCAAATGGAAAATCGCGAGTTCCGCCTGTATAATGTGCTCCGTGAAATCAGGACTGATTATGATTACATCATTATTGATTCGCCGCCCAGCCTGGGGCTGCTTACGATCAATGGATTGGTAGCCAGCGACGAAGTGATAATCCCCGTGCAGACGGAATATTACGCACTGGAGGGATTGAGCCAGCTTCTGAATACCATAAATTTAGTAAAAGAAAATTTGCAGCCGGATCTCAAAGTAATGGGGGCGGTGCTGACGATGTATGACAAAAGAAACCGGCTGGCGCGCCAGGTCATCAAGGAAGTACAGGATCATTTCCCGGGGCATGTTTTTGACAGCATTGTTCCGCGCTCGGTACGACTTGGCCGAAGCTCCCGGTTTTGGCAAATCAATTTTAAACTTTGATGCTTTTTCCAAGGGTGCGCGCGCCTACAAAAATCTGGCGCGGGAGATTATTGAAATGGAAAAAGAAAATAAAAAAGATTTTTCAATTTAAAAAATCCTACAAAATTACAAAAAAATACAAAAGTGCAAAATTTTGTATTTTTGTAAAAATTCGTAATTTTGTAGAATGATAATTTATTTTTAAAACGCAAATTTATTTATGACTGCACAAAACCATGGCCTTGGCCGGGGATTATCCTCGCTCATCCCTAAAAAAACGGACTTACGCAGAACCAGTGCGGACTCGGGCGGAAATATGAACACAGAGAATGGTTCTCTGTATAAAACTGTCAACAGGACACTGGAAGTTGAAATTGTAAAAATTTCATCCAATCCCCATCAGCCGAGAATGCATTTTGATGAAGAGAAGCTCAAGGAACTGGCCGACTCTATAAAGGTGCATGGCATTATCCAGCCGATAGTCGCGACTAAAGCTAATAATGGTTACGAAATTATTGTGGGAGAGCGCCGTTTCCAGGCCGCCAAGCTGGCGGGACTTAAAACAGTGCCGATAATTGTGAGAGACGCGACGGAGCAGCAAAAACTGGAGATGGCCATTGTTGAAAATATCCAACGGCATGATTTGAATGTTATCGAGGAAGCGAAAGCCTATCAGGAACTGGCCGCGGAGTTTGATTTGAGCCAGGAAGCTATCGCGCAAAAAGTCGGCAAAAGCCGCAGCGCCGTGGCTAATAAAATCAGGCTTTTAAATTTGCCGGTGGAAATTCAAAGAGCGCTGATTAACGGGCAAATTACTGAAGGGCATGCCAAAGCGATTTTGGCGATTCCCAATTTGGAAAAACAGAGAGCGCTTTTTGAAATGATATTAAAAAGCAATTTAACGGTTCGCCAAACAGAAGATAAGACCAAAGAAATTTCCGTGCGCACTCACAAGCGCGTAATTCATATTGATCCAGAAATGAAAGAAGTAGAAAATAAATTAGTGGAAATTTTGGGAACCAGGGTCAAGGTGGTGAAATCAGGCGGCGGAGGAAAAATTGTGATTGAATATTATTCTCAGGAAGAATTAAATAATATACTTAGCAAAATTTTTTAGAATCTGTTTGAATAGTCTCTTTCGTCGCGAAATCGTCAAATTTCAAGCGAAAAAAATGAAACGCGAGAAGGCATACTAAAGATATGGCGACGAGCGATGAATTTTTTGCAGCCGAAATTTGGAGATTGCAGCAGAATATGGACTATTCAAACAGGTTCACAGCACCCCTTCCCTTTTTAAAGCTTTCTTGATGTGGCTTTTAGCCAAGGTTGTGCGCACGAAGCGCAGCCAATCCTGGCTGGGTGATTTGTGCTCTTTAGTGGTGATAATTTCAATCACTTCTCCGTTTCTGATTTTATAGTCCAGAGGGACCATTTTTCTGTTGGCTTTGGCGCCTACAGCCCGGTCTCCGATTTCGCTATGAACCTTATAGGCAAAATCAACTGGTGTGGCTTCTTCCGGAAGGTCAATAACATCCCCATGCGGCGTAAAAGCAAAGATATGGTTTTTAAAAAAATCGATTTTTAACCCTTCAATAAATTCTTCATTGTCCTTTCCTAGTTCACCCTGCCATTCCTGAAGCTGGCGCACCCAGACTAGTTCTTCATCCGGTACTTTTTCTTTTTTGCCAAAACCAAAAAACGATTTCCACTTTTTGGATTGTTCGCTGTAAATCCAGTGGGCGGCGATTCCAAACTCCGCTTCGTCATGCATCTTTTGAGTTCTAATCTGAACCTCCATTATTTTTCCTTCCGGTCCAAAAACTGTGGTATGAATGGACTGGTAGCCATTGGGCTTGGGCAGTGATATGTAGTCTTTTATTCTCCCGACCAATGGGCGATATTTTTTGTGGACGATACCCAGAGTTTCATAGCAATCAGCAACTTCAGGAACAATGATTCTAATGCCGGCTAAATCATAAATTTTATTAATATCCATATCATGCCGCTGCAGTTTTAAAAAGAGCCGGTAGATGCGCTTGGTGCGCCCGTAAATGTCGAGAACTTCAATTTTGGATTTTCCTAACTCTTTTTTAAGTTCGCCTACCATTTTTTCCAAATTCTTTTTGCGTATTCCAAATTCTTTTTCCTCCAGATTTTTTACAAGTTCGTAATTTTTCGGATCCAGGTATTTAAAAGCCAGATCTTCAAGGCGTCCTTTTATTTCTCCGATTCCCAAGCGGTTGGCGATAGGAACATAAACATCAAGAGTTTCGCGCGCAATGCGTGTTCGTTTTTCGGGCGGGAGCGCTCCCAGGGTTTCCATATTATGCAGGCGGTCAGCCAATTTTATAATCACCACGCGTATATCTTCCGCCATGGCCAAAAACATTTTGCGCAGATTTTCAAGATAAAGCTCTTCCTTGGTTCCGCGCAATTTTATTTTTCCCAGCTTTGTGACTCCATCAACCAAAAAAGCGATTTCACGGCCGAATTTATCTTCAATTTCTTTAAGGGTTACATTAGTGTCTTCGGGAATGTCATGCAAGAGTCCGACTGAAATAGTTTTTGAGCCCATGCCAATATGGGCGATGTTTAGCGCGGTATGCAGGGAATGCTGGATATATTCCTCGCCGGATTTCCTTTTTTGTCCCTTATGGGCGCGCTCGGCAAATTCAAAAGCGCTGCGAATCAGTTTTTCGCGTTCCGGCGTGTGGGCGCCCCGCAGGTTTTTTAACACGGTTTCAATGGTAATCATATTTTTTACTTTTCAAACTTACACTCTTTGTTTGAACATTTGATTTTGCCTTTGGCGGCGAAGACAAGAAGGGACTTGCATTGCGGGCAGATTTCGCCGTTAGGTTTGTTCCAGAGCGCGAAGTCGCATTTGGGATAAGTATTGCAGCCGTAAAACAGACGGCCGCGTTTGGATTTTCGCTCAACAATATCCCCAACATTGCATTTAGGGCAAGTAATGCCCGTTTTCTTTTCAATTTTTTTAATGCCTTTGCATTGGGGATAATTGGAACAGCCGAGAAAAGTTCCAAATTTGCCGCGCTTCACCGCCATCGGCGCGCCGCAAATTTCGCAAATTTCGCCCCTATGTTCTTCATCCACTTTTTTTTCCGCGTCTGTTTTTTCCGTATGCTTGCAATTCGGATAGTTGGAGCAGGCGATGAATTTTCCAAAGCGCCCGAACTTCATGATCAAATCCCCGCCGCAATCGGGGCAGGCGCGGTCAAGTTTTTCCTGAAAATCTTCCTTTTTCACTTCTTTGGTTTTGGCCTCCAGATTTTTTTGGAAGGGCTTGTAAAATTCGCGGATTACCGGAACCCACTTTCTTTTGCCTTCGGCAATTTCGTCAAAATCCATTTCAATGGTGGCGGTGAATTTAATATCCACTATTTCCGGAAAATGAGCGACCAAAAGATCATTGACTAAGGCGCCGATTTCCAGGGGATATAATCTTTTTTCTTCATTTTTATCGACATATTTTCTTTCAATAATAGTGGAAATTGTCGGCGCGTAAGTTGACGGCCGGCCGATGCCGTTTTCTTCCATAACTTTTACCAGGGTGGCCTCATTGTAGCGCGGAGGCGCGGCTGTTTCTTTTTGGGCGGCCAGGATTCCGACCAAATCCAGATTTTCGCCGATTTTCATTTTTGGCAAAAGATTTTCGCCGTTGGCTTTGCCGTCCGTAGACTTTTGAGATAACCGTCAAATTTAACAGTGGATCCATTAGCCTGCAATAAATATTTGTTTTTACCAGTAGCATCCACTTCGAGTTTTACTGAATCGAAAATTGCCGGCTGCATCTGGGAAGCAAGCATCTTTTTCCAGATGAGGCTGTATAATTTATATTCGCTTGGATCAATTTTGGCTTTCAGGTCATCCGGAGTTTTGTCGGGATAGGCCGGACGGATGGCCTCATGTGCTTCCTGGGCGCCTTTAGATTTGGTTTTATAAAATTTCGGATCAGGGAGAGCGTAATTTTTTCCGAATAACCGCGCGATGGTTTTTTGCGCGGAAAGCATTGACTCTAAAGAAAGATTCAGGCTGTCGGTGCGCATATAGGTGATATATCCTTTTTCGTAAAGTTTCTGCGCCTTGCTCATGGTGAACTTGGCGGAAAATCCCAGATTGCTGATAGCCGCCTGCTGCAGGGAAGAAGTGGTGAAAGGAGGGGAGGGATAACGCAGAGTTTCTTTTTCAGTTATATTACTGACTTTGAATTTAGCGCGCTTAAGATCGGCCACAATTTCGTCAGCCTTTTTCTGGCTGTCGATTAAAGTCTTTTTAATTTTATAATCGCCGGCGAATAATTTTAAGATTGCGGCTTGTTCAATTTTCTCACCGTTTTTTTCCGTGAGATTGGCCGTAAAATCCTGCTTTGAGCTCTGAACTTTGAACTTTGAATTTATAGCGTAGTATTTTTCAGACTTGAATTTTTCGATTTCTCTTTCTCTTTCAACGATCAGGCGCAGAGCTACCGATTGCACGCGCCCGGCGGAAAGTCCGCGGCGGATTTTTTTCCAGAGGAACGGGGAAAGTTCAAAACCGACCAGACGGTCCAAAATTCTTCTGGCTTGCTGGGCGTCCACCAGATTAAGATCAATCGCGCGCGGATTGTCTAATGCTTTTTCAATGGCGCTTTTGGTAATTTCGTGAAAAACAATGCGCTTTGCTTCTTTGGGATTTAAATCCAAGGCTGAAACCAAATGCCAGGAAATAGCTTCTCCTTCGCGGTCTTCGTCAGTGGCGAGAATCACGTCTTCAGATTTTTTGGCCAGTTCTTTGAGTTCCTCTACTCTCTCGGCGGATTTGGCCGGAATAACATATTCCGGCGCAAAGTTATTCTCAATATCAATGCCCATTTTTTTGGCGGGCAGATCGCGGATATGGCCGTAGGAAGATTTAACGGTAAAAGCCTTCCCTAAAAATTTGGAAATAGTTTTGGCTTTAGTGGGGGACTCAACTATAACTAGCTTCATGGAGCATGGAACATGGAACATGGAACAATTTTTCTTTAAATTGTTTTATGTTCTATGTTATGTGTTATGTGATTATATAATTCTGTCCTCCGATATTTTTTACCCAGCCTTTTATTTCCATCAAAGCGAGCGTGGAAGAAACGGACACTGCTCCCAGTTTAGACAGTTTGGAAATATTGTCAATATGAATGGGATCGCCGGACAAATATTTTAATAAAATTTCTTCTTCTTTATTTTCGGGAATTTTGGGAAGCGGACTGGTTTTTTCCCGGCCTTCGTTTAAGTTTAATTCTTCCAGAATATCTTTGACGCCAGTGGCGATTTTCGCGCCCTGGCGCAAAAGATTATTGGTGCCGGCCGATTGCGGAGAAAATATCGAACCGGGGACGGAAAAAACTTCGCGGTTATATTCCAGCGCGCAACTGGCGGTAATGAGCGTTCCACTTTCTTCGCCCGCCTCAACGACCAAAGTTCCCAGGGATAGCCCGGCGATGATCCGGTTTCTGGCCGGAAAATTTCCCGGCAGCCCCGCCGGTGTTTCAATTGGATAGTCTGAGATAAGCGCGCCGTTTTCCATAATCTCGCGCGCCAAATTGAAATTCACGCGCGGATAAATATTGGCATCGTCCAGGCTTCCTCCCAAAACGGCGATTGTTTTTCCGCCGCCATCAAGCGCGCCGCGGTGGGCGATGGCGTCAATACCAATAGCCATTCCACTCACTACTGTTACGCCGGCACCGGCCAAGTCTTTGGCAAAAGAACTGGCGGCTTGCGCGCCATAAGAAGTATATTTTCTGGAACCGACAATGGAAATCATAGGACGCGCGTTCAGGTCCAAAGTTTCGTCATTTGACTTCATGTATATAATATAAGGCGGATTGGAGGTTTCTTTGAGAAGCGCAGGATAATTGGGGCTGGGAAAGGTAATCATTTTAACATTTTCTTTTTGCATTTTTTTCCACTCAGCGTCCGGGTCAATGATTTTTCTTTGCTCGCAAATCTTTTCCGCTATTTTTTCACCGACTTTGCTCGCCAAAAGCGTGTTAAAATCGGCCTGCCAGATATTTTCCGGCTCGCCGAAATAAGAAAGCAAGGCGCGCATTTTCTGCGAGCCCAGTCCCTGGATTTTATTGAGAGCGTTTAAGTATTTCAAGTTTTTTTATTGATAATTGAGGCTTGATTTTTCTCTTGTTTTATGATATCATTATCTTATGAGAAAGAAAAATTTAAAACCGATTAAGTTCCGCCAGGAGCTTTTTTGGGACGTTAATCTCAAGACAATTGATCCCAAAAAACACGCTGAATATATCATCGAGCGGATTTTGGATTTTGGGAGAGATAATGAAGTGAGGTGGATGAATAAATTTTATTCAAGAGTAATTATCAAAAGAACTCTAGATGGTTCCAGGGTTTTACACAATAAGACAAGAGCTTTATGGCAACTACTGCTAAAAAACTAGAAAACACGGAATTAAAATTTGAAATCTTGCCATCAAAAACAAAAAAAGCTTTTTTGTATTGCGCGGAAAGTTTTTTCTGGTTGAATAAGTATGGATTATATCTTGCTGGTGGAACAGCACTGGCCTTGCAGACTGGCCACAGACAATCAGTGGATCTTGATTTTTTTACAAGAAAAGATGACTTTAACAATGTATCTTTGGAAAGAAAATTATTATCTACTAAAAATTGGGAAACAACATACGCTGAAGAAGGAACGATTTACGGAAAACTAGCCGGCGCAAAAATGAGCCTTATCGCTTATCCTTTTTTTATTCCTGCCAGGCCGTTTTTAAAATTTGGAAAGTTAAGAATTTTAGCCAAAGAAGATATCGCAGTTATGAAAATAATCGCAATTAGCCAGAGAGGTCGTAAACGTGATTTTGTGGACTTGTATTGGTATTTTAGAAACTGTGAACCGCTTATAGATGTGCTTCGGCGGGTAAAAAAACAATATCCTCAACAGAAACACAATATGCATCATTTTTTAAAAAGTCTGGTATACTTTGACGATGCAGAAAAAGATCCGATGCCATCTCTGTTTTTTTCTGTTTCATGGAAAGAGATCAAAAGTTATTTTCAAAAAGAAATTAAGCAGGTTTCGGAATCTTTAAATTTATTATAATTTTAAATCTTAGGTAAGCACCACCTTCCTGGGCAGCGCTTGACAAGAGGGCTGTTTTTTGATACGCTCTAATGTCGTTATAAAATTGGTTTTCACGGTCCCGTTCGTAAGTTTGAATGCAAGCCTCCTCCTTGGTTTGCGTTTGAGTAAGCGCAACTCAAAGTGATAATTCACCGCGGGATGCCGCTTGCGCGCGGGACCGTGAAAGGCAAGGGAGAAAATAAAAAAACATTATACCAGGCAAGTATGATCATACTTTAAAATGGCATAATGCATTTTTATAAAAGCTTTTTGATCCTCCTTCGCCAAAGCTATGGAAGGATTTCACTCAATTTATTTTTGTAGGAGTTGTTCAATTTCATTTAAGATATCAGGTGATATCTTTTTTACCCCAGCACTTTTTTGTTTTCTTAATTCGTATTTAGAATTAATTTTGGCAGCTCGTTTTCAATTATTTGCAAAAGTGCGGGGTAAATTTTTTCAGATTCATCTTCGGTAAATTTATCTAATACATAATCTTGTGCGCCCAACCTGCATTTTTTAGAGTCCTCGATAGAATCCTCTTTAGAGGCCTCTACTCCGATGCCGATGCGGATGCGTTTGAATTTTTGCGTGCCTAAGTTTTCAATAATATTCTCAACTCCGTGATGACCGGCGGAAGAGGAATCGGTCGCGATTTTATATTTTTCAACAGCAATGTCCAGATCGTCGTGGATGACGATAATATCATCAGCCGTTAATTTATAAAAATCCAAAATATTTTTTACAGTGGTGCCGGAGAGATTCATATATGTTGCTGGCTTAATCAAGAGAAGTTTGTAGTTTGTAGTTTGTAGTTTGTAGTTTCCTTCGGATATTTTAGAATTAAATTTTTTATTGTATGCAAATGGAGGAAAATCCCAAAGCTCGCGCAACTTATCCGTAAAGAAAAAGCCGACATTGTGGCGGGTGTTTTCATATTCTTTGCCGGGATTACCTAAACCAAAAATTATTTTCATAATTAATTTTTATTAAATTCTAAATTATCCTGATTGTCCCTCTCGCTGTTCAAATCTTGAATCGTTCCTTCTTCCATATTATACCTTTCCACCAGATCTTTTCCAATCACCAAAATCATATCGGTTTTTTGGTTGCCGGCCAATTTTTGGATCTCCGGCGCAACAGAATATGAAACAACCGCCGGCAGCCTGGTCGCCAGCTCATCAAGCGTAAAAGGCTTGGCGCCATTTTTCAAATCATAAGCCATAGTTTTGTCAGCAACAAAATTTCCAATGCCGGCCACCGCCACGTTTTTATAATTCAAATTCACGCTCAAAAGTTTTTTAAGGGCATTTAAAATTTTGTAATCCCCGCTGGCGTTTATGAGAGTGATGCTCGCGTCTTCCTTTTCAATTTCAGCGCGCCGCCTCTTGAGGACATTCAAATCAAAAACATTCTGGGCCAGCTCCTGGATTTCGCTTAAGTTTCCCACCCTCGGCACCAGCGCGGAAAATTGTGAATTGTTTCCATTGATATGAACTATTTTTAAAAGGCTGTCTTTGTTCCAAGCGTCCAAAACAACATTATTGATATTTTGCGTATCCATTTTTCGGGCAAGTTCCAAAAAGCTTACAATTTCAGCGGGAGTGACATTGGTAATGATGTTGTCTCCCAGCGCGTCAAAAAGATTATTAATTGCGATCGGATTGAAAAAAATTCCGGCGGAAAATATTTTGTTTTTGGCGGACTGTAAAACTTGCTGCTGCCTTTTGGCCCGGCCGAAATCGCCTTCGGGATCATTATGCCTTTCGCGGGCATATTTGAGCGCCGTGGCTCCATCCAGATGATGAAAGCCCTTTTCCAATTTAAAAGGCGCGTAACTATAATTAGGTCCGGGATAACTGGGGTCGCTTATATCTCTTTCATTCACGATGTTAATTCCGCCGATGGTGTCGATTATTTTTTCAAAACCGCCAAAATTCAAAATCGCGTAATAATTTATTTTCTGCGCGGTTAGCTCCTCAATTGTCTTCACGATTAAATCCGCTCCGGGGGCGGAATCATTCTTGCCACTGTTTAATCCCGCCTGATAGACCGTATTAATTTTCGCCGAGAAATTCCAGCCGGGAATTTCAACATACATATCCCGGGGAATGGAATAAAGCGCTACCTGATTTGTTTTGGTATTGAGGCTTACGAGCATGATAGTGTCGGTGAGATTTTGGCCGGGGTGCCCCTTGCCGCCGATGCCGAGAAGCAGGATATTGATCCGGCCGTCTTCGTATCCTTTCAAATCAAAAGAAGAAGCCGAAGTGAGGGATTTCGCGGTTTGCAAAAATGACGGCGGGCTCGCGTTTTCAATATTTATTTTTTTGCCGACGGAATAAATCTTATAAGTCAGAAAAGATCCGTAAATCGAGCCGGCAATAATTAAAAACAAAAACAGCCAAAGAGCCAGCTTTTTTAGAAAAGCCGACCCGGGAGCTTTGTTTGTGTATGGGTAAGAGATCTCATCCATCCTTTTCATTTTACTATAATATTGGAGATACTAAAAATCGGGCTTTAATACGGGTTAAATTGCTCTTGCCAAGGGCTGAAAATTATGATAAGCTGGTAAAGTCAAATGATTTTCAAGGGTCTTTTAAAGATAAATTATGGATTTTGAACCAAAAAAGAACACAAAAGAAGAGCAATACTATGGCATTGGCGGTTTTATTTTGGAAATAATCAAAGTTTTTGTTTTGGCGCTGGTCATTATTTTACCAATCAGGGTTTTTTTGTTTCAGCCTTTTTTTGTGCAGGGCGCTTCCATGGAGCCGAATTTTGAAGACAGCCAATATCTCATCATCAATGAACTTGGCTATAAACAAACCGCGGTGGATATAAGTAATTTTCATTTGTTTACTGTAAGTCCTTTTCGGGAACTGGAAAGGCAAGAAGTCGCAGTTTTTCGCTATCCGAAAAATCGCAGCCAATTTTTCATTAAAAGAATAATCGGCCTGCCGGGAGAAAAGGTGCAAATAAAAGAAGGAGTAGTGACTATATTTAACAAAGAAAATGCAGATGGTTTTCTTCTGGATGAAAGCGCCTATCTTTCTTCCAAAGTGAAAACTCAGGGAGAGATGGCGCTTGCCCTCAAGGATGATGAATATTTCGTCATGGGAGATAACCGCGGCGCCAGTTCAGATTCCCGCTCCTGGGGTCCGGTAAAGGAAAATAATATTATTGGAAAAGTATTATTGCGGGCGTGGCCGCTTGATCAGCTATCGCTGTATTAAATCCAAAATCCAAAATCTCAAATTCCAAATAAATAATAAATTCAAAAACCAAAATACAAAACTCTCTATATTTTAAAAATTATAATTTTAAATTTGTTTGTGATTTGTAATTTTGTATTTGTAATTTAAGCAGTATGGCAAAGAAAAAAATTAAGCTAAAGAGAAAGGTTAAAATTAAATTCAAATCAGTAAAAAAGCTGAAACTTAAAAAAAGCGGAGAAACTATTGAAACGATTATTTTGCAGCCGCCACGGGGCATGAAAGATATTTTGCCGGAAGAACAGCCCTATTGGGATCAAGTCAGAAGAACGACAGAAAGACTGGCGCGCGAATACGGTTTTTCCCGGATTGACGTTCCGGTGGTTGAGTATGCCAATCTTTTCAATCGCAGTATCGGGGAAGGAACTGATATAGTCAGCAAGGAAATGTATGCCTTTGTCACTAAGGGCGGGGATAAGGTAGCGTTGCGCCCCGAATTTACAGCCGGCATTGCTCGCGCCTACATCCAGCATGGAATGAGCGTTTGGCCGAAGCCGATCAAGCTTTTTTCCACAGGATCAGCCTATCGCTATAATCGCCCGCAAGAAGGCAGATACCGGGAATTTTTTCAGGTTAATTATGATATTTTGGGGGAGCAAGATCCGATTTTGGACGCGCAGATAATCCAGGTGGCGCATCGCGTCGTCCAAAGTCTAGGCATTAAGTCGGTGCAAATCCAAGTCAACTCAATCGGCTGTCCCGGTTGCCGCAAGGAATATAAAGAATTGCTGGTGAATTATCTGGAATCGAAAAAACAAAAACTTTGCCAGGATTGCAAAAATCGCCTGGAAAAAAATCCGCTACGAGTTTTGGATTGCAAAGAGGATAAGTGCGCGCAAGTGGCGGCCACGGCGCCGCAATCCATTGATCATCTTTGCGATGAATGCCGGGTGCATTTCAAACATGTTTTGGAGTATCTGGATGAGTTGGAATTGAACTATGTTATCAACCCGCAAATGGTGCGCGGACTGGATTATTATACCAAGACGGTTTTTGAAGTCTGGTCGGGTTCGGAAGAAGGCAGAAAGAGCTCCTTGGGTGGAGGCGGAAGATATGACGGGCTCGTGAAAATGCTGGGAGGAGAACTGACGCCGGCCATTGGTTTTGGTTTTGGCGTGGAAAGGCTGATTTTGGAAATGAAGCGGGTGCAGGCCAAGCCGTACCGCATGCCGCGGCCCAAAGTCTTTTTGGCGCAGCTGGGGGAATTGGCCAAGAAAAAAAGTCTGAAGCTTTTTTCCGAATTGGAAAAAAATGGAATTCTCACCGCTGAAAGTTTCGGGCGCGGAAGCCTGAAATCGCAGCTGCGCGAGGCGGACAGGCTGGGCGTGGAAATAACTTTGATTCTGGGCCAGAAAGAAGCGCTGGACAAAACTGTAATAATAAAAAATATGACATCGGGCGTGCAGGAAATTGTGAGTGTGGATAAGTTGGTTGATTTGGTGAAAAGAAAACTTAAGGCGGACAATGTGGTCGTATACCACGAAAATTCGCATAACACATAACAGAAAGGGGGTCTTTATGATTGAAGTAAAAAAGAAGGACAGGGAAACCAGTGAAAGCTTGATCAGACGTTTTAGCCGCCGGATTCAACAAAGCGGTGTTTTGGTGCACGCCAGAAAAACGCGCTTTCGCCAGGAAGAAAAAAGCAAGCGGGAAATCAGAGAGGGAGCGATGTATAAAGCCAAAGTCAAAAAAGTCGTGGACCGGCTCAAAAAAATGGGCAAGTTTGACGAAGGAACTTTTAGAAACGTAAAAAAGAAATTAATTCCGAAAGAGTAATCATATAACATACAACATGAAACATGTAACAAAAACTACTAATTAGAAAATTGTTACATGCTATATGCTTCATGCTTCATGAGTATTTCTTTAAAACAAAAAATATTTTCCGATCTAAAAGAAGCGATGAAGGCGGGGGACGCGTTGAAGCGCGATACTCTGCGGATGCTGGATGCAATGATAAAAAACACGGAAATAGAAAAAATGAAAAAGGAAGATGGGCTGACTGACGCGGAAACTGTTGAAGTTTTGTCGCGCGCGGTAAAGCAGAGGCGCGACAGCGTAGAGCAATTTGAAAAAGGCGGCCGGCAGGATTTAGCCGAAAAAGAAAAAAAAGAAATAGAAATCATTTCCGCCTATCTTCCGGAACAACTGGGCGAGGATAAAATCAGGGAAATTATCAAAGAAGTTATCACGGCCGCCGGAGCCAGCTCCAAAGCTGACATCGGAAAAGTTATGGGGCAGGCGATGGGCAAATTAAAAGGCCAGGCGGACGGGAACATGGTGAAAAAAATTGCGGAAGAAGAATTGCCGTAATTACCAGAGAAATATAGAAAAGCGGCTCTTTCGGGAGCTGTTTTTTTACATAAAAACGCTTGACAAAATAAGAATCACATGATAATATTTTCTGATTTGCATATTAACAAAAGAAAAGAAAAAATATAAAAAGGAGGGATCTAGTGGAGAGTTATTTAATTACCGAAATAAAAAAATTAGCGGAAGAGCTCGTTAAAAATTTGAAACAAAAAAGAGTGGATGAAGTTGAAATATCAGCGGACATCAATTTTTTTATAATGCCGCTATGCGAGCTATGGGGCCATGGTGTGGCGGTAAAAATAGAGAAAAAAGTGTTCGTTTATATTATTGTCGAAAAAGCTTGTTCCCGCATCTATATCAGAAAAAGCAAACTTTATGAAAAATATCCTTGGGAATATAGAAAAACAGTAGAGGAGATTATGCAAAAATATGATATTTTTTAAAAGTCCGAAAAAAATAGCAGGGCCGAAGATAACTTCGGCCCTTTGTTTTAATAATACGACAAAGATGCAAATTTCCCGGCACCCGGGATTTTTCTTTTTAAATTTGCTTTTTACCCGCTTATTTGCTACGATAAAATACTTTGAAAAGAGCGGATCTTTGACAATTTAAATTTGAAAAAGAAAGGAAGGCAATATGAATATTTTTTTGTTTCTCTATCCAATTATTCCTTATATGGATTTTCTGGTTAAAGAGTATGATTATCCTTTTAAGAGAAAACGTTGCGATGTTAATTGGTTAAATAATATCATAGAAAAACGTTATCGGAGCAAAAAATTTCAAATTGCATGGGTATATTTTTCGGAAAATGGCAAAGTCTCGCCTGATATTACAATGCATTACGGTCTGATTAAAAAGAAAACAGACGATTTAAATATTAATGCAGGGTTGAGTTTTATGCGGCATATGCAGGAAAAAATATATTCTGATCCAGCATGCATTATTGGCCAGCTTCCACAGCCAATTGAAAATCTTGTAGTCGGCGGATTTCATCGTTCTGATTGCGTTGACCGTGTTGCAGAATACGCGCATAAGAAGGGAATCTCAGTGGCAGTTGACGAAGACACAACAGAATTTTTCTTTGTAATTACTTCGCTTCATGGGAAAATACCCCTTAGAAGAAATACTCGTTTCTTACCAAAATATTTAATTCGGTTTGCTTATGATAAGGCGGGCGGAAAATCTCTAATTTTGGAACATATAAAGAAACATCGCGAAGAACGTCCATGGCTTGCGCAAATCAGATTGTAATACGAATTTAAAATATTCCTGGCAGGGAACCAACCTGCCAGTTTTTTTATGACAAAATTTAATACGTATTATAATACGTATTTTAATACTTACCCTTTTTAGTGGTATAATTATTTTATGAGTCTGAAGAATATTCTGCCTAAAAAAGAATATAGGATTTTGAAAAAATTAAAGACTCCGGCTAGGATCCAGGATTTTTTAGATACCATGCCGATGAATTTTGAAGAAGATGACGACACTTGTTTTTCTCCCAGGACAGTTTTGGAAAAAGGAACTTGCCATTGCATCGAGGGCGCCATATTAGCCGCCTTGGCCTTGCGAGTGAACGGCTACCCGCCGCTTCTTTTGGATTTGACGGCAGATAAAACTGATTATGACCATGTGGTGGCTGTTTTCAAAATTGATGGCAAGTGGGGAGCTATTTCCAAAACCAATCATTCTGTTTTGCGCTATCGCGAACCAATTTACAGCTCCATCCGGGAATTGGCCATGAGCTATTTCCACGATTATGTGAATATTAACACTGGTAAGAAAACTTTGCGCAGTTTCGCGCGGCCGGTAAATTTGAAGCGTTTTGATTCTTTGGGCTGGATGACAACCAAGGAAGAAGTTTTTTATATCCCCGCGCACTTGGCTGACGTTAAGCACTACAAAATTTTGAATCGGAAACAAATTCGGAATTTACGTCCAGCCGATGCGGTTGAGGTCAAAGGCGGCAGTATTCAGGAGTGGCAAGACTCGCAGGGCAGCGCGCCCAAGTATCCATCCTGCTGAAAAAAAGTTTACATGCGGGAAGCTGTTTGCACTTGCCTTTCTGGGTAATACTTGCTACGATTAAATACTTTGAAATGGAGGGCAAAGCTGGTCTTTAACATCTGAATATATATAAATCCAAAATTTTTGGAAAATGGATGGAATATGAAACTCACGGAAAATCAGCCGTAAAAATTCAAAAAAGAAAGGAGATTAGTATGGCAAAGGAAAAAATGATAATTTATCTGGAAACGCTAGGACTATGCGAACATTGCGGTCAGTTAATTACTTTACAAGACATGCCGGCGGATTCCATGGATGCTGAATGGAAATGTCCGAAGTGTGAAAAAATACTTGGCAATAATACATTCGGATACGAAAAAGTTGGAAAAGAGGGGAACCGGGAAAAATATGAGAAAACGCGGTGGGTTGGTCCTGGAAAAAAATGGGTTGAACAAAAACCAACTAAAGATTTTGATTTGGGCAACTGGCACATTATGATAAATGTTCCACGCCATTATTTTTGAAAAAATCAGTACCATAAAAGGAGATAGAATATGAAAGTTTTAGTGATTGGAGGCGGAGGAAGAGAACACGCGATTTGCGAAAAAGTAGCCGAGTCCAATTTTGCGGATATATGTTTTTGGGCGCCGGGAAACAAAACGCTGGATGCGAGGGGTAAAATCAAACCAATTAATATCCCCGTAAAGGACACTGAAAGCCTGATTAGGTTTTCCAAAGACAATGGCATTGACCTTATAATTCCCGGTCCGGAAGATCCGTTATGCAATGGCTTTGTTAATAAAGCGAGAGAAGCAGGGATAAAAATTTTCGGGCCGACCAAGGAGGCAGCTATTCTTGAGGGATCTAAAGTATTTGCAAAACGATTCATGAAAAGGAACGGAATCCCAACAGCCGCTTTTAAGGTTTTTGATAACGCGCCGAATGCAATCAACTATGCCTATCTGGCAAAATATCCTCTGGTTATCAAGGCCGATGGTCTGGCTGCCGGGAAGGGCGTTTACATTTGCGAATCAACTGATGAAGCAATTGGTGCCATAACGGAAATAATGATAATCCGCAAATATGGGAAGGCGGGGGACAAGATTGTTATTGAAGATTTTATTCCTGGCGAGGAAGCATCGCACATTGAAATGGTTGATGTTAAGGGGAATGATCGTCCGTTAGCCTCATCCCAGGATCACAAGCGTGTGCTTGACGGCGACAAGGGACCGAACACCGGCGGAATGGGCGCTTATTCGCCGGCACCGATAGTAACTCCCGAGGTGGAAGAAAAAATTCTTTCCCGAATTGTTTATCCGACAATCAAAGGAATGAAAAAAGAAGGGAGGCCATATGTCGGGTTTCTCTATTTCGGACTAATGATTGATGAAAATGGAAATCCGCAGCTGCTGGAATACAATGTGCGGCTGGGAAACCCGGAAACTCAAGCAATATTGCCCAGAATGAAAACCGATTTCGTATGGCTTGTAAACCAAGCCCTTATCGGCAACCTGAACAGTGTCAGGATCAAATGGGATCCTCGTCCGGCCGTGTGTGTGGTTATGGCTTCTGAAGGATATCCGGCTTCTTCCACAAAAGGCGCGGTTATCAACGGAATTAAGTACGCTAAAAAAATTGGCGCTAGCGTATATTTTGCGGGAACTACCCTAAATGAAAAGGGACAAATCGTCACGGCCGGCGGCAGGATTCTCAATATAACCGCCAAGGGAAATAATTTCGCCGAAGCCCAGCGCAATGCTTACGCGGCGGTCAAAGCAATCCGTTGCGATAAGCTTTTCTATAGGACTGATATCGCCAACCGGGCGATAATATAGATATGAGGTCAAAACAATGAGGCAACATTAATTGCGCCAGCGAGCGTGAAAAAGTGTTGCCTCTTTTATTTTTAGGGCAATATTTTTTGGAGCAGTGTGATTTTTTCCGCATATGCGGAAAAAATCACACTTGGTAAATAATTATTTCTTTTATGTCTGTTATTTTCTGCGTAAGCAAAAAATAACAGGTTTTTGAGATTTTTGTTTTAAGAAATTATTCAGTGGCGATGTAAGTAATTAATTACTTACATCGAATTTTTATTACAGCATAATTTTAAATTTCCGCAAGTTGCGGATTGGGCGGAAAATTGCTACGATAAAATACTTTGCGAAGTCGCAAAGCGATCTTTAAAAACTGAAAAAGATTAGCGTAAAAACAATAAAAATCGGCTAAAAAAACCGGAAAGGAAAGGGTGATATATGCTAGTTCTTGCGATTGATGACGATTTACATTTTCAAAGAATTTTCAAAGAAGAATTTGAAGACAGAGGGCATGAAGTTTTGCTGGCCATAGACGGTCAGGAAGCTTTGGAAATTTATGAGCGAGAACAGAATCGCATTGATGTTGTGACTATTGATATTATACTGCCCGATATAGACGGCATCCGGCTGCTTAGGAGGTTTGTAGAAATAAACAAAAAGATTCCGAAGATTATGCTGAGCGCCTACGACTACCGGGATGACTTTGCGATTTGGGCATCGGATGCATATATAGTTAAGAGCAGTGATTTCGAAGAAATCATTATCACGGTCAGAAAAACTGGCTGCGGGATATGGGGAGCAACGAGCAAAAAACAAACTGTAAAAGGAGGAATAAGATGGAGAAGAGGAAAGATCAATATGTTCCAGTTTCTCGGGAAATGCACGACTTTTTGTTGCAGATGTATGATGCAGTAATGACAAAGTCTCCAGAGGAAAGTAAATTGTGGTGTGAAAGGCTCAAAGGAGCCCTGGAAGGATGGCGGGCTGCGAGAATGGGCGGAATGTTTCCTGTATTTCTGATCAGTGAGTTCCACAAAGATATCACCCATGTCATGGGAGTAGTCCATAAAAAGGTGAAAGTTGAAAAACTGGCTGAGCATCAGAAAGTCTTTACTTTCAATATGGCTACTCTGCAAAACGAGTTCAGGGATTAATAGTTGTGAAATATAGTCGGCCGTGGTCTTTGTGATCACGGCCTTTTTTTGTGCTATAATTTATCTATGCCGATTAATATTGAATTCAACAACACCACCAAAAACCCGATTCGGAAAAAGTTTTTGGAAGACGCGGTGAAAAAAACGCTCAAGGCCAGCGGGCTGGATTTTTTGGCGCGGAAAAGCATAACTTTAAGCATTGCGGTAGTCAGCGCGCGGGAAATAAAAAGGCTGAATAAAATTTATCGCAAGACTGACGCGGTGACGGATGTGTTGTCATTCGCGGAATATAAAAATGTGGAAGCCCTAAGGGAGGCTATGGACAAACCGCCCAAGGGCGAGTCGGCGGAATATTTCTCGGCGAGCTGATTTTGTGCTATACTGATATCAGGGAATATGCCCGAAAAAACAAGATTGGTCTTGCGCAAGAATTAGC
This sequence comes from Candidatus Moraniibacteriota bacterium, assembly GCA_963775955.1. Lineage (GTDB taxonomy): Bacteria > Patescibacteriota > Minisyncoccia > Moranbacterales > UBA2206 > JBAZPT01. The sequence continues at coordinate 135,241 of CAVZKT010000001.1, forward strand.
CAATGTTGTTTCTCATGGTGTTCTGCACCTTTTGGGAATGAAGCATGGGAAAAAAATGTTTGAAATACAAAAAAGGTTATAAATTCATCCCATGGAGTAATTTTTCCTCCGGAAAAATAATTTCGTTCTATGAAATTTACCCCACGGGGTAAAAAAACAAAAATGCCTGACGATATTAGAAAATTAGGGAAAAGCTGCCGGCATGCCTGCCGGGGCATCAAGTATGTGCTGGCCAATGAAAGAAATTTTCAAATCGAACTGATAATCGGATTTTTCGTGGTCATTCTGATTTTTATTTTCAAAATTAAGAACTGGGAGGCCGTGATTCTGATGCTCATAATTATGTGGGTGCTGATCGCGGAACTTACCAATACCGTAGTTGAGCGCGTGGTGGATATTTTAAAACCCCGCATCCATCCCTATGCCCGCCTGGTCAAAGACATTATGGCAGCCGTAGTGCTCATCTCGGCCGTCATGGCCGTGGTTGTCGGCGTAATTATTTTCTATCCTTATTTTAGAAGCCTTATTAATTAGAAGCTATGGCAAAAAACGAAATTATTGTCGGCATCGATGTGGGTTCGGCGAATGTCCGGACAGTGATCGTTCAAATTTTTCCCGAGGAAGAACTCCCGCGGGTTATTGGCGTGGGTGTTTCCGAGTCGGCCGGCATCAGAAAGGGCATAATCGTTGATTTGGAAGAAGCGATTAAAGCAGTCAATGACTCGGTGGAGAAAGCGGAAAGAAGCGCCGGCGTTTCAGTGAAGAGCGCGGTCGTGAGCATTGGAGGAAATCATATTATTTCCCAGAACTCAAAAGGCGTGATCGCGGTGGGGCGCGCCGACGGAGAAGTGACTGAAGACGATATAGAGCGGGTGATCAACGCAGCGCAGGCCATTTCCATCCCGCCCAACAAAGAAATAATCCATATCATTCCGCGCAGCTATTCCCTGGACGACCAAAAAAATATCAAAGATCCGCTGAGCATGAATGGGGTGCGCCTGGAGGTGGACGCCATGATTATTGAAGGATCTGCTCCGGTTATCAAAAATCTCCAGAAATCCATTGAACAGGCCGGCATAGAAATCGGGGAATTTGTGCTGGCGCCCCTGGCCGCGGCCAAGGCTACCCTTTCCAAACGGCAAAAAGAATTGGGAGTCGTTTTGGTGGATATTGGCGGAGGGACGACATCCATCGCGGTTTATGAAGAGAACGATCTTTTGCATACGGCCATTTTACCGGTGGGCGGCAATCATATTACCAATGATCTGGCGATAGGCCTGCGCACCTCCATCGACGTGGCGGAAAAAGTGAAGATAGAATTCGGCAACGCTCTGCCGCGCGATATTAACAAAAAAGAAGATATTAATCTGGCGGAAATTGATCCCAATGAAGAAGGCATGGTATCGCGGCATCATGTGGCAGAAATTATTGAGGCCAGACTGGAAGAAATTTTGAATATGGTGAATAAGGAATTAAAAATGATCGCCCGTGACAAGCTTCTGCCGGGCGGAGTCGTGCTGGCAGGCGGAACCGCCAAACTTCCGGGAGTGGTTGATTTGGCAAAAAATATTTTGGGGCTTCCTGCGCAAACCGGATTTCCGGTGCGGCTCGGCGGGCTGGTTGACAAAGTTGACGAGCCGTCATTCGTGACGGCGGTCGGCCTGGTGCTTTGGGGGGTGGAGAACGCAAGCCGGGGATCGCATGGGGGCGGATTTTTCGGAAAAAAAATAGCCGGGCATATTGGAGGCAGTGTGGGAGGCTCAGTGGAGCATATGAAAAAATGGCTGGGCAAATTTCTGCCGTAAAAAAGGGGTAAAACTTGATTTTCCGTAACGCATTTGACAGGATAGACAGCCATATGATAGATTTAGATACTGAGAAAGCGGGGATTCTTTAGGTGAAAATCAGGCGTTTTTCAAAACCAAAACCAAAAGTCTAAAACAAAAAATATTAAAAACTGATTGATAGAAACAGGTTTTTGATTTTTATTTTTAGGCTTATTTTTTTTGAATTTTTTAAATTTTCAAGTATATTAAAGAAATAGTAAGGCATCCCAGTACCGATTCCGACTGAGATTTGCCAAATATAATAATTTTTCTGCGGAATCGCCTGATGGCTTAGTCAGGGTATAATTTAAAGATTTAATTTAGAATCGGTACGGGATGCTCATTTTTGCAGCTTCTCGCTATCGCTCAAGACAAAAATGGCAGAAATCAAACCACCCGTAGAAACATTCGCGCGCATTAAAGTCGTGGGCGTTGGCGGTTCTGGAGGAAGCGCGATCAGCCGGATGATTGAATCAAAACTGCGCGGCGTTGAATTCGTGGCGATCAATACTGACGCGCAGGCCCTGCATCACAATAAAGCCACGGAAAAAGTGCATATCGGAAAAAATCTGACCAAGGGACTGGGGGCCGGGATGAATCCGGATATCGGACGGCAGGCGGCCGAAGAGAACCGCGAAGAAATTCAGGAGGTGCTTAAAGGGCTCGGATATGGTTTTTGTCACTTGCGGATTAGGCGGCGGAACCGGGACAGGCGCGGCGCCGATTGTGGCGGAAACTGCCAAAGAACTGGGAGCTCTCACGGTCGCGGTGGTAACTAAGCCGTTTGCTTTTGAAGGCGCGCAAAGAAGGGCGATTGCGGAAGAGGGACTGGAAAATTTGCGCGAACGAGTAGATACTCTCATTATTATTCCCAACGACAAGCTGCTGCAGATTATCGACAAGAAAACGACGCTTATAAATTCCTTTCAAGATTGTGGATGATGTCCTGCGCCAGGGCGTGCAGGGGATTTCGGATCTTATTACCAAGCCAGGAGTGGTGAATGTTGACTTTGCCGACGTGAAAGCGATTATGGCAAGACAGCGGGTCAGCTCTTATGGGGATTGGCGTGGGACCGGGGGAAAATCGCGCGGCGGACGCGGCCAAGGCGGCCATCAACAGCCCGCTTTTGGAACTTTCCATTGACGGCGCCAAAGGCGTGCTTTTCAATGTCAGCGGGATCCAATGATCTGACAATGCTGGAAATCAATGAAGCGGCCAATATTATCACTGAATCCATTGACCCGAACGCCAAAGTCATTTTCGGCGCGGTGGTGGAGGAAACTATCAGAAAAGGGGAGGTGCAGATTACAGTAGTCGCGACCGGATTTGACGCGGAAAGAGTGAAGGAATCTCCAATAGAAAAAATGTCGCGGCTTTCCATTGAGCGCGGTAAAAATCAGGAAAGCGAAGGAAAAGAAAAGTCAAAAATTACTTTTCCGGCGCAGGGCGAGCACAAAATGATTATCGAGGAAAAGGTCCAGCCGAAACCGCAAAGAACTTTCACGCAGGTGGAAAAATCTTTAGAGGATGAGGATGACGAACTGGAAATCCCGGCGTTCATCCGGAGGAAGATGGGGAAGTAGATTCACGTGGCACATAACTCGTAACTCATAACGCATATTTATTAAAATAACCTTGAGAAATCAGGGTTATTTTTTTAGTGTCGAGTTATGGGTTACGAGAGTTGAGGTAAAAAGTTATCCACAGGCGGGAGTTTGACAGGATATTGCTTAGTGATATAATAACACTATAATCAACTAACAATATAAACCTATGGAACAATTAACATCAAAGCAAAATACGGTTTTGGAAACTATCCGGGAAATTATTGAGGCGGAAAAAGAAAATCCGACGACTTATCGCGTGCATAAATTTTTGGAAGAAAGGGGGGTGGAAGTCGGCAGCCTCAAGGGAACAGTCCAAGTCATTGAAGCGCTGGAGAAAAAAGATCTGCTTAAGCGCGATAAAAGCAAAAAAATATATCTGGTGGAAAATGATAATTATGCCAACCTGGGAAATATTTTTTCCATTCCGATGTATGGCCTGGCTTCCTGTGGAGAAGCGCTGGCTTATGCCGAAGGCAATGTGGATGGATATCTCCAAATTTCCGAAAGCCTTTTCAGAAAGGCCGATCCGGCCAAACTTTTTGCCGTAAAAGCTTTGGGTGATTCCATGGACAAAGAGGAAATCGGCGACGGTGATTATGTAGTTTTTGAAAAATGCGAACTGGACCAGGATTTTGAAAATAAAATAGTGGTGGCAGTCATCAACGGCATGGCGACGATCAAGAGATATAAAAAACTCAAGCACGGCATCATCGGACTTTTTCCGCAATCGCGAAATCCCATCCACCAGCCGATTTATTTGGATGAATCAGACTCCATTCTCATTGCCGGAATTTTCCGCAAAGTCCTGCCGGTGGCGTATGTGAGCTTGTAAAAGACGGGGTAAAAACCAATAAAAAGCTGAAATTATGGAAACAACAAAAATAGTTTTATTTAGAAATCGAAAAATCAGGAAAACTTTGCATAATAATGAGTGGTGGTTTGTGGTTGAAGATGTTGTATTTGCGCTTACGGATTCAGTTAATCCCAAGGATTATATAAATAAGATGAGGACCAGAGATAAAGAATTAAACAAGGGGTATGGACAAATTGTCCATACCCTTGAGGTTCCAACTGGGGGAGGAAAACAAAAAATGAATTGTGCGGATACGGAAGGCATTTTTCGCATTATTCAATCAATCCCGTCATCCAAAGCCGAACCATTTAAGCGCTGGCTGGCGAAAGTTGGGTATGAACGAGTGCAAGAAATTAAAAACCCGGAACTGGCAACTAAAAGAACAAGGATACTTTATAAGCTCAAAGGATATAGCGATGACTGGATTGAAAAACGGATGCGCGGAATCGCTGTCCGCGAAGAATTGACGGACGAATGGCAAAAGCGAGGCGCGCGCGAACAAAAAAATTATGAAATTCTGACGGCGGAAATTTCCAGGGCGACTTTCGGAATGACCCCGGGCAAATACAAAAAATATAAAAACCTGAAGCGCGAAAATTTGCGGGATCACATGGATGATTTGGAACTGATTTTCACTATGCTGGGAGAAAGGGCAACAACGGAAATTCATCGCGACGAAAATTCTTATGGTATGCCAAAATTAAAAACTGATGCCAGGGAAGGCGGCGATATTGCCGGCGGAGCAAGGAGAAAATTGGAAAAAAGGCTAGGGAGACCTGTTACGACCAGGAGCAATTATAAGAAAATAAAACCGGGGAAGATTATAGAACGGCGATAGTATTCTTTTTCGGAAAGTTATGCTGGAAGTGTACGTGAATTTGTAAAATTGCTTTAGTGCGTTAAAAAGACTATAATTATAAAAGAAACAGTAAAATAAAAAAATAACACTTACAGTATGTCGCAAATCAATATTGTAAATAATAATTTTATTAAAATATGATTGATGCCAGAAAGCCAAATTATTCAGAAACAGTAGACCAAACTCAAGAATTAATTTTTCTAATTGAAAAGCTCGAGAAAAATGTTTTGTTTCAGCTTCCACAAGGCATTGCTAATAATTTTATCGCAACAAAAAATATTTTTTTGAATTGGATCGAAGAAGTCGAGTTCACTTTGGAAAATTATAAAAAATAATAAAAAATCAAATATGATTAAGTATCAATTTTTTCCAAGATCAGTTGGAATAAATAAACAAGTCCAAAAAATTATTGATTGCTTTTTAGCTGTTAATGATAGAATTTGTTCGCCAGAGCACACTCTTTCAAGTAATGAGGTCCTGTCAATTTTAAGATTGCAGTTGCTTAAAGTGCCAATGAGAGTTGAACAAGGGAAAGCTAGGGGATCAAAAATTCCTGTCCCTGTCTTATTTGGTCTTGATAATAAAATTGATCAGCATTTCGATGCTGATGCATTAAGTTCTGATGGAACAATTGTTTTAGAAGTAGAAGCAGGAAGAGCGGTTGATAATTATCAGTTTTTAAAAGATATATTTCAAGCCTCAATGATGTATGGAGTTGAATACTTAGTTTTAGCTGTAAGAAATAATTATCGCGGGCATGATGATTTTAAGAAAATATATACTTTTTTAGAAACACTTTATATTAGCAATAGGCTCCATCTACCACTAAAAGGTGTTTTGTTGGTAGGGTATTGATTTTTTGGATATTTTAAAATTTATCTAAATAGTATCTCCAATTTTTTAAATGAAAACAATCAAACCAAAACCAAGCGACAAGGAATATATTTTTAAAATAGAGTTACTTTTGAAGAATAACTATGAACCAAAAAACCGCGTTGGAAATTTTAAAGCTGGGGCATAATGTTTTTTTGACCGGGGCGGCGGGAAGCGGGAAAACCTATCTTTTAAACCAATATATCCAATATCTTAAAAGTAAAAATATCAAAACAGCGGTGACAGCTTCCACCGGCATTGCGGCCACGCATATGAGCGGCATCACGATTCATTCATGGTCGGGCATGGGCATTAAAGATAAAATTACGGAGATTGATTTGCGCAAGCTTTCCCGCAACCGGCGCGTGCAAAAGCGGATGGAAAAAACCAAAGTCTTGATTATCGATGAGATCTCAATGCTCCATGCCCATCAGTTGGACAATGTAGACAAAATTTGCCGATATCTGAAAGAAGAAACCTTCTTGCCCTTTGGCGGCTTGCAAGTTGTGTTGTGCGGTGATTTTTTTCAACTTCCGCCGGTACAAAAAAACAGAAGTGAAAAAGTAAAATTTGCCCATACTTCTCAAGTCTGGCAAGAAATGAAACTCAAGGTGTGTTATCTGGATGAACAGCACCGGCAAGAGGATGATCGCATGCTGGAGCTGCTAAATGATATCCGAGGCGCTAGGGTGAGCGAAAGAACTTGGGAAATAATATTGTCGCGCGGAAACAAGGAAATTTCAGAAATTAGCCAACCGACAAAACTTTTTACGCACAATGTTGATGTTGACGGGATTAATAATCGCGAGTTGGAAAAAATTAAAGAAAAATCACTGGGCTATGAAATGCAAGCCAGGGGCAATAAAAAATTGATTGAATTTCTCAAGCAAAGCTGTTTGGCGCCGGAGAAGTTGGTTCTCAAAAAAGGCGCGCGGGTAATGTTTGTCAAAAATAATTTTGATGAAGGATATGTTAATGGAACAGTTGGAGATATAATCGGTTTTAATCCGGAAAACAATTTTCCGGTGGTCAAGACCTTGCAGGGAAGAAAAATAATTGTTTCTCCGGCGACCTGGGAAGTGCTGGAAGATGATGTGGCGCTGGCTAGAATAAAGCAAATCCCGTTGCGCCTGGCTTGGGCGATTACGGTGCATAAAAGCCAAGGCATGAGTTTGGACGCGGCTGAAATTGATTTAGGAAAATCATTTGAATATGGAATGGGTTATGTGGCGTTGTCGCGCGTCAGAAAACTTTCCGGTATAAAGCTTTTAGGAATTAATGAAATGGCTTTGGAAATAAGCGAAGAAATATATAAACTGGATAATGAGTTGCAAAAGTTATCAGAGGATGCCAAACAAGAACTGGAAAAAATAGATTGGTTTGAAAAAAGAGAAAAACAAAGAAAGTTTGCCTGTGGATAACTTTTCCAGAGGATTTAAAAATAGCTTTAAAAGGGGCTGTTTTTAAAACTCTTGCCAAAGCTTGGCGGATTTTGTAGTTGTGGTATAATAGTATTTACATACACAATATGTGGTATATACTAGTTATAAAGTTTATAAAGTTAGAAAGTTTATAAAAAAAATAGTTAGAAAGAATAATCTTTACGAACTTTAAAAACTTGATAAACTTTTTTAACTTATTTTTATGGATTGTCCTTTTTGCAATCATACGGAAACCAAAGTAGTTGATTCGCGCGAAACGAATGAAGGAAAAATTACCCGTCGGAGAAGGGAATGCGAAAAATGCGGTGCTCGCTTCAGCACTTATGAAGAAGTGGAGCTTTTGCGCCTCACCGTCGTGAAAAAAAACGGAGAAAAAGTGGACTATGACAAGACGAAAATAGAAACCGGAATAAGAAGAGCGCTGGTCAAGAGGCCGGTTTCTGAAGAAAAAATTGCCAAACTGGTGGGCGACATTGAATATGAAATTCAATCGCTGGAAAAACCGGAGGTGACCACGCGGGAAATAGGCAGAATTATACTTAAAAAACTGAAAGAGCTGGATGAAGTGGCTTATGTCCGGTTCGCCAGCGTCTACAAATCATTTGGAAGCATCGAGAGTTTCAAAAAGGAACTGGACATGCTGGAGGATAAGTAAGGTTAATTTGTTTTCTAATATTTAAATAATTCGGGGGAACAAGATTATGGTAGGTAAATACAAAAATAAAATTACTAAAGTCATCAAAAGAAGCGGGAACGTCGTGGAGCTTGATCCGGAAAAAATTACCAAAGCGGTAATAAAAGCGTTTGCAGCCACCGGCGAAGGCAGTAAGGCGGACGCCCAAAAAGTCAGCGACAAAGTCGTCCAGCTTCTCAATAAAAATTACAAAAAAGGCTATATTCCGGAAATTGAAGAAATCCAGGATTTAGTGGAAAGAGTGCTGATGATTTTGGATTTTGAGGAAACAGCCAAGGCCTACATTCTTTATCGCGAACAGCACCGGAAAATCCGCGAAACCGAAGAAACCTTGAAAGAGGCGGTGGATTTGGTGGATAAATATATCCAGGAAATTGACTGGAAAGTGAAAGAAAATGCCAATATGGCCTATTCCCTCCAGGGACTTAATAATTATATTTCTTCCATTGTCAGTTCCAAATATTGGATGAACAAGGTTTACACCAAAGAAATCCGCGAAGCGCACGAAAGCGGAGATTTTCATATCCATGATCTGCAGCTGGTGGCGGCTTATTGCTGCGGCTGGGATTTGCAGGATCTTATCCGCCGGGGTTTTACGGGAGTTCCCGGAAAAGTTGCCTGCAAGCCGGCCAAACATTTTGGTTCAATTTTGGGGCAGATGGTGAATTTTATCTATACTCTTCAGGGGGAAGTGGCCGGCGCGCAAGCTTTTTCCAATTTTGACACCTTGCTGGCTCCGTTTGTCCGTTATGATAAATTGACTTATGAAAAAGTAAAACAGGAGATCCAGTCTTTTGTTTTTAATATGAATGTTTCCACGCGCGTCGGATTTCAAACGCCCTTTTCCAATATCACCATGGACATCAACGCGCCCAAGACCCTGGCCAAGGAAACAGTGATAATCGGCGGAGTTCCGCAAAAAGAAACCTACGGAGAATTTCAGGAAGAAATGAATATGATCAATCGCGCTTTTGCCGAAGTGATGACCGAAGGCGATGCCAGCGGGCGAATTTTTACTTTTCCGATTCCGACTTATAACATCGGAAAAGATTTTGACTGGAATGACGAAAAATTCAATCCGATTTGGGAAATGACGGCCAAATATGGCATTCCCTATTTTGCCAATTTCATAAATTCCGATATGGATCCGGATGACGCGCGTTCCATGTGTTGCCGGCTGCGGCTGGATAATCGCGAACTGCACAAGCGCGGCGGCGGACTTTTTGGCGCGAATCCTCTGACCGGATCGGTCGGCGTGGTTACGATAAATATGCCGCGCCTGGGCTATCTGCCAAAAGCAAAAAAGATTTTTTTGCGCAGCTTAGACAAGCTGATGGATCTGGCCAAAGAAAGTTTGGAAACCAAAAGAAAAATAATGGAAACATTGACGGAAAAAGGATTATATCCATATTCCAAATTTTATCTGGATGCCATCAAGATGCGCCGGGGCGAATATTGGGCCAATCATTTTTCAACTATCGGCCTGGTCGGCATGAATGAAGCGCTGTTGAATTTGATTGGAAAAGATATAACTTCAAAAGCCGGGCAAAAATTGGCGGAGGAAATTTTATCGCATATGCGCGACAGGATAATCAAGTATCAGGAAGAAACCGGCAATATGTATAATTTGGAAGCCACGCCGGCCGAAGGAACATCCTACCGCCTGGCGCGCAAAGACCGGCTGCGATTTCCGGAAATGATTTTTGCCAACGATGAAGCGGTCAAGCATAAGGGGGCGGAACCGTATTATACCAATTCCTCGCAGCTGCCGGTGCATTTTACGGAAGATATTTTTGAAGCGCTGGATCTGCAGGAGGATTTGCAGACAAAATATACCGGCGGGACGGTTTTGCATGGATTTCTGGGAGAGCGGATTTGGGACATTGAAACCACAAAAAAATTGGTCAGAAAAATCGCCGAAAGCTATACGTTGCCGTATTTCACGCTGACTCCGACTTTCAGCATCTGTCCGGTGCACGGCTATATCGCCGGCGAACATTACACTTGCCCGAAATGCGTAGTGGAACAAAAAACTGAAGTTTACTCCCGCGTAGTCGGCTATATCCGGCCGGTTGAACAATGGAACAGGGGCAAGCAGGCCGAATTCAACGACCGCAAAGAGTATGTGGTAAAGCAAAAACGAAAAGCCGGACAGAAACAAAAACAGCTGGCGTTGTAAGGTTTAGGAAAAAACAAAGAGATAAAGGGGCGGCTTTGGTTTTTAAATCAGGTCGCCCTTAATTTAAAAAATCCAAAATTCGAAATCACAAATTCCAAACAAATTACAATGTTCAAAAAACAAAACCCAAAACATTTTGAATTTTGAAAATTATAATTTTGAATTTATTTAGGATTTGTAATTTTGAATTTGTAATTTTATGGTGTTGGGCGGTTACCAAAAACTTACCCTCATTGATTATCCCGGAAAAATTGCCACCACGGTTTTTACGGTTGGCTGCAGTTTTCGCTGTCCGTTTTGCCATAATCCGGAATTAGTTAAACATGGAACATGGAACATGGAACAAAGAACAACGATGGAAAAAGAGTTTTTTGAGTTTTTGAAAAAAAGCAAAGGCAAGCTGGAAGGCGTGTGCATTACTGGAGGCGAGCCGGCGATCCAGCCTGATTTGGAAGAATTTATCAAAAAAATAAAAAAGCTGGGTTTTTTGGTAAAGCTGGATACTAATGGCAGCCGGCCGGATGTGCTCAAGAAACTTATGGATAAAAAACTTCTGGATTTTGTGGCAATGGACATAAAAAGCAGCTCGAAAAATTATATTAAAACGACAGGATTAAAAGTGGATATCAAAAGGATAAAATTAAGCGTTAATTTGATAATGAAACAGCAAACTGCCGTATGAATTTCAGAACTACGGTTGTGCCCGGCATCCACACGGAAAAAGATTTTGAGGAAATCGCCAAATGGATCAAAGGCGCCAAGACTTATTATCTCCAGGAATACCGCGAAATTAAAATTCTGGATCCCAAGCTTAAGAAAAAAACCAAAGGCAAAACCATTGATCTGGAAAAAATTAAGAAAAAAATCGAGAAAAATTTCGGGAAGATGGGAATCAGGAGGTAAAATCATACCTATGAGAATTTATATAAAAGTCCTGCCTCGTTCGTCAAAAAATGAGGTCGCGAAAGTTTCCGAAGGGGAATATAAAGTGAAGCTGACCGCCCCACCAATTGACCCCGTACGAAGTTCATCAACAATTTTGTTTTTACAAACACGCTCAAGCGAAGCGGCTTCGCCTCTATATTTTTCTGTCAGCAAGCGCTTCTCAAAACTTCTAACGGGGTTGACGGCGCGGCCAATAAAATGCTATTAGATATACTAGCGGAGTATTTTAGTATTAGCAGAAGTTCGTTAAAAATCATCGGCGGAAAAACTGCCAGGGTTAAATTAGTAGAAATTTCATAAATTTAAGGAGGTTTTTATGAGAGATGCGATGGAAATAGCGGGGAAAAATAAGAGATTCAGCAATCCATTAGATTGGGATATGACGACTCTTCGCATAGAACACGATCGTGAATATACTCCTCTGGGTAGGCCTATTTACAAAGGAGAAAGACCAAGCGATATTATAAGAAAATGTCGTGAGGCGGAAAAAGAGTTAAGGAAAACTATATAGGGGGCGGAGAAATCCACCCCTTCTTTTTTTAGAGTATAATAACTTTATGACCAAATCCAAAATCTTCCTCGTTTTATCTTTAAGTTTTATTTCCGGAATTTTTTTAGCGTCTTTTTTCAAACTAGATGCTTTTTTATTTTACGCGCTGGCGGTAATTTCCGTCATAATTGTTACCTTGGGTTATAAAAATAAAATCGCACTGATTGTGGGGTTGGCAATTTTATTTCTGGCATTGGGAATCTGGCGGACGCAAAGCGATCTTCAAAAAATTGCGGAAAATAATCTGGACGGAAAAAATATTTCTGAAAATGTGGTGGTCGCCAAAGAGCCGGAGGAAAAAGATAATTACAAAAATATTGTGGTAAAAACAGAAGAAGGGCTAAAAGTTTTAGTACGCGCGAACATTAATTCTGACATAAATTACGGCGATGAATTAAAAATTGAATGCGCGCTGAAAATTCCGGAAAACAAGGAAGATTTTGATTATAAAATGTATTTAGCCAAGGACAAAATTTTCTATCTTTGCCAAGGCGCCAAATTCGAGAAAACCGGAAATAATCGGGGCAACAAACTCTATGCGGGAATATTAAATTTAAAAAACAAAATGGCGGGCAATATCAACCGCGTGGTTCCCTATCCGGAATCGGCTTTGGGAAGCGGGCTTATTTTCGGCGGAAGCGGAGATTTGCCGAAGGAACTGAAAAATAATTTTTCCCGCACCGGCATGACCCATATCGTGGCTGTTTCCGGCTATAATGTCACAATCATCGCGGAATATCTGATTTTATTCGGCATATTTTTCGGACTTGGGAGAAAACAAGCTTTTTGGTTCGCGATTTTCGGAATAATTTTATTTGTAACGATGATCGGCCTCCCTTCCTCGGCGGTGCGCGCCGGAGTGATGGGTTCACTTCTGCTTTGGGCGATGAAAAACGGGCGGCTCGCCAATTCCTGGAACGCCATAATTTTTGCCGGCGCGGTGATGCTTTTCATTAACCCGCTGGTTTTGCGCTGGGATATCGGGTTCCAGCTTTCATTTCTGGCGGCCATCGGCATAATCGCGCTCGCGCCTTTTTGGGAAAAGGTGTTTATTAAAAACCACAAAGCATTAGGCTTTTCCGAAATATTTTTTTTGACTTTTTCGGCTCAGATTTTTGTCCTGCCGGTGATTCTTTATAATTTTCAAACTCTGTCAGTCGTATCTCTGGCCGCCAATTTGTTGATTTTTCCCGTCATTCCCGTTTCCATGCTCCTGGTTTTCTTGACCGCGGTTGCCGGATTGATTTTTACAACCCTGTCTTTGCCCTTTGCCTGGCTGGCGTATCTTCCGCTAAAATACGAGGTGTGGATAATTGAGACTTTGGGAGGCCTGACTTGGGCCAGCAAGCCAATAAAAAGTTTTGGCTGGCAAGGATTCTTTTTATGGTATCTGGCGCTGGGTCTGGCGGTTTATCTATTAAAGAAAAAATTAAATGCTAAACCGGAAAATAATTTATAGCGTTCTCGCGATGCTTTTGGCGCTCGGCGTTATTCTGTTCCTGATTTTATGTTCTTTCGCGCATAGCCAGAATCTCAAAGTGATTTTTTTTGACGTCGGGCAGGGCGACGCGATTCTCATAAGCCAGGGGCAGAATCAAGTGCTGATTGACGGCGGAAAAGACGGTAAAATAATTCTGGAAAAACTGGGGAAATACGTTCCTTTCTGGGACCGGACGATTGAAATGGTCATCGCCACTCATCCGGACGCGGATCATATCGGAGGGCTGATTGAGGTGGCGAGAAATTATAAAATCGAAACTGTTTTGGAAACTGATGCCAAGAGCGATTCGCAAACTTTCAAGACCTGGGAAGATTTAATTAATAGTAAAAATATTGAAAAAACAGAAGCCTTAAAAAATACGGCCATCAAGTTTCCCAATGAAGCGCAAATTCAAATTTTGTATCCGTTCTCTCTGGCAAACAGTTCCGGATCCGACAGCAATGACTGGAGCGTCGCGGCCAGGTTGAATTTCGGAAAAAATAAATTCTTGTTTACCGGCGACCTGCCAAGCGCCAAAGAAGCTGAGTTGATGAACAGTAAAAGCGATGTAAGCGCGGATGTTTTAAAAGTTTCCCATCACGGGTCAAAATACGCGACCAGTGAAGAATTTTTGAACGCGGTTAGCCCCGAAGAAGCGGTGATTTCCGTCGGCAAAAATAATTCTTACGGCCATCCGGCGCCGGAAATTATTGAAAGGTTGCTTAAAAATGGAACAAAAATTTGGCGGACAGACGAGGCGGGAGATATAAGATATACTTGTGCCAATCCGGAAACGCGCTGCGCGATTGCCAACTGAATTTTTTTATGGTAAACTGTTTACGTGGCGCCTCGGAAGAGGTTTTTAATTAGCACTTATTTAATGAAACAAAGATATGAAATATGAAAAAGAATTTCCATTGTTTAAAACCAAAGCGGAAGGAGCAACTAAAAAATTCAACCTGTCGGATATAAACGAAAGAAAAGAATACTTCCAGGCTAAAGCTGGAACTGAAATTAAAAAGCTGAAAAAGTTTTTTGATGAAAATAAAACTTTTATTGTTTATTTGCTAGGCAAGAAGAATGCCGGGAAAGGGACTTATACGAAACTATTAATGGAAATTTTTGGCAAAGACAGGATCGCGCACATTTCAGTCGGGGATATTGTCAGGGATATTCACGCGGCTATGGAAGATCCGGCGCAAAAAAAAGAGCTGATTGATTTTATGAATAAAAACTACCGAGGATATATTTCAGCTGAAAACGGCATCAACGCGCTTCTAGGGCGGGATCAAAAAACGCTTTTGCCCAATGAGTTTATTATGGCGCTGGTCAAAAGAGAAATAAGCAAAACCGGCAAAAAATCAATTTTTTTAGATGGCTTTCCAAGAAACTTAGACCAAGTTTCCTACGCGCTATTTTTTAAGGAGCTGGTTGATTTTCGGGAAGATCCTGATATTTTTGCGGCTATTGATATCCCAGAAGCTGTTATTGATGAGAGAATGAAGTATAGGGTAGTGTGTCCGATTTGCCACACTCCGAGAAATCTGAAGCTTTTTACAACCAAAGAGGTCGGCTATGACGAAAATACCAAAGAATTTTATTTGAAATGCGATAATCCGGAATGCAATGGAGCCAGAATGAGCGGAAAAGAAGGAGATAATATGGGAATTGAGTCAATTAGAGACAGGTTAGAGCTAGATGAAAAATTGATTAATAAAGTTTTTACACTGCATGGCGTCTCAAGGGTTTTGATCAGAAATGCCGTTCCGGTTGCTATGGCCAAGGATGCCGTTGATGAATATGAAATTACTCCGGCCTACAGCTATGAATATGATGAAAAGACCAAAACCGTAAAGACAATGGAATCGCCTTTCGCAGTTAAAGATGATGAAGGCGTTGAAGTCTATAGCCTGCTGGCGCCTCCAGTCGCGGTTTCACTGATAAAACAATTAGCCAGAGCTTTAGGGTTATAAATTTGGACGGGATTTCGGAGCAGAAGAACTTTGGGCTAGCTTTGTTTTTTAGGATGTGATTATATTTATGTCTTCCATATTACCTGTCATTATATAATGTTGCTTAGTCAAATTTGTGCATATGCACAAATTTGACTAACGGATGTCTTGGATGTAGTGTTGATATATAAAAAAATTGGATAAATAAAAATTGCCATGAAAACAAAATATAAAAAAGAAATCGAAAAATCCAAGGAGTTTCGGGAAATAATTGAAGACTTTTTGGATTCAGACAGTGGATACGCCACAGCTGCCAAATTCTTGCTGGCTTTTATCGCCCTGGGCGGAGTGATGGTCGCGGGCGCTATCGCGCCGGCCATATTTGCGGCTACGAAAAACATCAGAAGACAGCGCCAATACAACGAAAAACAAATCAAAGATGCTTACTATAATTTGAAAAAGAAAGACCTGATAGAAATAATAGAGGAAGGAGACGATAAATTTAAGGTTAAGATCACTAAGAAAGGAGCGGAAAAAGTGCGGGAATTTTCCTATGACGCTTTGGAAATTCCCAAACCGGAACACTGGGACAAGAAATGGCGGATTTTGATTTTTGACATTCCTACTAAGCCTAAAATTTACAATCAGGCGCGCAACGCTTTGCGCGATAAAATCAAAGATTTGGGGTTTTGTCAACTGCAAAAAAGCGTCTGGGTATGCCCCTATGAATGCGAGGAGGAAATTATTTTTATCGCAGAGCTGTTTCAAGTGCAAAAACACATCGAAATCATCACCGCGGAGAAGGTTTTGCACGAAGAAATATTGAAAAGAAAATTCAATCTCGGGTAGTATTTTTTTGTTTGTCTTTCTGGTTAGTCAGATTTGTGCATATGCACAAATCTGACTAATATGGGATTAATTAAAATAAAATAAAAGAGAGTATTTTACAGTGGTACGAGTGGTGTTTACGAAAAAAGGATTTTATGGTAAACTTTTATAGGATGAGCGACGACGACAATCGTTCAGTCAGGAATCTTTTGCATGCTTCGGGATCTACTGAAGAAGCGGAAATGGAAATTTCACATTGGTTTTCAGAAAAAGAGATTATAAACTACCGGCTGGTTCAGGAGCAAATCATTTATGATGTTAATCTGGACGGAATTTTGGAATAGGCAAAATTTTTATAACTCTTGTTTTTTAGCGCAATAAAGCCGAAAACCGCGGCTGGTTTTTGTTGTTGAGGGATAGCATCTCAACGACAAAAAAGCCAAGCCTGAAAGATTTTTACTATTTAAGCCTGTCTTGCGGGAAATCGCAAAAAAGTGTAAAATAAAGGCAAGACAAAGTAATCCGGTTTCGCTTTACGGGCGCGGTTCCATTCTGTGTTTTTTCCGCCTGCCGGCGGATCGCAAATAAAAATAATTTTTGTCCTGCCTAAAAATAAAAAAAGCGCATGACCGATTTGTTTCAATTTAAAAAACAAGACGAAAGAAGCGGAAGTTATCCGGAAAAAACGGAGGGGAAGGCTTTTTCCGCCCCTAAAAAATATTTTACGGCGCGCTCCATCCTGCTGTTTTTGGCGGCGGTGTCTGGCGCCGTTTTTTTAATCGCCGGCTATCTGTCAAAAGAAAGCAACCAGCTGGACAAACTTTTCGGGTCGTGCGACCGCGCCTGCTTTTTCAGCGAGGACCGCGGGCTGGTGAGCGGAGAATATATTGAAAGCGGCAGTGATAGCGGGGTAAGCGCAGAATCTGAAAATTTTGTTTCGCAGAGTGAGAATTATAAGGCCAGGAAAGTCGCCTTTGGCGAAGTCACGGCAGAAATAGAAGACAGCCAGGAACAGCTGGAAATAAAAAATATAAGAAGCGAATCGTTTGTCTCAAGCCCGGACGGCAAAGTGAAGCTGGTTATTTCCTGGCAGACAAATAAGTCGGCAAAATGCGAAGTTGAATATTCCAAGATCAACGAAGGCAACGCCAAAAAAATTATTGAGGCGGATTATGGATTCAACCATGGCGCGGTAATTTCCGGGCTTGAGCTCCGCAACGTTTACACATATCGCGTTACTGCCGCGGATAAATGGAACAATAAGGTGAATTCCGGTTTTTACTCCGTCTATAGTTCCGGCAAGGCGGAGTCGGTGTTTGACATGATTTCAGGCGAGGTGAATAAAATTTTCGGCTGGGTGGTAAAAAAATAGTCCGGAAAAAGTTTTTCTTAAACAAGTTTGTGAACTAGCAAGCGGTAACTGAAAAAATGGCGGAAAAACACAAAAAATTGAATAAAAAACAAAAAATATCCATATTTTTGGCATTGCTGGCGATAGCTGTCTCCACCCTGTTTTTTTGCGGGGAAAACAGCCTCTTAGTCCAGGCCCAGCAGACGAAAACAATAGATTTATCCGCCGTCATCGTCAATAACGCCAATAAAGCCGTGCCCAACGGCGAATATGAAATAACGTTCGCCATTTATTCCACCGATAACAGCGGCGGGACTGGAGGATCTTCCTCCGGCGGCCAGCTTTGGCGGGAAACGCAACCGGTGGCGATCAACAGTGGAGTTTTTAACGCATACCTTGGATCAAAAAATCCCTTTCCGGAAAGCATTAATTTTGAAACAGGCGACTATTATCTGGGAATAAAAATCGGAAACGACGGAGAGATGGCTCCAAGGAAAAAAATCGGCGCGGTGCCGCAGGCTATAAATTCATACTTTCTCCGCGGCGCCACCACCGGCGCGGCTTCCGGGGATATTCCGGTTCTGGGCTCCGGCGGAAAACTGGACACAAACACCATCCCCGACATTACCTCCGTGGGGGTGGTCAGCAACGGCACCTGGGAAGGAGATACGCTGGCTATCGGATATGGGGGCACCGGCCTTGCCTCCTATACAGCCGGCGATATGCTTTACGCTTCGGCTAAAAACAAACTGGCCGCTTTGTCTATCGGGACCAGCGGGCAATACCTGACTGTCTCCGGCGGACTGCCCGCCTGGGGAGATTTGGTAACGCACGACATAATCACTCTGGCTGGCGCTTACGATTATCTGACTTTATCCGGACAGGAAATTACTCTGGGGCAAATTGATTTAGCTACCGATGTTACCGGAACGCTTCCGGCAGGAAGCGGAGGAACGGGAGCCACTTCTTTCACCGCTGGCTCGGTGATTTTTTCCAACGGGACGGCTCTCGCTCAGGACAATGCCAATTTTTTTTGGGATGATACAAATAAATATTTAGGAATCGGGACGGCGAGTCCGGGGGCGAAGCTGGATGTGGCAGGTCATATCTGGCAGACTGGGACTGGACAATCTGTTTTTTTGGGAGAAGGCGCGGGAGCAAGCGATGCCTTGTCAGATAACAACAACACCCTTGTTGGCTATCAGGCAGGTTACTCCAATACCGCTGGCAAATACAACTTAGCGATGGGAAATTATGCCCTCTACTCCAACACCTTAGGCTGGTTCAACTTAGCAATAGGATCAAATGCTCTCTATTCCAACACTACAGGCTCCGAAAACTCAGCACTGGGAAGAGATGTCCTTTACTCTAACACCACAGGCGGGTACAACTTAGCACTGGGAAGAGATGCTCTCTACTCTAACACCACTGGAAACTACAACTCAGTAGTGGGAACAAACGCCTTCTTTTCCAACATCACTGGCTCTAATAATGTTGCTCTTGGTACTTATGCCGGAGCGTATGAAACGGGTTCCAATACTTTCTATGTTAATAATCAAGATAGAAGCAATATAAGCGGGGACAGGACGAAATCCTTGATGTATGGTGTATTTGCTGATTTACCAGCCAATCAGACGCTGACCATAAATGCCAACGTCGGCATCGGTGATTCTTCTCCCGACACCCTATTAGATATATTAAGTTCAGCTGCCGTTAACACCCAGCTCACCATAACCAATACCAACGCCGGAAACTATAATCCTCAAATAGGATTCCAGCTGGTTGAAGGAACCAATTTATTCACCATGGGCGTGGCGGAAAATGATTCCAGCAAGTTCAAAATTTCCACCATGGGATTGGGGACAAGCGATAGATTAGTAATTGACTCTAACGGTTTAATTGGTATCGGAAGCTCCGCTCCTGAATTCCGGCTCACGCTTGATAAAGGCGCCGGAACTCCTGACGGCGGAATTTTAGCCATCGGAACTTACGGTTCCGGAACTGCTCTTGCCACCGCCGGCACGGGCACGAGAATGATTTGGTATCCAAAGAAGGCGGCGTTCAGGGCGGGTTATGTTAATGGAACGCAGTGGAATGACGCAAATATCGGAGCCTATTCTTTTGCTTCGGGGTATAACGCAAAAGCCAGTGGGATTTATTCTTTCGCTTCGGGATACGCTACCACTGCCAGCAATGATTACACTATTGCTATGGGATATGCTACTGTTGCCAGCAATTATTTTTCTATCGCGATGGGCAACGGCGCGAATTCAAGCGGGAATTCATCAGTGGCGCTAGGAAGTGCAACCGCCAGTGGAGACGCCTCTGCCGCCGTAGGCGGCGCTACTGCCAGTGGGAGTTATTCTTTCGCTTCGGGCAATTCAACTGCCAGTGGAAATTATTCGGCCGCGCTGGGAACTGTCACTGCCAGCGGGGATAGCTCTTTCGCCGCCGGCAAGTGGGTGACTGCCGGTTCAGCGGTCAATACTATTGTTTTGGGACAGGGAGCGGCCGTCGGCAGCAAACTTGTAAACAGCACCGCTTCTTCCCTGATGGTCGGGTTCAATTCCACGGTTCCGACATTATTTGTCGGCCCCAGCGCGGGAGCGGGAACAACCGGCAAGGTCGGCATCGGGACATCCACCACTTCCGCTTATCTGACCATCAAAGCCGGAACAAATGCTGCTGGAACAGCCCCTCTCAAATTTAATGTCGGCACTAATCTAGACACCGCCGAAGCTGGAGCGATGGAATACGACGGAACCGATTTGTTTTTCACACCCACCGGAACCACCCGGGAAACCATCGCTTATTTATCAGATATTGCCGTTGGCGTCACCGACCATGGAGATCTTACCGGACTGGATGTTGACGACCACACTATCTATGCCTTATTAGCAGGAAGGACAGCCGGACAGACTTTGATTGGAGGTACAGGAACAACTGACGATTTAATACTTCGAACTACCTCTGGAGTTGGAGCATCCGGAGCGGATATGATTTTCCAAGTTGGCAGCAATGGAGGAACAGAAGCCATGAGAATACTTAATAGCGGATACGTCGGAATAGGGACGGCGAGTCCGACTTACAAACTGGATGTCAGCGGTTCCGGACAATTCACCGGAACTCCGACCGGCGTTGGTGTCTCTCAAGGCACGCTTTATGTCAATCCTTCAACAATGAGCTCTGCCAGCGCAGTGAGCTGGTCAGCCAAAACCGCTTGGAATGCTCCTGATGTTGGAACTCGTTCCGCCCCTGCTTTTGCCGACCTTGATAATGACGGAGATTTTGATTTATTGATTGGAGAAAATGCTGGCGTTTCCTATGCCTACGAAAACACCGGCAGTGCTTCTTCTCCTGTCTGGACAGCCAAAACCGCTTGGAACGCGCCGGATGTGGGGCTTGATGCTAAGCCTGCTTTTGCCGACCTTGATAATGACGGAGATTATGACCTCTTGATTGGAGAAACTGGGGGTATTTCCTATGGTTATGAAAACACCGGCACAGCTTCTTCTCCTGTCTGGACAGCCAAAACCGCTTGGAACACGCCGGATGTGGGAACTTTTACTTCTCCAACTTTTGCCGACCTTGATAATGACGGAGATTTTGATTTATTGATTGGAGAAAATGCTGGCGTTTCCTATGCCTACGAAAACACCGGCAGTGCTTCTTTCCTGTCTGGACAGCCAAAACCGCTTGGAACGTGCCGGATGCAGGAGATGCTGCTATGCCTGTTTTTGCTGACTTGGATAATGATGGAGATTATGATCTTTTAATGGGAGAGCGTTTTGGAACAAGCTATGGCTATGAAAACACCGGCTCTGTCACTTCTCCTGTCTGGACGGCCAAAACCGCTTGGAATACGCCGGATGTGGGGGATTATGCTAAGCCTGCTTTTGCCGACCTTGATAATGACGGAGATTATGATTCATTGATTGGAGAAAGTGCTGGTGTTTCCTACGCCTACGAAAACACCGGTAGTGGCGGAGCAATCGGCAACACTCTTTTGGGCTTGGCAGTGAACGGCTCGGAAAAATTGCGTGTTACTGGTGCCGGCGCTATCAATACCCAAGGCTATATCGCTTCCCAAAGCTACGGCTCTTTCACTTATAACGGCGACCTTGCCGCGCTCACCGTCCGCCAAAACGGAGGTGGCAACATTTTAGACCTCAAAGACGGAGCCGACACAATCTTTACCGTTCTTAATGGCGGCAACGTCGGCATCGGGACGGCGAGTCCGGACACTACATTGAAAGTTATCGGCTCTCTCTGCGTCAAATCAACCGATGCCGCTTGCGCGGGAACTACGGCCGGAACAATTTACGCCACCAATACCACCGTGCAAGGCGCCGACTATGCCGAATATTTCGCCACCCGGGACACGGACTTGAAACCAGGCGAAGCGGTCTGCGTAGACGCGCAAAAAGACAATGCCGTCAAAAGATGCGCGCGGTCCGGCGATAGCGATATCATGGGCATTGTTTCCGGCCATCCATCCATCGTGGGCAACAGCGCCGACGGCCGGGAAAAAGATCCGCATTACAAAGTCATCGGCATGCTGGGGCAAATTGCCGCCAATGTTTCCGGCGAGAACGGTCCGATCCAGATCGGCGACAGTTTGACTTCCGCCAACACGCCCGGCTACCTGCGCAAAGCCGACGCCGGCGAATCAACGGTGGGCGTGGCCCTGCAGAAGTTCGACAGGCAGCAAGGTTCGATCCAGATGCTGATTTCCCGGAGGAACAAAAGCTTGACAGTGGAAAAAGTGGAAGAAGCCGTCACGCAAAGAATCGCGGAGATGAAAGTGGAAGACCAGGTGAACAGCATGGTAGCCAATGCCACAGCAGAATTGGAAAAAAATACCCAGGCGCAACTCATTAGCATCGACGGCCGGGTAATAACTCTTGAAACAATTATGAATGGCTACGAAGCCAGACTTAAAACACAGGAAGATCTGACGGCCACTTTCCAGTCCCAAATGGACGAACTGAAGAAACTTGCGAATGAGGAGCTTAATCTGGCACAGATAGGAGCCAATAAAACCGACATTGATTACCTCAAGCTGGTGTCTGGGCCTTGACGGCAACGAAACTCCGGGAGACGTCCTGCTGTCCGGCCAGCTGGAAGCCGACGGGATTGTGGCGGGAGTTTTTGCGGTGAAAGTGACTGACGAGAGCTCCGCGACAATCGGCAAAGAAACCATCCAGGCCGGAGAGACCTCTGTTAATGTCAAAACCAAGGCCGTCAGCCAGGACAGTAAAATATTTGTCACTATCAGCAAAGCGGATGAGGCGGTTCCGATAAAAACAGGGGATATAAAAGAGGGTGAAAGTTTTGAGGTGAAGATAAACGATCCGGCGGCTTCGGATATAGAAATAAGCTGGTGGATTGTAGAGGAAAAATAAATATCAAAGAACCGTTCTCTGTAAAACTTATCATTAACAAAAAATCTCCCGACGCTACATCGGGGATTTTTTTATTTGGAAGCAGAAACCGCTATTTAGACATTGTTTTCACGCAGCGGGCGCAGACTTTCTTCTTGCTGCCGCCAATTTTTTTGGCCTGCAAATTAATGCTGAATTTTCGCAGGGACTTGGCATTGGAATGGCTGACCTTGTTTCCGGATTGCGCTCCGCGTCCGCAAATGTGGCATACTTTACTCATAAAATTATTTGCTTAGTAACAGAATTTACTCTATCATATAAATATATTATCAGCAAATAGTATGTTGAACACAATTATACTGTTAATATTTTTTTATCTGATTTTTGCCTATTCCATTATCTTGCATGAAGTGATGCATGGTGTGATGGCTCTTTGGCTGGGCGATCCGACGGCGAAATACGCCGGGCGCCTGACGGCCAATCCGCTTAAGCACATTGATCCTTTAATGACCGTCATTGTTCCGCTGGTGATGATGCTTACAGTGGGCATCGCCATTGGAGGCGCTAAGCCGGTTCCTTATAATCCGTATAATTTGCGCAATCAAAAATGGGGGCCGACACTGGTGGCATTGGCGGGACCGGGATCAAATTTGGCCATCGCGATTATTTTTACGATCGCTGGAAGTTTTATTGGCATCCCGCTGGCCATCAAATCGGATGTTATTCATAATTTAATCTCCGCCAATTGGAACGCGCTGGCGGGTGTCATTTCCGGATCGCTTGGCACAATAGTTTATACTTTCTCCATAATGGCCATTTTTTGGAATATTTTAATCGCGGTTTTTAATATGATTCCTTTTCCGCCGCTGGACGGTTCAAAACTTCTTTTTGCCCTTATTTCCGTAAAAATTGAAACGATGGCAATCCTGGAACAATACGGGTTTATATTTCTTTTCCTTTTCATTTTCATCTTTATCGGCCCCTTAAGCCTGCTCCTTAATTTTTTCTGGCAGTTTTTCTTCGGACTCACACTCTGACTTGACCCCGTTAGAAGTTCATTGACAGTCTTATTTTTACAAACACGCGTGAGCGAAGCGGCTTCGCCTTCATGGCTCAATATAAGCAAGAATTTTCCAAAACTTCTAACGGGGTTGACGCCTTAGAACAGTTCGTGTATTATTATTTTGCTACATAACTAGCGATTTTTTTAGTAATTTTTAGTTTGTTATCCCAGCACCAATTACGTTTTAGAAATAGTGCATGGCGACCCCGCAAAAAGTTCCAATATAGATTTGCGTGGTGTAAAGAATAGTGTACGTACTCGCCTACGGCTTAGATTAGCAAAAAATAATAATTTATCTGCGAACTTTCGCGGGGTGCTCATGATTGTGGCTACTCGCGAGGCGCTCGCAGACAATCATGGCATGCCGACTATAAACCAGCTCAAACGAAAATCCCGAAGCACAACCGGAAAGAAAACCAAAACTCCGGCTTTTAAGCATGTTTTTAATACCCTGAAAAACCGCCCCATAGGAGATGAAGGCCCGTTTAAGCGCGGGGTATGCATAAAAGTCAGCACGACTACGCCCAAAAAACCAAACTCGGCGCTGCGAAAAATCGCCAGAGTCCGCCTCACCAACGGCATGGAAGTCACGGCCTATATTCCCGGAATCGGACATAATTTGCAGGAACACTCCATTGTTATGATTAGGGGAGGCCGGGTAAAGGATCTGCCCGGGGTTCGTTATCACATCGTGCGGGGAGTGCTGGATACAGTTGGTGTTGCCAACCGCAAGCGCGGACGCTCGAAGTACGGAGCCAAAAAAGAAAAGAGTAAGGAATAATAATTTTTTAAAATAAGTTTGTTATCCCAGCACCAATTCCAACAGAGTTTAGGTGTAATGGATGACTTTATTTGTGAATTCGCCTCGCCTCGCATTCGCGACGCGAAGCGGGCTGCGGCTAAGTTGTAATTAAAAATATAATTTGAACAGCGAATTGGTGCGGGATGCTCATTTTTGTATCCACTCGCACAGCTCGCGGACAAAAATGGCATGCCGAGACGCAAAAGAGTCTACAAAAAAAATATCAAGCCAGATCCGAAATATAGCAACTTGCTGGCAGGCAAATTTATCGGCAATCTGATCCAATGCGGAAAAAGGACAACGGCGGAAAAAATAATTTACGACGCTTTTAATATTGTCCACGAAAAAACTAAAAAAGGAGGATTGAATATTTTTGAGCAGGCGGTGAAAAATGTTTCTCCCCTGGTGGAGCTCAAGTCCCGCCGGGTGGGTGGCGCCAACTATCAGGTGCCCGTGCCGGTCAGCGGCGAGCGCCGGACAACTCTGGCGATTCGCTGGATCAAAGCGGCCGTGAAATCCAAAAAAGGCAAGGGCATGGCGGAAAAGCTGGCCGAGGAATTCATTGACGCTGCCAATAAAACCGGAGCCGCGATGAAAAAACGCGAGGATGTTCATCGCATGGCGGAAGCCAACAAGGCCTTCGCGCATTTCGCGTAAACATAAGGTGGCCACCCCCGGCACCAATTCCGAATATAATCTTGCCTAATGTAGAATTTATATCCACGGAATCGCCTGCGGCTTGGCCTTTATTTTAAAAAATAATAAATTAAAAAGAATTGGTGCGGGGTCTGCATTTTGTTGCTGCTCGTACCTCGCAGACAAAATGCGACAGTATCCTATCGAAAAATTAAGAAACATCGGGATTATCGCCCACATTGACGCCGGCAAGACAACGACTACCGAGCGTGTTTTGTTTTACACCGGAATTACGCACAAGATCGGGGAAGTGCATGAAGGCGAAGCAGTGATGGATTGGATGGAGCAAGAGAGAGAGCGCGGAATCACCATTACCAGCGCGGCCACGACTTGCTACTGGAAAGATCATCAGATAAACATCATTGATACGCCGGGGCATGTTGATTTTACGGTGGAAGTGGAAAGATCGCTGCGGGTTCTTGACGGAGGCGTGGTGGTTTTTGACGGCAAAGAAGGCGTGGAACCGCAATCGGAAACTGTCTGGCGCCAGGCTGACAAATATAACGTTCCGCGGATTTGTTTTATCAATAAAATAGATAAAGAAGGCGCCAACTTTGAATTTTCTTTCAATTCCATTTTAAACCGGCTGAATCCGCGCGCCGTGGCGGTGCAAATTCCCGTCGGCGAAAGAGGGGATTTTTCCGGCGTGGTGGACTTGATCAAAATGAAAGCCTATTCATTTTCCGGTGAAAAGGGCGAAAAGGTCGTTGAGGCGGAAATACCGGCGGAACTTTTGGAAAAAGCCAAAAGCTGGCGCGAAAAAATGGTGGAAAAAGTGGCGGAACTGGATGATAAGCTTACGGAAAAATATTTAAGCGGTGAAAAAATTACCGAAGCGGAAATAAAGAGCGCAATCCGGAAAGGCGTTATTGCCACCAAAATATTTCCGGTTCTGACCGGCACGGCTTTGCGCAACAAGGGCGTGCAATTAGTGCTGGACGCGGTGGTGGATTATCTGCCTTCGCCGATTGACGTGCCGAATATCAAGGGTTTTGATGTTAATGACAAGGCTAAGGAAATGGAAGTTGTAGCCAAGGACGACGCGCCTTTTGCGGCGCTGGCTTTTAAGGTGGCCACCGATCCGTTTGTCGGACAGCTGACATTTTTCCGCGTATATGCCGGGAAGCTTGAAGCCGGAACTTATGTTTTGAATTCCACTAAAGGCGAGAAAGAAAGAATCGCGAGAATCCTGCGCATGCATGCCAATCACCGCGAAGAAATTCAGGAAATTTACGCCGGCGGCATCGGCGCCATTGTGGGCCTGAAAAATACCACTACCGGCGACACGCTTTGCGATCCGGAGCATCCCGTGCTTTTGGAATCCATCAATTTTCCGGAACCGGTTATTTCAATCGCGATTGAACCGAAAACTAAAGCCGATCAGGAAAAAATGGGGCTGGCGTTGCGCCGTTTGGCTGAAGAAGATCCGACTTTCAAAATGCGCACGGACGAAGAAACCGGACAGACAATTATTTCCGGCATGGGCGAATTGCATCTGGATATTATCGTGGAACGGATGAAACGGGAATTTAAAGTGGAAGCCAATATCGGGCAGCCGCAAGTGGCTTATCGCGAAACTATCAAAGCTGAAGCGCAAGCGGAAGGAAAATATATCCGCCAGTCGGGCGGGCACGGGCAATATGGGCATGTTTGGATTAGAGTTGAGCCGCAAGAAAAAGGCGCGGGCTTTGAATTCGTGAGTGAAATCAAGGGCGGCGTCATTCCGCAGGAATTTATTCCGGCGGTTGGAAAAGGCGTGAAGGACGCGATGGACAGCGGCGTTTTGGCCGGCTATCCGCTGGTGGATGTTAAAGCCATTCTTTATGACGGATCGTTCCATGAAGTTGACTCTTCGGAAGCGTCTTTTCGCATTGCCGGATCAATGGCGGTGAAGGAAGCGATCCGCCGGGCGAATCCGGTAATTTTGGAACCGATTATGAAAGTCAATGTCATTACGCCCGGAAAACTTTATGGGCGATGTGGTCGGGGACTTGAATTCCAAGCGGGGAATCATCCGCGAGATGAACGACCGCGGCGAAGGAATGGCCAGGGTGAAAGTAATTGACGCGGAAGCTCCTTTGGCTTCAATGTTCGGCTACGCGACACAACTGCGCTCTATGACGCAAGGCCGCGCCAATTATTCTATGGAATTCGGCCATTATGCCGAAGTGCCGAAAAACATCGCAGAAGAAATAATCGGAGGAGAAAAGAAGTAATAATAGTGCGTTAAATAAAAAGCGATGATTGACAAAAAACTCAAAGAAGCTATGGAGCTTTTGGGAGGGAGAGCCATCATCAAAGACAATGATCAGTATTTTGTTTTGCTTACGCTGCGGGAATTCAAGAAAATCAGGCAGGAAGGGCTGGAAGGCTTGACAAAGCAGGAACTGGTTGATAAGATAAACAATGACATTGCCAGCTGGAAATTTATCCAGGAAGAAAGAAGATCGGATCTGCTCAATTTGGACGAAATCGGCGGAGTTTCTGAGGAGCAAATCAGCTATGAAAAGGCCTGATTATTATCCACACGCCGAGGACTTGCCAGAAATCGGAAGATATAGTACAATAGATTTTGTAATAAGAAATAATTAAATAACAATAAAAATTCGCAAATACTTGCGGATCCGGTGTTTCTATTCCGGAGCTTTAGCGGGTATTGCGAAAAAAAATTTATGGCAGCAGAAAAATTTGAGCGAACCAAACCCCATGTCAACGTCGGCACAATCGGCCATGTTGACCATGGAAAAACAACTCTCACGGCCGCGATTCTCCACGTGCTTAGCTTTTCGGGAAAAGCCAAGGCCAAGGGGGTTGATGAAATTGACAAAGCTCCGGAAGAAAGAGAGCGCGGAATCACCATCGCGACTGCTCACTGCGAATATGAATCTGACACAAGGCACTACGCGCATGTAGACTGTCCGGGACACGCCGATTACATAAAAAATATGATTACCGGCGCGGCCCAGATGGACGGCGCGATTTTGGTCGTGGCGGCCACTGACGGACCGATGCCGCAGACCAGAGAGCATATTCTTTTGGCCAAACAAGTGGGCGTGCCTCAAATCGTAGTTTTTCTCAATAAAGTTGATATGGTGGATGATCCGGAATTGATTGACTTGGTTGAAGCGGAGGTCCGCGAACTTTTAACTAAATACGAATTTGACGGAGACAATGCCGCCGTAATCCGCGGGTCAGCTCTTAAAGCCTTGGAATCAAAATCGGCTGATGATGAAGCTGCCAAGCCCGTTCTTGATTTAATCAAAGCGCTGGATGAAAAAATTCCGGAACCGGTTCGCGAAATAGATAAGCCATTTCTGATGCCGATTGAAGACATCTTCTCAATTGAAGGCCGGGGCACAGTGGTGACCGGAAGAATTGAAAGAGGCATAGTCAAAATCAATGAGGAAGTTGAAATCGTGGGCATTCGCCCGACAGTGAAAACTATCGTAACCGGAATTGAAATGTTCAATAAATCTTTGGACAGGGGACAAGCCGGAGATAATGCCGGAGTCTTGCTGCGCGGAACGAAAAAAGAAGATGTTGAGCGCGGCCAGGTTTTGGCGAAGCCCGGATCAATTACTCCGCACACTGAATTTGAAGGCGAGGTTTATATTTTAACCAAAGAAGAAGGCGGAAGACATACTCCATTTTTCAAAGGTTACAAGCCGCAATTTTATGTCAGAACCACGGATGTTACCGGAGAAGTAATTTTGCCGGAAGGAACGGAAATGGTTATGCCGGGCGACACAGTAAATCTCAGCGTTAAGCTTGATGGCGCCGGTGGCTATGGAAGAAGGAATGAGATTCGCTATCCGCGAAGGCGGAAGAACTGTCGGAGCCGGAGTGGTGACCAAAATTGTAAAATAGTTTATTCCTTTGCCCCGCCCTTCGCGAAGAGCGGGGTTTTAGGAAAAATTAGGTATTTAATAAAAGAATGTTACATTAAAATTAAAATGGCCAAGCAAGAAGAAGAAGCAAAATCAAGAATAAGGATCAAGATCAAGGCTTATGATCATAAGATTATTGATCAATCGGCCAAGCAAATCGTGGAAACGGCTGAACGGACGGGCGCCAGCATTACCGGACCAGTTCCTTTGCCGACTGAAATCAGAAAATTCACGGTTAACAAATCCACTTTCGTGCACAAGGATGCTCGCGACCAATATGAAATGCGCATGCACAAGAGATTGATTGATATTTGGAATCCGACTCCGAAAACGATTGACAGCCTGACTAATCTGGATTTGCCGGCCGGAGTGGATATTGAGATAAAAATGTAAATTTACGAATTACGAATTTTCCGAAAATACGAAACTTTAAAAATGCTCTCATTGGTAATTTCGCGTGATTTGTAGTTCGTAAATTATATCTAGTAAAAGTCCTGATTCAATAAAAAGTTTTAGGATACTGGACTAGCCAAAATTAATTTGATTTTGTGCTGGCGAAAAACCAGTTTTTTTATTCACAAAAATGGCAAAATTCATTCTTGGTAAAAAATTAGGCATGACTACGCTGTATAGCGGAGAAAAAGAAGCGCAGAATATGACGCTTATTGAATGCGGAGCGAAGGTGTCTATGGTGCGCGACCAGAAAAAGGATGGTTATGCGGCAATCCAGCTGGAAGCGGATAAAACTAAAAAAAAGAAAATCTCCCACGAATTCCGGGCGGAAAATTCCGAATTGAAAAAAGGGGATATCATTGGAGCGGATATTTTTCAAATCGGCGAAGTCGTCCAAGTCAGTGGAATCACAAAAGCGAAAGGTTTTCAGGGCGTAGTCAAGAGGCACGGTTTCAAGGGATCGCCAAAAACTCACGGCCACAAGCATGATTTGCGCGCGCCGGGAGCCATCGGAGCGGGATATCCGGAGCATGTTATCAAAGGCAAGCGCATGGCCGGACGCATGGGCGGGAAAAGAGCGACTAGTAAAAATTTGAAAGTTGTTTTTATAGATAAGGAAAAAAATATTTTAGGCGTGAAAGGCGCGGTGCCGGGAGTGGTAGGGAGAGTTATTGAAATTCACAGCAAATAATTATGGCGACTATTAAAGTTTATAATTTAGATGGTAAAAAAGTTGAAGATCTGAAAGTTATCCGACAGCGTTTTCGGTTTGCCGGCTAATGATGACTTGGTTCATCAAGTTTATGTTTCACTCTCGGCTAATAAGCGGCAGGTGCTGGCGCATACGAAAAACAGAGGCGAACGCGCCGGATCAGGAATCAAGCCCTGGCAGCAAAAGGGAACCGGCAGGGCGCGCGTGGGATCGCTTCGCACCCCAACCTGGAGAGGCGGCGGCGTGGCCTTCGGCCCGACTAAAGACCGGAACTTTAAAAAGAAAATTAACAAAAAAATGAATGCCAGGGCGATTGCCATGGTTTTGAGCGGGAAACTGAAAGACAAAGAAATAATCGTGCTGGATAAGCTGGAAGTCAGGGAGGCATCCGCCCAAGGCGGATCCGCCTTCGGCGGAAAAACCAAAGAAATGGCGGCGGCTTTGAAAAAATTCAAATTGAAAGGCACTGTGCTGTTGAGTTTTGGCGGAAAAGAAAAGAGTTTGATGCGCTTGAGCCGCAATTTGCCGAAAGTAAAAAATATTGCTACCGATCAGCTGAATGTTTTGGCAATGCTCGAAAATAAAAATTTGATTATGTCGAAAGAATCCGTTAAGTATCTGGAAAAAAAGTATGCCCAGTAGTGAAATTTTGACTAAATTTTCCACGGGAAAATTTTAAATAGTAACAAAAGACGATTATCAATTATTTATTTATTTTGAGTCTCGATATTTTAAGAAATATAAAATGTCAAAATTCTACTACCGGGTATGAAAAATAATCAGCAAATTTTAATAGAACCCTGGATTACAGAGGCGGCCACAGCCGCCCAGGAGATGGGCAAATATGTTTTTAAGGCTGCTCCAGGCGCGAGTAAGCAGCAAATCAAAAAAGCAGTGGAAGAAGCGTATAAGGTCAAGGTTATGGCGGTTAATACTGTGAATATTCCGAAAAAGTTGAGAAATTATGGAAAAACGCCGGGATGGAAATCCGGATTTAAAAAAGCGATCGTGACACTGAAAAAAGGAGACAGTATAAGTTTTTTTGAAGGAAAATAATTGATAAGGGCTGCCTAAAACAGCTCGCAGACAAAAATGGCGATAAAAATTTACAAAAGAAATCATGCCGGAAGAAGGAACATGTCAGTTGTGAAATCTGAGCTGGTGACCCGGAAAAAGCCGGAGAAGTCTTTATTGGCTTCGCAGAAAAGCAAAGCGGGAAGATCATTGGGAAAAATTTCCGTTCGCCATCAAGGCGGGGGCCACAAGCAAAGATACAGAGTAATTGATTTTAAGCAAAATAAATTTGATGTTCCGGGACGGATTGCCGCCATTGAAAAGGATCCGATTAGAAGCGCCTTTATCGCGCTGATCCATTACCGTGACGGAGAAAAAAGATATATTCTCGCGTCTGAAGGAATGAAATCCGGAAAGGCGATTATTTGTTCAGCTAAAGCTCCAATAAAAGCCGGCAACAGAACCCAGAGTTAAAAATATTCCGATCGGAACCATTATTTCAAACATTGAAATTTTTCCGGGAAAAGGCGGGCAGGCCGTCCGAAGCGCGGGCTCGGGAGCGATACTTACGGCGGTTGATGAAAAAAACGCGCAGATAAAAATGGCTTCAGGAGAAATCAGGCTAGTCAGTAATGAATGTTATGCGACGATCGGGCAAGTAAGCAATTTTGAGCACAACGCGATAAATATTGGAAAAGCCGGACGCAGCCGCTGGATGGGAAGGCGGCCGACAGTAAGAGGCACGGTTATGAATCCGGTTGATCATCCGCATGGGGGAGGCGAAGGACGGCAGGGAATCGGGCTTAAACATCCGAAAACTCCCTGGGGCAAGCCAGCACTGGGCAAAAAAACCAGAAAGAAGTAAAAATATAGCAATAAGTTTATTATTAAAGAGAAGAGGAAAAAACGCGAAATAATATGACACGAAGCTTAAAGAAGGGTCCTTATGTGGATCAAAGATTGATAAAAAAGATTTTGGATAAAAAACCGGAAGATAAATCGGTTATTAAAACTTGGGCGCGCGCTTCAGTGATATCTCCGGAAATGGTTGGTTTCACGTTTGGCGTCCATAACGGCAAAGAATTTATTCCGGTATTCGCGACTGAAGAAATGGTAGGCCATCGGCTGGGAGAATTTTCACTGACGCGCAAGTTTACCCGCCATGGAGGAAAAATGCAGAAAGAAATCGAAATGGCCGCTAAGCAAAAAGAACTAGAGGCTTCAAAGGCCGGGGAAGAAAGCGCAGAGGCTAAAAAATAATATTAGAAATTTGTAAAAGATATGCGTGTTAATGCCAAATTGAATAAAATCAGGATAGCGCCCAGAAAAATAAAACTGGTAACGGATTTTATTGAGGGCTTAGATGTGGCGGAAGCCCTGGATCAGTTGAACGCCACCGTCAAAACAGGCGTGCGGCCGATTCAAAAACTGCTTTTAAGCGCTATCAGCAACGGTGAGAACAATTTCGGAATTGATCGGGATAATATGTATGTTTTCAAGATAAATGTCGGAGCCGGTCCGGCGCTCAAAAGATGGATGCCGAAAGCCTTCGGGCGAGCCGGGAGAATTCTTAAAAGAACTTCCCAGATAGAATTGATTTTGGAAGAGCGGGTTGAGGGCAAGGGAAGAAAAAGCAAAGAACAAATGGAAAAAGAGAAAAAAGAACGGGAAAAAAAGAAAATCCGCCAGCTGGCGGAGCAAAAAGAAGCGGAAGAAAAAGAGCGGAGGAAAAAAGGGAGGGCAAAAAGAGCGAACTGGCTTTTGAAAAAACCACTGAAAGCAAAGAAATAAAAAAAGCAGAGAAAAAAGGCGGGCTGACCAGCAGGATATTCAGGAGAAAATCAATGTAAATAATTGTCGCGAAGCGACTCAATAATTTAAAATTTTAAATTTAAAATTCATAAGCATGGGGCATAAAGTCAATCCAGTCGGACTCCGCATAGGAATTACCAATACCTGGAGATCCAGATGGATAGGAAAAAAAGAATATCAAAAAAACCTGGAGCAGGATATCAAAATCCGCGAAGCCATCATGAAAAAATGGAAAAACGCGGCGATTGCCGACGTGGAAATTGAAAGGTCGGCGGCTATGGCGAAGATTATCGTGAAAACCGCCCGCCCCGGAGTTTTAATCGGGCGCGGAGGAAGCGGAGTGGAAGATTTGCAAAAGTATGTCAAAAGCAATTTTTTCCGCGCGGTTAAAACAGCGCTCAAAGTTGAAGTGCAGGAGGTTAAAAATTTTGAAGAAAGCGCGGCGCTGATTGCTCAAAACATCGCGGAACAGCTGGAAAAAAGAATGCCTTTCCGAAGAGCGATGAAAACCATCCTGGAACAAGTGGCCAAAAATAGTTCCATTAAAGGAGTAAAAGTAGAGGTAAGCGGGAGGTTAAATGGAGCCGAAATGTCGCGCCGCGAATGGGCGGCCAAAGGAACCTTGCCACTCCACACGCTGCGTGCTAATATTGATTTTTCCAGGGCAACGGCTTATACGACTTACGGAACCATCGGAGTGAAAGTTTGGCTGTATAAGGGAGAAGTGTTTGATAAAAAGTAGTTTGTAGTTTTTAGTTGATAGTTTGTAGAAAATTTAAAAAAATTCCACAAACCACAAACCACAAACCAAGAACCAAATTTATGCTCATGCCGAAAAAGGTAAAACACAGAAAGCTTCATCGCGGAGGGCAGATCCGCGGATTGGCTGCGCGCGGAAACGCCGTGAGTTTTGGAAGTTTTGGACTGAAAGCGATGGAAGGCAATCTTGTTTCGGCCAGGCAAATTGAGGCAGCCAGGCGCGCGATGACCCGCTATGTGCAAAGAGGCGGAAAGATTTGGATCAGAATATTTCCTGATAAATCAATGACAAAAAAGGGAGCCGAAACCCCGATGGGAAAAGGCAAGGGAGCCGTGGATCATTTTGTAGCCAAGATCAAGCCGGGAAGAGTCCTCTTTGAAATGGACGGGGTTACCGAAAAAATTGCCAAGGAAGCTATGAAACTGGCATCCCATAAACTGAACGTAAAAACTAAATTTATTGTTAGGTAATCGTATGCATATTAAAGAGCTGAAAGAAAAAAGCAAAGGAGAATTGGAAAAAATTCTGGATGAAAAACAGCGGGAAGTGCGAAAGTTCAGATTTGATATTGCTGCCAAACAGATAAAAAACAACCGCGAATTGCGAAAATCTAAGCGCGATATCGCACGCATTTTGACTTTGCTTAAAGCTAATTAATAAACAAAAAGATGGAAAGGAATAAAATTATTACAAGAAAAAAGGGAGTGGTTGTCAGCGATAAGATGGATAAAACCGCGGTTGTGGCTGTGGTCAGTTTCAAGACGCATCCCAAATACAAGAAAAAATATAAGGTGACAAAAAAATACAAAGCGCATGACGGCGAAAATAAATGCAAAGTCGGAGATATTGTTGAAATCGCGCCCTGCCGTCCGATGAGCAAGGATAAGAGCTATAAAATAGTTCAATAACATGATACAAGCTGAATCAAAATTGAAAGTAGCGGATAACACCGGAGCAAAGGTAATTGAGTGCTTCAAGGTTTTGGGCGGAACAAGGCGCCGCTATGCTTATATTGGCGATATTATTGTGGCCTCGGTAAAGGTCGCGCTGCCGCGCGGAATTGTGAAAAAGGGAGATAAAGTCAGAGCCGTTATTGTCCGGCAGAAAAAGGAACTGCGGCGTCCGGATGGCTCATATATCCGTTTTGATGAAAATGCCGCGGTTATTCTGGAAGGAAAAGATCCGAAGGGAACGAGAATTTTTGGACCGATCGCGCGTGAAATAAGAGAAAGAGGATATAGCAAAATAATTTCACTGGCGCCGGAAGTATTATAAGATTCACAAAACTATATGAAGATCCGAAAGAATGACCAAGTTAAATTAATCGCAGGCAAAGACCGGGGGAAAACCGGAAAGATTCTGCATGTTTTTACGGAAGAAAAAAAGATTGTGGTGGAGGGCCTGAATTTGATAAAAAAGCACGTGCGTCCGAAAAAAGAAGGGGAAAAAGGCCAGCGCATAGAAATTCCCAATAAACTTGCGATTTCCAACGCAATGCTGGTTTGCCCCAAGTGCGGGAAAACCACGCGGGTCGGATACGGCAAAAATGAAAGCAATAAATTCAGGATATGCAAAAAGTGCAAAGCTGAAATATAATAAAATTTACGAACATACGAATCTGGCTAAATTATGAATTAAAAATAAATAATCATTAGTATTTTCGCAAAATTCGTAATTTGTAAACAAAGAAGACTAAGTTAAAATCATATGACATTAAAAGAATTATATAATAAAGAGGTTGTACCGGAAATGAAGAAGATTTTTGGATTGAAAAATAATCTGCAGGTTCCATGCATCAGAAAAATCGTAGTAAACGCCGGAATTGGCAAATATCTTAAAGAGGCCAATTTAGTCAAGGAAGTTTCCGAATCGATAACCCAGATTACCGGGCAAAAGCCTCTGATGACAAAATCCCGCAAGTCCATTGCCGGCTTTAAAATCCGGGAAGGACTGGAAGTTGGAATGAAAGTTACGCTAAGAGGCAAAAGAATGTGGGATTTTCTGGAAAGATTGGTAGGCGCTGCCATACCGCGCATTCGTGATTTTCAGGGTATTAAAAAATCAGCTGTTGACGACGGAGGCAATCTAAGCATCGGAATCAAAGAGCATATGGTATTTCCGGAAATTAATCCCGAAAGCGTAAAAAGCATTATGAGTCTCCAGGTTAATATTGTAACCGACGCGAAGAACAAAGAAGATGCACTGGAGTTATTTAGATTAATGAAATTTCCAATAATTAAGTAGATTCTGGTGATGGCGACCCGCAAAAAGTTTATGGCATCCCAGTATCGATTCCAACAAAGATTTGTCTGATAGTATTATTAATCTGCGTAATCGCCTAGCGGCTTAATCTAAATAAAATATAAAGATTTAATTATAGAATCGATACGGGACGCTCATTTTTATGGCTTCTCGCTATCGCTCGAAGATAAAAATGGCGAAGAAATCAACAGAAGCAAGAGCAAGAAAAAAACCGAAATTTTCCACCCGCAAAGTTTTGCGATGCTGGCGCTGCGGCAGAAAACACGGATATATGCGCGAGTTTGGAATTTGCCGGATTTGCTTTAGGGAATTGGCCAGCACCGGACAAATTCCAGGCGTAAGAAAAAGTAGTTGGTAATTAATAAAAACATGGCTATCCCAGCACCAATTCCAAGAAAGTTTTTTGTAAGCGGATAATTTTGTTGGGGGAATTCGCCTAGCGGCTAAGTTTAGATAAAAGATTAAATTTAAATAGCGAATTGGTGCGGAATGCTCATTTTTGTAGCTACTCGCTCCGCTCGCAGACAAAAATGGCAGATCAAATCGCGGACATGTTAACCCGAATACGCAATGCCCAAAAAGCAGGCCTTCCTGAAGTGTGTTTTAGAGCTTCAAAATTAAAACTGGCTGTCGCAAAGATTTTGGAAAAAGAAGGCTTCATTGAATCGGTAGCGCGGGAGAAAAATGACGAGCGCGACCAGATAAAAGTCGGACTCAAATATTTCAAAATTTCCAATACAAAAAGAAATCCAGCCATAACAGAAATCAAAAAAGTCAGCAAGCAGGGGCAGCGGATATATGTCAGAAATAAAGATATTAGAAATGTCAAAAATAAATACGGCATTGCCATCGTATCCACTTCCAAGGGAGTAATGACCGGGGCGGAAGCGCGGAAAAACGGCTTGGGAGGAGAATATATTTGCGAAGTTTGGTAGTTTCTACGAATTCGTAGTTTGTAGAGCAAGAAATTATATTTAAATCACAAAAGCATGAGTTGCATCGGCAAAAAATTAATAATCATACCCGCGGAAGTTGAAGCAAAACTTCAAAATAACCGCCTGGAAATAAAAGGTCCGAAAGGAACGCTTAGTTTAATCATTCATCCGGAGTCCGGCGTGGAGATCAAAGACAGACAAATCCAGGTAAGCAAAATAGGCAAATCTAAAAAATCACCGGCTCTGTGGGGAATGACCCGTTCGCTTATCGCCAATATGGCGCAGGGGGTGATGGAAGGATATAAGAAACAGCTGGAACTTCAGGGAGTTGGATTCAGAATGGCCGTGGCGGGAAAGAAAATCAATCTGGCGCTGGGTTTTTCCCATCCGGTGGTGGTGGATATTCCAGAAGGATTGGAAGCCAAGATAGAAGAAAATAATATTTTAACAATTTCAGGAATTGATAAGCAGGCAGTGGGGCAGTTCGCGGCTGAGATCAGGAGCCTCAAAAAAGCTGAACCTTACAAGGGAAAAGGATTCCGCTATGTGGGCGAGTATGTCAGAAGGAAAGCCGGAAAAAAAGCGGCTGTGGCAGCGAAGTAAAACACATAACACATAACAAATTTATGAATGACAAGTCGAAACAAATTAAGGTTACACAGGAAAAAAAGAATAGAGGCCAAAATTCGGGGCACGGCCAAAAGGCCGAGGCTTTGTGTTTTTCGCAGCTTAAAAAGTTTATACGCGCAGATTATCAATGATGAAAATAGCAAGACTTTAGTTTCGGCGGGACTGCGAGAAATCAAAAAAACAAAAAATAATATTTCCGGAGCCAAAGAAATTGGAAAGTTGATTGCCAAAAAGTGTCTGGATAAAAAGATATCCGAAGTTGTTTTTGACCGATCCGGTTATAAATATCACGGAAAAGTAAAAGCAGTCGCGGACGGAGCCAGAGAGGGCGGACTTAAGTTTTAATAAATATATATGGCACGAGATAAAAACTTCAGAGGAAAAAGAGAGAAGCCCGAATACGATCAGAAGCTTTTGGATTTGGCGCGCGTGACCCGCGTGGTTAAAGGCGGGCGCCGTTTTCGCTTTCGGGCGACTTTGGTTATCGGCAACCATAAGGGCAAGGTGGGCGTGGGAGTCGGCAAGGGGACGGATGTTTCTGACGCGATTAATAAGGCTTTTGCTGACGGAAAGAAAAATATGATTACAGTTTCAATGCATAAAAATACCATTCCCCATGATGTCCGTTTCAAGCTGGGCAGCGCCAGAATAATTCTCAAGCCCGCCAGCGCCGGCAAGGGCATTATCGCCGGCGGGGCCGTCCGCGCCGTGGTGGATCTGGCCGGTATCAAGGATATTGTTTCCAAGTCTTTAGGAACGGCTAATAAATTGAATGTTGCCCGCGCTGCTGTAGCCGCCTTGGCCACCTTTGAAAATGCAAGAAACAGGAAATCTCGCACGGGTGAAATAGAATAGTGTTGGCGATCCCGCACTAATTCCAATTTAGAAATAGTGAATGGCGACCCCAGCGAAAAGTTCCAAGAAGGATTTGTGTTATCTTTAGAATAGTGTTCGTACTCGCCTTCGGCTTAGAATAAAAAAATATAATAATTTATCTGCGAACTTTCGCGGGGTGCTCATGATTGTAGCTACTCGCGAGGCGCTCGTAGACAATCATGGCATGCAAATAAATACATTACAATTAAAAAATAAGAGAAAGAAAAGAAAGACTATCGGCCGGGGTGGAAAGAAAGGGACTTATTGCGGAAAAGGAAACAAAGGGCAAAAAGCCAGATCGGGAGCCCATGTTGATCCGCTGTTTGAAGGCGGCCGTTCAACTCTCATTGATCATATGAAAAAAGTCCGCGGATTCAAATCCCGAACTGCTAAAAAGGCGGTGGCTTCTTTAGAAATGATTGAAAAGAAATTCAAGAACGGCGAGGTTATAAACAAAGAGTCTTTGATAAAATCCGGAATTATTGGTAAGCTGGAAGCGCAGGATGGCATAAAAATTGTCGGCAGCGGCAAGATTACGAAAAAATTAACAATCGACAGAAGCATTTTCCTTTCAGCCGCGGCCAAATCCGCCATCGAAAAAGCGGGAGGAAAAATTGAAGCCGCAAAAGAAAAAAAGTAAAGAAAAAGGGCGGCTGACGCCCTTTGATTTTTAAAAATCAGTATGCTTGAAAAAGTAGTTCAAATTTTCAAAGTCAAAGAATTGCGCAACAAGATATTTTTTATCCTGGCGCTTTTGGTCGTGTTCCGCCTGATTGCCAACATTCCCGTGCCGGGCGTGGACCAGGAACAGCTCAAAAACTTTTTTTCCAACAACCAGCTATTCGGGCTTTTGAATCTTTTTTCCGGCGGGGGACTTTCCAGCATTTCCATCGTGATGCTGGGCGTCGGGCCATACATTACCGCTTCCATCATCATGCAGCTGCTCACTATGATTATTCCGCGTTTGGAGCAGATTTACAAAGAAGAAGGCGAGGCCGGACGGCAGAAATTCAACCAGTGGACGCGCTGGATTACCGTGCCGCTGGCGGCTATGCAGACTTTTGGCATGATTTCACTTTTCCGCTCCCAAGGCATTATCGGGCAGCTGAATACTTTTAATATTTTTTCCATCATTGTCGTCGCGGTAGCCGGCACGATCTTTCTTGATGTGGCTGGGAGAGCTTATCACGGAAAAGAAAATCGGCAACGGCGTCTCTATGATAATTTTCGCCGGTATCGTGGCGCAGCTGCCAAGTTCTCTGACGCGGCTTTCCGCGACTTATGATTCTTCGCAATTTTTTACTTATTTAATTTTATTGGTGTTAGTAATTGCCGCGATTGCCGGAGTGGTTATCGTAACTGAAGGGCAGCGGAATATTCCGGTTTCTTATGCCAAAAGGATCAGGGGCAATCGCATGTATGGCGGAACATCCACGCACTTGCCGCTGCGCGTCAATCAGGCGGGCGTAATCCCCATAATTTTCGCGATGTCCATTATGCTTTTCCCCGGAATGATCGCCGGATTTTTGGCCAATGCTTCCAATCCCACTGTGGCCGGCATTGCCCGTTCAATGGGAAACATTTTTCAAAACCAGTGGTTTTATGGAATCTTGTATTTTATTTTAGTAGTCGCTTTCACTTATTTTTACACGGCAGTTGTTTTTGACCCGCACAAAATTTCAGAAAGCCTGCAAAAACAGGGCGGATATATTCCCGGTATCCGGCCCGGCAAAACCACTTCCGAATATCTTTATCGCATCATCAACCGCATTACATTATCCGGCGCGCTATTTTTGGGCGCCATCGCGGTTCTGCCTTTCATTATACAGGGCGCTTTTAATATGAAGTCCATCAGTATCGGCGGAACAGGACTGCTCATTGTTGTTTCGGTTGTCATTGAAACTATCAAACAAATCGAAGGGCAATTAGTGATGAGGGATTACGAAGGCTTTTAAATCATGCAACATATAGCATGAAACATGTAACAAAATTCTAAAACCATGTTTTGTTAGCATGTTATATGTTTCATGTTTCATGTTTCATGAATATAATAATTTTAGGCCAGCAAGGGTCGGGCAAGGGAACGCAAGCCGAAATGCTGGCGCAAAAATACAATTTAGAGCATATTGATATCGGCGGAACGCTTAGAGAGTTATCCAAAATAAACACTTCCCTTGGAAAGGAAATTTATGATATTTTGAATGTTGCCAAAAGCCTTATTCCGGATGAAATTCTGTTCAAAGTTCTGCGGCTCAAACTTTCGTCATTGCCCAGAGAACAGGGAGTGATATTTGACGGAGCGCCAAGGAATTTGGAGCAGGCAAAATATCTGGAAATTCTTTTCAAAGAATTTGGAAAAAAAATAGACAAAGTTATTTTTATGAATATTTCCGAAGCGGAATCGCTTCGAAGAATTTCCAGCCGATGGATGTGCGAAAAATGCAAAGCAATTCTCATTATGGGCAAGGATATTAAAAATCCGGCTGATAAGTGTCCCAAGTGCGGAGGAGGCATAAAGCAAAGAAAAGATGACACGCCGGAAGGCGTGAAAAAAAGACTGGCAGTTTTCAAAAAAGAAACTCTGCCGGTAGTCGAATATTTCCGGGAAAAAGGATTATTAATTGAAATTGGCGGAGAGAAGCCAATTGAAAAAGTCTTTAATGACATTGAAAATAATATTTCCTAGAACCGAGTTCTAGGAAATAAGCTTATGATCAGCATAAAATCACAAAAAGAAATAGAGATAATGCGCGAGGGGGGAAAGATTTTGGCCGGGATTATGGAAAAAATCGCCCAAGAAATCGCGCCGGGAAAAATACCTGGGAACTGGACAAGCTGGCCGAAGAGCTTGTTTTTGCTAACGGCGGAACACCATCCTTTAAGGGCTATGGCGGAGATACCGGGCGGGGATTTCCAGCGACTATTTGCGCTTCCATAAACAGCGAGGTCGTCCACGGAATTCCGGCAAAAGACAAAATTTTGAAAACCGGGAACATTTTTAAGATTGATATCGGTTTGAAATATAAAGGTTTGCATACGGATATGGCCCGCACATACGCCATTGGCAAATGCGGCGGGCAGGCGCGTAAATTGATTCAGGTGACGGAACAATCTTTTTGGGAAGGCGTGAAAAAAATTGGTCCGGGAAAAAAGTTAAGCGGATATTCCAAGGCCGCGCAAAAATATGTGGAAGCTAATGGGTTTTCTGTCGTTCGCAATTTGGTCGGGCACGGCGTGGGAAAAGATCTGCACGAAGATCCGCAAATTCCCAATTATTATCAACAAAAAATACCAGGATGTTAAATTATCTCCCGGTATGGCGCTGGCGCTGGAGCCGATGGTCAACGCCGGCGGATTTGAAACAGTTCTCGGCCGCGACGGCTGGGTGTTTAAAACTAAAGACGGCTCTCTCTCCGCGCATTATGAAAATACGATTTTGATAACGGAGAAAGGCGTGGAAGTTCTTACAATTTTGTAAAAAAAGAACCCCAGAAGTATTCACAGAAAAAATTCTGTTTGACTTCTGGGGTTATATGACGCTTTGCGTCTCTAACTACTACTTTACACGTTTTCTTCGGAACGTTTCGATGAAAAGGAATAATGCGTATGCTATGCATATACCTCCGCCTGTTTTTGCCAAGATGTTAGCCATTTCATTTGATAGCCCTCTACCTGGCAAAAATATCAGAGCAATGTACAATAATCCCATGAAAAAAATAAACAATGCCTCTTTCATTTTTATCCTCCAATCTTAAATTTTTCGCGAACTATTTATTTCGGGCACGAGGTGCCACGATGTATAAGTCTAGCATAAAATAAGCCTTATGTCAACCCCGCACTAACTTTCGTAATATTTTGGCTTCAAAAAGCCAAAAAATAATGGTTTTATAAATAAACATTTTTTACTAAACTTTATTTTTAATAACAATGATAATAAATTCAAAAAAACAAAAAGTTAGTGCGGGGTCAATAGATAGTCAAAATTTACCTAAAATAAGCCACATTCTTGGCATAGATTTTGGAACTGCCAAGATCGGTTTGGCCTTGGCGGATACGGAAATGAAAATGGCCTTTATTTATCAAAACATCGCGAATGACAAAAAAATGCTGGAAAATCTGACGCGCAATTATTGAAAAAGAAAATGTGAAAAAAATTATTTTAGGGAAGCCAGGGAAACTGGGCGGATCAGGATTAGTTCAAAAAAGTTTTAACATTGAAGAAATCGGCAAAAAAATGGAAAAAGAACTGGGCGTGCCGGTGCTATATCACGAAGAAATGTTCACGACCAAAATGGCGCAGGACAATCTTAAAGAGAAAGGCGTGAAAGGCGTAAAAAAATATGACGATCAGGAAGCCGCGCGGATAATTTTACAAAGCTGGCTGGACAAGATATAATAAAGCCAAGCCAAGGCCGGCTCTCTTAACTAACTATTAGATTAAAAAAATGGAACAAAAGCCGTTCTTGTCCGTGATTATTCCTGCTTATCGGGAGGCCGAACGCATTGGTGAAAATCTTTTGGAAATAGAAAAATATCTTAGTTCCAAAAACTATACTTATGAAGTTTTGGTTATCACCGATGGTTCACCGGACGCGACCGCTGAAATAGCCAGAACGCATTCAGACAGAGTAAAAAATCTGCGCGTTATTGAAAACAAAGAAAACCACGGCAAGGGATATGTTGTGCGCCAGGGCCTCCTGGAAGCCAGGGGCGATTTGCGGTTATTTTTGGACGCTGACGGTTCAACTTCCATCAACCATCTGGATGCTTTTTTGCCGGAATTTGAAAAAGGCTTTGATGTGGTGATTGGTTCCAGGGATATTGAAGGCGCGTTTGTCCAGGTTCCGCAACCGAAAATCAGAATTCTGATGGGGAATATGGGCAACTGGGCGATTCGCGCCGTGCTCGGACTTTGGAGCTATCCGGACACGCAGTGCGGATTTAAGATGCTTACCGAAAAGGCGTCCCAGGCGGTGGCGAGCCGGATGGTTGTTGATCGTTTTGGATTTGATTTTGAATTAATCATATTGGCGAAAAAATTGAATTTTAAAATAAAGCAGATGCCGGTGCGCTGGCTGAACGAGGAAGGCTCAACAGTCGGGGGGCTTTTTGGCCCGAATGGATTTCTGCAAGTACTTATCGATTTGTTTAAAACCAGATTGAGATTGTGGGGAGGAAAGTATAAGTTGAAAGATAAAAGTTTATAAAGTTCTTAAAGTTTATAAAGTTTATAAAGTCTATAAAGTCTTTAAAGTTTATAAAGTTTATAAAGTTTTTAAAGTTCGCGGATAAAACAAAAAAAGTGCAAGACAAAAATGAAAAATTAACCGAGCTGCGGCAGGATTTGGTGACGGGCGACTGGGTGGTTATAGCTGCGGGACGCGCCAAGCGTCCGGAGGATTTTATGGCGCAAAAAAGGGCGGCAGTAGAGGACAACCCGGACAAGGTTTGCTTCTTGTGCCATCCGGAAGAAACCGGGCAGGAAAAAGATGTTTTGATTTATAACACTGAAAATGGAGACTGGAGCCTGCGGGTTTTTCCGAATAAATATCCGGCCTTTGCGAGGGCGCGCTCTCCGAAACATTTTGAAGAAGGGCCCTATTTTGCCATGGACGGAACAGGTTACTGCGAGGTTATCGTTACGCGGGATCATAATAAGCAGATTGCTCTGCTGGATAAAATGGCCATAGCGGAAATAGTTGACGCTTACCAGGAAAGATATATTGGACTGATGGCGAAAAAGAGCGTCAGCTTCATTGATATTTTCCATAATCACGGCAAGGAAGCGGGCGCCACGGCCGTCCATCCGCATTCGCAGCTTTGGGCGATTCCGGTAATTTCTCCTTACATAAAAGGCGAATTGGATGGAGCGGAAATTTATTACCGGGCCAATAAAAAATGCGCGTATTGCACGATTTGCGAATGGGAAATGGAGCACAAAAAAAGAATAGTTTTTGAAAATGATAATTTTTTGGCTATCTGCCCCTTTTCATCGCGAGCTGCCTTTGAAGTCTGGGTGCTGCCCAAAAAGCACAAGCCGTATTTTGAAAGGATAACCGAAGGGGAAAAAATTGAACTGGCGGAAGCCTT
The DNA here is from genome assembly GCA_963775955.1 of Candidatus Moraniibacteriota bacterium. GTDB lineage: Bacteria > Patescibacteriota > Minisyncoccia > Moranbacterales > UBA2206 > JBAZPT01. Next base: position 180,057 of record CAVZKT010000001.1, read on the forward strand.
GCAAAGCGCGATAAGCAAGATTTACAAGGCGCTCGAAGATCCGGCTTATAATTTTTATATCCATACGTCTCCCTGCGACGGCAAAGATTATCCGCATTTCCACTGGCACATTGAAATTCTGCCGCGCACCGCTACCTGGGCGGGCTTTGAACTTTCAACCGGATGGAAATTTCCACTATCCAGCCGGAAGTGGCGGCGGAATATTTGCGAAAACAAATTTAAACGTGAAAAAGTAACAGCGATTTCCGGGTGTGATAAAGTCAGAAACTCTAATGTCTAAGCCGATTATTTGATATCAAGTATGCGAATAGCCCGCTATGAAAGGGCGCATACGAATAATTTGAGTATGCAAACAACGCGCCTCTGAAATGCGCGCGCAAACAAACTTATTTGGATGCTGGAATAACGACATCTCACGCCCGGCGAAAGCCGGGTTTTTTGGTTTCAGAGGAATAAAGAACGTAAAAGGAGTAAGGGAAATAAAAAGGGTGAAAAGGGCAGAAGAAGTAAGAGGAAGTAAAGGGCAAGGAAAAGGGAGAAGGGAAAATCAGTATATTCGCGCAGATTAGTAATTTGTAGAGGCCCCTGAAAGTTATCCACAGCCCCGCTTGGCGGGGCTTTTTAAAATGTCCAAAAAGTTGTATAATATATTAGGATGAGCGGCCGAAGACATCCGATGTCTCGCGACCATAACAGCCAAAAGACATCGGATGTCTGAACAGGCATTTGATATCAAATATGACGTTAAAAAATGGAAAAACAAATAGAAAATAGGCTAAATTACATTTCGCTTTCGGAAGCTTCCCGGATGACCGGATATACTCCGGAGCATTTGAATTTGATGGTGCGCAAAAAAATTCTGCGGGCTGAAAAACTGGGCCGGAACTGGTATACGACTAAGCTCTGGCTGGACTACTTCCTGGTCTCCAATCCGACCAGCAGGAAGAAAGAAATAATTGAAGAAAAAAAGCAAAATGAAATCTTGCCGGGAAAGGCTATTGTTATTACGCCGGAAAAAATTGTCAAACCCAGTCTTGAAATATCTCAAAAAATAAACCGGGAAAATGACATCCGGGAAAATACACAAAAAGAGGCCGAAGCGGAAATAATTTTTAAGCAAACAAAAGAAAGGCTTTGGCGGAAAAATGTTTTGCGGTTCTCCTACTCGGCTATTGCCGGAATGATAATTTTATTCATTGGAATTCCGGCAGTTAAATATTTCGGGCAGGAAAAAAAATATAGCGATGAAATTTTAACGCAATTAGAAAACTATTCAGTCCAGGGGCCGGAAGGAATCGTGAGGGGGGAAGAAATTGTCAATGAAAATATCGGAAGCGAAAATGACGCGGCGCTTGAGAGTGAAAATTTCAGGATCAAGCAAATTTCAATCGGAGGAGATATGGCGGTGGCGGCCGGCGCGGATGAAAACGCCAGTCCGGAAATCCAAGACGTCCACGGCGAAACATACCTTACTAAAAAACAAGACGAGGCAAAGCTGATAGTTACCTGGAAGACGAACAAGCTGGCCTTATCTGAAATAGAGTATTCAAAAAACAACGGGCAGAATCCGAAAAAAATGAAAGAAGGAAATTATGGATTCAACCACGCAGTCCTTATTTCAGGGCTTGAACTCGGAACCGCTTATGTTTATAAAATAAAAATTCGCGACCGCTGGGGGAACGAAGTATCCACGGGTTATTACGCCGTTTATGGAGGATCAAAAGCCGTTTCAGTTTTTGAATTAATTTCCCAGGAATTTGAAAAAATGTTCGGTTGGGTGGTTGAATCCCATTAGAGATGGGACAAGTAAATCCATAATAACAGACAGTATTTATATTCAAACAATATTATATCGAAACAAAACTGTATCGTCCCGACTCTAACGGGATAAAGTCTCTAACGGGATAAAATGCAAACTAAAAATAAAATCATAATACCCCTCGTTATTATCACCGCGATTTACGGAATCGGATTGGCCGGTTTTAATTTTGCCCGGGCCTTGCCGACCAACCAGGTTAACGTGGCAGCCTATCTGGCGGATAGCCGGGGAAAAGAAATAACCAACGGCGAATATGACGTGCGTTTTTCCATTTACCGCGCAGACCGGACAACTCGCGACGGTTATCCTTCCAACGCTGACGCGGGGAGCCGCATCTGGCAGGAAACCCAGAAGGTGAAAATTATCAACGGGATTATTTCCACCTATCTCGGCCTGTCTACTCCCATTCCGGCAACGCTTAGCTTTAATGACGGCGATTACTATCTGGGAATCAGAATCGGGCAGGATTCTGAAATGGTTCCCAGAAAAAAACTTTCAGCCATACCGATCGCGATCAACTCGCTTTTTCTCCGCGGCGCCACCACCGGCGCGGCTTCCGGGGATATCCCGGTTCTGGGCTCCGGCGGAAAACTGGACACGAACACCATCCCCGACATTACCTCCGTGGGGGTGGTCAGCAACGGCACCTGGGAAGGGGATACGCTGGCTGCCGGGTTCGGGGGCACCGGCCTTGCCTCCTACACGGCCGGCGATATGCTTTACGCTTCGGCCAAAAACAAACTGGCCGCTTTGTCTATTGGGACTAATGGGCAATTCCTGTCCATAACCGGCGGGATTCCGGCCTGGGCGACTTTGGATCTTTCCGCTCCCGGGATAATCACTGCCGGCACCTGGCGCGGGGATGTCATTGAAACGGCTTACGGCGGAACCAACGCTTCAACTATCGGAGACGCCGGCTCTCTGGCTTACAGCACCGGCACCGCTTACGGCTTCAGCGCCGCCGGCGCGGGCGGGGAAGTTCTTCTTTCCGGCGGAGCCGGAGCACCCGTCTGGGGCACGGTCACCGGAGGAGTAATCGCTCCCGACTCTCTGGATTTCACGGAATTTTCCAATACAATGACGCTGGACGATGACACAACCATTGACACCGACGGTTATGATTTTGATATTACCGGTACTCTTTCCGTGGATACTCTGGCCGCCAACAGCTTAATCATCAGCGGCGACGCAACCATCGGCATGCTGGGCTTAAGCGTTTCGGTCAGTTCCAGCCTTATTCCTTCCGACCCGGGGCTTAACCTGGGTTCGGCTACCAACCACTGGTCCAACCTTTATGTGGACAATATCAGCGTGGGCGGGACGGATATGAGCGGGACCACCAGCGAATTTTTCACCATCAACACTGATTCCGAGGCGGATGAGAATATGGGCCTGCGCTTTTACCGCTCGGCCTTGAACGGCTACGCCTCCCTTACCTGGGACGCGGGAACTTCGCAATTTAATTTATACAAAAGGGAAAATACCGCCACGCTGGCGGACTTGAATTTGGCCAGTTTAAATCTTTCAGGAGATCTAAACTTAAACGGCAATACTTTATACGGCGATGATGTTTCCGGCGGCAATCTGACTTTGATGTCCACCTCTCACGCCACTAAGGGCAAAATACTTTTTGGAACTTCAGCTTATGACGAGGCGAATAACCGGCTGGGCATCGGTATAACTCCTTCTTAATAAGCTTGACATTGCCACTTCAACCGCAAATGATAGAGGAATTAACATAGCCCACACTGCCACGACCGGAACAAATTATGGAGTTTATTCCAGCGCGGGCGGCAGTGGAGCAACAGCTAATTACGGCGGATATTTTGCCGCTAGTGGAGCGACAAACAACTATGGTGGATATTTTTTCAGCATTTCCGTAGTTGGCCAGACTGGTTATGGAGTTTACGCAGTAGCCATGAGTGATACCGGCTCAACCGATTACGGCGTGTATTCTAAGTGTTTTTCCTTAGGCACATGTTACGGGCTTAAAATTAATATGGAGTTTGCTTCCCAGGGCGGCATAGGAATTGATGTAAGTTCCATTGTCGCCGTAGCTTCCACGACCACTTACAGCGTCAATCTCGGCGGAATTACCGGAACAGCGGCTTCTTCCAACAATTACGGAATAAATATCGGAACAATAGATTCTACCGGAACGGCCAATTATGGTATGCACATAACCCAGCCGGCCGGCGCCACCCATGACGCGGCATTGGTTATCGGAACCGTCGCCACTTCTGCCGGCGACTGGTCCCTTTACAATGCCAGCACTGCCGATTCGTATTTCGCCGGCAACGTCGGCATCGGGACGACGAGTCCAGGGGCGAAACTGGAGATTGCACATAGTGGTGGCGGAAGCACAAGCGATCTTCATATTAGCAGCGATAATGCTGTAATATCGACCAATGATAGTATGGTCTTTCAAGTAGATGCCGACAACAACCAAACAGACAGAGCTTTTTATTTTATGAATAATGGAAAAGGTTATTCTAATGGAAGCTTTTTAATGTCAATATTAGAAAACGGCAAGGTCGGCATCGGGACGACGAGTCCTACTTCCCGCATCCACGGCGTAACAACTCTCTCCGCCGCTACTGGCAACGAAGTGGCTTATCAGTTGAATTATACGACTAATAAACTTACATCGGGCAACGACACTGGACTTTTGATAAATATGACCGACACCGCCAGCCCGGGGACGAGTTATCTGATAGATGCACAGGTGGGGGGAGTGAGTAAATTTAGCGTAAGGAATGACGGGCTTATTACAACACCTAGTAATTTAATAGCTAGTGGTGGAATATTAGTTTTAAATAGTTCAGCAATGAAAATTTATGGTAGTACAAATTCGCAATTAACTATTTCAGATTTATATGCTATGAATGGGACGAATCTTTGGGGAGTAACAATTCATGGTGGCACCAGTTCTTATACACAAACATCAGGGTCAAATGGAGTATTAAGACTTTTGCCCACCTACAACCAAACCTCCGGCACGGCGGCGAATACCGACCTCCTCATCAACCGTACTCAAACCGCAATTGGTTCAGGAGCACAATTATTAATTGATGCACAAGTGGGAAGCGTATCGCAGTTCAATCTTACAAATAAGGGCCAGTTAAATCTTCCAATCGCAAGTCTTGTATCTCAACCTATTCTTAATCTTACAGGCACTTGGTTCACAGGTGGGACAGCTACCACGACCAAGCCACATTTACTTATTGAACCGACAGGCACAACCTCAACCGCATGGTCAACAAGTGGCACTGGATTGGGGATTAATGCGGCCAGCGGGTTTGCGGGAAATCTAATTGATGCACAATTAGCAGGAACAAATAAGTTTAAGGTAGATTATACTGGTAGAATTACAAACAGTGCCAATATTTACACCACAGGTGCTCTACAATCGAATTATATTCATTCTCTTGGAGGTAATCAGACATTAAGAATACAGGGAAATCCAGTTACGGCAGGTGGTAATACTGGCATTTCATTACATTATGCAGCTATAACGGGCGTATCTGGTGTAGCTATTGGTGTTGCTATTAATACTCCAGTCGGTGCCGGTACAGCTAATCAAAATGGAACTTATTATCCTTTTGTTATAGCTCCAGTCTACGATCAGCCAGGTACGCCTACGGCCGCCAACACCGACCTCCTCATCAACCGCACCCAAACCGCAGTTGGTTCAGGGGCACAACTTTTAATTGACGCGCAGGTGGGGGGAGTGAGTAAGTTTAGCGTGAGTAATGCGGGCGCTACAACCATTGCCGGAACCGTAACTTTGAGTTCAGTAGGCGCCATGGACGCCAATGATGTGTATGTCTGCATTGATCCTGTTTCAGGCGTGCTCACCACCGGCGCCACCTGCACCGCTTCCAGCCTGCGATACAAAAAGAATATCGCTGCTATGACAGGAGGATTAAACACCGTAATGCAGCTCCGTCCAGTCACCTTTGACTGGAAATACAACAACCAGCCGGGCCTGGGCTTCATCGCCGAAGAAGTGGAAAAAATCAATCCCATACTGGTTACTTACGACGATGAAGGGAATGTCTCCGGCCTCCATTACGACTGGATGAGCGCGATTCTGGCTAAAGCGATACAAGAGCAACAAACCAGCATAGCTGGCTTAACCACTAACGAATCCGTACAGACGCAAAATCTTGCGTCTCTACAACTCAAAACCGATGAAAACATCACAACCATACAGCAGTTGCAAAAATCCATTGACGAGGAACTCGCCAAAGCAGATTTAAGATTTAAGGATAATGATTTAAGAATAGCCGATTTGGAAAACGAAACTGCCGAATCAAGGCTAAGCCTTGAAAATCAGGAATCGCGCCTCACTACCGTTGAAGGCCTTATAGCCACCCTTCAATCCCAGATGGACGAACTGAAAAAACTCACCAACCAGGAATTAAATGTCGCGCAAATTGAAGCCAATAAAACCGACATTGATTACCTCAAGCTGGTGTTAGGCTTAGACCATACAGAGAACGGTTCTCTGCAAATTCTCGGTAATTTGGAAGCCGACGGCGTAGTGGCGGGAGTGTTCACGGTGAAAGTTATTGACGAAGAAAAGAAAACCATCGGCACCGCTAAAATCACTCCCGTGGAAAAAGATGAAGACGACGACGGCAAAGACGATGAAACCGGCAGCGACGGGAAAAGCGTTGTAGTGAAGACGAAAGCGGTGACGGCTGACAGCAAAATTTTTGTGACGCCGGAACAGCCGGTAGAAATCGGAGTGAATAATATAAAATCAGGGGAAAGCTTCCAAATTGAAATCAGCCAGCCGTTAGATAAAGACTTGAAAGTTGATTGGTGGATCATTTTATCCCGTTAAAAGATTTTAAGCCGCCGAACTTTGACACATTTTCGGTATATTGATACCATTAAATAAGATAATTTTTAACTTTTAACTAAAGCAAAAAAATATGGATGCCAGGGAAACAAGGGAAAGTATTTTTGTCAGGAGAAGAAGCGATTTTTCTCCGGAAAAGCAAACGCCAAAACCAGCGTTAAAGAAAGAAGCGCCGGAGGGCGGCAAAACAAAAATAATCATCAAGATTTTTGACGCGGTAATCACCGCGAGCCTGTTTCTTATTTTTTTGGGCGTCCCGATTTTTTTCACGGGGCAGTCCTATCAGGGAATAATTTTTGAGAAGCAGATTTATTTTTATTTTCTGCTGCTTCTGGCCCTGGTCGCCTGGGCGGCCAAAGGCGTGATTGCCGGCGAGCTTAAAATCAGAAAGACGCCCCTTGACATTCCCATAGGAATTTTCTGGTTCGTTTATCTCCTGGCCACTATTTTTTCCATTGACCGCTGGCACAGCTTCTGGGGATTCTTCGGCGATCCCTCAATGGGAATGATGAATATCACGGCCCTGGTCATCGCTTATTATCTCATTATGAGCCACTTCAATGAAAAGAGAATGAAGCTGTTTTTCGCGGGCTTCGTCGGATCCGGAATTCTGCTTTGCCTTTGGACGGCGCTGGGAATTATGGGTGTGAAATTTCTTCCCCAAAACCTGCTCAATGTTTCGCCCTTGAGTCTTATCGGTTCTGTTTCCGGGGCCGGCGCTGTCTTTTCGGCGCTCATTCCCCTTCTTATTACCGCCGTATTTATAACCCGGGCCAGCGGAAAGATGAACACTCTTCAGAAGAATATCCTGACAGGCATATTGCTCGCGGGAATAATCCTGGATATGTTCCTGGTATTGGCTCTCTTTAATTTCATCCCCTGGATCGCTCTTCTTATCGGGTTGGGATTTTTCCTTATGTATATACTCTCGCGGCTTGTGCGCCCCGTTAAGTCCTGGGCCTGGCTTCCTCTGGTTGTGTTCGTGCTTTCCATGGCGATTCTTATGATCGGAGCGGTGAACATCGCGCGCGTCAACTTGCCGGTGGAAGTAAGCCCCGCTTTGGGAATTTCTTCGGATATCGCGAAAGACGCCGTAAAATCAAAATTTGTTTTAGGCTCCGGGCCGGCGACTTATGGCTATGACTTTTCCCTCTACCGCCCGCAAAGCTTCAATGAAAATTATTTCTACAACCTGCGCTTCTACCAGGGAACGGGCGTGATCGCGGAAGCTATTCCCACATTGGGCGCTTTGGGCTCGGTTGCTTTGGCGCTTATTTTCCTTTCCTATTTGAGCGTCGGCGCGTATCTGATGACCCGCGAAAAAGAAAAAAACAAGATCTATTCGCTGGGGATGTTTTCAGCGATGATTATGCTTATCATTTTCGCGGTTACGGCAAGAACAGAGGGGACCATTCTCATTTTGGGGGGACTCCTGGGTTCGCTTACGCTGGCGATGCTTCTTTGGGAAGGCGCCTCGGAAGAAAAATACTTAAAACTCACTCTCAAAGCCTCTCCTAAATACGCTTTGGCCATAGCTTTCATTTTTATGGTTGTAACCGCGGGCGTGGCCTTTCTTTTCGTCTTTGTGGGAAAAACATTCATAGCGGATATGAAAGCCGGTTCGGCCGCGCGCCAGGAGCAAATTACCGAGGAAGGATCAGTAAGCAAACTAATTTCCGCCATCAATCTTTACAGCCGCGAGGGAAGATATTTCACGCGGTTAGGCCAGGAATATATGGCGCTGGCAAATGGCGAAATGCTCAAGGGCGAGAAGGAGCGCAACCTGGATCTTATTTCTAAATATTTGAATAACTCTATTGCGGCCGGCGCGCAAGGAAAGGATCTGATGAAAAAAGACGTTTTGGCGGCTGAATCACTGGCCTTAATTTATGAAAACGCCGGTCTCTATGTAAAAGATTCGCTTACCAAGGCCGAAGAGACATACCGCGAAGCCCAGGCTCTGGAGCCGCATAACCCGAATTATCCGGTGAAGCTCGGTCAGATTAAAATCGCCCTCGCCATGGCAGCGAGCGATGAAAACGAAAAGAAGGCCCTGGTCGGAGAGGCTAAGGGGTTATTTGAAAACGCCTTATCGGAAAAGAAAAATTTTGCCGCGGCCTATTACCAATTGAGCTTGGCCAAAGAAGCGCTGGGCGAAATTGACGGAGCGATTGATGATATGCGGCAGGCCTTTATTTTGGAACGCTCCAACATCACTTACGCTTTCAATCTCGGCCGTCTCTTCCAGTCGCGGGGCAAAGATGATGATAACAAAATCGCGGAAGATCTTTTCAAGCAGATTCTGGGCGTAAATGACAAGGAAATCAACACCCACTTTTCACTGGGGCTCCTTTATGAAAAAACCAGCCGCAAAAGCGAAGCAATAGGTGAATACCAAAAAGTTTTAGAGCTTCTTCCTGAAGGATCCGATGACGCGCGAGGCAAAGTCCAAAAGATGATTGACAATATCCAAAACGGAGTTTCCAATTTTACCCAGGACAGCGCGGGATCAAATGAAAATCCGGCGCCGGCAACGCCGGAGGAAGTTCCGGCCGAAGGGGCAGCTCCGCAACCGGAAGAACCGGGAACCATTCCCGCCGGCCCGGAAACGGCTCCCTAGCAAATTGTTTTGGTTAGAATTTTCTTAAATAAAAAAGATAGTATCGTTAATATCACGCTTAAATCCGATTCGGCTGGCAATGTTCCTTATGTTTCAAGCCAGAAAGAAGGGGAGTTTGCAGTGAATATTCAAAGCGAAGCGGAATCAGACATTAATTTTAACTGGTGGATAATGCAAGTAGAATAAAATATAAAATTCAAAATCTCAAATTCCAAATAAATTACAATGACCAAAAATCAAAATATAAAACGATATGATTTAGAAGACAGAACATTGGAGTTCGGAAAGAGAATAATAAGATTGGCAAAAGCTTTGCCTAAAAATACGGTAAATTTTAAGCTGATTGATCAAGTTGTGCGTTCAGGAACCTCAATGGGAGCTAATTATCGGGAAGCCAATGAAACTGAAACTAAAAAAGATTTTTTATTTAGAATAAGAATCTGCAGAAAAGAAGGAAAGGAAACGATTTATTGGTTAAACTTAACAATTGAAGCAAATCCGGAATTTGAAAAAAGAATAAAACCGTTGCTGCAGGAAACAACGGAGTTGGTTAAAATATTTGCGGCCATCTTGGAAAGGTGTGAATAATTTTAAATTTTGAAAATTGTGATTTAGAATTTATTTAGAATTTGTAATTTTGTATTTGTAATTTAATCTAAATGCATGAGATAATATTTTCCTGGTTTCAAGATTTTCCCGGGTGGCTGGCGGCTTTTTTAATAGCCATGATTCCGGTCACTGAGCTGCGGGCGGCGTTGCCTCTGGCGCATAAAGTATACGGCCTTTCCGCTTTTTGGGCGTGGTTTTGGTCGGTGGCGGGGACATACGCCGCTATGGTAATTATAGTTTTACTTCTGGATCCGATAGCCAAATTTTTATCGCATCATATGAAGTTATTTGAAAAATTTTTTAACTGGCTGTTTGAACACACACGCCGGCGGGCCAATGGAAAAATGGAAAAATACGGAGAATGGGCCATTTTTCTGCTGTCCGCCACGCCCATTCCGCTCTTGGGCGGGATGACCGGTGCGCTGGCCGCGTTTGTTTTCGGAGTGCCTTTGCGAAAATCATTGCCATTATTACTGTTTGGAACTATGGTTTCCGGTATGATAGTATTGGGAATAACGGTATATTTTTAAATCCAAAACCAAAAATCTCAAATCCTAAATAAATCCAAAATCCAAATTTTTAAACATATAAACATTTCTAATTTTGGTCATTGTAATTTATTTGGAATTTGTAATTTTGAATTTGTAGTTTGATATTTTTTATGAAAAAATTAATAATTGGCAATCTTAAAATGTCAGCCAGAGGCTGATCCGCCTTTGGCGGAAATTTATAAAAAATATGAAGAAGCTAGTTATAGGTAACCTCAAAATGAATCTCTTAAGTCCCCAAGAGCGGGATAGATATTTAATTTGGATGGATAAAGAACTGAAAAATAAAAAACTAAAGAATTCTGAAATCGTCTTGTGCCCTCCATTTGTGCATCTGGAAGCTTTCAAAAAGTGGAATAACAAGAAAATAAAATTGGGCGCGCAGAATATGTTTCCGGAACTTAAGGGCTCTTATACCGGTGAAATTTCTCCGGTGATGCTTAAGAACCTGGGCTGCGAATATGTCATAATCGGCCACAGCGAGAGAAAAAGATATTTTTCCGAAAGCAACCATGAAATAAACTTGAAATTAATTTCTGCCCTCAAGAACGGCCTTAAGCCGATTTTATGCGTCGGTGAATCGCGGGTGGAAAAGGAAAATCATGAGACTTTGAAAGTGATCACCAGACAGGTTAAGGAGGCTCTGGCTAATATTAAAAGGACCAAAGCCGAACAAATCAATATTGCCTACGAGCCGATTTGGTCGGTGGGAAGCGATATTGTGCCGGCTTCTAATAAAATTATGGAAGCCGGGCTCTTAATCCGCAAAATTCTAGTGGAAATGTTCGGCAAAAAATACGCGGAAATGGTGAGGATTTTATATGGCGGTTCGGTCAGCGCCAAAACGATCGGACAGGTTTGCGTTGAAGCGGGAATGGATGGAGCATTAATAGGAAGGGAATCATTATTGCCGCATGAATTTATAAAAATCGCGGAAATAATAGATGGAAGTTAGGAATATCCCAGCACCAATTCCAATAAAGTTTAAATATAATGGATAACTTTATTTGCGAATTCGCCTGCGGCTAAGTTGTAATTAAAAATATAATTTAAATAGCGAATTGGTGCGGGATGCTCATTTTTGTATCCACTCGCACAGTTCGCGGACAAAAATGGCATGATAACTAGCGTCAAAGAAATTTTAACCAAAGCCAAAGAAGGCGGTTATGCCGTCGGCGCTTTTAATACCGTAAATTTGGAAACCACGCGGGCGATAGTTGAGGCCGCCAGGGAAATGAGATCGCCGGTCATTATACAAGTTACGGAAAAAACTATGGAATACGCGGGCGGAAGAGGAATTTTTCACTTGATAAAAAATGACGCTGAATTTTACGCTCCGGAAATACCAATCGGAATTCATTTAGATCACGGAAAAAGCTTTGAAATCATAAAAAGGGCCGTTGCTATCGGCTTCACTTCGGTGATGTATGACGGTTCCAGAAAGGAATTCGTGGACAATCTGGCGCTTACTAAGGAAATAGCCGGATATTGCCATAAAAAAGGCGTGGATATCCAGGCAGAACTGGGCAATGTTCCGTATCTGGGCGAAGAAAATATAGGCGGAGTTAATTGGGAGAAATATCATGACTGATCCGGGCAGGCTAAAGAATTCGCGGAGGAAACCGGAATTGACACGTTGGCGGTGGCAATTGGCAATGCCCATGGATTTTTTCAAGGAAAGAAAAGAGCCGGATTACGCGCGTTTGGATATGATAAATAAAAATTTAAATATCCCGCTTGTTCTGCATGGAGCTTCGGATTGGGAAAACGGCCGGGTGGTGGAAGTTGTTAAGCGGGGCATCGCGTGCTTTAACGTGGATACGGCTATTCGTCTGGCGTTTACCAATAATTTAGTGAGAACAATGAAAGACCAGGATAATGTCTCTTTTGATATCAGAAAATTATTGGGCGGTGCGCGGAGAAGCAGTAAAAGAGGTAGTCAAAGAAAAAATCAAAATTTTCGGCAGCGATGGAAAAGTTTGATTCACATAACTCATAACGCGTAACTCATAACGATTTACGTTGTGCGATACGCGCTCCAAAAATATCTGCCTTACAATCCCCAAAAAAGTCATTGAAATAAAAAAAGATACTTTGGTTGTTGAAAATCCGGGAGGTATTAGGCAAGAGGTGAAAAGTATTATAGACTTAAATATCGGTGATTTTTGCTTAACACAGCAAAATATTGCTGTGCGGAAAATTGGCAAGGAGGAGGCTGAAGAGATCTTTGAAATAATAAAAAATGGAGGATAAAAAAGTGAAAAAATGGGAAATCACAGCTGGCGCGGCTCATTTAATCAGTAAGCTGATCGTAAGTTGCCATGAGTTGAGCTTAGACAAGAAAAGCGCCGCGCTCGTGTGCAAAGCGGTCGGCGGAAGAAGGGTATGTGAAGTTGATTTTTTTCAGGCTGACAAAATGGGATTGTATAATAATCTTATTGCGACCGCGATGGCTTTGCACAAAACCATAATCAACCAGGAAGTTGTCATTAAATATTTTGGCGGCAAGAAGCATGAACGGGCAGCGCTGGAAGAAGTAGCGGCAGAAGAAATAGAAGATCTTCCTTTGCCGCTCCAAATGTTTTTGCTGGTGCATATTCTTATTCCAGTAAAAATCACTGGAAAATGCAAAACCGGCCTAGTCGGCGAATACGCGAATAACGGCAAAAAAGTAATACTTGAAGGCATGTTGCTTTTTAAAGAGGATTCGGTCAAGGATTTGAATAATAAAATCGTTCTTTTCCATTATGCGCCAGTGATACTGACAGAACCAGATTCCAGGCTAGTCTCTTATCTGCTGGAAGAACAAAGCAAATGCAAAAGTTTCATGAAAGCTCTGGATAATTTCCACAATAAGACGATATCAATCAGTAAATTTTCCAAAGCGATAAAAAGGACTATTGAAAACATGGAATTATAGCGGATAAAAAATTGAAATTTTATCCGCTTATTTTTTTTCTGAAATTATGCTAAAATAACATCAAGATGGCGATTGAGGAGAAATTTTTTAACGGCAAGCCGAAGGTGGCGATTGTTTCGCTTACTTCTTGCGAAGGCTGCCAGTTTGCGCTGCTGGATTTAGGAGAGCGGTTTTTGGATTTGGCGAACAGAATTGAAATGGTGGATTTCCGGCTTTTGGAAGACGAGGAAGATCCGGGAGATAAAATCGACATTGGGATTATTGAAGGCAATCCGGTGACGGAGGATAACGTCAAAACTTTGCTCAAGCTGCGCGAAAGGAGCAAAATTCTGGCAGTGCTGGGAAACTGCGCGGCCATGGGCGGAATTCCGGAAATCAAGAATTATCAGGAGGGAACAGGCACTATCAAGCATGTGTATAAATATCTGCAAGGAATAAATAATCCGGAAATCAAAGAAGTGGATAATTTCGTGAAAGTGGATTTCACTTTTCCCGGTTGTCCGATAAACGGCGAAGAATTTTTGAAATATATGCCGGCCATTATAGAAGCGGCGCAAAATAATGATTTGTCAAAAATTCCACAAATTCCGGATGCTCCGGTCTGCGTGGAATGCAAAGCCAGGGGCAACCGCTGTCTTTTACTCGACAAAAAACCGTGTTTCGGGCCGATGATTTTGGGCGGCTGCGACGCGGTCTGCCCGACCGCCGGAATGATGTGCCAGGGCTGCCGGGGGCTCCGCCCCAAGGGCAATGTGAAAGCGATGCGCGCGGCGCTCAAAAATATGATGACGGACGAAGAATTTGAAAATACGAGTGAAATCTATGGTCTGAAGGATGATTTATTGGAACCAGAAGAAGAACAAAAGAAAAAAATTCACCCCGTTAGAAATTCCGGCGGGGATAATATTTCTAACGGGGTAAAATGAGATTTTTAAAAAAGTTATTTTTATATTTACTGTTACTGTTAATCATTTCCGTGAGCGGATTGGTAATAGCCGGCAAATTTCAGCAGGGAAACCGGAGACATATTCCATTCTCCAGGCCTTGCCGGACTCCGCTCGAATATTCCATTGGCGAAATTGACCCGCGTTTTGATATCACTCAGGAACAGCTTAAAAATATAATTGCCGAAGCGGAAAATGTGTGGGAAAAGGAAGAAGGACTGGATTTTTTCGCGTATAATCCGGGCGCGCCGCTTCAGATAAAAATGGTTTACGATGAACGGCAACAGGGAACGGATGAGGCAGGGCAACTCGAAACTGATCTGGCGGCTCTCGAAAAACAACGCGTGGCTCTAGACAAGCAATATGGCGGATTGGACGCGCGATATGACAAAAAGCTTGATCAATTCAACACTGATCTCAAGGAATATGAAGAAGATTTGAAAGATTACAACAAGGACGTAGCCTATTGGAACAAAAAAGGCGGCGCGCCAGAGGATGAGTATGACAAGCTAAAAAAAGAGCAAAAAAACCTGAATGAAATGTATGACGCGCTTAAAAATCAGGAAAGTGAATTGAAAAACCTGGCTTCCAATATAAACAGTCTTGCAAAAAAAGAAAATACGCTGGTTGATAAGTACAATTCAGCAATCACGACATATCAAAACAAATACGGAGAGGCGCAGGAATTTGAAAAGGGAGTTTTTGATTCGGCGCAGGGAATTACAATTTATCAATTTCGGGGAATGGACGATTTGCGCCTGACTATTGTCCATGAACTCGGCCACGCGCTCGGCCTAGATCATACTCAAAATCCGCAGTCAATAATGTATTATTTAATGGGCGAGCAGGATTTGGAAAATCCGGCTCTGGCCGCGGAAGATATGGCGGAACTGAAAACAGTTTGCCAATTAAATTAAAATCCAGATTTTAGCTTGAATTATAAAAAAATGAAAGAAAATAACTGTGTAATTAGTATTAAAATACAGAGACTTGACAAAAATACTGTTTTTGCTATTATTAATTCAGCTAAAAGCCCCGCTCCTATCCTTCTGGGATAAGGGCGGGTTTTAGATATTATGGATAATAAAAAAGAAAAAGTAGCGATTATATTTGACGGCAGTAATTTTTATCATATTTTGAAAAATAAAAATGTTGGCATTCAGGGGACATTACGGTATCAATATCGAAAAATTGCCGAATCGCTGGCAAATGGGCGAGAAATAATCAGCATTAAATATTATGTGGGAATTGCAAGGTTTGATAAAAACAATCCCGAGCAAAGCCAGCGGTTAGTTTCCGGCCAGCAAAAATTATTTGTCAAACTGGAAGAACAAAATATCAAACTTGTAAGGGGGTATATGATGAAAAATGACGGCGCATACCACGAAAAAGGCGTTGATGTTAAAATAGCCGTGGATATGATGATTGGAGCCTACGAAAATTTGTATGACACTGTAATTTTAATAAGTTCCGATACGGATCTTATTCCTGCGATTGAAAAAGTGATAAAATTAAAAAAGAAAGTTGAGTATATAGGCCTTTCATACAGGCCCAGTTTTGGTTTAATGAAAAAAGTAAGTGAAACAAAGTTGTTAACAAAAAACGATTTAGATAAATTTCAATAAAATTTATGAAAGACAGGCACAAACTGGTTCCATCTTCATATCTTATTCTGATTGAAAATGATAAAATATTATTAGGCAGGCGTTTTAATACTGGATTTTGGGATGGAAATTATGGTTTGGTAGCTGGACACGGAGAGGAAAATGAAAGCTTTACTCAAACTTTAATTAGGGAAGCCAAGGAGGAAGCCGATATAGATCTAGCAGTGAATGATTTGGAAGTCGTGCACATTATGAATAGAAATGAAAAATTAAATCCCCCGGAAATACGGGAGCGCATAGATATTTTTTTCAGACCAAGAGAATGGGCGGGTGAAATAAAAAATACAGAACCTGGAAAATGCGATGATTTGGGCTGGTTTTCACTTAATTCTCTCCCGAAAAATATTATCCCCTATATTCGTTTTGCGATTGAAAAAATAAAAAACAAAGAATTTTACAGCGAATTTGGATTTGATAAAAAATAATTTTATGCAAATAAAAATAAATCATATCGCGAAAATGGAAGGACACGCCGGATTTATGGCGAGCGTTATCCAGGGCGATGTTAAATCAGCCAAACTGGAAGTTCAGGAAGGAATCCGCTTGATTGAAGGCATTTTAATCGGCCGGCATTATAAAGATGTTCCGGTGGTAGCGCAAAGAATATGCGGAATTTGCCCGGTGGTGCATAATCTGACTTCCATAAAAGCCTTGGAAAATGCCATGGGGGTCAAAGTTTCGCCCGAGACGGAAAAACTGCGCGCGATTATGGAACTGGGGCAGGTTATCCATTCGCACGCGCTCCACCTTTTCTTTTTGTCGCTAGCCGATTTTTTGGACATTGAAAACGATATCCAACTGGTGAAGCAATATCCCGAAGAATCAAAAAAGGCTATCCGCATCCGGGAATTCGGCATGGACATCGTGCGGGAGATCGGAGGGCGGGTAGTGCATCCGCTGACCAATGAGGTGGGCGGATTCAAAAAAGTTCCGGATGCCGAAGGTTTGCGAAAAATAATTGCCAATGCCGAAGAAACTTTAAAGGACGCGCTGGAACTCGGTGAATTTTTCAAAAAAATAAAATTGCCGGAATTTTCCAGAAAAACCGAATATGTCTGTTTGGCGCGAAACGGCGAATATCCTTTTTACGACGGCGATATTGTATCCTCGGAAGGCCTGCGTATTCCAGTGGCTAAATTTGAAACGGATTTCCAGGAACTGCAAAAACAGAAGGAAGTTGTTAAAAAAGTTGAACATCAGGGCAAAAGCTATATGGTTGGCGCTATCGCGCGCGTAAATATTAATAAAGACAAGCTTAACCCCAAAGCTCTGGCGTATTGGGAAAGCCTGGATTTGCGGTTTCCCGATTATAATCCTTTCCATAATATTTTGGCGCAGATGGCGGAAGTCATGCATTGCGTTGAAGAAGTCGGCTAAATTGCTCAAAGAATTTTTAAATTCTGATATGAATAATATTTTAACCAAAGAATACCGAAATTAAAGAAGGTATGGGCGTGGCGGCGGTGGAAGCGCCCAGGGGCACGCTTTATTACCACGTGGAAATGGACAGCCGGGGCTATGTAAAAAATATAAATATCATTACTCCCACGGCGCAGTTTTTGGCGAATCTGGAAGACGATGTAGCGGAGTATCTAAAGACTGTAATTAATTTAAAAGGCAAGGAGCGGGAAAAGAAACTGCGCGGATTTATCCGGGCGTATGACCCGTGTATCAGCTGCGCCGTACACTAATATGCACGACTTCATACTCGCCAAAGAAATAGTTGATAAGGTTTTAAAAATTGCCGAAGAAAAAAAGCTTAAAAATATAAAAAGTATTAATGTTGAGATTGGAAATATCGCATTGGCGCACGATGGCTTCAAAGAGCATATGGAAGATATCAGTTTAAAAAACCTGGAATTCGGGCTGCGAAAGTATCGCGAAAAATACAATTTTAAAAAATACTGGATTTAACGTTAAAAAAACAGGAGGCAGCAGTTGGAAAATAACGGAAATTGAGGTATAATAAAAACATATAACACGTAACATGTAACACAATTTATGATTAAGATTGCAATTAATGGTTTTGGCCGGATCGGCCGGCCGTCGTTCAAAATCGCTTTAGAAAAAGAAGAGCTTGGAAGTCGTGGCGATAAATGATCTTACAGACATTAAAACTGCGGCGCATCTTTTGAAATATGATTCTTCATACGGAAGATATGGGCGACCGGTGGAAATAGATGAAAGCAATTCCGAAATAATTGTCGGACGGCAAGAAAATAAAATATTTTTCCGAACCTAATCCGGAAAAATTGCCTTGGGCGGATTTAGGAGTGGATGTCGTTCTGGAATGCACAGGCGTTTTTTCTGACCGCGAGAGCGCGCAAAAACATCTGATGGCCGGAGCGAGGAAAGTTATTTTGTCAGCGCCTCCCAAGGGCGATATCCCGGTTTATCTTATCGGCATAAATGAGCAGGATTATAACGCGGAAAGTGACAGCATTATTTCCAACGGTTCCTGCACCACGAATTGCCTGGCGCCGATGATTAAAGTTTTGGATGAAAATTTCGGCGTGGAAAAAGGCTTTATGACCACCACACATTCCTATACCAATGACCAGCGTTTGCAGGATTTGCCGCACAAAGATTTGCGGCGCGCGCGCGCGGCGGCGTTGAATATTATTCCGACTACCACCGGAGCGGCGAAAACCGTCGGCAAGGTTATTAAGCATCTGGAAGGACAGCTTGGACGGCATTTCGCTGCGCGTGCCGACGCCGGTGGTTTCCATTGTGGATTTTATCTGCACGCTCAAAAAAGAAGCCAGCGTTGAAGAAATAAATGAGGCTTTTAAAAAAGCGGCTGAAGGGGAACTTAAGGGAATTTTAAATGTCACGGACGAGCAATTGGTTTCCATGGATTTCAAAGGCGATCCGCATTCCGCGATTGTGGATTTGCCTCTGACGATGGCCAATGGCAATTTAGCCAAAGTCGTCGGGTGGTATGACAATGAATGGGGATATTCCAATCGGCTGGTGGAAATGGCGGAATTGGTTGAGTATAAGTAAATAATTTATGTTTGATATTTTAATCAAAAACGGAACATCATTGACGGCACGGGACAGCCGATGTTTCGCGCGGATATTGGAATCAGGGAAGACAAGATTGTGCAGGTCGGGGAACTGCATAATGAAAAAGGAGAGGTTGAGATTGACGCGACGGAACAGACTGGTGTGTCCGGGGTTTATTGATGTCAATAATCACAGCGACACTTATTGGCGCATTTTTAATAATCCGGATTTGGAAAGCTTGGTTTATCAGGGCATCACGACCATTATCGGCGGAAACTGCGGATCATCTTTGGCGCCGCTGGCTGACTCGGAAACAATCGCTTCCATCCAAAAATGGTCGAATATTAAGCAGGTCAATGTCAATTGGCTGACCATGCCTGAATTTTTTGAGGCTGTTTCCAATTGCAAATTGTCGGTAAATTTTGCGACACTGGTCGGGCATGGAACGCTTCGGCGCGGAATTTTGAAAGATGAGATGCGCGCTCCGGAGCCGAAGGAAATGGCTTTTATTGAAAAAATGCTTTCAAAATCGCATGTCTTCCGGCGCGCTGGGAATGTCGAGCGGTTTGGTTTATACTCACGCCCGCACAGCTACCAAGGAAGAATTGGTGGCACTTGGCAAAAATAATCAAAAAATACAATGGAGTTTATGCCACGCATATCCGCGATGAAATTGATAATTTTCAGGAAGCGCTCAAAGAGGCGATTGAAGTGGCGAGAGAATCCAAAGTGAAATTGCACATCTCCCATTTCAAAATTATCGGAGAAAAAAATTGGGGGCTGATGGATGAGGCGATGTTTTTGATCGGCAAAGCCAAGGAAGACGGCATAGACATTACTTTTGATGTTTATCCCTATACCAATACCGGAACCGTTTTATACACCTTGCTTCCGGCTTGGGTAACAGACGGCGGGAGAAAAATGATGCTTAGCCGCCTCAAAGACAAAGCAATCCGTCCGCGCATTATCCGTGAAATGAAAGACTCCGGTTTTGATTATTCAAAAGTAGAAATTGCCATTTCGGCGCTGGACAAAACTTTAGACAAAAGAAAAATTATTGATATCGCCAAATCCCAGGAAAAATCAGTTGAAAATGCTATTCTGGATATTTTAATCGCATCCGAAGGGCGCGTCATCACTTCCATGGAAGTATTAAGCGCGGGCAATGTCAATCAGGCAATTTCCCATCCGCTTTCCATAATTGCGACCAACGGCGCCGGCTATAATTTGGAACACGCCAAAACCGGAGAACAAGGTTCATCCGCGCAGTTTCGGAACTTTTGTCAAAGTCCTTTCCAAATATGTAATTCAGGAAAAAATAATCAGTTGGGAAGAGGCAATTATGAAAATGACTTCTTTTCCGGCTTTCAAATTCGGCCTCAAACAGCGCGGAGTAATAAAAAAAGATTATTTTGCCGATATTGTCGTTATGAACAGGGACGAATTAAAGGATTTTGCTACAGTGGATAATCCGTATCAATACAGCCGGGGAATGGACTTTGTTTTGGTCAATGGAAAAATTGTTTTGAGTGAGGGAAAATATACGGGGATTAGAAAGGGAGAGGTGATAAAAAGATAAATTTATAAATCCAAAACTCAAAATCTCAAATTACAAATAAATTACAATTACCAAAATACAAAATACAAAAAGTTTTGAATTTATAATTTTTATTCAAAATAATTTTTTTAAATCGGTAAAAATAATTAATGCAAATTAGCGATTTGAAAGGCAAGAAAATAACAGTTATGGGTCTGGGCTTGCATGGGGGCGGTATTGGAACCGTCCAGTTTTTGTCCGGCGCCGGAGCGAAAGTGATTGTTACGGATTTAAAATCCAAAGAAGAACTGGCGCCATCTCTGGAAAAACTCAAAGACTTGAAAAATGTTGAATATGTTTTGGGCCAGCACCGGCCGGAAGATTTTATCGAAGCGGATATGGTGGTAAAAACCCCGCCGGCTCCCTGGAGCAATAAATATATAAAACTGGCGCTCGAAAAAAATATTCCGGTGGAAGTGGATTCCAGCCTTTTTTTCAAACTGTGCAAAAATCTTATCATAGGGATCACCGGAACCCGGGGAAAGACGACGACGGCCACTTTGATTTTTGAAATTCTGAAAGCGGCCGGAAAAAATCCGCTGAAAGCCGGTATCGGGCAAGTTCCGGTTCTTAATAAATTAAGCGAACTTAAAAAAGACACGCGTGGTTGTTTTTGAGCTTTCCAGCTGGCGGCTTTCCGCGCTGGGGCGATATAAATTGAGTCCTAAAATCGCCGTTATAACCAATGCATATCAGGATCATCTGAATTATTATAAAACAATGGAGGATTATATGGCGGACAAAAAAAATATTTTTCTCCACCAAAAGCCGGATGATACTTGCGTCATCAATTGGGACAATGAAATTTTAAAGGGACTGACGGGGGAAATAAAATCAAATCTCGTGAAGTTTTCCGCAAATAAAATTTCCGAAGGCAAAGCGGTCTTCATTGAAAATGGAGCGATTTATTTTAATAACGGGGTTGACGAAAAAAAAGTAATGGAAATTGCGGATATCAAGATCAGGGGCGCCCATAATATTCTGGAATATTTTAGCGGCGATTGGAGCGTGCGAGGCGATAGGCGTGGACTTTTTGAGCATGAAAAAAGCCATTGTCAATTTTACCGGGCTTCCGCATCGGCTGGAATTTGTGGGAGAACTTGAGGGTGTAAAATATTTCAATGACACAGCGGCTACTTCGCCAGAAGGAGCACTGGCCGGAATCAGTTCTTTTTCCGAGCCAATAATTCTTATTAGTGGCGGAGCCGATAAAAATCTGGATGTTTCAGAATTGGGGAAAGCCATTGCCGAAAAAGTGAAAGGCGTTGTTTTTTTGAAAGGGACGGCGACTGAAAAAATAATCACTGAAGTTAAAAAGCACATTCCCGCGGGGGAGGAGAGAGAATTTGTCGTCGTCGATTCAATGGAAAAAGCGGTGGAGCTGGCGCGAGGATCGGCCGGATCCGGAGATGTGGTGTTGCTTTCTCCGGGCGTGGCCAGTTTCGGGCTTTTTGCTAATGAATTCGACCGGGGGGATAAATTCAAAGAAGCGGTGAAGGGTTTGAAATAAAAAAATAGGGACAAATCCGGCAGACATTGCAATAGTCTAGACATTTTTTGGTTTTCTGTTATAATGGAATTTAGTTTTTGGGCCGGTAGCTCACCTTCCGCCGGAGGCGGACAGGGTCCGAGCGCTGCGATAAAGCATAGCGTTTAAGTCCGAATTCAGTTTTGGGCCGGTAGCTCACCTTCCGCCGGAGGCGGACAGGGTCCGAGCGCTGCGATAAAGCATAGCGTTTAAGTCCGAATTCAGTTTTGGGCCGGTAGCTCACCTGGTAGAGCGCCTCATTTGCACTGAGGAGGTAGCGGGTTCGAGTCCTGTCCGGTCCACTGTGCGGGCGTATAGCTCAGTTGGTTAGAGCGCGTCACTGATAATGACGAGGTCTCAAGTTCGACTCTTGATACGCCCACTATTTGACAGGTTAAATTAAACACTGTATATTTAACTCAATAAAAGCCCCGGGGGCTTTTTAAAAAAGGATAAAAAGTATGAGCCCCGTTAGAGTTTTTACAAGTCTAATTGGGGGTAATAAAAAGTAATTAGTTTTTCAGGTATTATTTTTCTAAAGTAAAATCTGTAAAAACTCTAACGGGGTGAACAAAATCATCACCTTTCTAAAAGAAGCCAAGGCGGAACTTTTGAAAGTAAATTGGCCAAGCAGAGTGCAGGCCAGAAATTACACGCTGATTGTCATCGGCATCAGTATTGCCGTGGCGATTTTTTTGGGAAGCCTGGATTATGTTTTTGGGTATATTATTAAAACATTTGTAATAAAATAATATGGCAAAGCAATCGCAACATCATGGGCGGGCTTGGTATGTAATCCATACCTATTCCGGTTATGAAGACAATGTAGCGAGAAATTTAAAGCAGAGGATTGAATCAATGGATATGCAGGATTTGATTTTTGACGTGATGGTGCCGATTGAAAAGAAAATAAAAATCAAAGCTGGAAAAAGAACGGTGGTTGAGGAAAAGATATATCCGGGATACGTCCTGGTTGAAATGGTGGTAACGGATGCTTCCTGGTATGTGGTCAGAAACACTCCCAATGTTACCGGTTTTATCGGTTTGGGCACGACCCCAACACCCGTGGATCCGGTTGAAATTGAAGCACTCAAGAAAAGAATGGGTGTGGCCGAGCCAAAGTACAAAATTGATGTCAAAGCCGGCGATGCGGTTAAAATTATTGACGGGCCTTTCAAGGATTTTGACGGCAAAGTTGACGAGGTGGACGAAGGCAAGGGCAAAATTAAGGTGCTGGTTTCCATATTCGGGCGGGAAACGCCGGTGGAATTGGACTTTCTTGCAAATTAACTAAAATATAACTACAATTATGGCGAAGAAGATAAAGACTGTTATCAAATTACAAATTGAAGCAGGAAAAGCCAATCCGGCGCCGCCGGTAGGACCGGCTTTGGGGCAGCATGGCGTGAACATCCAGGAATTTTGCGCTAAATTCAACGAGGCGACTAAGGACAAAATGGGAGACATCATCCCGGCTGAAATTACCGTTTTTGAAGATCGGACTTTTACTTTTGTTTTAAAAACTCCGCCAGCTTCGGATTTGCTGCGGAAGGCGGCCAAGATTGAAAAAGGAGCGGGCAATCCTCTTAAAGACAAAGTAGGAAAAATAACCAAGGCGCAGCTGCGGGAAATCGCGGAAAAGAAAATGCCGGATCTCAATGCCAATAATGTTGGAGCGGCTGAAAACATTATCGCCGGAACAGCGAGAAGCATGGGAATTGAAATAGAATAATAATTTTTTAATTTGCAGGAGTCCTGACATAATGTCGGGATGTCATTACCGCGAAAATATATGAACCCCGTTAGAAATTTTATTAATCTAACTGGGTTGTAAATAAGCATTAATAAATTTTCAAGCTTTATCCTCTTTAGCGATAATCTTGTAAAATTTCTAACGGGGTGAAGCACGGGAAAAAATATCGCGCCGCGGCGGAAAAATTGGATAAGAATAAAATCTATCCGGTTGCCGAAGCCGTAAAATTATTAAAAGAAAACAAAGCCGCCAAATTTGACGAGTCGGTTGAAATTCATATCAAAACTAATATCGATCCCAAAAAAGGCGAACAGCAAGTAAGAGGTACGGTAGTGTTGCCGCACGGAACGGGAAAAGCCAAAAAAATTGCCGTCATCACTTCGGTTGCCGAAAAAGAAGCCAAGGAGGCCGGAGCGGATATTGTGGGCGGCGAAGAAATGATAGACAAAATTTCCAAAAAGATAAATTTTGATGTTTTGGTGGCTACTCCCGAAATGATGCCGAAACTCGCTAAAATCGCCAAGATTCTCGGACCCAAGGGCTTGATGCCGAATCCAAAAACTGAAACCGTAACGACCAAAATAAAAGAAACCGTGGAGGCCCTGAGAAAGGGCAAGGCGGCTTTTAAAAATGATGACACGGGCAATATTCACCAGGTCGTTGGCAAAGATTTCATTTTCCGAAGAAAAACTAGCGGAAAATATTAATGCTTTTCTTTCCAGCATTAAAAAAGCCAAGCCAGCCGGACTTAAGGGAAAATTTATTGCCAGTATTACTGTTTGCTCAACTATGGGACAGGGGATTAAGATTGGTGCATAGCTCTTAGTTTTTAGTTTGCAGAAACAAAAAAGGGTGTTCGGACGCTCTTTACATATCCAACCCATAAAGTTATCGACAGCCGCCTCCGATTTCGTGATAAGATAATCAAAAACAAACGAAAGCCTCTTCCATGCAATTAATATCTGTTACAACTTAAATAAATTTTAATAATACTTGGAAAAAACTCCATCTGGCAAACTGGATTTCATCCTGTTATAAATTATTTTGGATCAAGTTGTAACGGGATCAAAAATTGTAAGTTGTGTGTTGGGAAGAGGCAACTAAAAGAAATAAAAAAATTAACCCAGTGAAATTCTGCCTTCGGCGGATCTTGAAGACTCGGGATATTTCACAGGGCAAAATAAATGAATCCTTCCCGGCGATATTGAAGCTAATGCGGGGTTTTTCAGTTTTATAAAGTGTTTCTCGACTTCGTCCTGATTTTGGTAATGCTCCTGGCTATCCTTAAGCTTCCCATGGATGCCGTACGATTATGAAACGGCTGACGCGCTCATCGTTTTCGTGCTGATGGCGGTGATCCTGGCGATGGCTGCTATCGCCTACGCCAGGGGGACGGGATATCTCGGACTACCGGGACATTAATCGCAAGTTTGATCTGGTTTTCTATGCTGAAATTATGGAAAATCGATCATCTCCATCTCTACGTCTTCGATTTCCCCGGCTGTTCTCAACCCCATCTGGGCTTTTTTCCGGTATTGCCAAACGCTCCTTTCCTGGAAGGCATTTCTTTTTCTTGAGCTATCTGCTGACTATGGTCCTGGCTCTGGCCGTCTATTTTTGTTTTACTTCTGGCGCTGGCAGAAATCGCAAGGCAAATATGCCGGTCTCGATCGCTCCTGCTCACCCGGCGGACACTCTGACGGGCTCGTTCGCGTTTTTTCTTTCTGATTTTGGTTTCTTCCGCTCGCCGCCTATCCGGGATCCTACCGGCCGCTCACGGATACATTGGGCATACCCTCTACACCTTTTCCAGCGGAACGGTAAAATTATTCAAAGGCGGCAACGCGGCTGACTACGCTAAAATCGAATCGCTGGGCAGCCTGACCTCCAGGCTTTTTGATTCCGTCAAAAAAACTTCCCAAAATATTTCCAAAGCAACCAGGAATTCGCGGACAACCTGGATCTGGCCAGCGCCGAACTCAAAGAATCGATCACCCAGTCTTCCCAGGAATTGAGCGACAAAATCAAGGAAGATCTGTCCGGCAGGATCTCCACCGACGGCGGAGAAGTCAGCGGGAACCTGACGTTTTCCGGCGATGATTCCGACCTGACGGTGGAAGGCACCACCACCACTAAAGATATTATTCCCGACGACGATCTGTCCTACAACCTCGGCGATTCCGGCAAGAGCTGGAATACCATTTACGCCCACCGCCTGATCGGCTCTTCTTCCATCTTTATCGGCAGCGGCTCATCAGACCGGGGTCTCACCAATACCGGCGATCTGGTTATTTCCAACGACCTGGAAGTGCGGGGAACTCTCTATGTTTCCGGCGCTTACTCTTGCCGACCGGCGACGGCGGCGCGGGACAGATTATCCAAACCGACGGCAGCGGCTCCCTTTCCTGGACAGCCCAAACCGCGCCCGGCGGCACTACCGGACAATTGCAATTCAACAGCGCTGGAACTTTCGGAGCGGACACGGAACTCTTCTGGAACAATTCCAGCAAGCGCCTGGGCGTCGGCACCGCTTCTCCCGCGTCCGCCGTGGATGTTTCCGGCACGGTGCGCGCCACCGCTTTTTATCTCACCGGACTGGGACGCTATCTGAATCCTGACGAGGTCAACACCAACTATTGGGCGGAATCCGATGGCGATATTTACCGCGAAACAGGCAATATCGGCATGGGCAACGATGATCCGCTGGAAGCGCTGGACATTGACGGCCGCATCCGCCTGCGGCAGGTTACCGCGCCGGCGGATACCGCCGACCGGCTTTACAATACCAGCGGCGATCTCTACTGGAACGGACTTGGAGCTGGGGGAAAACTCTGGAACCGGACCGGCAACAACGCGGTTTTCAACCTGTCCGGCAATGTCGGCATCGGCGCAACTCCGACCACCAAGCTGGAAGTGGCCGGCACGGTCAAAGCCACAAATTTCTATGACGCCACCAACAGCGCCTATCTGGTTCCCGGTTCCATCAACGGCAACTACTGGGGAGAATCCGGCGGCGATATCTACCGGGAAACGGGGAACGTGGGGATCGGCAATAACAGTCCGGGGACCAGGCTGGATGTCAGCGGTTCTATTCGAACTGACAATCAATTGATTTCCACTTTGGCTGTTGGAACGGCTCCATTGGCGGTAACTTCCACCACGCGGGTCGCCAATCTGAATGCGGATTTATTGGACGGCCGGCATGAGACAGCTTTCGCTTTGCTGGCCGGACGGGCGGGAGGCCAGACTTTAATCGGGGGGACGGCGGTAACGGATATCCTCAAACTGCAAGGCACTTCAGGGGATGGAACAGCCACTTCAACCGCTATTCAACTTCTTACGGGAAATAATGGAGCTATTGTAGCTTCTGCTTTTGACAATGTAGGCAGAATGGTTAATACCGCTTCGCTTATTCAGGCAAGCGGCAATGAAGCCGCTTACACTCTCAACTACACTACCAATAAAGCCGCTGGCAATGACACCGGATTGCTGATTAATATGCTGGATACGGCAAGTCCGGGGACTTCGTTATTGATTGATGCTCAGGGTGGAGGAGTTAGTAAGTTTAGTGTAGATTATACTGGCAAGATAATTTTGGGTAGTACTTCAGGTAATAATCTATGGACGAACGGAACTACTATAGGATTTTCCTCTGGTGGTGGTACTAATTTTCAAGTTTTTCAGTTATCTGGAGGGACAAAGAGTGTATCTGGTTATGGTTTTATAATTTAGTTCTTGGAACCAATAATGCTACTTCGGGAACTCACTACGGCATCTATTATCAACAAACCTACAACCAAACCTCCGGCACGGCGGCTAATACGGATTTGCTGATCAACCGCACTCAAACCGCAGTGGGTTCAGGAGCCCAATATCTCATTGGCGCGCAGGTGGGGGGAGTGAGTAAGTTTAGTGTGAGTAATACGGGGCAGATATCTGCTTATACAATTAATGCACCCAATGGAATCAATAGACTAGCAGAATTTTTTATTAACGGGAATTATTTTTACAATAATTTTCTTAGGTTTACCATGGGAACTTATGGAACGAGCCCGACCTATTTTCAAAATATGGTTGATTGGAGTAGCGGTAACGCTTTTGAATTTACGGGTTATGATAGTTCACGCGAAATGACTGCATTAAGTGGAAGCCAGGCATATCTTGCCATTAAACCATACTGGAATCAGACAGATACGGCGTCGGGTACCGACCTTCTCATCAACCGCACTCAAACCGCAGTTGGTTCAGGTGCTCAATATCTCATTGACGCGCAGGTGGGGGGAGTGAGTAAATTTAGTGTTACCAACACCGGCTCGGTTACCGCGGTAGGGCTGGGAGCCATGGATGCCGATGATCAGTATGTTTGCATAGATCCCACCACCGGCGTGCTCACCACCGGCGCCACCTGCACCGCTTCCAGCCTGCGGTACAAAAAGAATATCGCTGCTATGACAGGAGGATTAAACACCGTAATGCAGCTCCGTCCAGTCACCTTTGACTGGAAATACAACAACCAGCCGGGCTTGGGCTTCATCGCTGAGGAAGTGGAGCAGATCAATCCCACATTAATTACCTATGACGACGAAGGCAAAGTTTCCGGTCTCCATTACGACTGGATGAGTGCCATTCTGGCTAAAGCGATACAGGAGCAACAAACCAGCATAGCTGACTTAACCACTAACGAATCCGTACAGACGCAAAATCTTGCGTCTCTACAACTCAAAACCGATGAAAACATCACAACCATACAGCAGTTGCAGGATTCGGTGGACGAGGAACTCGCCAAAGCAGATTTAAGATTTAAGGATAATGATTTAAGAATAGCCGATTTGGAAAATCAAGCTTCCGTTTTTAACGAGATCCTGGAACAAGTTTCCGCCGGCGTAAAAACTTTGGCGGACAGGCAGGATGCCACCGATGATTTAATGGCAATTTTACAATCCCAAATGGACGAACTGAAAAAACTCACCAATCAGGAACTGAATGTCGCGCAAATTGAAGCCAATAAAACTGACATTGATTACCTCAGGCTGGTGTTAGGCTTAGACCATACAGAGAACGGTTCTCTGCAAATTCTCGGTAATTTGGAAGCCGACGGCGTGGTGGCGGGAATTTTCAAAGTGAAAGTTTCCGACAAGGATAAAGCGACAATTGGAGAAGCCGAGATTAAAGCCGGAGATGCCAGTGTGGACGTGGAGACGAAAGCAGTGGGTAAAGATTCTGAAATATTTATTACTCCGAAAAATGTTATGACTGATCAGCAACTGGTGGTCATACAAAAAAAAGAAGGAGTAAGTTTTTCTGTGGCAGTAAAAAACCCGGCTGAAAGCGACATTGAATTCAGCTGGTGGATTGTGGATAAAAAATAACCAGGGTATATCCTGAAGAGAACGCCTTCAGACGCTTTTGTGTTGACCGGTATATATTTTTTTTGATAAAATAGGGAGGTGTTAAAAAATCTTTTTAATTTATAAAATTCATAAAACTATGAAACGGGTTATCGTTGGTCTCGTCGGCGAAAGCGGATCAGGAAAAGATACGGTGGCGAAATATTTAAGCGAAAAATACAGCGCCAAGCTGATGCGTTTCGCGGATCCAATCAAAGAAACACTCAATATTTATTTTGAGCAAAGCTCGCGCGAAGACCAGCAATGGCTGGCGCTGGAATTCAGGAAAAGATTTGGAAACGATATTTTATCAAGAGCGCTTAGAAAGAAAATTGATGGCGGAGATGGTTTGATTGTCATTAACGGGCTGCGCTTCTGGGAGGATTATGATTTTGTTAAAAGTTTTAAACCCGGTTCCGTTTTGTATATTACTGCCGATCAAAAATTGCGCTGGGAACGAACAGCGGGGAGGGGCGAAAAGGCGGACGATAATGGCACATTTGAAAAATTTCGGGAAATGGAGCGGGTGGAAACGGAGGTTCATATTCCGGAAATCGGCGCCAAAGCGGATTTTAAGATAAAAAACGAAAAAGATTTAGAATTTCTGCTTAAATCAGTGGATGAGATTATGGCGAAAATACAGAGATAGATTGCAATAAAGGCCGTCTTTTGTAAAGGGCGGTCCTTTTTTGACCAAAGAAGTAAAAGAAGCTAAAATAGAATAACTAGAAAAATAATCCCAGCACCAATTCCAATGAAGTTCAGACATAGTTTATAACTTTGTTTGTGAATTCGCCTCGCCTCGATTCGGCGAAGCGGGCTGCGGCTAAGTTTTAACAAAAATATAATTTTAACAGCGAATTGGTGCGGGATGCTCATTTTTGTAACCGCTCGCTTCGCTCCGGACAAAAATGGCAAAACACATGAAGTATCTAAAAAAACAAGACCCGAAAATTTATCAGGCCATTTGTGGCGAAATCAAAAGACAGCAGGAAGGGATGGAATTAATCGCTTCGGAAAATTATGTTTCCGAAGCGGTGTTGGAAGCTTTGGGAACGGTTCTTACTAATAAGTATTCCGAAGGCTATCCGGGCAAAAGATATTACGGCGGGCAAAAATACACGGACGCGGTGGAAAGCTTGGCGATTGAGAGGGCGAAAAAACTTTTTGGCGCGGAGCATGCAAATGTCCAGCCGCTTTCCGGCGCGCCGGCCAACATGATCGCCTATAGCGCGGTGCTGAAGCCTGGCGATACGGTTCTGGGTATGGATCTTTCGCATGGCGGGCATCTAACACACGGCCATCCGGTGACGCTGGCGGCGCAAATATATAATTTTGTGCGCTACAAAACCGGCCGGGACGGCAAGATTGATTATAAAGAACTTGAACGAATGGCCAAGAAGCACAAACCGAAAATGATTTTGGCCGGTTTTTCCGCTTACACTCGGCAATTGGATTATAAAAAATTCCGCGACATTGCCAAAAAAGTCGGAGCCATCACGATGTTTGATATCGCGCATATCGCGGGACTCATCGCCGGCAAGGTTTTGCCAAATCCCGTGCCCTATTTTGATATTATAACTACCACCACGCACAAAACTTTGCGCGGACCGCGCGGCGGAATGATTCTGTGCAAAAAAGAATTCGCCAAGGCGATTGACAGGGCGGCTTTTCCGGGATTTCAGGGCGGACCGCATATGCACCAGATCGCGGGCAAGGCCGTGTGTTTTCTGGAAGCGCTCAAGCCATCTTTCAAGGTTTATGCTAAACAGGTTTTGAAAAATGCAAAAGTTTTGGAACAAGAACTCAAAAAATATGGCTTTAAAATAATGTTTGGCGGCACAGACAATCATATGGTTTTGGTGGACGTTTTTGGTTCAACGGGCGTGACCGGCAAAGAAGCGGAAGTGGCGTTGGATGAGATCGGTATCACTTTGAACAAAAATATGATTCCGGATGATCTAAGAAGCCCGATGGATCCCAGCGGAATCCGCATTGGCGTGCCGGCAGTGACTACGCGCAGGATGAAAGAAAGAGAGATAAAAACAATTGCCAAATGGATAAAAGAAGCTATTGAAAATCATAAAGACAAAAAAATTCTGCGAAAAATCCACAAAGAAGTCGTCGCGCTGTGTAAAAAGTTTCCAATTTATAAAAATTTTAAATAAAAATATATGATCAAAAAAGTAAAAAAACTTCCGCGCTCGTCTTGGGATGAAACATTTATGATGATGGCGAAAATTATGGCGCAAAGAACCGCTTGCCGGCATCACAAAGTTGCAGCTATCTTCGTGGACGAAAATCATAAAATTGTGGCGACTGGCTATAATGGCCCGACCATTGGAGATATTCACTGCAATGAAGTGGGATGCGCAAAAATTGACGGCGATCCGGTAACAGGTAAATTAAAACGTTGCCGCGGCGCGCATAGCGAAATAAACGCCATAATGAATGCTGGAAATCCGATGCGGCTCAGAAATTCTACCTTATATGCGACGGGCTCCCCTTGCTATGATTGCATGAAAGCTCTGAATAATCTGGGTGTCAAAAGAATTGTATATTACGCGGAATATTCAAGAATTCAGGATGGTGGCAAAGGTAATAGAATAAGGGAAGATGAAGTCTGGGAGCTGGCGAAAAAGAGAAAAATAAAATTGGAAAAATTCAAAGGCAATCTGGATTTTTTCAAAAATACTCTAAAAGAAGCCAGATCTAAAAAATAAAATTTTTTATTTATGGAAAATAAAAAACACCCCGAATATCAATATTTGGATTTAATGAAGGAGTTAGTTGAACATGGGGCTGAACAAGTTGACGCCGGAACCGGAGTCAAAACCTACAGTGCATTTGGCAGGCAATTTCGTTTCGATTTAAGCGAAGGTTTTCCATTACTGACAACCAAAAAAGTTTTCTGGAAAGGTGTTTTACAGGAACTTTATTGGTTCATGTCTGGTGAAACCAATATAAAGTATTTAGTTGAAAATGGCGTGCATATTTGGGATGACTATCCGTACAGAATTTATAGGGAAAAAATTGATCAGGGCGTTGAGCCCGAAATGACTAAGGAGGAATTTATTGAAAAAATTGCTCAGGATGATGATTTTGCTCAAAAACACGGAAATCTGCCCCATGTCTATGGAGATATGTGGAAACATTGGCCAGCCAAAAATGGGCGGAAAATTGATCAGTTAAGCTGGATGATTGAAAACATACGAAAAGACAAGAGTACACATAGCGCGCTATTAAGCGTTTGGAATCCTGAATATCTTTATGATATGGCGCTAAAAGAAGAAGCATGCAGGTTTCCGCTTTGTCACATTATGTTTCAGATAAATGCGAATAATGGAAGATTATCTCTGCAACTTTACCAGAGAACGTCTGATATTTTTCTCGGAGTGCCGTTTAACATAGCAAGTTATGCTCTTCTGGCTATGATTATTGCAAAGATAACAGGCCTCGAACCCGGAGAGTTTATTCATACATTTGGAGACATACATATTTATGAAGATCATTTTGAAGCCGTGAAGGAACAGCTCAAGCGGAAACCGCGCGCTTTCCCTACAATAAAACTCGACAACTCCATTAAGGAGATCGAAGACTTTACTCCGGAAAAAGTCGAGCTTATAGGTTATAATCCGCATGGTCCAATTAAGGCGCCTCTTACTCCGGTTGGAGGCTTAGTTACAGATGCCTGGAAAAAATTTGTTCAAAAAGATAAAACAAAAAAATAAATGATTTCAATGATCTGCGCCGTGGGCAAAAATTTGGCCATCGGGCGCAAAAATAAATTAATCTGGAACTTGCCGAATGATCTCAAACATTTTCGGGATGTTACTGCTGGCCACACCGTGATTATGGGGGACAAAACTTTTAAGTCCATAGGCCGTCCGCTACCTAATCGAAAAAATATTGTGGTAACTCTTATTGAGGGCTATGAAGCTCAAGGCTGTGAAGTGCGCAATTCCTTGGAAGAAGTTTTGGGAGAATATAAAAACAGTGAAGAAGAAGTTTTTGTGATTGGCGGAGCGACGATTTATAAATTATCTTTGCCGTTTGTTGACAAACTCTATCTGACCTTGGTTGATGACGCGCCACAAGATGCCGATGCTTTTTTTCCGGATTATTCGGAGTTCAAAAAAGAAATTGCGCGCGAGGAGCATGAGGAAAACGGCATCAAATATGCGTTCGTAGAATTAATAAAATAAAAATATTTACCCCGTTAGAACTCCAATTTTTAACGAGGGCAAAATCTAATAATTTAAAAAACACCCTGGCTATTTGTATTGAACAACAGCCAAGGGTTCTAATGGGGTGAAATACGAAGTGGAAATTAAAAGTCTTTTGCAAACAGAAGAAAATGCGCAAAAATTACGGGACAAGTTAGCGAGGCAGGGAATTAAATTATCTAATAAGTATAGTCAAATTAACCATTATTTTTTAAACAATGGTGATTTCACCAAGCTGGAAAGAAAATTATTGCCGCTTTTCAACAAGGAAAAAGGAGAAAAACTAAAGAGAATATTAGAAAAAGGACAAAACCATTCAATCAGAACCAGGGAAATGAACGGCGAAGTATTTCTCGTCATGAAAGCCTCTGTTGATGACACCACTTCTTCAAACGGAATTCTAAGAATGGAATTTGAAGAAGAAGTTAATGTTTCCATAGAAAAGCTGGATGGTATTTTAAAAGCGGCCGGATTCAGTTACCAGGCAAAATGGTCAAGAAATCGGGAGGAATATGAAAAAGATGATTTTTATATTACTATTGATAAAAATGCCGGATATGGATACTTGTCGGAATTTGAAATTCAGACGGAAAAACAGGAGGAAATAACGGAAGCCAAACAAAGAATTTTGGATTTTATGAAGGAACTTAGGCTGGAGGAGCTTTCCCAAAAAAGGCTGGAAAGAATGTTTAAATTTTACAATGAGAATTGGAGAGATTACTATGGCACGGAAAATGTTTTTAATGTAGAATAGATTATTTCTTAAAATAATTCAGGGAGGCCCTTGTTGGGGTCTCCCTGTTTTTTACCTTCCGGAATAGTTGACTACTTTTTTGACCAGCTTTTTGATTAGGAGCGGATCAAGCTCGGTAAAGTTTTTGCTGATACCAGTAGCAACCAGAAAACAGTCAGCGAAAGGCATATAATCAACCACATTATCCGGAGTAATTCCGCTGGCAATCGCAAGGGGAAAATCTCCCAAGGCCTCTTTCATAATCCTTATTTTTTCAGGATCTGCCGGCACGCCGGTGGCTGGACCGCTGGTAGTTACTACATCCGTGTATCTTGCGGCAATGCGGGCAGCTTTTTCAAGATTGTCAACCGTTGGCTGATATTTAAACGCTACTCCGCCGAAATATAATCCTCTCCAGCCCTTGCTAATTCTGATATTTTGTATTTTTTCTGCTTGGGACTGAAACCGCGAGCCTTCATCTATCATAGCGTTGTCAGTCCAAATGCCAGCTATCCCGTCAGAGGCAATTGTGCGAAACGCTTCCTGTGGTGTCAGGTCAAGGCAATTCAGGCCTATCCATAGATCGGAGAATGCGTCGCGCACTGCAAAATATTTCCTTAGCAACGCAACATAAGGGATGCGGTGATTGATTAAGAAAATGCCATTACAGCCGTTTTCTCTGGCTATCTGCGCGTTGCGCAGTGCTTGCTCTTTGCTTTCAACGTGAATAACTGGCAAAACTACATGATGTGATGAAAAAACTTTCTTGAATTTATCCATGGTTCTTATATAGTTCTCCTTTCAGTGTATTTTTTTGACAAAGAATGTATATAATTTCTAGCGTACTTTTGGTCTTTTGGCAAGCTTTTAAGTATTTGCCAATCGCCTCTTTTTTGTCTAAAATAAAAAGAGAATTAGGGTTTGAACCTATGAATAAATATAAACCTACGATTGGCATGGAGGTTCATATCGAACTCAAGACAAAGAGTAAGATGTTTTGTGATTCCAAAAATGGCATGGGACTGGAAACGGAGCCGAATGTGAATGTTTGTCCGGTGTGCACGGGCCAGCCGGGGACACTTCCTGTTCCTAACAGGCAAGCCATAGAATTTACGCAATTAGCCGGGTTGGCTCTTAATTGTGAAATTGCAAAAAATTCAAAGTTTGACCGCAAGAATTATTTTTATCCGGACCTGCCGAAAGGCTATCAAATTTCACAATATGATCAGCCGCTATGCGGCAAGGGTTATTTGGAAATAAATGGCAAAAAGATTGGCATAACCAGAATACACTTGGAGGAAGACACAGGGAAATTAATGCACCCAAAAAAGGCGGATTATTCCCTGGTTGATTTTAACCGGGCCGGGGTGCCGCTGATGGAGCTGGTGACCGAGCCGGACATAGAAACCGGCGCGGAGGCCCGCCTCTTCTGCCAGAAACTGCAGCAGATTTGCCGCTATCTGGACATTTCGGATGCAGACATGGAAAAGGGCAATATGCGCTGTGAAGCCAATATTTCACTCTACAAGAAGGGTGAAGAAAAATTGAGCGGAACCAAGGTTGAGGTCAAAAATATAAATTCTTTCAAGTTTGTGGAAAAGGCGATTGATGCCGAAATAAAGCGTCAAACAGAGCTTTTAGATAAGGGCAAAAAAGTCGTCCAGGAAACCCGCGGTTGGGATGAGGCGAGGGGCGAAACGGTCTCCCAGCGGACGAAAGAATCGTCGCACGACTACCGCTATTTTCCCGAGCCGGATATCCCACCGCTTGAATTCAGCGATGATTACATTGAGAATTTGCGCCGAAATTTGCCGGAACTGCCGGAAGCCAAGAAGCAGAGATTTATTTCCGAATACGGCGTGTCCGGGGAAAATGTGGATGTGATTGTGAGCGACAAAAAACTGGCCGAATATTTTGAACAGGTGGTTTCGGAAATAAAAGAAAAACTGGACTGCAAGGAATTCCAGGCGGGGGAGGAAAAATGTTTGAAACTGGCGGCCAATTATATGGTCAGTGAACTTCAGAAACATCTGATTAAGAACGGGCAAAAAATAGAAGAAGTAAAAATCACTCCGGAAAATTACGCGGAGCTGATCGGATTTGTGGCGGAGGGTAAAATAAGTTCCAGTGCGGCGCAGACAGTACTGGAAGAGATGTACCAGACTGGCGGCGACCCATCGCAAATTATTGAAGCTAAGGGGCTGTTGCAGGTAAGCGATGAAAGCGTGCTGGAGGAAATTGTCATTGAAACAATACAGTCAAACCCACAGTCGGCAGCTGCATATAGTGGCGGAAAAGAGAATGCTCTTCAGTATTTAGTTGGTCAGGCTATGAAAAAGACAAGAGGCAAAGCTAATCCGAAAGTAGTAATAGAATTATTGAAGAAAAAATTATAAACCACCATTGGCGATTTTTTTAAAAGTTCTTTTCTATAAAATAAAGGAGGGTAAAAATTTGAAAGAAGAAGAAAATATAAGAAAAGACACAGTTGGTATTTTTGAAGCTTTTAAATTATTGGAAATGCATGAGCATGCCCGCTTCAAATTTATTAAAGATATGTTTAATGTTACGATTATTCAGGAGGATCTTAAATATATTCGAGTAGAAGGAAGCGATGGAAATCCAAAAATGGAGTGGAATTTAGATTGGGTAGCATCGGTTGTTAATGCAAGAGTTGCTATTATGCCAGTAAAGATTTCTCTTTATGCCGGGTAATAATATTTTTAATCTGAAGAAGGGTTGAACTCAACCCTTCTTATCATTTTATAAAATTTTTAACTTCTTTTTCAATATCTTTGTATTTCCTCAGCCATTTTATTCTCTTGTCTTTTTTGAACCAGGTCATTTGCCTTTTGGCGTAATCTTTTTCCGATTGGTACACCCTGTGGAATAAATTTCGCTTTGCGAAATTATCCCGCTTAGCGGGATATTCCATAGGGTAAATTTTTTCAAAAACTTCTAGCTTTGTCAGTTCGCCTTGAAGATATAGCGGAATCCAATAATATCCCAGTCCGAAACTCTGGATTTTTTTCCAGCTAAGTTTATATTTTTCGCGCAAATCTTTCACTTCTTTTATCATTCCCTGCTTAAAGCGCGCTTCCAGGCGCTTTTTTATATTTTGATATAATTTTTCTTCGGGCAATTTTATTCCAAATTGTAAAAAATTATAAGTTGTTGATTGTAAATTGTTAGTTGGCACTCTGCCGAGTGTTTTGCATATTTCTATTGCCCTAATCAACCTGACTTTATTATTTTTATCAATAGCTTTTAATCTGTCAGGATCCAGTTTTTTTAATTCCTGAATTAATCCAGTAATTTTCTTTTTGTTTAATTTCTTTCTTAATTTCCAGTCCGGTTTTACTTCTGGAAATTTTACATTATCCACAATCGCCTTGATCCAAAATCCGGTGCCGCCGCAAATAATCGGCAATTTTCCGCGGCTTAAAATGTCTGCAATAATTCTATCCGCCTGTTTTTTAAATTTGGCGACGTTGTAATCGGTTTTAGGGCTAACAATATCAATCATGTAATGGGGGATGCCGGCGGAAATAAATGGGGGAGTTCCCGATGAAAATCCGCCTCGGGCGGATTTTACCGGGATTTCGCCGGGCCGATCCGGCTCAACTTTCCCTGTCCCGATATCCATTCCACGATAAACCTGCCGGCTGTCAGCTGAAATTATCTCGCCATTAAATTTTTTGGCAAGTTTAATCGCCACCTTCGATTTACCGGAAGAAGTGGGGCCGAGAATTACGATTACTTTATTTTTTCTTTTTTTCATAACCAATGAGCGACCTTAATATTTTCTCTCTTCTTTTTTTCTCCGGAAGACTTACTGTTTCTTTTATCTTCCAGGCGGCCGTACCGGGGCGGGGAGAATATTTATTGATATAGGCTTCATTATATCCGACTTTTTTGAATATTTTTACGGATTCCGCAAAATCCTTCTTGGTTTCTCCGGGAAAACCGACAATTATGTCGGTGGTAAAACTGGCTTCAGGGATTATTTTTTTGATTTTTTTGATCAGGTTCAGATAATATTTCTGAGTATAGGGACGGTTCATGGCCTTCAAAATCCTGTCACTGCCGGCCTGCACCGGCAGATGAATTTCGCGGGAAATATTTTCGTTTTTGGCGATAACCCGCATAAGGTCTTCCGAAAAGTCTTTGGGATGCGAAGTCAGAAATTTAAAATTTATTTTGGAATTATTTCTAGCGATTTTATTCAGTAAATCCGCAAATCTGGTTTTTTTATAAGAATAGCTGTTCACGTTTTGGCCAAGAAGAATAATCTCTTTATAATTTTTTTTGGCCAAATTATTAACCTCCTTAATAATTTCATCTGCTGGTCTTGAAACCTCTCTTCCGCGGGCATAGGGAACCACGCAGTATGAGCAAAAGTTATTACAGCCGGTCATAATCGGCACATATGCGGAAAAAGACGTGAAATATTTAGGCTTGATGTTGAGATAATTTTGTTCATACTTAGACCTTGGAGGTCTAAGTAGGCTTCCAATCTTTTTTGGAAAATTTTTAATTTCACAAAATAAATCAACTTTGTCCTTTAATCTTCTTTGCACATCCTCGCGATTAGCGAGGCATCCGGTTAAAATTATTATAATTTTAGGACATTTTTTCTTAAGGTTATAAATCTGGCCATAGGCGCGGTCTTCCGCCATCTGCCGCACGCCACAGGTGTTAAAAATAACCAAGTCGGCTGAATTTATATCCCTAGCCAGCTTAAATTTGTGCAATTCCAAAAACCCGGCAATTCTTTCACTGTCTGATACATTCATCTGGCAACCAAAAGTCTTGATGTAATAAAGTTGACTTTTTTGGCTGTTTTTGCTAGTTTTCATTAAGTTATCTTAACAAACAAGTATCCCCAAGGATACTTTAAAAGAACCATAAAATCAAGGGGGGGGGCATAAAAATGGCAATGAAAACAACAGGAAGAATTAAGAGGATTTTAGAAGGAAAAGAGCATCTGTCATTTCAGATTATTTTCATAGAAGAGCATGGCAGAAAACCAGTTCTGGCTTATGGCGTCAAAAAAATCACTGAAAATGTGAAGAAGGTTAGACGGAAAGGGACTGTGGTATTTTACGTCACAGAAATAGTCTTTAAGACAGCTTCCGGTGAAAGCATGATATGGCTGCATACCATTAAAAAGGTCATACCGCTAAGCGCGCGACAACTTCTTGAGATGATTGAAGAGAAAGAAAATAAGATCATCCAAATACGCAACGGCATGGCTCATGCTGCTCATGAAATGGTTTTAAAATTAAAAGAACTTTAATTTCAGTGAAAATCAAGAGAGGAGGAAAAAATGGAGCTTTTTGACATAAGATCAGGTTTAGCGCTTGAAATTAAGCCGTTTAAAAATAGAAGCGGCAAAGGCTACAGACACATAGCACCCGACGGTAGTGGATGGGCAGATATTAGGCTTAATGATGGAAGCGTTAAGAGGACAGTTATAAAAGGACGTCAGTATGAAGAGCTTAAAAATACTCTCCATGGAATAATGGAGAGAAATAAGATGAGTGAATCTTAAAATTAAATTGTTCAAGAATAAAAAAGCCGACGGGGCAAAACTCCGCCGGCCTTTTTTTATTTTTTAAGCTTTATCATTCTTCCATTCTTTTACATATGGAAGTGGCTATTTTTTAAGTTGGTAAAAACCTGTAAAATTTTGCTATAGCAAGTATTTGCAGGTTTCAATATTTCCTTATGTCCACATGTCCACATAAGGAAACGGCAGACAGAAATATAATAAAAAAATAACACCGTATACTAGTATACGGTGTTACAAAGTAAAAAAGTATTTATTAAAAATTATAAGATGAATATGGAGCAGTTATTTCATCGCTTATCAGCTATTTCTTTCTTAATCTTTTCAATAAATTCATCCACTTTCATTACTTCCTGATTTTTATCACTACGTTTGCGCACGGAAACGGAATCGGCTTTCATTTCTTTTTCTCCAACTACCAGCATATAGGGGATTTTTTGTTTTTCGGCATTACTAATCCGTTTTCCGAGAGTTTCAGATTCGTTGCTAATTTCAGAACGAATATTATTAGCCAATAATAGCGAATTTATTTTTTCCGCATACTTATTAAATTTCTCTGAAATCGGAATAATCAAAGCTTGCACCGGCGAAAGCCAAAGCGGAAAAGCTCC
Organism: Candidatus Moraniibacteriota bacterium; assembly: GCA_963775955.1. GTDB lineage: Bacteria > Patescibacteriota > Minisyncoccia > Moranbacterales > UBA2206 > JBAZPT01. The sequence continues at coordinate 220,467 of CAVZKT010000001.1, forward strand.
GGCATAATGCTCAATTAAAAAGGCGACCGTTCTTTCAATACAACCAATGGCAGAGCGGTGAATAATAACCGGCCTTTGCTTTTTACCCTTTTCATCTATATAAGCCATATCAAATCTTTCGGCGGAATTAAGATCAATTTGGATAGTGATCAGGGTTTCCTCTTTTCCATGGACATTTCTGATTTGAATGTCGGCCTTTGGTCCGTAAAATGTGGCATGACCGATACCTGTTTCGTATTTAATCCCGGCCTTTTGAAGAATAGACGTCAACATGGCTTCCGATTTCTCCCAAAGTTTTTCATTGTCCAAATACTTGTTTTTTTCTTTGTCTCGCAGTGATGCTCTAAACCATATTTCTTTTTCCAGTCCCAGAGCTTTCAAGCTGAATTTAACCAAGTCTAAAACTCCCAAAAATTCTTTTTCCAGTTGTTTTGGCGTGCAAATAATATGTGCGTCATTCAAGGTAAATCCCATAACACGAGCGAGCCCCGAAAGTTCGCCGGATTTTTCTCTGCGATACATTTCGGCTAATTCCGCATAGCGCAAAGGCAGTTCTTTATAACTATGCTGGTTGGCATTATAGATCATAAATTGGTGCGGACAGGTCATTGGTCGCAAAACATATTCTTCATTTTCAATTTTCATAGCCGGGTACATGTCATTCTTATAATGATCCCAGTGGCCAGAAATTTTGTATAATCTGACATTTCCAATTACTGGCGTATAGGTTCGCATATAACCGCGCTTTGTTTCTTCGTCTTCAATAAAACGCTCAAGGGTTTGCCGTACAATTGCGCCCTTGGGCATCCAAAGGGGAAGTCCCTTCCCGACATTTTCATCAATATGAAATAATCCTAGTTCTTTTCCAATCTTACGATGGTCTCTTTGACCTGCTTCTTCTATATTTTTTAAATATTCAGCCAGTTCTTTTTTATTTTCAAAAGCCACGCCATAAATTCTTTGCAGCTGTTTGTTTTTTTCGTTGCTTTTCCAGTAGGCGCCGGAAATACGGGTAAGTTTCGTCGCTTCGGCGTTAATTTCGCCGGTGGAATCTAAATGAGGTCCTGTGCAGAGATCAATAAAGTCGTTAGTTTTATAAACCGAGACGGCATTATCTTCATTTGACATCTTTCTCCGGCCGGAGGATTTTGTAATATTATTAAGTAGTATGTCTTTAATTAATTCAACCTTATACGGCTGGCCGGCTTTTTTAAAATGCTCCAGCGCGTTTTTGGCAGTGATTTCTTCCTTTTCAAACGGATGATTAGCCTTGATTATTTTTTTCATTTTTTCCTCAATCAAAAGCAGATCTTCGGGAATCAAAGTTCTGGGCAAATCAAAGTCATAATAAAACCCGTTTTCAATGGCCGGGCCGATGCCGAATTTGGCTTCCGGAAACATTTCCAAAACCGCCGCCGCCAGGACATGGGAAGCAGAATGGCGCAAAATCTCTAAATCATTGTTCTTTTTCATGCTCTTATAAATCTATGCTATAATAAAAACAGGCAAAAGTCAAAAAAATGAATTTTTTTGCAACACAGAGAGGAGGTGAATGGATATGAAAATGGGACCAATCGGCTGGATAGCATTCATCCTCGTAGTCGTCGGCGGCCTCAACTGGGGACTGGTCGGTTTATTTAATTTTGATCTGGTGGCGGCTATCTTTGGCGCGATGTCGACAATTTCCCGCATCGTGTATGTTTTAGTGGGACTGTCAGCTATCTATTTTCTGATGAAGGGAATTTCAGGCAATCAGGCGGCACAGCAATAGTAGTAAAGGTAAAAATAATTTAAAAATTTCGCTTGGAAAGCGGAGGGTAGGGTTTGGTTTTTATGAAAGGTCCGGTTTGCGCCTTGCAAAAAAAGACAGCTTGTTTTAGACTTAAAAAACTCTTAATATTCTTAATCTCCCCTTGGTGATAAAAAAGCGTATTATTATTAATGTGCACGGACGGGTGCAAGGCGTCTTTTACCGGCAAATGGCGCAGGAAGAAGCTCAAAAGTTGGGCATTTCTGGCTATGCTGACCGGCTTCCAAGTGGCGGAATTATTATAGAAGCCGAAGGCGAGGCGGAGCATTTACAGAAATTTTTGCACTGGTGCCGGCGGGGGCCGAGCCTTTCCAAAGTAGAAATGCTGACATTCGAACATTCGCGAGAAATCAAAAACTTTGATATTTTTGAAGTCAGAAAAACTCATAAAGAACCGACAAGCTTCGGTTTTTATTTTTACCGCGAAACCCGGATAAATGTTTAATTTTTGTGGTATGATTTAGATATTATGAGCAGGAAAACAATCTTGCAAATTGCAGCTTTTGTGGTTATTATCGGGTTGATTTTTTATGCTTCTGTATCGGCGCAAAACGCACTGATTAGTTCAGTTGTTTCCATTGGTGATTATTTTAGGGAAAATAAAGTCTGGGGCGGCTTTGTTTTTATCATTATTTCAACTGTGGCTGTTTTAATTTCTCCCTTCAGCAGCGTCCCTCTTATCCCGTCGGCGATTATGGCCTGGGGCAGCGAACTTACCTTTTTACTATTGCTTCCAGGTTGGATTATCGGTGGCATATTCGCTTATTTTATTGGGTCTTTTTCACGGGAGAAAATAATTAAACGGTTTGTTTCTTTTAAAAAAGTTGAATATTACAAAGAGCGAATTTCAGCGCGCTCCCAATTTTGGCTGGTTTTTCTTTTTCGCCTAACAGTCCCTTCAGAAATAGCCAGTTATACGCTGGGAATAATCCGCTATCATTTCTGGAAATATTTCTTAGCCACTATTTTGACGGAAATACCATTTGCCCTATTTGTGGTTTATTCAGGATCAGTGCTGCTAAGCGGAAAAATCTTGTATTTTGGCGCGGTTGTGCTGGCCGGAGCGGCCGCTTTGTACTTTTTATACAGGAAAGTCCAGCGAAAGATCGAAAAGCAGTAATAATCGGCTCTTTTTGCGACCCCTTGACAGGGTGTGGATAAGCCCCTGTATAAATCCCCGTATTTGTTGCATTAATTTGAGAAAGTGTTATAATTAGGCATATAATTAATAATTAACAAAAACTATGGCGAAAATGACCAAGTCGCAAATCATCGCTGCCCTGGCTGAAAAGTCGGGAATGGCGAAGAAAGATGTTGTGACTCTCATGGACACGCTGGTGGAACTTGCCTACTCTGAAGTCAAGACAAGCGGCGAATTCGTCGTTCCGGGCTTTGGAAAGATGGTAAAAGTGAACCGCAAGGCCCGCATGGGCGTAAACCCCGCAACTGGAGCTAAAATCCAGATTGCGGCCAAGACCGTTGTAAAATTCCGCTTGGCAAAAGCGGCCAAGGAAGCTGTTTTATAAAACAATTTCAATCAAAGATCCCCAGACTTCAAGTTTCGGGGATTTTTGCTTTTTGTGGTATAATTAAAAAGTAAGGTATAAAAAATAATAGTGAATTATGAAGAAACTATTTCTAGACATTGAGACACTCCCGGCTTCGGAGGAGTATCGTAAAACTCTTAAGATGATGCACGCGAAAAAAGGCAAAAAAGACGATGATTTTGAGGAGTATCTGCTCAAAACTTCTTTTGATGGAGCCTATGGCCGCATTCTTTGCATAGGCTACGCGGTGGACGACGAACCGGTGGAAATTTTATACAACGAAGACGGCGAAAGAAAGACACTGGAGCAGTTTTGGGATTTGGCGCAATACGCGGATTTATTCATTGGGCACAACGTGATGGATTTTGATCTGCGCTTTATTTTCCAGCGCTCGATTATCAACGGCGTGAAACCGCCGCAAAATCTTTTGAATCTTCCTTTCGCGCGCTACCGCAACAATCCGATTTTTGACACAATGAAAGAATGGGTGAAATGGTCGAATAATACCGTCGGCCTTGAGCATTTGGCGCTGGCGCTGGGCATTCCCACGCCTAAAGACGGCATTGACGGTTCGCAAGTCTGGGATTTTTACAAAGCCGGGAAGGTTGAGGAAATTTTGGAATATTGCAAGCGCGATGTGGAAACAACCCGGGCGGTTTATAAGAAGATGATTTTTGAAGGTTAAAAAGTCGAGGCGAAGCCTCGACTGGACCCAGACTACATTCCTCCCGCTTTTTAGGAGGCTTAAATAAGCCAAAATTATTGGTTTTCCCCAAAGGTAGTTCGGTCAATTGGTGAAGGGGTAAACAAAAATCAGTATATTCCTATTTGGCATTCTGGCACAAGGTTTTGCAGTGAGGATTTTAGATTCTCGCTGTTTTTGATCTGATAGGGCGTTTCCAGGCGGGAATTATTGATGTTCAAATAGACCTTAGTTGTGCCACGCTCGCATTGGTCGAAAAAAGCGGAAAGTTTCTTGATGGCGTCCGCGCCGGAATTATCCGGAAGGGTGATGACGATGCGTGAATTTTCTTTTTTCCGCGCGCTGTGGCCATTCGTTTTTTGCGTATCCGTTATTCTTTTCATTTTCTCCACTTCTTCGGCGGTTACAGCTTTGGCGGAGTCGCAAAGCAATTTGAAAACCCCGTCCTTGTCGGAAATTTTTCCGCTGGCAAGAATTACTTTTTCTTCTTCCCAGACAGAAAGCGTCTGTTCCAGGATCTTCGGGAAAACTAGGATTTCAATTTTTCCTCCCGTATCTTCAAGCGTGGCAAAAAGCATCGTTTGCTGATTTTTTAGATAAATCTTTTGGATTTTGGTAATCACTCCGCCGATGGTCACATTTTTGCCTACGGTTTCCGCGTTAATTTTTCCGATTGGCGTTCCCATTTTTTCAAAATATTCCCTGTAAACACCCGCCGGGTGGCCACTGATATAGAGGCCGAGCAGCTCTTTTCCCAATTTAAACTTTGCCTTTTTTCGGCTGGCGGAGCGTCGGCTAATTTTATTTGGGGAAGTTCAATATCGCTGGCTCCAAACAGGCTGCTCTGATTGGAGTTTTGCAAGTTCTGAAAATTTTTGGCGTGTTGCAGGATATTTTCCATGGAAGCCAGAAGTTGGTTTCTTTCGCCCAAACCTTCCAGGGCGCCGACTTTAGCCAGGGCTTCAATGGATTTTTTGTTAAGGTCCTTGGATCTCACGCGCTCCACAAAATCAGTAATATTTTTGTATTTGCCGTTTCTTTTTCTTTCTTCGACAATTTCATGCGCAACCGTGTGGCCGACATTTTTTACAGCGTTCAGGCCGAATCTTATTCTCTCAATATTATCGTCTCCAACAATCACCGCGAATTCTTCAAAGCTTTCATTGATATGCGGCGGCAAAACTTCGATGCCCATTTCCCGGCATTCAGACACTTCAATGGCGATGCGGTCAATGTTGTCCTGGTCGGAAGTAAGGAGCGAAGCCATGAATTCCGCCGGATAGTGCGCTTTAAGATAAGCGGTCTGATAGCCAATAAGCGCATAGCAGGCGCCGTGAGAGCGATTGAAGCCATAACCCGCGAACGGTTCAATAAATTCAAAAACTTTTTCTCCGATGGCGCCGGGGATGCCTTGCCTGATGCAGCCGTCAATGAATTTTTGCTTCTGCTTCTGGATCAGGGCGAAAATCTTTTTGCCCATGGCTTTGCGCAAAACATCCGCTTCGCCAAGCGTGAAGCCGGCCAGATCGCGCGCAATTTGCATAACTTGTTCCTGATACACGGCCACGCCGTAGGTCTTATTGAGAATCGGCTCAAGTTTCGGATGCAGATATTTTATCTGTTTTTCTCCGTGTTTCCGGGAAATAAAATCAGGAATCCAATCCATGGGGCCGGGGCGATAAAGAGACACCATGGCGATAATATCTTCAAAGACCGAGGGCTTGAGAAGTTTGAAATATCTTTTCATGCCGGAACTTTCCAGCTGGAAAACGCCGGTGGTTTCCGCGCGCTTGCAGAAGTTCAAATGTTTTCTGGTCATCCAGCGGAATATCGTCAATATTAATGTCATCGCCCTTGATTTTGCGGACGATTCGCAAAGTATTTTGGATGATAGTCAGGTTTTTGAGTCCCAAAAAATCCATTTTAAGCAGTCCGATTTTTTCCACGAAGCTGTATTTAGTGGAAGAAGAATATTGGGTAACTGTACCTTCGCTTTTATCTTTTCCTTTTCCGGTAATTTTTTGCAGCGGCGTATATTCGGTCACCGGATCTTTGGTAATAACGACTCCGCAGGCATGCATTGAAGCGTGGCGGGCTACGCCTTCCAAATGCCGGGCGCTGTCGATCAGTTTTTTGGCATCGGGATTTTCCCTATGCCAATCTTTGAATTCCTTGACTTCTTCCAATGCCTCTTTGATGGTGGAAAACATCGGAATCATTTTGGCGGTTTTGTCGCAAAAATCATAAGGGAAACCCAAGCGCCCGTCCGGCATCGCGCACCGCGGCGCGCGCCGCCATGGTTCCAAAAGTAATGATTTGCGCTACATGGTCATTGCCATATTTGTGGCGCACATAATCCAGCACTTCATCGCGCCGATCATCGGCAAAATCCATATCTACATCCGGCATCGAAATTCTTTCCGGATTTAAAAATCTTTCAAAAAGCAGATCATATTTAATCGGGTCAATATTGGTAATTCCAATGAGATAGGAAACAAAACTGCCGGCGGCGCTGCCGCGTCCCGGCCCTACCACGATGCCCTGATTCTTGGCCCAGTTGACGAAATCCTGGACAATTAAAAAGTAGGAGGCAAAGCCGGTTTTTTCAATGACGGCGAGCTCATATTCCATTCTTTCCCGGTGTTTCCCTGGTCACATTTTCTCCAAAGCGTTTTTTAAGGCCATTTTCGGTGAGATGGCGCAGATAACTTTTATCAGTGAATCCTTCCGGCACTTCAAAATGGGGGAGCTGGGTTTCTCCGAGAGTAATTTTCAAATTGCATTTTTCAACTATTTCCTGCGTATTGGCGATTGCTTCCGGAATGTCGCGAAAATACTCCTCCATTTCCTCCTGGCTCTTGAGATAAAGTTCAAACTCCATAAGACACAGGCGGTCTTTTTCGGCGACTTTTTTATTGGTCTGGATGCAGAGCAAAATATCCTGAATTTCGGCGTCCTCTTTTTTTACGTAATGAACGTCATTAGTGGCCACCAGCGGAATACCGAGTTTTTTGGAAATTTTTACCAGCGCGTTGTTGGCAATTTTCTGATTGGGAAATTTTGGATGATGCTGGATTTCCAAATAGAAATTGCCAGAGCCGAAAATGTCCTGATATTCCAAAGCCAGTTTTTCCGCGCTTTCAATATTTCCCGCAAGCGCCGCTGCTGGAATTTCGCCTTCAACGCAGGCGGAAAGGCCGATCAAACCTTCAGAATATTGGCGCAAAATTTCCCGATTGATGCGGGGCTTGTAATAAAAGCCCTCTAAATGGGCGATGGAAATCAATTTCATCAGATTTTTGTAGCCCTTTTCATTTTTAGCGAGCAGAATCAGATGATATCTGGCGCGGTCTTCGGCCGTGTTATTTTTGCTCTTATAATCGCCGGCCGTGAGATACATTTCACAGCCAATAATCGGTTTTATGCCCCGTTCCTTAGCTTTAATGAAAAATTCAATGGCGCCATAAAGCACGCCGTGGTCGGTGATGGCCAGGCTGTCCATGCCCAGCTCTTTAGCGCGGTCAAGAATATCGTCGATCTTGGCGAGACCGTCCAATAAAGAATAGTGGGTGTGGACATGGAGGTGGGTAAATTTTGATTTAGATTGGTTTACCATGTGTTATATTTATGGTTTTTGATTTACGATTTACGAATTTTTCGAAAATACGAATTCGTAATTTAGCTCGATTCGTAGTTCGTAAATTTGAGCAAAATAAAAACTGGTTCAATCTAATTGATATTCCAGTTATTAAAAACTAGCAAAAATTTAATCATATGATTTCTATCTTCTTCCCCTGGTTTCCCACTGGGTTATGCAAGATAAAATTAACAGTAAGCCTATTATAGCAGGTTTTGGGAAAAGGAAAAGAACGGCTATAATAAAGCTATGATTAAGTCAACATTTGATTTGGAAAACCAACTTTTGGCCGAAGGCTATGATTTTGTGATTGGCATTGATGAGGCCGGGAGAGGACCGCTGGCAGGACCAGTTGTCGCGAGCGCAGTCATACTAAAAAATAAAAAGTTACAAGCTACAAGTTACGAGTTGTGGGATTCCGTTCGTGACTCAAAAACTCTGTCTGAAAAACAGCGTGAAAACATATTTGATTTTGTGCGTGAGCATTTCCATGCGGGCGTGGGGATTTGCGACCACAAAACCATTGACCGGATTAATATTTTAGAAGCGACATTTCTGGCAATGAAAGCCGCGCTATCGGACTTGCGTAGCAAGATTAATTATAAGGAGCGGCGTCATATAATAGTAGTGGACGGAAACAAGAAAATATCTAACTTGAGTTTGGAGCAGAAGACAGTGTCTGGCGGCGACAAATATGTGAAATCCATTTCGGCCGCCTCAATTATTGCTAAAGTAACCCGCGACCGGATAATGCGCGAGATGCACGCAAAATATCCGAAGTATAATTTTGCCAGGCATAAGGGCTATGGAACTAAACTGCATTTTGCAATGCTGAAAAAAAACGGTCCCTGCGAAATCCACCGGAAAAGCTTTCATCCGGTTAGCGACTTTTTAACCAAGCGATGATTTTGATGGAAAAAGTTATCCACAGGGCAGAGTATTGCAATATTTTGGATTGATGATATTATATCACTATAATGCATAAACTGACAATATGTCAAAAGAAATTATTATAGATTCACTTAACAAGGATTTTGAAAGTATTAAAAAAGCTGATAAAAACGGCGTTGAATATTGGGAAGCGCGGGAGCTTATGCCTGTTTTGGGTTATCCAAATTGGCAAAAAGCAGAAGAAGTCATCGGCAGGGCAGCCAGAGCCTGCCTTAATAGCGGTCAGGCTGTGGATAACCATTTTAACCGACTGGTTAAAATGGTCGATATCGGTTCAGATACGATCAGAGAGGTGAGGGATTGGAAGCTTGATCGCTACGCATGCTATCTTATCGCGCAAAACGGCGATCCCAAAAAAACGGAAATTGCTGTCGCGCAAACATATTTTGCGATTCAAACCAGAAAGCAGGAAGTTTTTGAGCAGCTAACGGAGGCGGATAAAAGACTTTTTATCAGAGGGCAAGTGTCAGAGCATAATAAAAAACTTTTTAAAACCGCTAAAAAAGCGGGCGTGACCAGCTTTGGAACATTTAATGATTTTGGGTATAAGGGCTTATATGGAATGCCGCTGGCAGAAATTGAAAATAAGAAAGAAATAAAAAAAGGAGAATTGTTGGACAGGTCCGGCGCTACGGAATTGGCGGCCAACCTTTTTCGCATTACGCAAACTGATGATAAATTAAAGAAAAGCGATATCAAGGGAAATTACAACGCCTCGCGAACGCACTTTATGGTTGGAGGAAAAGTAAGGCAGACAATAAAAGATATCGGCGGAACTCTTCCTGAAGATTTGCCGGCGGAAAGGCATATTAAAGAATTGAAAAGCAAAAAGAAAAAGCTCTTGAAAAAATCAAAAAAAGTGCTAAAATAAAGTCAAAATTAATTAAATTTCAAATTTATGAACACACAAGAAATTATCAGAAAAATTGAGCAAAACAGGGGATCGAAAGTTATTACTTATGCAACAAGCGACAGACAGGGACCGGTCAATGCCCGGGTTGCCATGGATATTATTCCGATTATCAGTAATCAACTGCGAAAAATCGGAACAAGATAAAATTGATCTGGTGCTGTATAGCGCTGGAGGGGATACGATGGTTCCGTGGCGGTTGGTTTCTATGATTCGGGAATATTGCGACCATTTTTCCGTAATTGTTCCATACAAAGCGCACAGCGCCGCTACCATGATCGCGCTTGGGGCGGATGAAATCATAATGAGCGATATGAGCGAACTTTCGCCGATTGATCCGTCAACGGCCAATGTTTTCAATCCAGTTGATCCGCAAAATCCGCAAGCGAGAATTCCAATTTCTGTTGAAGAAGTAATGGCTTATTTTGATTTAGCGAAAAATAAATTTGGCATTAAAAGCGATGAGGAGCTGACTAAAATTTTCAACAAATTTGTAGAAAGCAATCCGTCAATCCATCCGCTGGCATTGGGCAATGTGAACCGCACGCATAACCTGATTAAAATTCTGGCTAAGCGCTTGCTCAAAAGCCACAAAGAACAGATGAAGGAGGATGAAATCGAAAAAGTGATTGAATTTCTGACGGAAAAATTATATTCTCACCAATATTACATTGGCCGCAAGGAAGCCAAGGAGGATTTGGGGATAAAAACAGTCGTCAATGCTGATAGCGAACTGGCGAAACTTATGACTGAAATCTATGAAGAATACAACAATGAAATGAATATGACTAAAATCTGGAATCCGGAAGCAGAGTTTAGCAAAGGGCAAAACCAAAACTATAAAATTGCTTATGTTGAAAGCGCGGAAATCAGCAATTATTTTGAAATCAATATGGAATTTAAAAAAGTCCAGCAGAACATTCCGCAACAAACTCCAGCAGGAATCATTCAAATCCCGCAGGAGCAGATTGTGTGGAGAATGATTGGGCAGGGGTGGAAATAAATATGGCTGATGAAATTCAAAAAAATTCTACAACTTAGCAGCCAATTTCGATTCCCGCAACAGAAAATTATGCGAAGTGGTATATGGAATTAAGGGAAAATCTTGAAAAAAAAGTTGTTGAATTGGATAATAATAATAGCGAATTGAAAAATAATCTCACTGAATTCAAGCTTGAATGTGAAAAAATTGTAAAGGATAACTTAAGAGCTGATATAAAAAATAAAAAAATAATCTCAAGTGGATTTTACTATTATCTCCCTTTGCTTTGCTTCTGATACTGATTATTGCTTTTAATTTAGGTGGCAATAGCGATAAAATGGTTGATTGGATAAAAAATATCATATACAGTTTGGGTGTGTTTGGGTTAGCTGAAATGATTTATATAGGATACAAAAATTATATAATGAGTGATAAGATTGATAGATTGGAGGAAAAATATAAGGAAATAATTAAAAAACAAATTTAACAGCAAAAATAAAATTTAATTATATGCAAAATACTTTATTTAAAACTAAAACAGTAATTTATTCCCAAATAGACTTAAAGATTGTTAAAAAAGAACAACCTGATGACGTAGCTACTTTTCAGATGGGAAAAATAAAGTTTTAATAAAACAAGATGACTGCATCTCTTTTTTGAACAGTTTTCCTGTCAGAAGTGTGGATTTAATTGTGACCGATCCGGCTTATTCCGGCATGAACAATAAGCTCAGGCTTGGCAAGGGGCGTATAGTCGGAAAATATAATGAAAAAGGGAGCGAGAATGGAAGATGGTTTGGCGAATTTGAAGACACGGAAGAAAATTATGAAAAGTTTCTTTTAGCTTGTAAAAGAGTTTTAAAAAAAGAAACCGGACATATTTATATAATGTTTGATTCTTTTTCCTTGCTCAGTTTGGGAGACATTATAAGAAATTATTTTGATGTAAAAAATATCATTACTTGGGATAAAGTAAATTTGGGAATGGGACATTATTTTAGAAGGCGTCATGAATTTATCTTGTTTGCAACTGATCAAAATAATCGAAAAATCAGGAATAGATCCTTTCCGGATGTGTGGAGAATAAAAAGAATACATAATGCGCAATATCCAACGCAAAAACCGGTCGAGGTTTTTCAGGCTATGATATATGCAAGCACCCAGGATGGATTTACGGTTTGTGATCCGTTTATGGGAAGCGGGTCTTCGGCGATTGCGGCAATCAAAAGCAATTGTAATTTCATCGGTTGCGATATTTCAAAAAAATCTTTTTCAATAAGTAAGGAAAGAATAAGTCATTATTTCCAATATAAAAAGGATAATTTACAGAAAGAATCAGCCGGAGTTGAAGGAGAAAAAATATTTTGGGAATAAAACCATAGTTTATGGCAAGGATAACGGGAAAAAATGCAATATTCTTTGTGACTTCTCCTCGAACGCCCCTCAAGATGATTAATGAGATAAAGCTACTGGTGAAAAATTATGAGGGTAAGAAGTGGAGCAAGGAAACACAAACTGCTTTTGCAAAAGATTTATCAAGAGCTGATTTTTTTGAGGGTAAAATTGTTTCTAATCTTGATTTTGCCGCACGCGACAGGATAAACAGGGCTCCAAAGGCTTTGGGATTCGTTAATTTAGATCCAGTAATTAAGCTAACTGATGCCGGAAAATTGTTTATTGAAAGTAAGAGACCCCATGAAATATTTACACGGCAGTTATTAAAATTTCAATTGTCATCGCCATATCATGTTGATAAAAATAATAAATTTAGCGTAAAGCCATATCTGGAGCTATTAAGGTTAATATTTGAGCTAGAGGGATTATCAAAAGATGAGATTGCTATGTTTGTTATGCAATTAACGAGTGTCGCAAAATACAAAACCATCAAAAATAAAATCATTGCTTTTAGAAAAAAAATTAAAACAATAGATCGCTCCGTAACTAGCTATAAAAGAACAGCTAACAAAGTATTTGAGCATGAATTGAAAAAATTATTTAAAGAAGAAATATCGTTGGGTAATTTATCAACAAGAGAATCTAAAGATAAATCAATTACTAAATTTATTTTAACTAAAAAAGGAAATCATAAAGATTATGCGGATGCCGCGATTAGATATATTCGCGCTACTACCCTGGTAACCTTTCATCCTAAAACATATAAAGTTTATGTGCCGGAAGAAAAAATATCCGAAGTAAAATTTATATTATTAAATGTTCCACAACGGCCAAAACATTTTAGGAATGTCAGGGGGTTCAAAAAATATCTTTTTGCGGATGAGTATCCAGTTTTATTAAATGATAATAAGGATGAGATAATAAGTGCTATTTTGGGTTATGATAAAAAGTTGTCAAAAGAATCTCTTTTAAAAAAAGACATGGAAAAACTCAAGGATATGAAAGACGATTTTATTGCGAAGAAAAGAGATGAAAACATCGAAAATCAAGTTAGTAAATTACAGTCATATGGTGAATATGGAGATATCATCCAAGCTTTTGATGATATTGAAAAAAGAGTTACCGTAGAACCCTCTTTAATAATGGAGTGGAACACTTGGAGAGCATTTGCAATGCTTGATGACGGTAATATTATGGGAAATTTTAGGTTTGATGAGAACGGCATGCCTTTATATACGGCGCCGGGAAATTCGCCGGACATAACATGTAAATACAAAAATTTTGATATCATAGTTGAAGTCACTATTTCTACGGGACAAAAACAATACGAAATGGAAGGAGAGCCGGTTTCAAGGCATTTAGGTAAATACAAGGCAACAAATAAAAAGGATGTCTATTGTATTTTTGTTGCGCCTGTATTAAATGAAGCAACATTGGCTCATTTTTTTTCATTACACAAAATTAATGTTTCTTATTATGGCGGAACATCAAAAATTATTCCAATTCAATTAATTGATTTTAGAAAAATGCTTGAGGTTGCAAATAGATCCAATAAAAAGCCCGTTGCTAGTTCAATAAAAAAACTTTTAGATTATATTTCGAATCTTGCCCTAGAGGTGCCTGATGAAAAGATCTGGTATCAAAATATATCCGATTATATTTCTACTTGGACTTAGAGTGTGGTGCAAATTAAATTTTCAAAAAATAATTCTTATGGTAAAACAAGCTAGAAAAAAATTTACAAAAGAATGGGTCGAGCTAACTCTTTGCGATATGGTTGATGAAGTTTTACAATTGATGTAGAAAGGGAAAAAGCCGATGCCGGAGTTTTTATTACCTTAGAAAAACCTACTAAGCCAATGACAAGTGAAGCAATGGATGCCGGGGAATTTAGAACTCCTATCACGGGGGAATTCAGATTTCCAAAAATCCAAGTAATTACGGTTGAAGAGTTGCTGAAAGGAAAAAAACCAAAATTACCCCAAGGATTGATCAAAAATTATCATAAAGAAGCGAAAGCGGTTGATATGGAAGAGGAAAATGACAGGCAGTCCAAATTGCTTTGAAAATATTTTTTGAATGAAAACCTTGCTAAAAAGAAAAAACGATGGTAGATTAAATTATGTAACATGTAACATAAAACATGTAACATAAATCATGTAACGCGTAGCTCTGAAGAAAAGCCGATTGTTTCATGCTTCATGTTTCATGTTTCAGGATAGTATGTCAACCCAGAAACAACGGCACACTAAAGGCCGAAGAGACAGAGCTCGCAAGATGCTGGCTCTAAAATCCAAAGGACTGGTAAAATGCACGCATTGCGGGGCTATGATTCCGGCGCATACAATTTGTCCCAAATGCGGATATTATAAGGACAAGGAAGTGATTAATACTTTGAAAAAAATTAAGAAGAAATAATATTATGGCGAATCGCCATTTATCCAGATCAATCGCGATGCAGACGCTCTATGAGTGGGATTTTAAAGGCCGGAATGGGAAAAAGCTGGACGAAATAATCAAAAAAAACATTGCCGAATTCGGACCCGGAATGGATGACACTTCCTTTGTTGCCGCGCTGGTGCGGGGAGTCGTGAAAAATCGGGATAAAATTGATCCGCTGATTGAGAAATGCGCCCCGGAATGGCCGCTGGACCAGGTGACAGTCGTTGACCGCAATATTTTACGCCTGGGAATTTATGAGTTGCTGTTCGGAAATTATGAAGAAGTTCCGCCCAAAGTCGCTATTAACGAGGCGATTGAACTGGCCAAATCTTTCGGCGGAGAATCGTCCGGCCGGTTTGTAAATGGAGTGCTGGGGACGATTTACCGCGAGATGGGAGAACCGATTAAAGATGATAGTAGCGAAAAAAGAAAGAAAAAGACAGAAAAAAAGAAGCAAAATAGCGAGAAATAATAAGTTTTTTAAATTTCTAATTTTTAATTTCTAATTTCTAAACAATTTACAATTAATTAATTTTTTGGATTAATAATTGTTTTAAAATTGAAAATTAAGGATTGAAAATTACCGATTTTGTGATAGAAAATCTTGCCAAAAAACTCGGCATAAAATTCAACGATATCAATCTTCTCAAGCAGGCTTTGACGCACCGCTCATATCTCAACGAACACCGCGATTATAAGCTTGACCATAATGAGCGCCTGGAATTTTTAGGTGACGCCGTTTTGGAGTTGGTAGTCACGGAATATCTATATGAAAATTATCCCAATCCGGAAGGCGAGCTTACCAACTGGCGCGCGGCGCTGGTCAACGGCGAGATGCTGGCGAAAATTTCCAAGAAGCTGGGCGTGGAAAAATATCTCATGATGAGCCGGGGGGAAGCCAAAGATACGGGGAAAGCCCGGCAGTATCTGCTGGCCAACGCTTTTGAATCCATCACTGGCGCGATTTATCTGGACCAAAAAGAGAATGGATACGAAGCGGCCAAAAAATTTATTCTTGAAAAATGTCGTCTCGGAACTGCCCAATATTATTGAAAATAAATTATATATGGATCCAAAAAGCCGGTTTCAGGAAGTGGCGCAGGAAAAAGCCGGGGTAACGCCGTCCTACCGGGTGATGCAGGAATCCGGGCCGGATCATGAAAGGAAGTTCGTGATTGGGGTGTATTTGGGCGAGGAAAAAATAGCCGAAGGCGAAGGTCTTTCCAAGCAGGAAGCGCAAAGAAACGCGGCCATCGCGGGGCTGGAGGTGAAAAAATGGTAATATTATAGTTTTTAGTTTTTAGTTTATAGTTTTTGGTTAGAAGTTATCCACAATTGCAGGAATTTTAAGAAATGATATAATTTAAATATGAGGAAATTTTTGGCAAAATTTTCAAAGAAAGGAGGATTTTGAAGGGGCTTTTACAGCCCTTTTTTGTACCTTAAATCTATAATTGAAGGGAGGCGATGTTCTATCGGATCAAAAGGATATAACGACAAACACTATCACATATGCCATTTCCGTGGCGGAAGGCGCGGACCAAATCTCCGACATGCCATAATGGAAATCAGGTCTATGCTTGTTCGCAGAATCCGAATTTTGTGCGGATACTGGTAAAAAGGAGGACCCCCATGAAACATCAGAATTACTTTTCTGTTGATTTTAAATCCCGGGTTGTGTAAAAGGAGGTGATCTCCATCTAGGCCTCTGGATTGCTAGGACTGCTCGAGTAATCCGGTAAGCTTAGGATGCTAAATGGCATCCCTTGGGGCTAGCTCCCCCAGGAAAATCAAATAGCCGTCCGGGGCAGGCCCTCCTGCCCTTTTTAAATTTCCATTTGACAAAAAAAATGGGTTTGGTAAGATTTTATTATAAGTTGTTCCTTTAATTTTTGTCTCAAAAATACTTTTAAAGGGAGGTGGAAGTAAATGAGGGTAGTTAGACTCCGCGAGATCCTAAGGGCGACTAAGTAAATTTCGTTCTCTAAGTCTGGTTGGATATTTATGCGCGAGTGGATATAAAGCGGAAAAATTTACCTTCATAGCCGATATTGCCGGTCTAGAATGGTTAATGAATCGCCGGCAAATCTGGATGGGTATTGTTAAACCTCCGCAAAACTGCCAATTTGACAGGATAATGTTTTAAAAAGCATAAATATCTGACAAAAAAGACCAGGCGGAAAAATATCATTGAATTCAATTGAGCCATCATGAAGTGGATTCTACCGGTCCAATGAAAATTCCCGGCTGGCGCCCGAAGGAGCAAAGGGGCACTCATTATCAATCTACTAGAACTGGTAGATATCTAAAACTCGTATCGCCCTGCGCTCCCTCGGGAAAAATATAAATCCAGCCGAACAATGCTGGTAGGCATGCGGATGCGTGACTTGCGTGCTCGAATAATATCGACAATGCAAGATCATAAGCTACTCATGCCTTTTTTAATTTCCTAAAAATGTGATAAAATATAAATACTTGAAGCCCGTAACCCATAGCCTGTAACTCAAGTATTTTTATTTTTGCCATAAATAATGTTTTTAAAAAAACTGGAAATTTCAGGGTTTAAATCTTTTGCCAACAAAACCGCGTTGGATTTTTCCGCGTTAAAAAACGGCGCTTCCGGCAGGGGGTATGAAATCACGGCTATTGTCGGGCCCAACGGTTCCGGAAAATCAAATATTGCCGACGCCATCCGCTGGATTATGGGCGAGCAGTCCATGAAAACCCTGCGGAGCAAAAAATCAGAAGATATTATTTTTGCCGGTTCGGGGAAAAAAGCGCGGCTGGGAAGCGCGCAAGCGACTTTGTATTTTGACAACGCGGACAAAAAAATACCCTTGGATTTTGAGGAAATTTCAATTACGCGGAAAATTTTCCGCAGCGGGGAAAGCGAATATATCGTCAATGGTTCACGCGTGCGGCTTCAGGATATTGTGGATCTTTTAGCCAAAGCCGGCATTGGCCGGGAAAGCTATTCCATCATCAATCAGGGTATGGCCGACGCGGTGCTTGATGCTACGCCTCTTGAACGCCGCTTTATCATTGAAGACGCGGCCGGCGTGAAACAGTATCAGATCAAGAAAGAAAGAGCGCTCCGCAAGCTCGATACGACTCGCGAAAACCTGGACAAGGCTTTGAGCCTGGCCGAAGAAATTAAGCCCCATCTGCGCCTGCTCAAGCGCCAAGCCGACAAGGCGGCGCAAAGCGAGGAGGTGGCCGGGGAACTTAAGGCCAAACAAACCGCGCTTTTTTCTCATTTGTGGAAAAGTTTCCAGGATGAAAAAAGAAACCTAAGCGAAACCAAGGAAGAAATAGGCCGGCGGATGATGAATGTGCAAAGGGAGGTTGACAAACTCACTGATGAAATCAGCCGGGAATCGGAAAATGAGGCGCAGAACATCCGGCTCGCGGAACTGGAAAAAAAGAAAAATGAAAACCGCGAAAAACTAAACCGTCTGGAACGGGATTTGATTGTGAGCGAAGGCCGGCTGGAGATCGAAAAAGAAAAGCAGAAGAATCAAGAAACGATCGCCGAGATTAAAATTCAAAATCAGCCGGCGGAAGGGCTGGTTGATTTGCGCTATGTGAAAAGAGCGGTTGAGGAGATAAAAAGAGATCAGGAAATTCTGGTAAGCCGCATTGAAAGCGCGGAAAAAATTGAGGATTTGCAGGATATCAAGGATTTTGCCCGGTCAATTCAGATGAGGCTGGCCGAACTTAAAGCGGATATTGAAAAAGGGAAGGTAGATAAAATTGTGCCAGAGGTTGAAAAAATTGGAAAACCCGCGGAAAAAAGCCCCGCAATTGCCGAACTTGAAAACAAGATTCAAAAAATCCGGGAGGAAATCCCCGGGACAGAGGAGGAAACAAAAAAGATTGAAGCGGATATGGACGATTGAAATGCAATCAGATAAAGAAAAAAGGCGCAAGTTTTTTGAAATAGAAAGGACGATGCGCGGCAAGCAGGATGAACTCAATAAATTTAAAGACCAATTTACCGAAGCTAAAATATCTTTGGCCAAAATTGAGGTGCGCGAAGAAGATTTGCGCGGTGAAGTTTTAGCGGAACTGAAGATTTCCGTTGAAGAGCTTGAAAAAAGTCCGGAGCGGATCGATAAAGAAGCGGTTGAAAAAGAAATAAGCAAATTGAAAATGCAAATGGAACAGATCGGAGGCATTGATCCGCTGGTTGTTGAGGAGTATGCGGAAACGAAAAAGAGGTATGAATTTTTAACCAAGGAATCCGAGGATCTTGAAAAAGCCATTGTGTCGCTTAAGGAAGTCATTAAGGAAATGGAGCAGAAAGTTAACGAAGTTTTTGCCGCGACTTTCTCGGAAATTGACAAGGAATTCACTAAATATTTCCGGATTATTTTTGGCGGAGGCAACGCCAGCCTTAAAAAAATTGAAGTGAAAAAAAGGGGATATAAAAGCAAGGAAGAAGAGCTGGAGGAAATCGGACAGGATGGGGAGATTACTAAAGATGAAGAATCCGCCTCCGCCAAGGCTACGGCGGACAAAGCCGAAACCGGCATTGATATTTTTGCGACTCCCCCCGGCAAGAAAATTTCAGGACTGGCGATGCTTTCCGGAGGCGAACGGGCGCTCACTTCGCTCGCGCTTTTATTCGCGATTATTTCCCACAATCCGCCGCCTTTCGCGGTGCTGGACGAAGTGGAAGCGGCGTTGGACGAAGCCAACTCCAAAAGATTCGGAAGAATTATCCAGGAGCTTTCGCAAAATACCCAGTTTATCGTGATTACGCATAACCGCGAAACTATGCGCCAGGCGTCCCTGCTTTACGGCGTGACCATGGGCGAAGACGGCATTTCCAAACTACTCTCCGTGCGTCTGGACCAAATCGGGCAGGGCGGGAAAATTTTAAAGTAATTTTCATTTGACAAAAGTCATGCCTTAAGATAAGATATAGCGTTGTTGTTTTCCAATTGAATATGAACCATTATCATAAAAAAACTTAAAAAAGGGGGATTTATGACAGAGAAAAGAGCAATGCTTTTAAAGAAAAAATTGGAAAAAATTCTGGATTCGTCAATGAAAATATTTTATGAAGAACTTAAATTTCAAAAAGAGGAGACTTTCTATAAAATTATTGAAAACTTGGAAGCCAAATTTATAACCGTCAAACTTCATGAAAGAATTTTTAAAAAAGTCCAGAAAATGCATTTACTGTTGATGTATGATTGCGGTTTAAATTTTGATGGAAAGGAAAGCAAGATCGATATTTCCCTTGTTCATGACAACGAGGGAATTCGCATAGTTGATTTTATTTTTGAAAAAATAATAGTTGGCCTTCTTCATGCGAAAAGAGAAAAAATTATAAAAAACAAGGAAAAAATAAGCGAAGCTATGAAAATATCAACACCTTTTGCTGTAAAATGGTCCTATGTTTTTTATAAGAAAGAAAATTATCATCTTGTAATTAAAACCAGGAAGTGCCGCATCGAATTTAACAACAAATCTCCCGAACAGCTTATAAGTTTTTTGGAAAAAAATAAAGACTTTATAGAAAAAGCATGCTGATATCCATGTATTTTTCAGAAGAGATGGAAAGCCATCTCTTTTTTTTGCATGTCTTTGCGGTGAAGCTTAACTTGTTTTCAAAAAAACTTCTTAATACCGAAAGAAACGGCCCTTTTTATTGTATTAGACATCACTGGATAATTTTTTAAGCAGGCTTAAACAAGCATGAAAGAATGCATTAATTATCAAAAAGCGGGAGATAAAATCGAATGCCAGGCGTGTTCCCATTTTTGCAAAATTCCGGAAGGGAAAACCGGCATTTGCGGCATCCGGCAAAATAAGGGCGGGAAACTTTATCTGCTCGCTTACGGCAAGGCGGTTGCGGTTCAGGTGGATCCGATTGAGAAAAAACCGCTTTTTCATTTTCTGCCCGGATCCCGGGCTTATTCCTTTGGCACGCTCGGGTGTAATTTTCGCTGCGCCAATTGCCAGAATTTTGATATTTCCCAAATGTTTGAACTGAAAGGAAAAGTCAAGGAGTATCCTAAAATAAACTGGGGATTCGATCTGGCGCCGGAGGAGATCGTAGAGGGAGCTTTAAAATCCAAATGCCAGAGCATCGCTTATACTTATACCGAACCGACGGTTTTTTTAGAGTACTGTCTGGATACGATGAAGCTGGCCAGGGAAAAAGGGCTCAAAAATGTCTGGGTTTCCAATGGTTTTATGTCTCAAAAAACCCTAGACGCGATCATACCATATCTGGACGCCATCAATGTGGACATTAAATCTTTTGACGACGAATTTTACAAAACAAATTGCGGCGCTAGGCTGGATCCGGTTTTAGAGAACTGCAAGCGGTTGGTAAAAGAAAAAATATGGCTGGAAATTACCACTTTAATTATTCCCACTTTAAGCGACGATGAAAAAATGCTGAAAAAGATAGCCCAGTTTATTAAAAAAGAATTGGGGGCTTTTGTTCCCTGGCACGTGAGCGCTTTTTCCGGGGCGATTTCCTGGAAACTTCAGCATCTTCCCGATACGCCATCGGCAACGGTTAAAAAGGCTTGCGCCATAGGTAAAAAAGAAGGCCTCAAATATGTGTATGCCGGGAATATTTGGGAAAATGATATTGAGAATACCTACTGCTCCAAGTGCGGGAAAACTGCCGTCAAACGAACTGGCTATAGTGTGGAGCGCCTGGATAAAAACGGAAAATGCCCTGACTGCGGAAAAATATTGGATGGAGTTTTTGGAATCAAATAATTTTTTTAAATTAACATATGATTGTTTTCGCGGCCATTGTCCCTCATCCGCCGTTGTTGCTGCCTTCGGTCGGATCGGAGAAAGACCGGAAAAAAGTGAAAAAAACTCTGGAGGCTCTGGGTGCTTTAGCCGGGAGATTTAAAAAAGCCAAGCCGGATGTTATCATTATTTCTTCCCCGCATCCGGATTGGGGGTTTAATGTGCCTCTCCATTTTTTGGCTGGAGATTTTAAAGGGAAAATAGAAACCTTTATGACCGGATTTGAATCGCCAGGCGAACATTTTGAAAAGGGCGGGAAATTTTTCCAAAAATTATCGCAAGACAGGCGCTACGCCTTTATCGCCTCCGGGGATCTTTCGCATTGTTTGAAGGAAGAAGGGCCATACGGATTTCATCCGGACGGGCCGAGATTCGACAAGGCGGTTAAAAAATATCTGACGCAAAAAAATATTGATGATTTTTTGAAGCTGGACGAAAAATTTCCCCAAGCGGGGGAGTGCGGACTGCGGTCGTTCGCGTTTCTGCTGGGCGCTTTGGAAGCGTCTGGAGTAAATTGGCAGCCGGAAGTTTTATCTTATGAAGGGCCGTTCGGCGTGGGGTATTTAACCGCAAAATTGATCTAAGCTTAAATTTATTTATGGATGAATATGTCGAGCTGGCCAAAAAGGCAGCCGGGGAATATATAAAAAATAAAAAAATTATTCCCGCTCCTGAAGATTTGCCTCGAAGAATTTTATTCCCGCCGAGCCGGTGTTTTTGTGACGATTCATAAGGGGAAAGAATTACGGGGGTGCATAGGCACATTTTTGCCGGCCAAAGAAAATATTGTCCGGGAAATAGTAAGCAATGCCGTTGCCGCTTGCTCTAAAGATTATCGTTTTAGCCCAATAACTTCCGAAGAACTGCCGGAGTTAAATTATGAAGTCAGCATATTAAGCGAACCGAAACCTGTTAAAGACATTAAAGCGCATAGTCCAAAAAAGCATGGGATTATTGTCCGTTGCGATGACGGCCGATGTGGCTTATTATTGCCGGATTTGGAAGGAGTAGATACGATTGAACAGCAAATCTTTATCTCCTGTCAAAAAGGGAGAATTGACCCGCAAAGCGATAATTACGAGCTTTACGAATTTACGGTTGAAAAACATATTTAATAAACCCCCACACAATTATAAAAAAACAAAAATACCCCACTCAGGGATATTTTTATTTTTTGGTACCGCGTATGGGATTCGAACCCATGATTTCCAGGATGAGAACCTGGCGTCCTGACCGGGCTAGACGAACGCGGCATATTTTTGGTGCAGGGTAAATCTTGTGTCCCTGCCTACCGGCAGGCAGGCTAACCACTAGACGATAGGGCCATATCCATAAATTGTAATGTATCATCTTTAATCAAACTTTTCAAGGTGAGGTTGACAGGTTTTTGAATGTGAGATAAGCTGGATAAGTAACAAAAATTCAGCAAATATGCTTACCATAAGACTCGCAAGAATCGGGAAAAAGAATAAAGCGCAATTTCAAATTGTGCTGCAAGAGCACACCGTGGCTCCCGGAGGGAAGCATGTGGAAATTTTGGGCAGCTATGATCCACATTTTAAAAAAGAAATATTGAAAGCGGAGCGCATTAAATACTGGGTTTCCCAGGGCGCGCAAGTTTCCGATACGGCGTATAATCTTTTTGTTTCCAAGGGGGTTTTGACAGGAGAAAAAAGAAAAGTAAAGCTTCCAGTTAAGAAAGTCGAACCCGCCGCCGCTGAAGCTATGGCGGATAAGGAAGTTAAAGAAGCGCCAGCTGAAGCAGTGGAAGCTCCTAAGGCAGAGGTCGCAGCGGAAACTAAAACAGAAGAGCCTAAAACAAAAGAGGTTAAAGCAGGAGAACCCAAAGTCAAGGAGAAAAAAGATTCAGCTGAATAGGCGTTTGACAGATTGCGGTTTTTAATATAAACTTTAGATACAACAGAATATGTTCCGCAGACAGCAGGCGTTTATAAGTCCTGCCGAGGAAATAAAACAGCAATGTTTTTGATGTCTGCGTTTCGAGCGCAGATTTTTTTGTTTTTAAATTATAAATAAATTACAAAAATGGCCCAGACTAAGGAACAAAAACAGGAAATAATTGAAGATTTGGCTAAAAAAATTAAGGACTCAAAAGCCGTAGTTTTTTCCGACTACAAAGGCTTGAAAGTGAAAGATATGATGGCTCTTCGCAACGAACTGCGTGCTTCCGGCGTTGAACTTAGGGTTTTGAAAAAAACACTCATAAATTTGGCGCTTAAAGACGCGGGAATTCCAATTGATGTAAAAAAGTTAGAGGGCCAAATTGCCATCGCCGTATCAACTGGAGACGAAGTCGCGGCGGCGAAAATAATTGCCAAGCTGGCGAATGTTAATGAAAATTTGAAAATAGCGGGAGGAATTTTGGGAGTCAAAGAACTGACAGTGGATGAAGTCAATGCTTTGGCCAAGCTTCCGTCAAAAGAAGAGCTATTGGCAAAATTAGTCAGCACTATCAACGCGCCGGTTTCCGGATTTGTGAATGTCTTGGCCGGCAATTTACGGGGGCTGGTTCAAGTGCTCAAAGCCGTGGCGGATAAGGGTAATTAATTTTTTTAAATAATTTAAGTTTTGGTTGTTAGTCTGATGGCTAATGACCAAGAACTAAAAACTAATTAAATGACTGAAGAAAAAAGCGAAGTAAAAATTCCGGCGAAATTCGAAAAAATCGTCTCCGAAATTGAGAAGATGAGCGTTTTGGATTTGTCCGAGCTGGTGAAAATTCTGGAGGAAAAATTCGGCGTGAGCGCGGCTGCTCCAATGATGGTAGCAGGCGCAGCTCCGGCAGTGGGAGCCGGAGAAGCGGATGCTGCGGAAGAAAAAACCGAGTTTGATGTGGAGGTTACCGCTTCCGGAGCTTCCAAGATTAATGTGATCAAAGCGGTGCGTGAAGTTACCGGCCTTGGACTGAAAGACGCGAAAGACCTGGTGGACGCCGCTCCTAAGGTGATTAAGGAAAAAGTAGCCAAGGTTGAAGCCGAGGAAATGAAAAAGAAATTGGAAACTGCCGGCGCGACTGTCACCTTGAAATAATCTTTTCCCTTACTTTTCTTGTCTCACAAGAAAAGTAACAAAAGAAAAGAGCCACCCGGAGTTCATCCACTAACAAATTTTCAACTTTCTCACTAAAAAATACCGGTTGCCCCGAGGCGGACCAGTATTTTTTTTTACGCTCGAAAGTCTCAATTTGTAATAGTGTCTGAACTAGGGTGGTAAAGTTGTTTATTTAAAGTATCGGATTTAGGACTTTGATAAGCGCCAGAATGATGTAATCTATAAATTTCATTTCATATTTATAGGGCGAGAATTCTTGTGAATCTTTTTTCCATTCGTCCATAGTCTGCGCGAGTTCGCGGATAAAATTCCGGTCTCTGGAAAACATTCCGGCCTCAGTGTTGAGCTCAAAGGAAAGATGGTCAATATTTTGCGAGCCAATGAGGCCGATTTTATCGTCAATCATTAGCGCTTTGGAGTGATTCATTTTGTTGGTTAAAAAAAATTTGACGCCCTTTGAAGAAAGTTCATACATATAACGATGGTTAATTCTGTTGATAATCGGCAGATCGGTTTTTTTAGGTATAATAACCTCAACTGACACGCCTCTTTGAATTGCGCCGTCAAGAAGCGCTCGCAGCCAGCGCGGCGGGGTGAAATAGGGAGTGACAATCCGGATGCTTTTTTTAGCTCCGGAAATTTTTTCCCGATACTGGTCCTTCAGAGAATAAATATTTTTAATGGGAGAATGTTCAATTATCCAAAAACGGAATTTTTTGGCGAAAGACTTTTCCCGGAGAGCCAGTATCTTTTGATTTTTTCCGCCGGCGATTTCATAGGTATAGGCGAAAGATTTGGCGATGGTTCTGACCATTCTGCCGGAAAAGCGGAGCTGCAAATCGTTCCAAAGCGCGAATTTTTTGCCAATATTCACTCCGCCGATAAAGGCGATTTTTTCGTCAACAACAAGTATTTTCCGGTGGATGTGGCGCAGCCAATGACTGAAAAAAAGAAATTCCGCGCCAGCTTCCCGCAGGGCGTTCACAGATTCTTTTTTCAGTTCCGAACTGCCGAAGGAGTCGGCAATAATGACGACCTGCACGCCCTCGCGCGCCTTTTGCCCGAGTTTTCCCAAAAAATTATGGCTTCCGGAAGTGTCATCTAAAAAAATATACATCTCAAGATATATGGACTTTTTCGCCTGATCAATAGCTTCCAGCATCGCGTCCCAGGCCTTCCAAGAAGTTTTATAAAGCTTATATTTCATATTGATAAGCATAACACTAAAGGGGATTTTGGAAAATTGGCAAGTTGTTACAAGTTGGGGCTTGATTTTCATTAAATTGTAATGTAAATTAAATAAAGACCATTGGGGAGTAGCCCCTGGCCGGGCAGGCAAGCGGTAAGGCATTATGGAATATTATTTATACATTTTGAGAAGTCTTAAAGACGGGGGGCATTATACCGGCATAAGTACTGATGTTGAAAGTAGGCTAGCTCAGCACAATGCAGGTAAAACAAAATCAACAAAATATCGAAGACCCTTCATTTTAATACATAAAGAAAGACTTAATTCAAGGTTGGAAGCAAGAAATAGGGAAAAATATTTGAAGAGTTATAAAGGTTCAAGAGAAAAACTAGAAATTTTAGAAAATATTGGGGAGTAGCCAAGCGGTAAGGCAACGGCCTTTGGCGCCGTCATGCGGGGGTTCGAATCCCTCCTCCCCAACAGTCAGACTTTTTTATCGAGAGACCTAGATGGGTTAAAAAATTATTAAAGAAATTAAAAAAATTAGACTATGAAACTACTTTTAAGCTCCAATGGATTCGCTAACAAAGCTATTGCAGACACTCTTTTTGAGATGGTTGGAAAAAAGCCAGACGAGACCTCTTTAGTATTTATTCCCACAGCTTCAAATGTTGAGCTTGGAGATAAAAATTGGTTTATTGATGACCTCATAAACATCAAAAAGCAAAACTTTAAATCTGTAGCGATAGCCGATATTTCAGCTGTGCCTGAAAACATTTGGCGACTTCAGCTTAAAGAAGCTGATGTTTTATTTTTTGAGGGTGGCAATACTTACCATCTTATGAATTGGATGAATAAATCCGGGTTAGTAAAATTATTGCCTGATATGCTTAAAACTAAAGTGTATATGGGATTAAGTGCTGGAAGCATGATAACTGGTCCGGATCTAAATCTACGACTTTTAAAAGCCCTATATGGCGAAGAAGCCGAAAAAGAAACCATGGCAGGATTGGGTTTTACAGATTTTTATTTTTTTCCCCATCTAAACAATCCTCACTTTGCTTCACGCACAGAGACAAATCTCAAAGAGGCTATGAAAGAAATAACTAGAAAGACCTACGTGCTCGACGATCAGTCAGCTTTAAGCGTTGTGGACGGTAATGTCAAGATAGTAGGCGGAGGTGAATATCTGGAATTTAATTAAAAACTAGAGGGTACTTTTTATTTTAACAAAGTCTTAATCTTTTCAGTTCGTTCTATCATTACACTCCAATTTTCCAAAATCCTCTAATATGTCATCGCAAACTGGTTGCTGAAATTATCCTCAACTCCCAACACGAAAAAAAAGAGCCCATAGGGCCCTTTTTAAATTTATACTTCTTGTTTTAGATTATTCCTTCACAACCTTTCCGCCCATAATTTCTATCGCGGAGGCGAGCAGGGAATTTTGTTTGTTTTCCGGCTTTAGTTCTCCGCCTACCGGCGGGATTATTTTCCAAATACATCTTTGTCAATAATAGTCTTGATACTGATTTTGGACCCAAGGATTTTACCAAAAACATCTTCTACTGTCAATTGGTTGGCTTGATCATTAAGTTTCTGCATATAAAAATCATAGGGTGTGGCGAGCGTTATAACATTACCGGAAACCGCGGAAACCCGGCAGTTGGAAAGCAGGGCTTTCAGCGAATGATTGAAGGGCGCGATTTTTTCCAAAAGCGTATGCCATTTGGCAATTGCCTCCTCAATGGTTAAATTGCTGTTTAGGTCATTGTTAAATTGTTCAATTGCTATATTGCTATTTTCGGTTTCAATCTTTTCTGTAGTTTTTTTGATAATTTGTGTATTTGTATTTTGTTTGTGATTTGTGATTTGTGATTTTTGATTTACTTGATTATTATTTTTGGTGTCTTGATTATTGCTTAATACTTGATACTTAATACTTTCTACTATAGCGGGGAATGTATTGGTTGCTTTGATTATCGCGATTTCCAAGGGCAGCTGCGGAAGCATAGAGGCGGATATTTTTTCCTGCGCCTCCAGGAATAAATTGATGGCTGAAATTATTTTAGCAAGCTCAACCTTTTTGATTTGCTCCAGCATTTTTTCCGTCTGATCGGCGGTGATTTCATAAGAAAAATAAGTCTTGAGCTCGGGACTGATTTTAAGAAGCATCAGCTGGCGCAGATAGTTGATAAGGGATTTATTGAACACCTGAAGGTCATAGCCGTCAGTCAAAAGGGTATTTATTTTAGCGATAGCTCCGGTTGAATCGCCGGCAAAGAGCATTTCCGCCAGTTCGCCCGCGAATTTCCGGTCGGTGGTGCCCAAAATTTCTTCAACTTCCTTAAGAGTCACATTCTTGTCTTCCAGGGCGATTATCTGCCCCAACAGGCTTTCGGCGTCCCGCATTCCGCCTTCGGCGGCAATGGCGATCATTTCCAGCGAATCCTTGTCAATGCTGACTTTTTCGCTTTTGGCGATAAGGGTGAGTTTTTCGATAATATTTTGAAGAGGAAGCCGGGCGAAGTCAAAACGCTGGCAGCGGGAAATTATGGTTTCCGGAACCTTGTGGATCTCGGTGGTAGCCAGAATGAAAATGACATGCGCGGGCGGCTCCTCCAGGGTTTTAAGCAGCGCGTTAAAAGCGCCGGCGGAAAGCATATGCACTTCATCAATAATATAGACTTTAAATTTGAGAAAGGTCGGAGGGAGGTTCACGGTTTCCCGCAATTCGCGGATGTTGTCCACGCCGGTGTTGGAAGCGGCGTCAATTTCAATAATATCCAGCGAGCGTCCCTCGTCAACTGTTTTGCAAGCGGGGCATTTTTCACAGCTGATCGAATCTTTAGTATCGGCACAATTGACGGTTTTGGCTAAAATTCTGGCAATGGAAGTTTTTCCCGTTCCGCGCGGGCCGGTAAAGAGATAGGCCTGTCCTACCCGGTTGTTTTTAATCGCGTTGGAAAGCGTCCGGACAATATGCTGCTGGCCGATGATTTCGCCGAAATTCTTCGGGCGGTATTTGCGGTAAAGCGTTGTTGATTCCATTGTTTTTACCTCATTGAGTAAATTGCGTAAAACGAAATTATTTTGCTATAAGCAAAATTACTCCATAGGGTGAATAATTAAGAGTACCTTTACGGCACCCCTGTTTAAGATAATTATAGCATACAAAAACTCCTCGGAAAAGGGGAGTCAAAAGTTTCAAGAGATACCGGCTACTTTTTAAAAACAATAAACTTGTATCCGAAAAAGTTCCAAATAAGGCCGACAGCGGTTCCGCCAAGAGCGCCGATCGTTCCCCAAAGTTTCGGAGTTAAAAATGACAGGTGCAGTATATTATTCAGAGGTATTTGCAGATAGGTCACGATGATAGTAGCAGTTGTTACATTAATTAACATTCCGACCAAGCTGACGGCGAAGAATTGTGACATTTTTTTGCCTTCGCCCTCTCTGGATTTATCCTGAAACGTCCAATGCTTATTAATAAAATAACTGAAAGTTACGGCAAACATAAAGGAAATCGCTTTTTCCGCAGAATAGCCGGCGCCGACAACTATGCCTGTTACTGCCATTTCAATATTAAGGACAAGCAAGTCTACTAGCGTGTTCATGATGCCGACCAGAACGAATTTTCCGAACTGCGCGGTAAGTTTTTGCGTTTTATTTTCAGCCGGCTGCGCGACGTATTCCATAAAAATTTTCTAAATTGTTATAATTCTTTTTTATTCAACTCTTTTTTAAGCTCGTCAAGATCCGGCGCCCATTCGTCAAAAATCGAAGCAGAAACTTTTTTCTTTCCGGCAACGGATGAAGAAATATTTTCCGTGTCTTCTTCCAGATATTTGTCGCTAGCTAAATCGCGGTAATCAGTATGCAGGCCCCGGCTTTTTTGGATGACATTTTCAATCGATCCCCAATCCGAATCAATGTCTCGCGGCGCCACTAGCGTCACTTCGTCTCCTGGTTCAACTTTGAAATAAGTAATCGAAGCCAAAAGCACGCGATAAGGTTTGCCTTCAGCGGTGATAAAAAAGTTGCCTTCGGCGTCCTGGTTGACAACGCCGATGAGCCGTTTTCTTTCAACCGGGCCGATTTGTTTGTAAATAAAAGACCCCTCCGGCGTTATCGTCAGTTTAAGCATGTCTCCTTCCACGATTTTTGATTTGGAAGCGTAGTTGGCCGGAACCGGATATTGCTTCCCGTCCGTGCCTATCATAATTTGGCCGTCAAAAGTGCCTTCAATAACCCGACCATCCTCCCTATCTTCCGGAGAAACTTTTTTCCGGCGGCCGACTTTTTTCTTGCCTTCTAACTGCAAAAGCATCGCTTTCACCCCCTGCAGCGTTTTTTCAGCGTTATAAATCATCTCGCGCAATGCCTGTATTTTTTCGGGAGAATTTTCCCCCTTTTTGTCTTTTTCTTCAGTCATTTTTGTATTGGTTTTATATCTAAATTATACAATTATATCCAACATTCCGCAAGGTGTGGATAACTTTCTTAAAAAAGAACAGGATAGCCGGTTTCGACTACCCTTTAAGTGTATGCGGGGATATTAGTTAAAAAGAGCTATGCTTGTAGGAGAAATTCTGCTTCCGAAGGTTTTATGGTCCTGCTCATAGAAACAGTCACAGGAGTATCTCTGTCGCAGATGCACTCTGCTTCGCTAATATTTCTTCCACATCTAGAGCACGTGTCTATACCCGCGCCTGCGTTTTCTACGGCATATAATTTTTCCGGTTTTGCTGCTTTCTGTCCCGATTCATGCACGATGACCATCCTTTCTTGTATTTCTATTTTATTTAAAATAATTACCTGTCCTTAGTATAAATGATTTTGAAGTTAATTAATAGTTGCCAGTCAAGGGCTGGGGTGTGTATAATTGTAGATACCGGAGCGTAGTATAGTGGTAGTACGCAAGGCTGGGGGTCTTGTAGTCCGAGTCCGATTCTCGGCGCTCCGACGGGTAAATTTATGCCCTCATAGTTCAGCGGACAGAACATCAGCTTCCGGAGCTGAAGATCAGAGGTTCAAATCCTCTTGAGGGCACAAATATAAGGGCCTATGGTATAGTGGTAGCACGCGTCATTCGCATTGACGAGACGGCAGTTCGATTCTGCCTAGGTCCACCAAAATAATTATGAGAAATTATGCCAAAGTCGGCGGGAAAAAAGGCAGGCCAGGATACCGGACGCCGTCGTCCTTCCGTAGCAAAGTTTTTAAAGTTGTCACCAAAGTTTCCAAAAGAAAGATTATTAAATTTACCAAGATACAACATTCCAACATTCTGCAGAATGTTGGAATGTCAGTTAAAGAAATTGCTGGTTGACTAACAACTGGAATCTGTTAAATTACATTCCAGCATGCAATGCCATGCTTAAACATAAGAAACATTAAAAATTAAATATTTCAAGGAGGAGAAGTGAAAACGAAAAAAATCGAAAGACCGAAGAAAAGGGGAAGAAACAGAAGGCCGACGAAGAAAGAAATCCTGGAACGATTTCGCAAATGCGGAATGAATATTGAAGCGATGCAGAGTAATATGGGAAAAGGGAGGTGAATCAAATTGGTCGAAGAGAAAGTTAAGGAGATAATCTCGAAACAGCTGGGAGTGAATATGTCAGAAGTTCTTCCTGAAGCATCATTCGTTGAAGATCTCGGCGCGGACTCGCTGGACACAGTGGAGCTCGTCATGGCTTTTGAAGAAGCCTTTAAAATAGAGATTCCGGACGACGACGCGGAAAAAATCGCAAGAGTCAAAGATGCTGTAGAATATATCAATAAAGCCGAAAAGAAAAAAAGCGTCCCGGCTCAAGAGCATTAAACTGGAAAGGCTGTTTGGCAAAAACCAACCAGCCTTTATTTTTTTGCCAAAAAGTGAACAAACTGTGGATAAGTGGCAAGGCGAATGGCTTTAGAAAGCCATTTTTTTGTTCCCAAAAAGCTTGCGGAATGTGTTGACCAATGTATCGCAGTGGAGTAAAATAGAGCTTAGGTGTAACAAAGTGGTATAAAGTGGATTATGTTCATAGGAGAATATCAGCATTCAATTGATCCGAAAAAAAGATTGGCGGTGCCCAGTAAATTTAGAAGCGAATTAAAAAATAAATTGGTAGTCACGCGCGGACTTGACAAATGCTTGTTTGTTTATCCGATGAAAGTCTGGGAAGAATTGGCGGGAAAGTTGGGAACGCTTCCGGTCGGTGAGGCGGCCACGCGAAGTTTTATTCGTTTAATGCTTGCCGGAGCGGTGGACGTTGAAGCGGATAAGCAAGGGAGAATTCTGATTCCGGATTTTTTAAAAGTTTACGCGGGACTCAAAAGAAACGTGATTGTGGCCGGGGTCTACAATCGTTTGGAAATCTGGGACGAAAAGAAATGGAGCGATTACAAGAAGAACGCGGAAAAAAATACGGACGAGATCGCGGAACAATTAGGCAAATTGGGGGTCTATTAAAATGATTATTCACAAATCCGTATTACTGAAAGAATCTATTGAGTTATTAAAATTAAAGCCGGGCATGACAGTTGTGGACGCGACTTTGGGCGGAGGCGGACACAGCCGGGAGATATTAAAAAAAATAGGCCTGCGGGGAAAATTGGTAGCAATTGATCAGGACGAAAAAGCCATTGAAAATTTTAAAAGATATTTGAAGCCAGAAGCTGGCAATATATTTTTAGCAAAAGACAATTTCTCGAATTTAGAGAAAATTTTAGGGGGCCAGGGAATAAAATCGGTGGATGGGATTTTGGCTGACCTCGGATATTCCTCGGCGCAGATGGAAGACGGAAGTTACGGATTAAGCTTTTTAAAAAATGCGGAGCTGGACATGAGACTCGATAAAAGTCTCCAACTAACTGCTGAGGAAATAATAAACAAATACAGCGAAAAAAATTTGGAAAAGATTTTGCGCGATTACGGAGAAGAAAAATTCGCCAAAAATATAGTTAAAAAAATTATTGAATGCAGAAAAACTAAGCCGATTGAAAAAACTGCGGAATTGGCCGAAATAATAAAGAGCGCGGTTCCAGAAAAATATAAGCGCGCGAAAATAAATCCCGCGACCAAGACATTTCAGGCCTTGCGTATAGAAGTCAACCAGGAATTGGAAAATTTAAAAAAATTTATTCCGCAGGCGATTGAGGCGCTTAGTCCGGGTGGACGGCTGGCAATAATCTCGTTTCATTCGCTGGAAGACAGGATGGTTAAAAATATATTTCGGGAAAATGCAAGGGGATGCATTTGCCCGCCGGATTTCCCGCAGTGCCGGTGCGGGAATAAACCAAAGATAAAAATAATTACCAGAAAACCTCTGGTGCCCGGCGAAGAGGAAGTGGAAAACAACCCGAGAGCCAGAAGCGCCAAGTTGCGGGTTTGTGAAAAAATGTAGTGACCCCGGCACTAATTCCGATAAAATCTCAGATATTTTATGGATTAATGCTCGGATCCGCCTACGGCTTAAAAAATAAAAGTAATTGCGTTACTCGCCCCAAATAAAAGCAAGCTTTCATTTGTGGACTCGCTAGCAATTATAAAAATAAAAATAAAAGTTTCTGCACAGAATTAGTGCGGGGTTCTCAATTTTGTAACTCCGCAAGGTGCGGAGACAAAATTGGAAAAATAAATGGAAAGGGTTCTCACCGGAAATTGGGGGAGTCAAATATTGCCAAGAAAGAAAACTGCTTCGGCCAGCAGAAGTTTTCGCTTGGTAAAGACGCCGAAAAAAAATGCTAAAAAAATTTCCAAGCCGGAGAAGGGCAGCCTTAAAGCCAGAACATCCTTTTTAATAGCCAGCCTGGTTATCGTTGGTGCGGCCTATTTGTATCAAGTGAACAGTATCGCCGCTAAAGGATATGAAATAAGGGAAAAAGAAACCAGGATTCAGGATCTCAAAAAAGAAAGCCAGCAGCTCAAAATAAAGGAAGTCGAACTTAAGTCCATGTATAATATTGAAAAATCAATGGATGATTTAAATCTGGTGACCTCGCCGGTGGTCAGTTACCTTGAAGAAAACGGCCCGATGGCGATGAAATAGAAAAACTTTATGCCGTTACAACTTAACTTTCTTTAATCTTAAAACTCTCCCAGTTGACTTCAGGCACAATCTTAAAGTTGTAACGGTATAATAGAAAGGGTATGCCAGTTATTGCGAACAATAGAAAATACGCGGTCGGAAGCCGGTGTGAATTGAGAAGCAACGGAAGCGCAGGCGACAACTGGAGAATCTATGTATTAGTTTTTTTTATTTTTGCGGCCGCGGCCGGCATTCTTTCGCGGTTGTATAGTTTGCAAGTTTTTTCTTATTCGTCATATCGTGCCCTGGCAGAAGGGCAGCATACGCTTTATCAGGAACTTTTCGCCCAAAGAGGGGAAATCTACCTTAAGGATAAAAATAATTTGTATCCGGTGGCGGTGAACCGGCAGACCAAGATGGCTTATGCCGTTCCCAAAGAAATAGAAAACGCAAAAGAAAGTGCGGAAAAACTTGCGGGAATACTCGCGCTTAACAAAGAGGATCTGGAAAATCGACTTGGAAATCCCGAGGATATGTATGAAGTTTTAAAACACCGATTGACAGACGAGGAAGTCGAAAAAATACGCGCTGCCAAACTTGCGGGCGTCCACCTGGAGGATGAAGCGTATCGATATTATCCTTCCAATGAGCTGGCGGCCAATGTTTTGGGTTTTGTCGGATGGAAAGATAATGATTTTGGAGGGCGCTACGGATTGGAAGCGTATTTCAACAGCGAGCTGACCGGGCAGTCGGGAAAAATAGTCCAAGACCAAGATGCCTCCGGAAAATGGGTGACTACCAGTGAACGCCAAATTATCCCGGCGCAAAACGGCGACAGTTTTGTCCTGACTATAGACCATATCATCCAGTACGAAACCGAAAAAATTTTAAAAAGCGCAGTCGAAAAATTTGACGCCTCTGGCGGTTCAATCATAATTATGGAACCGGAAACGGGAAAAATACTTTCTATGGCGGACTACCCGACGTTTAATCCGAATAAATATGCCGAAGTGGAAGATATCAGCGCTTATCGTAATCCGGCGGTTAGCGATTCCTATGAATGCGGAAGCGTTTTTAAGGGCGTAACTTTGGCGGCCGGGCTGGACAGCGATAAAATAACGCCAGTTGCGACTTTTAATGATACTGGCGCGGTAAAAGAAGCCGGATATACCATTAAAAATTCCGATTTCAAGGCCAATGGTCTGCAGACGATGACGCAGGTTTTGGAAAAGTCTTTGAATACGGGAGCGGTATATGTGGAAAAATTATTGGGAAATAAAAATTTTGCCGATTATGTAAAACGTTTCGGGTTCGGAGAAAAAACCGGCATTGATTTTTTGGGAGAAAGCCGGGGCGATATCAAAAATTTGGACAACTCCCGCATCGATATTCAATTTTACACTGCTTCATTCGGACAGGGAATTGCGGTGACTCCGATTCAGCTTCTGGGCGCTTATAGCGCTCTGGCAAACGGCGGAGTGCTGATGAAACCGCAGATCGTGGAAAAAATTATTCATGCCAGCGGAAGCACGGAAGAAATTCAGCCGCAGGAAGTCCGGCGGGTTATTTCGGAAAAGGCCTCCTTGGAAATAAACCAGATGCTCCGCAGTGTTGTAGTTAATGGTCATGGGAAAAACGCGGATGTTCCCGGTTATCTGGTGGCGGGAAAAACCGGTACGGCGCAAGTTGCCAGCAGTGAAAAGAAAGGTTATGAAGAAGGCAAATCTGTCGGATCTTTTGCCGGCTTTGCTCCGGTTGATAATCCCCGCTTTGCCATTCTAGTAAAAATAGACGATCCAAAAAACGTTGAATGGGCGGAATCAAGCGCTGCGCCGACCTTTGGAGAGTTGATGAAATTTTTGCTGGAATATTACAACATAGAACCGACAGTTGAATATGATAAGGCGGATTTGGATAAATTTGACACCACGCATAATTTAAGGGATTCTTTCATTAAGAAAAAAGACGATAAGCAGGGCGATGACAAAGAAAACCAGCCTTCAGCAAATGCAGCAGATCTTAAGAGAAAAAATACCTGAAGCAATTTATGAACAAATTACAATTTTTACAAAAAATATTGCGCCTGATGGCTATGGGAGTGCTTAAGAAATATAATCCCAGAGTAGTCGGAGTGACCGGATCAGTGGGCAAAACTTCAGCCAAGGAAGCTATTTTTACGGTTCTAGCCGGGCATTTTCGCGTGCGCAGAAATGAAAAAAATTATAACAACGAAATCGGAATCCCACTGACTGTTATCGGTTCAGGCGGCGGAGGAAGTTCTTTTCTGCGCTGGCTTGAAGTTTTTTTCAAGTGGATGGCGGTTATGCTTCTGCCTTTTGAATATCCGGAAATTTTAGTTTTGGAAATGGGGGCCGATCGTCCGGGCGATTTGAAATATCTCACTGATTTTGTAAAATTGGAAATCGGCGTTTTGACTGATATTTCTGAAAGCCATATGGAATTTTTTAAAAATTTGGAGGGCATAGCCAGAGAAAAAGGGATGATCATTAAAGCGCTGGACGAAAAAGGCCTGGCAATTATTAATATTGATAATCCAGCTCTTGTTGATCTTAAGGATCAGGCGAAATCCAGCCTTGTAACCGTGGGCTTTTCCAGGGAGGCGGAGATGCAGGCGACCGATTTGGCTTTTGTCTATTCCGGCGAAGCAGGAGCGGAAATCAAGGGTATGAGTTTCAAACTTAATTATAAAGGTACAAGCATACCGGTCCGGCTGAACAACATTTTGGCCCGCCATCAGATATATCCGGCGCTTTTTGCGGCTGCCATCGGTACCTGGCTCGGCCTTAATCTGGTTGAAATCGGGGCGGCCCTGGAAAATTTTTCTCCGCCCTGCGGACGGATGAATTTAATCGCCGGAATTAAAAAAACTTCTATTATTGACGACACATATAACGCGTCTCCGGTGTCAGCGCAGGCCGCTCTGGAAACACTGGGGGAAATAGCAGCGCCGAGAAAAATTGCCGTTCTCGGCGATATGCTGGAATTGAGCGGTGAAACAGAGTCCGGACACAGAAACGTGGCGCGGAAATTTCTGGAAATCAAAGGCGATCTTTTTTTGACGGTGGGGAAAAGGATGCGCTTTGCCGTTGAAGAACTTTTGAAAAATAATTTTAATAAAAACAATATCTTTTCTTTTTCCAATCCCATGGATGCCGGAAAGAAATTGCAGGAAATCATAAGAGAAAGGGATTTGATTTTAGTCAAGGGCTCGCAGAGCATGCGGATGGAAAAAATTGTGGAAGAGATTATGGCCCAGCCGCAAAAAGCCGGAGAACTTTTATGCCGGCAGAATCCGGAATGGAAAAAAAAGCCTTTTAAAGAGGTATAAATTGCTTTTGCCTTTTTTGGTTTTTAATGTAAAATGGACTTACTGTAAACATTAAGTCTTTTTTGTTATGGCAGAATTGCAAGCACTTTCAGATTTCAAGCAGAAAATCAATATTGAAATCGAAAAATATCTGAATCGCGTTATAAAAGAGTCTAAAGGCGTTGATCGGGGCATAACCGACGCCCTCAAGCATTCTAAAAAAATTATTATGTCCGGCGGAAAAAGGGCCAGGGCCGCGTTTATGTATTATGGCTATCTGGCCGCAGGAGGTAAAGAGCTGGAAAAAATGCTAAAAGCCAGTGTCAGCATTGAACTCGTGAATTCTTTTCTTTTGATGCATGACGATATAATCGATCAAGATGGAAAAAGACATGGAGTAACGACCACCCATGAATATTACAGAAGGATTGGAGAAAGATTTTTCAAAAATAAGGATGCGAAGCACTTCGGAATTTCAATGGCGATAATTGTGGGCGATATGGTTGCGGCTCTCGGAAATCAAGTGCTTTTTGAATCAGAATTTAATCCAAAATTGGTAATCAAAGCCCTGAAAAGATTACAGGGTATTGTGTCAATGACAGTGGTTGGCCAATCGGAGGACATCCATATTGAATATCGGGGCGAGGCAACCGTCAAGGATATCCTTAAAATGTATGAGCACAAAACAGCCAAGTATACTTTCGAGGGACCATTGCACTTAGGCGCTATTTTGGGCGGAGCGGATGACAAATTTCTTGGCCAGCTTAGCAAGTATGCCGTTCCGGCCGGCATCGCTTTTCAAATTCAGGACGATATTCTCGGAATTTTTGGTTCGGAGAAAAAAACCGGAAAGCCGGTTGGCTCGGATATCCGGCAGGGGAAATATACTATTTTGGTTGCCAAAGCTTTTGAAAAAGCGAATCTAAGGCATAAGAAGATTTTGGCAAAATGTCTGGGAAATAAAAATTTAACCAAAAAAGACATTGCTGATTTCAGGAAAGTTATAATTGAATCCGAATCGCTTGATTACGCAAAAAATTTGGCCATGAAGCTGGTGTCAGAGGCAAAAAAAGAGTTGAAAAAAATTGAAATGAATCCCGAGTCCAAAAAGTTTCTCAGCGACATCGCGGAGTATATGATTCAGAGAGAACTGTAAAAATAGTAATAATAAAAATGGAAAAAAATTCACCCCCACACCAAAATACTTCATGCAAAAATATGGCGGAAAGTAGCCAGGATCTTTGGTGTGGGGGTAAACCAAAGCATATTGCCATTATTCCTGACGGAAACCGCCGGTGGGCCAGGGTTAGGGGCTTAATGCCTTGGATCGGCCACGAGGAGGGAGCGAAAAACACGGAAAAAATAATTAACCAGGCGCTTAAAATTGGAATCAATTCCATTTCTTTTTGGGGATCATCGCTTGAAAATCTGGAAAAAAGGCCGCTTCGAGAAAAGCGAGAACTTCTTCGCATATATGAAAAATATTTCAAAAAATTAATTGAAAGCGAAAAAATTCATAAAAATGAAGCCAGGATAAATATCATCGGAAAATGGAAAGGGCAGTTTCCTAAAAATCTGGTAAAAATTCTTGAAGACGGAATAGAACAAACAAAACATTATCAGAAATATAATTTAAATTTTTTCCTGGCTTATAATGGCGACGATGAAATGATTGAAGCGGTGAGAAAGATCGCTAAAAAATACAAACCCGGGCAAAAAATCACCGGCGCGACAATCAAGGAAAACCTGATGACCAGGGATCTCCCGCCAGTTGATCTGCTAATCCGCACTGGCGGCGACCCTCATCTTAGTGTAGGATTTATGATGTGGGATATCGCCAACGCCCAGCTTTATTTTTCCGAAAAATATTATCCGGACTTTGGGGAGAAGGAATTTACCGAAGCTGTCCAGAAATATCAAAGGCGCGAACGCCGGCACGGCAAGTAAAATCCAAAATCCAAAGCACCAAATCCTAAATAATATCAAAATTTAAAATTCAAAATGTTTTAGATTTTGGAAATTGTGATCTTAGATTTATTTGTGATTTGGGATTTTGAAATTAGGATTTAAAATATAAATAACATGAAAAAAGCATTCTTAATCTTATTAATAATCTTATCCATGCCTATACTGGTCTTCGGTCAGGAAAAAAAGAAGGCTATTTATTTTTACACGGAAACTTGTCCGCATTGCGTTCGCGTCAGCGAATATTTCCAAAATAACGGTATTTATGAAAAATATGAAATTAAAAAAATAGAGGCCTCCAGCCTGGAAAACTACGCCAGCCTGAACCGATACTTTGATGCTTTTGGCATCGCTTCGGAAAAAAGGGGCTATCCGGTGATATTTTTCGCAGACCAAATACTTATCGGCGATCAGCCGATTATCAACAATTTTGCCAGTGAAATTGAAGGCGCGGACGCTTACGCTTTCCCCGATCCGGAATCAATTGAAAAAAGCTTGGGAAAACAGAAGCTTGTCACCAACACTGAAGAGCCGGCTTCTATCACTATTCCAGTTCTTTTAGGCGCGGCTCTTGTAGACGCGATTAATCCTTGCGCATTCGCGGTTTTGATTTTGCTGATAGCGACTATTATAGGAGCTCATAGCAGAAAAAGAGCCGTAATTGCGGGATTTTTATTTTCCCTTTCAGTTTTTATTTCCTATTTTCTAATGGGTTTCGGGCTATATAGGGCAATTGGAGTATTTAATCTTCCTAAAATATTTTCCATTGTCATTGGAATTATTGCTATTATTATCGGCTTGGCTAATCTTAAAGATTTTTTTTGGTACGGAAAAATTTTTGTTATGGAAGTCCCGATGAGCTGGCGGCCAAAGTTGCAAGCCTTAATCAAGGGAGTCACCAGCCCCCTGGGGGCGTTTGGAATCGGATTTTTGGTTAGTCTGTTTTTGCTTCCCTGCACCAGCGGGCCGTATCTGGTGATCTTGGGACTGCTCGCGAAGA
Source organism: Candidatus Moraniibacteriota bacterium (assembly GCA_963775955.1). Classification (GTDB taxonomy): domain Bacteria; phylum Patescibacteriota; class Minisyncoccia; order Moranbacterales; family UBA2206; genus JBAZPT01. Next base: position 260,201 of record CAVZKT010000001.1, read on the forward strand.
AAACAGAAGCAATGAAAGCTGTTTCCCTGCTTTTGCTTTATAATTTGGTTTTCGTTCTGCCGATGATTATTATTACTTTGGCAATGTATTTTGGAGTGAGAGCGAGAAAACTGGAAGAGTTTCGCCGACGCAATATAAAAATTTTGCATCTGATAGCCGGAGCGATTATGCTGTTTATCGGGGCATATTTGATTTATCAATGGGCCTGATAGAATTTTGGATTTATAATTTGAATTTCGAAATAATTATTAAATTAAAAAAATTATGGAAGCCACGTTTACCGATCAAAACTTTGAGCAGGAAGTTTTAAAAAGTCCCGTACCGGTTTTGGTTGATTTTTGGGCTCCCTGGTGCGGACCGTGCCAAGTAATGGGTCCGGTTATTGAAAATTTGGCGAAAGAAATGGGAGACAAATTTAAAATTGGGAAAATCAACGTGGACGAGCATCCAGAAACAGCTGGCAAATTCGGCATTATGTCTATCCCGGCGCTCAAAATTTTCAAAGGCGGCCAGGTTGTCAAAGAGTTTGTCGGCGTGCAAGCGAAAGAAGTTCTGAGGAGTGAATTAGAAAAAATATAGGCTATCTTCTTTCGCAATTTCCAATAACCAATAACCAATTTCCAAATAAATCCCAAATTCGAAATTTAAAACATTTAAATATTTGGATTTTGAATTTATTTAGGATTTGAGATTTTGAAATTGAGAGTTATAATTTGTTTAATTTTACAAATAAAAATATGCCAGAAAATACAACTAGTGAAAATAACGTTTACGATTTGGTGATAATCGGTGCCGGTCCGGCGGGACTGGGCGCTTCAATTTATGCGTCTCGCTATAAGTTGAATCACGTTGTGATTGGCAATGAAATCGGCGGCCAAGTTGTGGAAGCTTCAGAAATTGAAAACTGGGCGGGAGAAGTGACTATTCCCGGCAAAACCCTTATGGAAAAATTCCAACATCACGCGCACCAGCTGGGAGCGAAGATTATTCAGGCTGACGTTTCAACTGTTGTTAAAAAAGACGATATTTTTGAAGTTTCCACAGGCACCGAAAAATTCCGATCCAAGAGCGTGATTTTAGCTCTGGGCATGAAGGCTCGCAAAATGAATGTTCCGGGTGAAGATAAATTTGTAGGGAAAGGCGTTTCATATTGCGCGACTTGTGACGCAATGTTTTTTCGCGAGAAGGATGTGGTTGTGGTCGGCGGAGGAAACGCGGCGGTAACATCAGCCATACATCTTTCGGAATTTGCTAATAAAGTTTCCATTATTTATCGAGATAAGTACGAATGGGAGCCCGCCTGGGAAGAACATTTGGAAAAATTAAACATAGAAAAAATTTGCTGTTCCAATGTCGCGGAAATAAAAGGCGACCAGAAAGTCACAGGAATTGTTTATGACAGCGCTGACGGCAAAAAAGAACTAGCGGTTCAAGGAGTATTTATCGAAGTTGGCACGACGCCGGGCGTAACCATCGCGCAAAACCTGGGCGTGGCGCTGGATGAACAGAGTTACATTATTGTTGACCAGACACAAGCGACGAATATTGAAAATGTTTACGCGGCTGGCGACGTGACGACCGGTTCCAATAAATTCCGCCAGATCATCACCGCTGTGGCTGAAGGCGCCGTCGCCGCGGGCAGTATTTACCGAAAACTAAAATTGACGAAGAAATAAATACTTAGACCTCCGAGGTCTAAGTATAAAAACAAAATAAAAATGCGAAAAGTTCCATTTGAAAAAGGCGAATTTTATCACATTTATAATCGCGGAACAGATAAGCGAAATATTTTTGGGGATGAATGGGATTTTCACAGATTTTTCCAGAGCATCAGTGAGTTTAATGTTCCTTATCCGATAGGCAGTATTTTTTGGAATTCCTTTAAGACAAATAAACTTAGACCTCCGAGGTCTAAGTCAGATAAAAAATTAGTTAATATTATTTGTTACTCCGTGAGTCCAAATCATTATCATTTTATCTTAGAACAACTGGAGGACAAGGGAATTGAGAAATTTATGCAAAAATTTGGTGCAGGATATACGAAATATTTTAATCACAAATATAAGCGGAGCGGCGTTTTATTTCAAGGAAAATTTAAGTCTACGCACATCGGCTCAAATGAATACCTATTGCATTTAAGCGTCTATGTAAATCTGAATAATTTGGTTCATAAAATAGGACTTAGACATCCGATGTCTAAGTCGAGTTGGGAGGAGTATATCAAGGGTGGCGAGGTTGGTTTGTGTAAAAATAAGGAAATTATTTTAGGACAGTTTCGCAGTAAGAAAGAGTATGAGGATTTTGCAGAAGAGGTTGTTAAGGGTATGATAGAAAGAAAGAATATGCTGAAAGATATGGACAGCTATTTACTGGAAAATTAGCACTTAGACCTTGGAGGTCTAAGTGGGAAAAATTTTTAATTTGAGATTTTAAGAATGGAAAAAGTAATAAAAATAAAAACACTCGACAAGCACCTGATTTACGGAACTCTAACGCACTCCGGGAAAAAGTCTGATAAGTTGATCGTTTTTGTTCACGGATTAACGGGTAGCCAATATGAGCATGTGTTTTTTAATGCCGCAAAGTTTTTTCCAAAAAGAAAAATTGATATATTTCGTTTTGACTTGTATTCCGATGAAAAGAAAGGAAGGCATTTAATAGAGACTTCCATAAAAATACATTCAAAAGATCTTGAACAAGTTCTTGCTCATTTTTCTAAAAAGTATAAGAAAATATATGTCGTCGGACACAGTCTGGGTGGTCCAACAATACTTTTTGCAAAATCTAGTTACATAAATGCGATTATACTTTGGGATCCTTCGATCAATTTAGGGGGACTTAAAATGACAAAATGGAACAAAGAAGCAAGGGCATTTATTTTTTATGAATGGTCTATAAATTTTCTATTAGGAAGGGAAATGGTTGAAGACTTCAAGTTAACCGGGCAATATGAAAAAATAGCCTCCAAACTCAATGTTCCCTTAAAGGTTATTTGTGCCGGAGATAATTTTCTATTCAGGAAATGGAAAAGGGCAATCAAATTATTTAATAGCCCCAAGGAGTTAGTAAATATAAAAGGAGCCGATCATGGTTTTAATCAAGAAGGAAAAGAAGAAAAGCTTTTTAAGGAAACACTAAAATGGGTAAGAAAATATTAAATATGAACTCTATCCAACTCTCCAAAAAACTCGGAGGGAAAATTGAGGTTAGAAGCAAGCAGAAACTGATAGCAAAGAATCTGCCGGTTTTGTATACGCCGGGAGTGGCGGAGGTTTCCAAAGTAATTGCGAAGAATAAAAAGCTAGCTTTTGACTATACTATTCGCAAAAATACCGTAGCCGTTATTTCAGATGGGAGTGCGGTTTTGGGATTAGGAAACATCGGGCCGGAAGCGGCGTTGCCGGTGATGGAAGGCAAGGCGCTGCTTTTTAAAGAACTGGCGGGAGTGGATGCGTTTCCGATAGTTTTAAATACCCAAGACACTGAAGAAATAATTAAAATAGTAAAAGCCATCGTGCCGACCTTTGGAGGTATTAACCTCGAAGATATTTCGGCGCCGAGATGTTTTGAAATTGAAGAGAGATTAAAAAGGGAACTGGACATTCCGGTTTTTCATGACGACCAGCACGGGACGGCCATTGTAGTTTTGGCGGGATTAATTAACGCGCTTAAAGTCGTGAAAAAAAATATTGGAAAAATAAAAATCGTAATTTCCGGCGCGGGCGCGGCGGGGATTGCTATTACTAAGCTGCTTTTAAAATACGGCGCGAAAGACATAATTCTGGCGGACAGCATGGGCATCATACATAAAGAACGCAAGGGGTTAAATCCGGCTAAAAAAGAGATAGTGCATTTTACTAATATTCATAGTGTCATGGGCATGCTGCATCACGCGCTTGCCGGCGCGGATGTTTTTATCGGGGTCTCGGCGCCGAATATTTTGATCGCGGAAGATATTAAAAAGATGAATAAGTATGCCATTGTTTTCACCATGAGCAATCCGATACCGGAAATTAGCCCCGAAGAAGCCAAAAAGGGCGGAGCTTATATTGTGGCTACTGGCAGCTCAAAACATCCCAATCAGATCAATAATGTTCTGGCTTTTCCCGGTATTTTCCGGGGGGTGCTGGACACGCGCACTAAAAAAATTACCGACGAGCATAAAATAAAAGCAGCCAGGGCTATTGCCAGTTTGGTAAAAAAGCCGAATTGTGGTAAAATAATACCGAAGGCGTTAGATCCCCGTGTAGTTAAAGCGGTGGCTGGCGTATTTAAAAAATCCCCAGTTAAATAAGTTCCGCTTTGCGGAAATTTAACGGGGTAAAAAAATGAACCCCGTTAGAAATTTTATTAATCTAGCCGGGTTGATATAAATATTAATAGATTTTCAAGTATTATTTTACTTAAAATAAACTTGTAAAATTTATAACGGGGTGAAAGTTTACAATCAAAAAATAGAAATAAAAAGCACCAGCCAGATTGAATTTATTGACATCACGAACAAAGTTGAGGAGATTATCGGAAATTCCGGAGTGCGCGAGGGACAAGTTTTAGTATATTCTCCGCATACTTCGGCAAGTATCGTGGTCAATCACAATGAACCGATGCTGATTCAGGATTTTATGCGAGTTTTATACCGCCTGGTTCCGATGAGAGACAGATATTCCCACGATCTTTTTGAAATCGGCCGAGCAAAGACATCAGATGGCAGAAGCAATGGCCATTCGCATTGCAAAAATTTGCTTTTGGGAGTGAGTGAAACTTTGCCGATTGAAAAAGGAAAAGTGATGCTTACTGAAAAACAAAATATTTTTCTGGTTGAACTGGACGGAGCCAGAACCAGGATGTAGTCGTACAAGTTATAGGCCTATGAGCCCCGTTAGAAATTTTAAAAATCCGACTGGGCCAAAATAAACATTAAAAATTTTTCAAGCAATATCTTATCAATGATAAACTTGTAAAATTTCTAACGGAGTGAGCAAATTAGTCAACGATTTAATAAAAGACGGATATCTGAAATCCGATTTGGTTATAGACGCTTTTTCGGAAATCAACCGCATCGAATTTGTTCCCGAGGAATTGGAAGGTGAAGCTGAAGAAAACGTGGCGCTGCCAATCGGATATGGACAGACGATTTCCCAGCCGCTCACTGTGGCTTTTATGTTGGAGCTTTTGAATCCCAGGACGCGGACAAAAAATTTTGGATGTCGGGAGCGGTTCCGGCTGGACGACAGCGCTCTTAAGTTATATCGTAGGAAGTGGCGGAAAAGTAATCGGCCTTGAAAGAATTGAGGAACTCAAAAAAATCGGAGAAAAAAATATAAACAAATACGGCTATGTGGAAAAGGGAATCGCCGAATTTTATGCGGCTGACGGAAGCATCGGTTTTCCTCCGGGCGCGCCATTTGACCGGATTTTGGTTTCAGCGTCAACTGACAGAGTTCCTGAAGAGCTAAAGAAACAGTTAAAGATCGGCGGCAAAATGGTAATTCCGGTCAGAAACAGCATTCTATATCTGGAAAAGAAAAGCGAGACTGATTTTTACAAAGAAGAATATCCGGGATTTGTTTTTGTGCCATTAATAGCAGAATAAAATTTTTAATGAATAACACTAAGCGTATTGTTATAATTTTTACAGCCATGGCCGTTTTAATAGGCGGGTTTTTTTATTTCCGCTATCAGGTTTATTTTTCTCATGGAAATAGCGATGAAACAGCGGTTTTTACAATTGAAAAAGGAGAAAGCAATAAAATGATAGGCAAAGGCCTTGAAAATTATGGCTTGATTTCAGGAAAATACTACTTTTACTTTTATATGTGGTCGCGCAAATTAACCGGAAAAATTCTTCCGGATGATTATGAACTCTCCGGCCGAATGACTATTCCGGAAATTGCCTCTATAATTACCAGTGAACAAGATAAGACGAAAAAGATTACCTTTCCCGAGGGCTGGAGCGCCAAACAAATGGCGGACCGTCTCAACGCCAACGGTCTTCCGGGAGACGATTTTTTGAAAATTGTAAATAGTCCGGGAGAACTCAAAAGCGGATACAATTTTTTGTCCGATCCGAAAATAAAAATATTGGAAGGCTATCTTTTTCCGGACACGTATTTTTTTGACAAAGATATCGACGCGGAGGGAATAATCAGAAAAATGCTCGGAATTTTCAACACGAAAATAACTTCTCAAATGCTCGCGGACGCGGAAAAAAATAAAAAAAGCCTCAATGAAATTATCATTATGGCCAGCATTATTGAAAACGAAGTTAAAACCGATGAAGACCGTGCGATCATTTCCGGAATTTATTGGAATCGCATAAAAATCGGCCAGCCCTTGCAAAGCGATATAACGCTGGCCTATATTCTTGGAGAAAAAAAGAAACAGTATTCTTTTGCTGACACGCGCACGCCCTCCCCGTATAATACTTATCTAAACAAAGGACTCCGCCCGGGCCGATTGACAATCCCGGTCTTTCAGCAATCCAAGCGGCGATTTACCCGCAAGATACGGATTACAATTATTACTTAAGCGATCCCGAAACCGGAAAAACCATTTTCGCCAAAACTTACGCGGAGCATCTGGCCAACAAGGCGAAGTATGGGTTGTAAATAAATTTACTGACGTTCTGCTATTACGTGCTGTCGGTAATTTTTGAAAAGAAAGAAGGCTTGCGTCGGATGGCGCAAGCCTTACTTGTTGTCACCTGTAAAACTCTATAAAATCTCTGAATAGCTTCGGATTGTTTATACCAACTGTGCAACAAGCCACTGCATCAGCGCCAATGTCTTTAAATTTTCTAATGCCTTTAAAGTCACGTACGCCATTTTCCATTATTATGTATTTGGAAATAATCTTGCGTGCTCCAGCATTATATTTTAGAACCATTTTTTCTGACTCCGGACCAGAATATCCGCCTCCGCCTTTGGCAGGAATGGGGGATTTTTGTCCGGGAAATACCAGTTCGAACGGAATTGTGTTTACCAACTCAAAAGCGTCGGCATATTTTTGCATCTCTACTAGATATTCATAAGGATGCACAATACTGCCCTTTACGATTATGATCAGCCATGGAAATCTTTCACGCACTGCTTTTGTCAGTGAGAGTGAATTTTTCATATTGCAGGAGATATTCTCATTAGAATTAGGACACGAGTAACTGAGTTGTGTGGCCCAAAAGTATTCACGTCCCAGGATTTGTTCGCATATTTCAATAATTCTCACAGTTTCATTAATAGCTTCTTCTAAAGTTTTCCCAAAAAATTCGGGGTAGATGCTAAGAATATTATTGAAGCCCATGGCGAAATATTTCAAGGCTCTTCTCGCGACTGCTTCGGTTCCATCATTAGTTAGTCCATAAGCATTGAGCTTGCCTCCATTCGGCAAATTCTTAACGTATTTGCTGGCGGTATATGCCCATTGGAAAAACGTCCACGGCCGCTTGGGATCAAAATGTATCACGTTGCCTAATTTCTTTAAAGGGGTTGAAGACTTTCCTACGTTAGTTATTTTTTGTTTAAGGATAAGGTTTCTGGTCTTCCTGTAAGACGGAGAAGCAATAAAAGGGATAATGCCTTCTCCATAATGACCCAAAAAGCAAGAGGCAACTATGTTCGTAATCGTGTGTCCATTCGGAAATCTAATCATATTTCCCCCTGTCTTTATGTTGGAAACAACAGTTTCGATCCGTTCCATGGATTCAAAACTATTCCATTGTTGTATTTAATATCATCAACCTTTTCTACCAGCTCGTATTCAATGAGTTCGTCTGAAATGGGAATCTCAAGAAATCTGCTGGCATTGAGCGCCAGAAGTTTGCCGACCTGCTCATCAGAAAGACCGATTTTGCGAGCGAGCGTACAGATAACCGCGACCAATTCCTGATTGGACGGTAATCCGCCAAGTTTCTGTGTGAGCTTTTCATTTTCTGTATGCGGAGCGTTATCAGAGCTGACAAAAATTAGCGGGTTATTTAAGGTTAAAAGCTTGATCAGATACCGGCGATGGCGGCGCGGGCGCAGGTTATTGAAGCATTTGTAGAAAACTGGATCAATGGTGGGATTCCAGTTTGTTTCATCAGCGTCAAACCAGAGATAGTGCGGGCACAATTCCAAGGCAATATTCATTCCCTGTTTCTGGGCTTCCAGAATGAGCATGGCGCTAGCAATACAGGAAACATGGCAGATGATAATTTTTACCCCCGGGACTTTTTTAGCCAAAGATATGATCTTTTTGACATAAGCCGCTTCTGCCCGAATGGGATTGCCTTCGGTGAGTGCAATGATGTAAGGATCATCGCAATGCACGGGAATAGCTTTGTTTGTACATTTGGCCAGATACATGGCATCAAGGATGGTTTGGTCGTGATTCTTTCCTCCCATTTCTATAAAAACTTTCAATGAAGTTTTGTTTTTTAAAAGACATCAAAATTTGCCTGGTTTCTTTTTACCATACTATTTTTACCCTGTATACTTGACAAAATTATGGGGTTATGTGCTAATGTGGGGGGACGCAAAAATCGTCCTAGATTCCATCAAATATTATGCAAAAAACTACGCAAAGCAGGCGAAAAGGAGGAAAATTTGAAAAATCCGGAAAATAACGGCGAGTTTTTTGAGTTTGGCGGAGGGCTGTTTTGGCGTTTGAAACCGAACGCGCCCGGGAAATAATGAAAAAGCGCTTCGGGCTGGCGCAAAAAGATCCGCAGACGCTGGAAAAAATCGGCCGGGATTATAATATTACCCGCGAACGGGTGCGCCAGATTATCGCTGATGTGCTTAAAAAAATCACTGCCAAAAACAACGATATTAATTTCAAAAAAGCCGAAGACAAAATAGCTTTTACAATCGGGGAAAATGATGGTATAATAGAGGAGCAGAAACTTATTGCCAAACTGGGAGCGAAGGAAGGATTGGAAGCAAATGCCATTATTTTTTTTGGAATGGCTTCCGGCAAAATTAAAATCACAAATGAGGCGGGGATAATCAAAAAATCCTGGTTTCTGACACGGGAGGCTATTGAAAAAGTCAAAGAAGTCTCATGGGCAATCGGGCAAGTGTTTGAGAAGAATAAAAATCTTTTGACGGACGACGAACTTTGCGAGAAAATATTCAGCGCGAGGCCGGATTTAAAAAGCAAGTATTCCAAAAAAGAGTTTTTGAATTTTGCCGGCGTAATCGCGTGCATTAAAAAGAACGCGTTTGAAAAATGGGGGCTGAAATCCTGGGAGGAAGTGACGCCGAAGGGGACGCGTGAAAGAGTCCATTTGATTTTAAAGGAAAAAAAGAAACCTTTGCATTTTTCCGAGATCGCGGAACTGATTGATAAATACGGGCTAGGCAAGCGCCAGGCCCATCCGCAGACGGTGCACAACGAGCTGATAAAAGACGAAAGGTTTGTGCTGGTCGGCCGGGGGATTTACGCGCTTAGCGAATGGGGCTATGAAAAGGGAACCATCAAGGAAGTTTTGGAAAATATTTTAAAAGACAGCCGGAAACCGTTGAAACGGGAAGAAATTTTGGCCAAGGTTTTGCGCAAGCGCAAGGTAAAAAAAGCGACGGTAATGATCAATTTAAACAATCCTAAATTTTTTATAAAAGAACAGAACGCTTACGCTTTGAAAAAAATAAAACAAAAAATCCCAGCACTAATTCCAGCCGAGCCGCAATATATTTAAAGATTGTGCCTCGTAATCGCTTTCGGCTTAGTTATTTCATAGTCTAATTTTAAACAGCGAATTAGTGGATGGACAAGCTTTGCAACGTCAAAGAATAATATGATAAATTTAATAGATATTCTTTCATCATACAAAATAATCTGGCAATCTCTTCTTGAGTTCTGGTGGGTTTTTTTGCCTTTGGTTTTATGGTATGTCTTTAGATATGTTTGGAAAGATTATGTTGTTGAATATTCTTCCCGCTCCTGGCTGAATTTGCTGCAGTGGACGGTTTTGGAAATTATCCCGCCCAAAGACACGGAAAAGAGCCCCAAGGTTATGGAGTCTATTTATGCGGGAATCGCCGGAGTGGTCGTGTCCATCAGCGTTTTTGACGAGTGGCTGAAAGGGGCTTATACCGACCAATTCAGCCTGGAAATAGTCGGCGACGAAGGCACTACCCATTTTTATATCCGCACGCAAAAAAAATTCCGCAATTTGATTGAAGCCCAAGTTTATGCCCAGTTTCCCGACGCGGAAATTATGGAGGTTCCTGATTATGTTGATAGTTTTCCGAAAGTCATTCCTAATAAAGATTGGGATTTATGGGGAACGGATGTGGAATTCAAAATGCCGGATCCATATCCGATCAAAACTTACGATAAATTTGAAGAAGATGTCACCGGCACGATGATTGATCCGCTGGCGGCTATGGCGGAAGTTATTGGCAAACTTGGGCCGGGACAGCACATTTGGCTGCAATATATCATTCAGCCGCTCAAAGAAATCTGGCGGGAGGATGAGCTGAAATTAATAGATGAGTTGTCAAAAAAAACGGAAAAGAAAGAAAAAAATATTTTTGAGCACATCGTGGAAGTTATTGCTAATCTGCCTAAAGCGCTTTTTGGCCCGATAGAATTCGTGTCGGAAGAAGACAAAAACGATCAGCCGGTTGAATTCAGGCTTACACCCGGGGAAAAGGAAGTGCTGAAGGCTGTGGAAGAAAACTTTGGAAAGAACGCATTTAAAACCAAAATGCGGATGTTGGTTTTGGGGCGGAAAGAAGGCTTCGATAAGGCTAATGTCTCGGCCTTTTTCGGTTCACTTAAGCAATTCAGCGATTTGAATCTTAATAACTTCAAGCCCAACGACACCAGTAAGACTTACGCTTATTATTTTATGAGGAAAGCGCGAATGGCCGCCCGGCAGAGAAAAATTTACCGGCGTTATAAAGCCCGCAGTATGGACGGTATAAAAATAATTTTGACAACCAAAGAGCTGGCAACGGTTTTTCATTTCCCGAATATGGAAGTTAAAGCGCCTTCCGTAGCTATGATCCAGTCAAAAAGAGGAACTGCGCCGGCTAATTTGCCCGTGGAATAATATTTTTTATGAACGACATTAATTTCTTCGCGAAAACTAATTTCAGGAACCAGGAGCGGGTTTTCGGCATCAAAAAAGACGACCGGACCCGGCATGTGTATGTGATTGGAAAAACCGGCATGGGAAAAACCAATCTTCTGGAAACAATGGCCACTCAGGACATCCGCAATGGCGAAGGTGTTTGCGTTGTTGATCCGCACGGAGAGTTCGCGGAAAAGATGCTCAAAGCCGTGCCATCTTCGCGCGTGAACGACGTGATTTATTTCAATCCGGCGGACAAGGACTTTCCAATCGCGTTTAATATTTTGGAAGCGGTAGATGAGGATAAAAAAAATCTGGTAGCCTCCGGCATGATGGGAGTTTTCAAAAAAATCTGGCCGGATGTGTGGAGCCCCCGCATGGAATATATTTTAAATAACACAATTCTCGCGCTTTTAGATTATCCTGGTTCCACGATGCTAGGGGTGAACCGCATGATGTTTGACAAGGATTACCGGAAGCGCGTCTATCCGAAAATCAAAGATCCGGTGGTAAAATCTTTTTGGATGAACGAGTTTGACAAATGGGAGGATAGATTTAGGAAGGAAGCAGTGGCGGCCATCCAAAACAAAGTCGGTCAGTTTTTGTCTTCCTATGTCATCCGAAATATTGTCGGCCAGCCGAAATCGACCATTGATATGCGCGAAATTATGGATAAGAAAAAAATTCTTATCGTTAATCTTTCTAAGGGCCGGATCGGCGAGGATGCGATGCGCCTTTTAGGCGGGATGATCGTCACGAAAATTCAGCTGGCGGCCATGGGGCGGGTGGAAATCCCGGAAGAAAAGCGTGAAGATTTTTATTTGTATGTCGATGAATTCCAGAATTTCGCGACGGAATCGTTTGCCAATATTTTATCTGAAGCCAGGAAATACCGCCTAAATCTGACTTTGGCGCATCAATACATAAGCCAGCTTATTTTTGACGGCAACACTACGGTGCGCGACGCGATTTTCGGAAACGTCGGCACCATTGTTACTTTCCGGGTCGGCGCCGAAGATGCGGAATTTCTAGAGAAAGAATTTGACCCGATATTTTTAATGAACGATATAGTTAATTTGGGGAAGTATAATATTTATCTCAAGTTGATGATAGACGGGATTGCCGGCGACGCTTTTTCGGCCACTACGCTGCCTCCGCTGGATTTGTCCGATACGCTTTCTAATGAAGAAAAGGCGATCCGAATTTCGCGCGAGCGTTATGGAAAAAACAGGGCGGAAGTTGAAGAGCGAATTTCGCGCTGGAGCGGGATGATGGAAGAAGAGGATGAAAACGTGATTATCCACAAAGTAGAGCCTGCCCGCAATGCTTCCGCCGCGGCGGATGCAGGCGGGCCAAAGACAACTATTAAACCGGTTGAAAACGCCCTGCCGGCGATAAAAGTCGGCCCGAAAATTCCAGTTGCCGCCAAACCAACGGAAAAAACGGCCGTTGACGCCGGCGCTCCGGACAAAAAAGAATTATATGAAACTATTTGCGACACGTGCGAACAAAAAGTTTATGTGCCTTTTAAACCTGACCCTAACCGGCCGGCTTTCTGCAAGGAGTGCCTTAAAGACTACCAAAGGGCGATGGCCAAATCACGTAACATGGAACATATAACACATAACACAAATACTGAAGCTCAAAACAAAGCGATAGTTGTGAAGCCTAAAAGGAAAGTTGAAAATAAAGTTGAGCAAAAAGTTTATGCGCCGAAAGACAGGCCGATGAGTCTTTCCCAAATGACGCATATCGCGCCTAAAAAATTCAAGCCCATGCGCCAAAAACCGAATGTGGATTTGGAAGAAGTGCGAAATTTGATCCAAAAAACCAAAGAATAACAATCCCGCAACAAATTCCAACATAGATTTCATATTTTTTATAGACCCGTTTGCGAATTCGCCTTGCGGCTAAGTCTAATTCAAGTATAATGATCAAAAAGCGAATTTGTGCGGGACGCTCATTTTTGTATCCGCTCGCTTCGCTCGAACAAAAATGGCGAAACCTAGAGTAATTGTCGGTATGTCTTCAGGGGTTGATTCGTCGGTTGCGGCGGCTCTGCTTAAAAAACAAGGCTATGATGTCGTGGGTGTTTTTATGCATTTTTGGAAAGAGCCGGCGCAAAATGCCTTAATTGAAAATAAATGCTGTTCGCTGGAATCCTATGAAGACGCGCGCAAAGTCTGCCAGATTTTAGGCATTCCGCTCTATACCGCTAACGCCGAAAAAGAATTCAAAAAAGAAGTGGTGGACTATTTTTTAAAGGAATATAAAAATGGCCGGACGCCCAATCCGTGCGTGGCTTGCAATGAGCATATAAAATTCAACATGCTTTTTAAAAAAATGCTGGAAATGAAAGGGGACTTTGTGGCCTCTGGCCATTACGCCTGCCTGCGGCAGGAAATCCCAAATTCCAAATCTCAAATTCCAAATAAATCCAAAATTAAAAATCCCAAATCTAAAACTATCTATCATTTGTTTCAAGGCGATGACAAGGAAAAAGACCAGTCATATTTTTTATATAATTTCAGCCAAAAACAACTGGCGAGAATTTTGTTTCCAGTGGGCGAATATAAAAAAGCGCAAATCCGCGCGTTGGCCAAAAAGATGGGACTGCCGGTTTTTGACAAGGACGATTCACAGGGGCTATGCTTCACGCCGGAAAAATATCCGGAGGGGTTTTTGCGCCGCAATTTGAAGTTAAAAAAAGGAAAAACTTTAAATACCGAAGGAAAAATTGTCGGGAAGCCATGAGGGCCTGCCACTTTATACTATCGGTCAAAGGCGGGGCATCAATATTGGTGGCAGCGGCCCATATTATGTGGTAGATAAAGATCTCAAGAAAAATATCCTGATTGTGACAAATGATGAAAAAGACCCGGCGCTTTTCAGAAAAGATATGGAAGTTAAAAAAGTGAACTGGATCGTAAACGAGCCGAAATTACCGATTAAGCTATATGTCAAAAACCGATACCGAAAACCGGCAGTTGGTGCTATAATTAAGTTATATGGCATGGAACATGGAATAAAGAATAGAATTTATAAAGTAGAATTTAAAGAACCGCAACGGGCGATTTCGCCAGGGCAATCAGCCGTGTTTTACACTAAAAAAGGCGAACTGCTCGGCGGAGGAACAATAGTTTAAACAAATATGGACAAACTATTTACGCATAGCAAAAAAAGATTTTCTGATGGAGAAATTAGCAACCGCGATGCAAAAAATATAAGCGGAGAATTAGGCTTTAACCGCGCTGGTGCCCGGCGTGAATTTGAAAAAGCCTTGCATGGTCCGGTTACTCGGGAGAAAATTCGTAAGAAACTTCAGGATATGGTAGCAGGCGGGAAGATTTCTGATGAAAAAGCTAAAAGCGTAATTAGGCAGTTAGGAGTAACGAGAAAGGATCTGTGCGACTTTAAGGATATTTCTGAATATAGGGCAATACATAAAAATGAGACCCTCAAAAAAGGAGATAAATCTACTAATGCAGGACAGCCCATTGATTCTAGTTTGAAAAAGAAGGAGGATAACAGTGCTAAAAAAGCAACAAGCATTTACGATATTTTAACACCTAAATTTTAATCATTATGCAAATACAAGATTTTTCTCACAACATTAGTGATCAAAGCGATCAGGACAAGTCGCGCAGCCGCAATGACATTCAGCGGGAGATTGTGATGCAGGAATCAGACCTGCACAAAAAACTGGCGGAAAAAGTCCGCTTTGAAGCGGAAATCCGCGCGTTTAAAAAAGATATCGCAAGAATCCGCGTGGCTCTGCAGGAAAAGCAGGAAATATTTTCCAAGATGGACTATGAAATTCTGCAGATGGAAAATGCTATCAAAAGTTTGAAGAAAAAATTATATACGCTTAAATAATTAAAGTAAATTTAAACCAAATGATACATTCAAAAATAGATAAAATATTGGAGCAAATTGTGGCGGGAAACGAAGAGCTGGAAAAGAAAAGCGGTCACTTTTCTGAAATCCGCAGAGATATTGATACGAGGGCTCAAGTGCAGGACGCCGATTTAGAAAAAGTTTTAAGAAGGGTAAAAGAATTAATAGAAAACTTATTCGGAACAAATTTTGTGAGCGATAATTGGAAAAAAATAGAGGATGAACTGGAGGAAAACCTAAAAGAATTAAAAAAATAAATCAATATAAAAAATCCTTCCTTATGTCCACATAAGGAAATCCGGCATTTGTATTTTTTTGGTAAGCAGTATTTTTTATGACGGCGCGGGAACTTCGCCTCGCCTTCGCTGAAGCTCCGGCGGAACTGTGCGTGAAAACAATAAATTTAAAATAATTAATCTGATTGTTTAATTTTCAAAATGACTGCTAATGAATTAAGGGAAAAATTTTTGGAATTTTTTAAGACAAGGGGCATACGATCATTCCTTCGGCTTCTTTAATTCCGCGCGAAACCGACCCATCGGTGCTTTTTACGACGGCTGGCATGCATCCGCTGGTGCCATATCTTTTGGGTGAAAAACATCCAGGAGGCAAACGAGTGGCTAATGTGCAAAAATGCGTGCGAACCGGTGATATTGATGAAGTGGGCGATGCAATTCATCCATACTTTTTTTGAAATGCTTGGCAATTGGTCGTTTGGACGATTATTTCAAAAAAGAAGCGATGGAATGGAGTTTTGAATTTTTAACTTCTCCAAGAACTGGCTCGGTTTGGATAAAAATAAAATTGCTGTTTCAGTTTTTGCCGGCGATGATGATGCGCCATTTGATGAAGAAGCATATGAAATTTGGAAAACATTAGGCATCAAGAAAAAAGAATTGCAAAATTGCCCAAGGAAAATAACTGGTGGGGTCCGGCGGGAGCCACTGGTCCCTGCGGACCAGACAGCGAAATGTTTTATTGGTCGGAAAATGTCCGAGGTTCCAGAAGAATTTGATCCAGAAGACGTGAGGTGGGTGGAAATCTGGAATGATGTTTTTATGCAATATAACAAAACAGCGGAAAACAAATTTGAACCGCTCTCGCAAAAAAATGTGGATACGGGCATGGGGCTCGAGCGAACACTCGCGGCACTCAATGGTTTGGATGATAACTACCAAACAGATTTATTTCAGCCGATATTCAACAAAATATCTTCACTTAGACCTCCAAGGTCTAAGTTAGAAGAATTAGATAATTTAAAATCTCAAAGGATTATCGCAGATCATCTGAAAGCGGCGGTTTTTATAATTGCTGACGGCGTGGAGCCATTGAATGTCGGCCGGGGATATGTATTGCGAAGGCTTATTCGCAGAGCAATAAGGCACGGAAAATTATTGGGAATTGAGAAAAACTTTCTAATACAGTTGGCTGCGGTCGCCGTCGAAATGTATGAAGATTTTTATCCGGAGCTCGTTGAAAATAAAAATAAAATTTTTGAAGAGTTGGAAAAAGAAGAGAATAAGTTTAGGGAAACTTTAGAGAAAGGATTAAAAGAATTTGAAAAGATTGTAAGAAAAAAAGAAGAAACTGCGAAATTTGCTATTAAAGATAGGGGAGATCTAGGATCAAAAAGTACGGATTTTATAAATCTAATATCGGGCAATGAAGCGTTTGATCTTTACCAAACTTATGGATTTCCACCCGAGATGATTGGAGAAGAATTAGCTAATTATGGTATGGGATATCACAAGCAAGAATTTCAAAAAGAATTTCAAAAAGAATTTGAAAAACATAAAAAGCTCTCTCATACCGCTTCGGCGGGTCAATTTAGGGGAGGCTTGGCGGAAGCCGGGGAGGAGACGGCTAAATTGCATACCGCCACTCACTTGCTCTTGGCGGCTCTGCGTGAGGTTTTGCCTGCCCGCAATACTTCGCATAGCGATGCGGGCGGGGGCTCGGACTTGTCTGCCGGAGAGGCAGAAATTTTTCAAAAGGGAAGCAACATTACTGCCGAGCGTTTAAGATTTGATTTTAACTATCCGCAAAAATTGACCGGCGAGCAAATTAAAAAAGTTGAAGATCTGGTCAATCAAAAAATACAAGAAAATATACCTGTTGAAATGTCAGAAATGCCAAAAGACAAAGCGCTGAAAATTGCCAAAGTATCTTTTGATCCTTTAAAATACGGCGATACTGTAAAAGTCTACAAAATCGGCGATTTTAGCACTGAAATCTGCGGCGGCCCGCACGCCAAATCTACCGGAGAATTAGGACATTTTAAAATTGTAAAAGAAGAAGCTTCCAGCGCTGGAGTGAGAAGAATCAAGGCGATTTTAGAATAAATAAGCATATAATTTTTTGGTTGTTATGTTTTCTTTTTTGTTCTATAATGGGTTTATAAAACAAAAATAAGCTTTTTGATTCATGGGAATTTTTTCCAAAATTTTAGGCGCGCGGGGAGTCGGTTCGGATTATATGCTTTCGCTTGATATCGGAACGGAAGTCATTAAGGCTTTGGTTTTTAAGATTGATAAAAATTCAGGCAATGGCATGGTAAAAGGTGTCGGCCGGATGCGACAAAGGCTGGGCGATATGCAAAGCGGAGCGGTTTCTGATATTAGCGGAGTAATTGAAAGCGCGAAAAAAGCCATTGAAATCGCCAAAAAAATGGCGGGCGCGAAAAAAGCGGAGAAGGCCATTATTGGAATTGCCGGCGAACTGGTAAAAGGTACGACAACAACAGTGCATTATGAAAGAATCAGGCCGGAGATGAGAATTGATCTGTCGGAGCTTAAAAATATAATTCAAAAAGTGCAATGGAAAGCTTTTGACCGGATACGGCAGCCAACTGGCCTGGGAAACCGGGCACAGCGAAATAGAAGTCAAACTTATCAACGCCGCGATTATCGATGTCCGGATTGACGGCTATCGGGTTATGAATCCGGTAGGTTTTCAGGGGCGGGATGTTTCCATTGCGGTTTTTAATGCTTATGCGCCGATGATCCACCTGGGGGCGCTGCAAAAAATCGCCGATGAGTTGAATTTGGATTTATTGAGTATTGCCGCGGAACCCTATGCCGTCGCGCGTTCCATGGGCATTGAGGATGTTTTGGATTTTAACGCGGTATTTATTGATATCGGAGGAGGAACGACTGACATTGCCGTGGTCAGAAATGGAGGACTGGAAGGAACAAAAATGTTTGCCTTAGGCGGACGGGCTTTCACCAAGCGCCTGGCGCAGGAACTGGGCGTGTCATTTGAAGAAGCGGAAATTTTAAAAATAAAATATGCGGAAGGGAAATTAGGGAAAGACGTAAGTGCCAAAATTGAAAAAATTTTGGAAGACGATTGTGGTGTGTGGTTAAGCGGGGTAGAGCTGGCCCTTTCTGAATTCGCGGAAGCCGATTTGCTGCCATCAAGATTTTTTCTTTGTGGAGGCGGATCGGGACTTCCCGGGATAAAAAAAGCCCTGCTTGGCCCGCGATGGTCCAGGGGCTTCCCTTTTGCCAAAACTCCCCAGGTGAGTTTTTTGCAGCCCAGTGATATTATTAATATAATTGATGAAACCGGAGAGCTTCGCGATCCGCAGGATATTACGCCGATGGGATTGGCCAATCTGGCGCTGGATTTCGCCGGAGAAGAAAAAGTTATGGCTGGGATTTTGAGACGGGCGGTGAAGATGATACAGAAGTAGCACGCAGATATTATATAAAAAAACAGCTGGCTATCCCAGCGAAAATTCCAATAGAGTTTTGATATAACTTATAAATTAATTCGCAAATTCGCCTGGCGGCTAAGTTTAAATAATAATAGATAGTTTTAATAGCGAATTTTCGCGGGATGCTCATTTTTGTGGCTACTCGCGAGGCGCTCGTAGACAAAAATGGCACATCAAACTTTTTACATCGATATTGACGAGGAAATAACTTCAATTATTGACCGCTTGCGCAAAGCAAAGGCGCGGGAGATTATTATTGTTGTTCCCAAAAGGGCGCTCCTGATTCAAAGCATCATTAATTTGAAATTATTGAGAAAAGAAGCGGATAATTTGGGAAAGCAGATAATTATAGTGACCCAGGACAAACTCGGAAAATTATTAGTGGAAAAGGCCGGGATTGCCGTGGAACAAAGACTGGATGACATCGACGGCGAAGAAGTGGTCGTGGCGGAAGGCCATATTCCCTATGAAGCCGTTCCTTTAAATTCCGCAAAAGATGACGAGAAAACAAGAGAAAGACTGCAAAATATCGGTTCGCCAGAATATTTTCGCGATAATCAGCTCGGAAAAGCAGTTATTTCTGAGCTTAAAGCTGAATCTCAGACGGAAAAAAATGAAGCCCATGAAACGGAAAAAATAACCAATAGAGAGTTGGTTACTGGAATTAAAATCGTGGCAGAAAAAAAGAAGTCCTTTTTTGGAAAAGCGTCGGCGATGGATATCATAAAAAATATGAAAATCAGCCAATCCGGCGCGGGCAGAGAAGAAGGGGATGGCGCTGGCGAAAATACCCGCCCAACAGGCACGGATCGTGTAAGAGATTTTTTTCAAAGCGGTGAAAATCCGCGAAAAGTAAAAAGAGAAAGGTATGATTATAAAAACGTCAATCTCTCAAATCACTTTTGGAAATATTTTATAATTTTTGGCGCGGCGGCGCTTGCGCTTGTGGCATTAGCGGCAGCCTATTTATTTTTGCCAAAGGCGGATATAAAAATATTCACCAAAGCGAAAATCCAGTCGCTGGATATGCAAATCAATGGCGGTTCCGAAATCCAAAAGCCGGATTTGAGCAGCCTTTCCATTCCGGCAAGGGCGGTGTCTGTGGATGTTGAAGTTTCAAAAAATTTTAATTCCAGCGGAGATAAGTCGGCGTCCAATCAAAAAGCCCATGGCATTATAACTATTTATAACGAATACAGCGGTAATACTCAGCCCCTGGTGGCTACCACTCGCTTTCTTAGCGAAAACGGGAAGATCTTCCGTTTAGTGAAGGGCGTTATCGTTCCGGGCACATCAAATGTGGGCGGAGAGGTAAAGCCGGGAGCGGTTGAGGCGGAAGTCATCGCTGACGAGGCGGGAGAAGCATACAACATTGAACCGACGAAGTTTACCATACCGGGTTTTCAGGGAAGCGGCAACGAAAAGTATTCAAAATTTTATGCCAAATCTTCCAAAGCGATGACGGGAGGAAAAAATGGCCAAGGCTCGGTAAAGGCCGTAACCGAAAACGATATAAATAATGCGAAAAATTCCATAGCCGCCGATATTCGGCAGAAAGCGAAGGAACAGATAGAAAATGAATCCGGACAGGATGAAGTTGTTCTTGAGGATGCGCTCATTATTGAAAATATTGCCTATTTATCTTCGGCAAACAACGGAGAAATTGCGGACAGCTTCTCGCTGACGGCCAAGGGCAAGGCAAATGCTGTAATTTTCAGTCAAGGCAACGTGCTTGAACTGGCAGTTGAACAAATTAATAAAAATAAGGATAAAGCCTCCACTCTGGTCGGCAAAGATTCGGTTTCACTTGAATTTGGCAAAGCCGATGTTGATTTTGCGAAAGGGACAATACTAATCAGGATGCATGCCACAGGAAAAGCGACTGACGCATTCGACTTGTTAAATTTGAAAAGGGGAATTTTGGGCAAGAATGAGGAGGACTTTAAGGTTTATTTAAAGTCTTATAATCAAATAACAGGCGCTGAAATTAAATATTGGCCGCCATTTGTTAGCGGTAAAATTCCAGCCTATGAAAGCCGGGTGAACATAACTCTTGACCCCGTTAGAAATTAGATATATAATAGTTTTAATTTTTTGTTTAGAAAATAGCAATTTTTGCTGAAATTTCTAACGGGGTTGACAATATTTAGCTTGTCAGTTAATATAGTAAAAGACGTTAAAAACTCAATAAATCGTTTTAATAGAAGGAAATTCAGATTTCAGGAATTAGGATTGTTTGCGCTCCTTGGCTTTTGCCTTGGTTGCATTCAAGTCCTTCTATTTTTTGTTTTTTAGCGTTAATAATTTATGTCAGAAAATAAAGAATTAGTTAAACTGGAAGGTGTTGTTGAGGAAACTTTGCCCAGCACCACCTTCAAAGTCAGATTAGACAATGGTCATGTTATTTTGGCGCATATTTCAGGCAGAATGAGAGTGAATTATATCAGGCTTTTGCCGGGTGACAGGGTTTTAGTAGAAATGAGCCCATACGACCTTACTAAGGGCAGAATTGTCCAAAGATTAAAGTGATTTGGCATGAACCCCGTTAGAGTTTTTACAAATCTAGCTGGGTAAAATAAATAAATAAATTTTTTCGAGTTTTATTATTTAAAGTAGTAAACTTGCAAAAACTCTAACGGGGTGAAAGTTCGCGCGTCGGTAAAAAAAATTTGCGATAAATGCAAACTTGTTAAAAGAAAAGGCAAGTTGTTCGTGGTTTGCTCTAACCCTAAACACAAACAACGCCAAGGCTAATTTTATGCTTCGAATCTCAGGGGTGAATGTGCCCGATGAAAAAGTAATAGAAATTTCCCTGACTTATGTTTATGGCATAGGCAGGCCGATGGCTGGGAAAATACTGGATGAGCTGGGCATTTCCCGGGGAAAGCGCACAAAAGACTTGGAAGAATTGGAGCAGAACAAAATACGCGAATATGTGGAAAAAAAGATCCGGGTGGAAGGCGAGCTGAAGCACTCAGTTAGATCTAATATTAAGCGATTGAAGGAAGTGGGATCATATCGCGGGGTGCGCCACCAGAAAGGCCTTCCAGTCCGGGGTCAGCGCACTAAAACCAATAACCGCACGGTGCGGGGAAATGTCAGAAAAACAATGGGTAGCGGGAGAGTTAAGGCGGAAAAAACTTAATCGGAGTTTATAAAGTTAAAAGTTTATAAAGTTAAAAATTTAAAAAATACTTTAAGAACTTTACGAACTTTCTAACTTTTCAACTAAGCATAAATGTCCAAAGAAAATATTAAAATAGAAGAAAAGGTTAATGATGATAAAGCGGGAAAATCTGCTGATTTAGACGCGGGAAAAAACGCAGTTTCGTCCGACGTAGAAAAGAAAAAGGCTAAAAAAATAAAAAGGCAGATTCTTAAGGGATGCGCCGGTATTAAATGCACTTACAACAATACGATTGTCAGCATCTCGGATATTAACGGCAATGTTTTGGGCTGGGCCTCATCTGGAATGCTGGGATTTAAGGGGGCGAAAAAAGCAACTCCCTATGCGGCGACTCAGGTAGTGGCCAATGTGAGTGAAAAGGTTAAAAAATACGGGGTTTCTGAACTGGAGGTTTATGTAAAAGGCGTCGGCAGCGGGCGAGAAGCATCAATCAGAGCTTTAGCGAACAACGGCTTTGATCTTATTTTAATCAAGGATGAAACTCCGGTTCCGCATAACGGCTGCCGGCCAAAGAAGCCGCGCAGAGTATAAATTAAGTTTTTAGTTTGTGGTTTGTAGTTTTTGGCTATAAATCAAAAACTAAGGACTAAGAACTAAGAACTAAAAAATGGCCAGAGATACAAACGCAAAATGCAGAAAATGCCGCCGAAGCAAAGAGAAGCTTTTTCTTAAAGGTGATCGTTGTGCGACGCCAAAATGCGCTTTTGTAAGAAGGGCCTACGGGCCCGGAGTACATGGAAAAAAGGGCAGCCGCAATCAAAGCGAATACGGGACTCAGCTGGCAGTAAAGCAAAAAATAAAAAGAATTTACGGCGTGCTGGAAGACCAGTTCCGCCGTCACTTTGACGAAGTCAAAAACAAACCGGGAATGACCGGCGACCTGCTGATTTCCCGTTTGGAAAGGCGGTTGGATAATGTTGTTTATAGAATTGGCTTGGCGGCGTCCCGCTCGCAAGCCAGACAACTGGTTAACCACGGGCTGATTGCGGTAAATAGCAAAAAAGTTGACATTCCTTCTTATGAGGTCAAGATTGGCAATGTTATATCAATAAATGGAGCGAAGTCGGAAAAAACATATTTTAAAAATTTGGAACAATTTATTAAAAACAAGAAAGATTTTCCCAAGTGGATTAATTTTGATAAAACCAAGATTGAAGGAACTATTGCTGAAAATCCAGAAAGAGATGATGTCGGAATTAATGTTGACGCGCAGGTAGTGGTAGAATATTATTCTAGATAATTTTTTATTTAATAAAAAATATTAGCAGGCTAAATATATTAACCCGCTAGTAAAAAATAAATTAAATTTATGCAAGCAATAACACTTCCGCATAAGCCCAGATATACCAGTACTGGCGAGAAAAGCGGAAAATTTGAAATTGAAGGCTGTTATCCGGGATACGGGATGACTTTGGGAAACGCCCTAAGGCGGGTTTTACTCTCGTCTCTTTCCGGGGCCGCCATCACGTCAGTCAAAATAAAAGGCGTGACCCATGAATTTTCAACCATGCCTAATGTTTTGGAAGATGTGATACAAATTATCCTTAATTTAAAGCAAGTCAGATTTAGGTCATATAAAAATGAGCCGGTTAAGGCGACACTCAAAGTCAAGGGAGAAAAAGTGGTTAACGCCGGAATGATAGTTTGTTCTTCTGATATTGAAGTTATAAACAGGGATGCGCACATTGCAACAATTACGAATCCCAAGGGCGAGCTTGAAATTGAAATTGAAGTTGGAAGCGGCATCGGCTATGTTCCGGTTGAACAGCAGGAAAAAACGGAAAAAGAAATAGGCGTTATTGCGGTGGATGCCATTTATACCCCCATCCGGAAGGTTAATTATATCGTGGATAATATGCGCGTCGGAAAAAGAACTGATTTTGAAAAAATAACTTTAGATATAAGCACGGACGGCAGTATTACTCCCCAGGAAGCTTTTGCCAGAGCGATTGAAATTTTGGTCAGCCAGTTTTCAACCTTGGCCGAATTGGATGAGGCAATTGAAAAAAGTCCGGAAACTGAAGAAATAAAAAGGAAAAACAAAAAAGCAAAGACTGAAGGCGAAAAAGTAAAGGAAGAAAAAGAGGATCCGAAAAAAATTGAAGTTGCAACGCTTAAAAATCTCTCCACGCGCACTTTGAATGTTTTGGAAAAAAATAAAATCGGAGTTATCGGAGACATTGTGAAATTAAATGAAGCGCAGCTTTCCGAATTGGATGGAATGGGAGCCAAGGGACTTAAGGAAATTAAAAAAGCCATTGGCGATTTTGGCCTTGTGCTTAAATCATAAAATATGAACCCCGTTAGAGATTTGACTAATCTAGCCGGGTTAAATAAATTATTAATAGATTTTCAAGCATTATTTTAAAAATAATAAGCTCGTAAAATCTCTAACGGGGTGAAGCACCAAAGGAAAGGAAGAAAATTCAGCCGAGTTGGAAATCAGCGGAAAGCCCTGTTCCGGAGCCTTCTTGGCAGTTTGATAATAAAGGAAAAAATTGAAACTACCGAAGCCAAGGCGAAGGAGATAAAGGGGCTTATTGATCAAATTATCAATAAGGCTAAAAAAGCAAATAAGGGAAGCGCGGGAAAAATAGCAATTCTTCGCGATTTGCGGAATTCCCTGGCGCTTCAGGCTTTGAAAAAACTGAAGGGACCATTTTTGGAAAAATTCGAAAAGAGGAACAGCGGATATACCCGCGTCATTAAATTGGCCAAGCGAAAAAGCGACGCGGCCAGAATGGCAATAATTGAATTCGTGTAGCGCTCGGATACATTTTTATTATCAAACGAAGCGAGAGAAATAAAAACTCATTTTTATTTCCGAGCGAGTGCTGATAACCAGTCTTTTTTGCAGGGAACCCACCGACAATTTTATAAATCGCTCAAGGAAGAGACCCTATGCAAAAAATAAAAAATATCCTCGCTTTAATAATCTTACAAAGAAATTATGAGAAAGTACCACCTGTTCAACGCTCAAGGAAAAGTCTTCGGCCGGATGGCGACTGAGATCGCTTTAATTTTACGCGGAAAAAATAAGGTTGATTTTACGCCCAATGTGGATGGCGGGGACTTTGTCGCAGTGATCAATTCGGACGGCGTGGCGGCTACCGGCAACAAGATGATGGGGAAAATTTATCATCGTTTCAGCGGATACCCCGGCGGCATCACGTCAGTGACGCTAAAAGATCAGATTAAAAACGATTCCCGCAAAGTTATCCAGTCGGCGGTCTATGGCATGCTGGCTAAAAATAAACTGCGGGATGAAATGATGAAACGGCTGTTTATTTACAAAGACGACAAGCATAAGCATAAAATTGATATAACGCACTAAATAATATTATGGTTGTTAAAAAAGTTAAAGAGGGCAAAGTTGAAAAGCAGGAAGAAAAAAAGGTCTCAAAGGGCAAGTATTTTTATGCGGTTGGCAAAAGAAAAACCGCTATCGCGCAAGTGCGGATTTACCCTGAAAGTAAAGAAGTAAAAGGAATCTTGGTAAACCAAAAAGAAGTGGCTCAATATTTTCCGATTACCCGCCTCATGGACACAGCGATAGCGCCGCTTTTAGCAACAGCGAATCAGGAAAAATTCGGAGTGGCGGTGAGAATTTCCGGCGGAGGAATTTCCAGCCAGGCGGAAGCCATGCGGCTGGGAATCGCCAGAGCTCTGGTGAAATTTGATGAAACGCTTAAAAAGCAACTTCGAACGCTTGGATATATGACGCGCGACGCAAGAATTGTTGAGCGCAAAAAACCCGGCTTGAAAAAAGCCAGGCGGG
Source organism: Candidatus Moraniibacteriota bacterium (assembly GCA_963775955.1). GTDB lineage: Bacteria > Patescibacteriota > Minisyncoccia > Moranbacterales > UBA2206 > JBAZPT01. Next base: position 285,837 of record CAVZKT010000001.1, read on the forward strand.
CTCCGCAGTGGGCTAAGCGCTAAGTTGCTTACAATCCTAAGACTTTATATATACTAAAAAATGGCTGCAATAGGCCATTTTTTATTATTGCGCTGGCGGGAAGAGGCCAAGGAAAGCGCCGGGTTCGGGGAAGACAATATTAAACAAATCCGAAGCATCGCCGTTTTTGTCAACAAAGAAAAGCCTTTCTGAAGAATGATCGTAAGTCAGTTTGGGCTCGTTGTCCTCGGTTTTTAAAATGTCCATGCAATTCCGGTGGTCGCGCGCATCCAGCTCGATGATTTTTACGTACGGACCGGCAGAAAAGATAATATGTTCGTAATCCTTAAACCACTGGATATTTTTTATAGTTTCCGAATAGCGCGTGATGGATTGGATTTCATTTTCGGCTCTTTCCGGCTGGACGCTCCAATCGCGCAAAAAATATGTGAAAATTTCGTTGTCGCTCGCAAAAAGAAGTTTTTTACCATCGTCGGAAAATTGAAAGCTCTGGACGGTGTCTCCTAATTTTTGAAAATACTCCCCATGCTCTCCCTTGTTATAAATAAAAAGCTTAAAGTCAGAACTTAAAAAAGCTATACGGTCATCATCATAAGCGACGATCCGGTTAATTTCAGAGGAGGAGTTTTCGGGAAAGTTGTTGGTCAGTTGCGAGGGAGACGCGTTGCCGTCCAGGCTGGTTTTGAAAACTAGTTTATTGGGAGATTGAACGTAGTATATTCCTGTTTTGGACAGGTCAAAAGCGGAAACATTTTCGGCGATAAGCTTCAGATCATTTTTGTCATTTATGTCAGCTCGATATAAGCCGCCCCCGCTCAGGAAAAAAAGGTAATTTTTGTCTACCGGATCCCAGCGGACATTTTGAATGGCTTCTTTTTCCAGGAGAGAATTTAAATTAAAAGAGCTGTTATCCGCAGGGTTGGCGATAAAATAGTTGTATTTTTCGACAGCCGGGCTTTCATTGGCGCCTAGAACCGGCTTTGTTTGGATAGGAAAATCCTCCGTCGTATCCGGAGCGGGAGGTATTTTTTTTACCGGCACGGAAAGATAATCCTCATTAGGAGACCACTCAATATTTTCCTCGCGGGTCTTATCGTCAAAAATAAAAAGTGGAAAAGAAAAAACTTTGGCTGTGGTTTTTTTACTGATATCCAGGATTTGCATTTCAAATCCCGCATCTGTATTTTTTGCAAGAGCAATACTTTTATTCTTTGGGGAAATAAAAAAATTATTTAATCCTCGGGCTTCAAACGCGTTGCGGACGTAATCCTTTCTTGCCAGGAGGACATTCCAGAATTCACTGGCCAGGCCGCTGTGCAATTCAGTTTTTTTGGTCCAGGTTTGAAATCCATCCGCGCCGACCGCAATTTCATAACTACCCGGAATAAATCCGGTTAAAGTATGGGAATTATTGACGCGATTAATTTTTTTGGATGTTTCCAGCTCCCCATTGATATAAACGTTAAAATTTTGAGGATTGGTTTTCAGCATTATGGAACCGCTATGCACAAAAACACCCCGATGAAAATCGAAGCGGTAGCCCCTGGCATTCATAATGATTGTCGGCGCGACAATAAAAAAGAGAGCCACGAGCGTCCAAAAAAATATTCTTCTTCTTAGCTTTTCCATATCAAGCTCCATATTAGCCGTAAAATTGACAAAAGTCAAACCAGGCGGTATA
>CAVZKT010000002.1:0-360084 GCA_963775955.1 Candidatus Moraniibacteriota bacterium
CTCCTTTTGGCTTAAATAAGCCATTTAGAATTCGTTCGGTTTGTAAGGTTTACAGATTTTGGCTTTATCTGCCAGCCAGCGGAAGCCAAAATCCCCTTTTCCTCTATATTTTGTATATCTCAAGCTACTTTTTAGCCTATCGTAGCCTCTTCCTAGAACTCGGTTCTAGGAAACCCAATATTTATGCAGTTTTTAAAGATCTGTTACATTTTTACTTATAAGTCTACAAAATCCCCTTTATCTTCTATAACACAAAAGTATAGCAAAAATTTCAATTAAGTCAAGCGACAGTTTTGCTATAGCATCTTGTATTGTAAAAATATCCCTTATCTAAGCCTTAATTTCTTTCCTAGAACTCGGTTCTAGGAAAGACTTTATTACTCTTCTATTAAATATTTTTTCAGCTGCTTGTCATTTTTCATTTTTAAAGCGTGCTCTTCTAAAAAATCCTTATATTCCTGGATATTTTTAAATTGTCCCAAAATAATATCTTTATTTACCAATTTATCATTCTTTTTCCCTAAATAGCTCGGCAAACTTGAATAAGGCCAGCTACTCCTTTTATTATAACCGTGAATAAAATTATTTTCATTCACATAAGCGGATAAATATAGCAAGTATTCATTGGAGTCAATATGCGCCGCCTTGAATTTTCCCTGAAAAAGAGCGCCTGTTCTTTTGTTTCTCTTGTTAAAGTAGAGAGTATAACTTAAGCCTAGTTTATGCATAAACTTCTCAATGCCTTTTTCTTCAGCTTGCTTCAATATGAAATGATAATGATTTGGATTTAAACAATATGCAATAAATTTAACTAAGGGTTTCCTAGAACTCGGTTCTAGGAAATCGGAAAGTTTGGCTTTGGGATTGCTTTTTTTATAATCTCTCCACTCTATCATCAAACCATCGCGGGTATCGTTTAATAAATCCATAGAAAGCAAAAAACGCTGATAATAGCCAGCATCTAAAAAAGTTTCCCGCTCATCAACACCTCTGATTGAATATGTGATAATATTCTTCATTGGCAAATTCAGTTTTTCTCATAAAGTTTCTCTTCTCCTAGAACGGGGTTCCAGGAAGCAACTACCTGCTGGGCGTGGCGCCCAGCGCCCAAGTTTGTCCATATTGCGCGCCGGGGCCGTATTGCTGGATGGCGGTGTTTGTTTGCCCGGTTACCTGGCCCCTGACGTTGGCGACTTCGCTGTGCACAGTGGCCTGGATAGTGCCGATGCCCTGCGAAATAGACTGGGTGATTGTCTGCGCCACGACAGCCGTAATAACTTCCGGGATATGCGTGGCGCCGGCGATGATTTTATTGCCCAGGTCCTGCACGCCGGTTACCGCTTCCTTAATGACAATGCCGGGCGTGATAGTCTTGCCATTGGATTCCACGCCGGTAAAGCCCTGGCCGGCCCGGGCTTTTTCGGCTGCCGCCAGCTGTTCGGCTTGCTTAGTTTCGTCAAATTTTTCCTGAATATGCAGATTGAAAGCCCAGGGATTATTAATGCCGGAAAGATAAAGGCTTAAATTGCGGAAGTTGCCCTGCGCGAACATTTGGGAAGGATTGCCGACATAAGTTGTCCGGGGCTGAGACGGATTAAGGATGGCTGTTTGGGCGCCCACTTTCAAAGCATTGTTATAATTAACGGTGCTCAATCCGACGCCTTCCGAGCCGGCGGGAATATACTGTGAAATCGATCCGCGTCCGGCGGTTGCCTGATCTATGTAGGCGTTCATAAAAAGCTTGCTCCGCTGTTCCGGCTGGTTTATCAAGTAATCGCGCCAATCAGTCACAAATAACGCGCCTTGCGACGACCGGCCGGTAATCATGAAGTTCACTTCCTGATTGAGCGCTTTTACTGCCGCTTGTTTGGCGACCCCCAGCATAAAACCCTGAACAGTATCATGCAAGATCTTAATATTGGCATTCAGTATGGCGGCGGGAATGGCATCCCAGGCCTGCGCTCTCGGAGCGGGGGAAAAAGAAAAGGAAAAAATCAGCGATATGAACGCCAGTATAAATAGTTTCCGGGAAAAATATTTTTTATGGATTATCTTTTTCATAAGCTGGTTGAATCATCGGGCGTAGTTGCGCCGCTTGCGCTCTAATCGGCGGATGAGTCCGCGCTCACTGCGGATCCGTCTATCCGGGGGACTTCCACGCCCAAATCGGTAATTTTTTTAATCAAGGTGTCATCCATTTGCAATCCATAAGAGCTGAGTTTGCTTTCCATCTCGGACGAAAAACTCATTAATTCTTGCAGGAAGCTTTCAATTTTGGAAAATTGCGCAATGCCGGCCAGGGGGTCGGCATCATCCGGCTTAATTGCGTCTTGCAGGGTAATGGCATATTTGGCAAAACGCAAAGCTCTGATGTGGATATCCACCAAATCCTCCGGAACTTCCACGGCCTTCATCTGCTCCAGCGTTTTTGTCCCGAAATCGCTTAGATCCTGGAGCTGGCTGGCGTCTTGCTTTTCAATAGCCGAAATAATTTCCTGCGTTATATCATTAGCCAGACCGCTCACGGTATCAGAAGAACTGATCGGCGCGGGCGAGTTGCTGGCCAGAATATAGTAAACAGCGACCATGTAATTAGTGAAGTCTTCTTTTTTCTTTTTGTTAGCTTCGCTTTCGGATAAGTTGGAATAATTTTGTTTTTTGATTATTATTTCATCCAGAGAAATTTGCGGTAAATCCTCCTCAGTAATGGTTGGGCTAAGAGACTCATCTACCAGGCTCTTGACCTGATCCAGGGTTATCTCCTGGTCGGTTTCGCCAGCACCGCTCGTGGCGGAACTGGTCAGCAAGGCTACTTTTTGCGCCACTTCCTTGGTCAGATTTTTAGTTTCCGCGGCGGAAGCGGCAGCGCCGGCGGCAGCCGAATCACCGGAAGAAAGAATAATTTTATCTCCGGGGGAAGGTTTTAGGGGATCGTAGCCGGACTTGACTTCGGCGCCGTCGGAATAACCATCGCGGTCGGTGTCAGCAACGCGCGGATCGGTGCCGTAAAGACTTTCTTCCTGATCAGTGAGGCCGTCCTGATCGGAGTCCATAAAAATATTATTTTGCGTCTGCGAACTTTCCTCGGCCATGCTGAAAAAAGCGTAGCTTAAAATCACTAAAACGGCTAAAACAAGAAAAGTCAGTTTAACTCTTTTTATTTCCATTGGCTTGATAAAATTATACCATAAAAACAAACCCAGCACCAAATTTTGGCAAAGCCTGCGGCGGTGGATAACTTTACGGGCTAAGCTGCCGCGCTTTTAGAAGCTGTATAAACTACAATCCTGCGCAGAACTTGGCGCATGGGTAAATTTGCCCAAAACGGCTAAGACTGATAAATTAAAGCTATGAAGAGCGTTATTGTTTTTGTAAAAAACGCGCTAAATAAAGTAGCGGAGACAAGGACGGGAGTTTTAACAGCGGCTCTTAGCTTTTCGGGCGTCGTTGCTTTACGGATATTCATTGATTTTTTTGTAGCTTCCCGGGAGCTTTCGTTTTCTGAAATACTTATAGAATATCTGCATAATTTCTTTTTCTTCCTGATTGCTTTTCTTTTGATCTGGCTTTTTTTAAGCCTGATTTTACGGGATAATCCCGCGAAATTGGCCGGTTTCATCATTTCAGCTTTTTGGCTTATTATTTTTCCCCCGATTCTGGATATGATAAAAACCGGAGGGAAGGTTTACTTAAGCTTTTATTTGCTTAGCGATTTTAAAACGCTTCTGGGCCAATTCATGACGCTTTTTGGCAAATTGCCGTCCGGCATCGCGTATTTCGGGACAAAAATTGTCTTTCTGGCGGCTGTCATTTTATGCGCCTGCCTGGTTTTTTACAAAACAAAAAACATAATAAAAAGCTTGGTGAGCGCTGCCGGCGTTTATATAATTTTTTTCTTTATGGGAAGCTTTCCGACATTGTTTGTTTTCGCTTACAATTTAATTTCAGGCGGAAAAAAAATAAGCGGAATCCAGCCTTTCCATATAGCCCAGTTTTTCGGAGTTCCGGCCAAATTGTTCGGGCTGGAATTTAATAATTTAAAATATTCCCTGGCTTATAATCTGGACTTAATTTATTATCTCCTGCTTCTTTTAATATTGGCAGTTTTATTTTTTGCGATAGACAAAGATAAATTTTTCGCCGTTATAAAAAATTTACGCCTGCCGCAAAGCATAGTTCATGGCGGATTGTTTTTTACGGGACTGGGAATCGGGTTGTGGGCTTATCCGCAAAATTTAAACATCAATATTTTTTCCGCGGCCGCCGCGCTGGATTTGGTAGCTGCTATTTTTCTGGCCTGGATAGCTTCGATAATCATAAATGATATCAGCGACTTTTCCATTGACGCTATCTCTAATCCAGCGCGTCCTTTGCAAGAGAAGATTTTCAATGTTTTGGAATACAAACAGATGGGAATCATTCTTTTTCTGCTGTCGCTTCTCGGAGGCTTGATTATTGGCGCCAAGTTCGCGGCGCTTCTGGTCATTTATCAGTTTTTGGCTTGGGCGTATTCAGCTGAACCTTTTCGCTTAAAAAAGTTTCCTCTGGTAGCGACTCTCGTAAGTTCGGCGGCGCTTTTAGTAATTTTATTCATGGGCTTTACGCTGGTTTCCGGCGGCAATAATTTAGAAGGATTGCCCTGGCGGATTATTTTATTGCTCTTGATTTCTTTTACCTTAGTGCTACCGCTTAAAGATTTTCGGGATATTGAAGGTGACCGGCGGGATAAGATTTGGACTATTCCCGTTATTTTTGGGGACAAAAACGGGCGCCTGATCAACGCGGTGGGCATTTTCATCCCTTTTATTTTAAGCGTGTTTTTTCTCAATGAACTGCGCCTTTTCTGGTGGGCGGTTCTTTCCGGGTCGGCTTCCTTTTTGATTATTATAACCAAAAAACCGCGCCAGCTTTTCTGGTGGGTTTTGGGAATCGTAGCGGCGTATGGGGTGATTTTGGTAAAGATTATATTCTTTTAGTTTCCACTTTCTTTTGGCAGCAAAAGAAAGTGGAGAAAGAAAACTGACCGCCAGACGAAAAAATGGGAAGAAATTTTTAGGTCCGCCTCGGGGCAACCAAAAATTTCAGCGAACGAGCGCAGAATTTGTTTGGAAATTTTGTCTGCTGAGAGCTTCTTTTGTAACTTTTCTTCGCGGAGAAGAAAAGTTAATATAGCAATTTTGTAAGATTTTTCCAATTCTCCACGGAAAGTTCCTGCGCTCTGACTGTCGGTTTCAAGCCGGCGGTTTTTATTTTTTCTTCAACTATACTTTTGTCCAAGTGCAGGCTATTGGCCAGATTATTCACCAGAGTTTTTCTTTTGGCTGAAAATCCGGCTTTGACAATCCTAAAAAAGTTTGTGCTTTGTGTTTTGTTTGTTCTTTGTGATCTGTGTTTTGTGATTTTTATTACAGCGCTATCTACTTCCGGCATCGGTTCAAAATTTTCTTTTCCAACTTCAAACAAAATTTCTGCATCGGCGTAATATTGTACGGAAACAGCCAAAATGCTCATTTTTCCCGGTTTTGATACAATTCTTTCCGCCACTTCTTTCTGCACCATTAAAATCATTTCAATTGGGGGCATTTCACTTTCTAAAAATAATCGGATAATCGGCGAAGTAATGTAATATGGAATATTGGCAACGACCTTATAACTTTTTTCTGACTTAGACCTTGGAGGTCTAAGTAAGTTTGAAATATTGGTTTTCAAGATATCGCCGTGAATTATTTCAACATTTTTATTGTTACTGAACTTGTTAAGTAACAATTTAACTAAATTTTCATCCAATTCTACTGCCACGACTTTGTCGGCATATTTTGCCAATTCTTCCGTAAGAATTCCCTTGCCCGGGCCGATTTCCACAACCAAATCATCGTGCGTCAAATTAGCAGCGGCAATAATTTTTTTGACTATATCGTCATTTTTCAGAAAATTTTGTCCAAGTTTTGTAGGCATAAATTTTTTAATTAACAATTACTTCCATTTTCACGTTAATCACGCCCTGGCCGAGGCTGGCGATTTTGGCGAAGGCGACTTTGTCAAGATCAATGATTCTCCCGTTGCCGAATGGTCCGCGGTCGTTAATTTTCACGATGACAGAGTTGCCGTTTTCGGTGTTGGTAACACGGACATAGCTTCCTAGCGGGAGCCAGGGATTAGCTGCCGACATGGTTCCTGTATGAGCATACCAGCTGGCGGCGCCAGTATGTGTTTTCCCAATTTTAACATATGTTCCCTGTGTAACAATTTCAGCCACTGGTTCCTTGGCAACAGTTTCTTCAAGTATCTTGCGGGAAACTTCTTTGCCATCATGATAAGCTACTTTGTATTTTACCTCCATTATCCCCTTCTCTCCTTTTTGGGTGACTTTTCTTACGCGCCAGCCGAGTTCGTCGTCCTCATTCTCTTGAATTTTAAACGGAATTTCCTTGGGGGCGGTCTCTTCGCGAATTTCCACGCGAATGACAGTAATTTTTAAAGTGTCATAAACCAGAGCGTCTTTTTCTGGCTGGACGATGTCTTCTTCCTTGAGGCTTATATTGTTCTCTGCTAGCGCGGCTTCCGCGTTCTTCTCCAGTGAATAAAATTCCGCGGTTTTTCCATCCGTTTCAATTTTAATTTTTGACGCCCTCCTGATTGCAATAGCGGCTCCCGGAAAAAGCGGAGCATTTTTTTCCGGAATAATTTGGTCATGCTCGCCTAAACTGATATTTTTTTCCTTCAAAAAGTCTTCGATCGTAGCGGCTGAAGCTTCTGTGCTATAAAAATACCCATTATCGTCCAGGGCAATAGTTTTAGAAGAATTATTAAAACTCAATTCACGGTCAGGGGAGGAAAAAAAGGCAAAAACTTTGTAGCCCAGGAAAAGTAAAAATAACAAAAAAAATAAAATTACAACTTTGTAATTTTTAATTTTTGAATTTTTAAATAAATCCAAACTTTTAATTTTTAAAAATTTAAACATTAAAAATTATTTACAAAATTACAAAATTATAAAATTAAAAATTTAATCAGTCTTGAACCGATATTGCAGGGATTCGGCAATGTGTGCCGGCTGGATTTCCGGAGCTTCCGCATAAATCGGCGATAGTGCGGGCGACCTTTATAATACGATAATATGCCCGCGCGCTCAAGTGCATCCTATTGACCGCGTTTTTCATAAGTTCTATGCAGGCCTTATCAAGCGCGCAATATTTTTTAATTTGTTCGCTGCCCATCTCGCTGTTAGTGATGGTTTTTCCGCCGGCTGACGGACCGGAAAATCTTTCTTTTTGCACGGTTCTGGCTTTTTCCACCCGCGCGCGGATAGAAGCTGAATTTTCCGAGCGGTTATCCTCGGATAATTTTTCAAATTTAATTCGCGGCACTTCCACATGGAGATCAATGCGGTCCATGATCGGCCCGGAAATTTTCCGCTGGTATTTTATAATACTGGCCGGGCTGCACGAACAGGCTTTTTCCGGATCAGTGGCGTTGCCGCAGGGACAGGGGTTCATCGCGGCCACCATTGTGAAGCGCGCGGGAAATTCAAGCGAGCCTTGCGCCCGCGAAACCGTGATAGTTCCGTCTTCCAATGGCTGGCGCAAATTTTCCAGAACCGCGCGCGAAAATTCCGGGAATTCATCCAGAAAAAGAATGCCGCGGTGCGACAAGCTGATTTCGCCGGGCCTGGGATATGTTCCCCCGCCGACCAGCGAAACGGCGCTCGCGCTATGGTGCGGGGAACGGAATTGCCGCTTGGAGATAAGCGCGGTTCCGCGCGGAAGCCGTCCGGCTACCGAAAATATTTTGGTGACCTCCAGCGCTTCGGGAATAGTAAGTTTTGGAAGAATGGACGCCATTGTTTTGGCCAGCATCGTTTTTCCCGAGCCGGGCGGGCCGTTGAGAATCACATTATGCCCTCCGGCGGCGGCAATTTCCAGCGCCCGTTTGGCGTGTTCCTGCCCTTTGATATAGTTCATATCCACCAGATACTCTTCATCGGAAAAAAATTCTTCCAGGTTGGTTTTAGGCGCTGGTTGTATTTTTATTTTATTTTCCAAATGCAAAATCAAATCAACCAAAGTGCCCACCGGAATAACTGTCAGATCCTCAATAATGGAAGCCTCGGCGGCATTGTCGCGCGGCACATAAATTTCCGTGAGGCCTTTTTCTTTAGCTAAAATAGCCATCGGCAGGACGCCTTTTACCGGACGGACTTTGCCGTCCAGCGAGAGTTCGCCGAGAAATAATTTGTTGTGCCAGTCAAAGCTTATTTGCCCGGTCGTCAGAAGAAAACCCAAGGCCATCGGCAGATCGTAAATTGGCCCTTCTTTTTTAAGATCGGCTGGAGCCAGATTGACGGTTACCCGGCCGCACTGGTGCGGGGGCTTAAATTTGCTGTTGCGGATAGCCGCGCTGACGCGGTCGCGCGATTCCTTAACGGCGGCATCAGGCAATCCGACCACATTAAATTGATGCAAGTTGGCTTTGACCGTGTCGGCCTCAACTTCAATTAGCTCGCTTTTGAGTCCGATAGTAACGGCGGATAATATTTTTGAAGGCATAAAAATTCATGGAACATGAAGCATGAAACATAAAACAATTTTTTAAATTGCTCATATTTCTTTTCTTTTTTGTTTCATGTTGTATGTTATATGTTTTATAATTAATAATATAACACCCGCGCAGATAAAAACATCCGCAATATTGAATAACGGCCAGATTTTAAAGTCAATGAAATCAGTGATACAGCCTAAATACAAGCGGTCTATAATATTGGAAACTGCACCGGACAGGATAAGTATTAAGCATAAAGTGTTGGGCATGAAGCATTTCTTGTATAAAAAAACTGTGAGTATGAAAATAATTATCAGCCAGAATGTCCAGAATAAAATATCAGGAATTTTTATGCCGAAAGCAACGCCAGAATTGCAAATATAAAACCCGCCTAAATGGCGGATTAAAGATTTGCTTAACTGGTCAGCCAAGATTAAAAATGCGAAGAGTATGATTTTATTTATTTTAAACATCAATTTGGCAAGCTATACGGAGGATTTATTTTTGCATTTAATGCAGCGTCTGGCGGAAGGATTAGCGCGCAGCCGTTCAATTTCAATAGTTTCCCCGCATTCGGCGCAAGTTCCATAAGTTCCGCTTTCCATTTTTCCCAAAGCCGCAATAATGTCCTGCAATTTTTTTTCAAGCGTTATTTCCACCGGCAGAGTATCCGCATATTGTTCAACTTCGGTGGTATTATCTTCACGATCGCTTCCAATTTCTTCAAAAGATGTTTTATAATCTCCTTTATCATCCACGGGCTTGGCAATGCGGGATAAATTTTCTTTCAGCTCCACTTTTTCTTTTAATAAGGCTTCTTTTAATTCGGATGATAATTTTTGATCCATGGTTTCGTTGTTAATTTGTTACATTATTAATTTGATATCACGTGATTATTCTATCAAAGTATCATTTAATTGTCTATAAATAAATACTTTTTAAGTGCTTAACCTTAGCCGTTCGGGACTCCCAGTCCAACCAGACGGAAACAGCGTCAAAGCGGTAATCTTTATCCTGCCAGTTCTTTTTATTAAGATAAGAGCCGGCAATGCGGGAAAGTTTGCGCAATTTGAGCGGGTGATGTTTTCCTCCGGCAAAGTGTCCTCGTTGCCCTGAAGCCGCCGGGTTTTCACTTCCACAAAAACAAGTTCCCCGGCTTCTTTATCTTCGGCGATAATATCAATTTCTCCCAGCCGTTTGCCCAGCGAATTTTTGTAATTCATTTCCAAAATTTTGTAGCCGTTATTTTGCAAAAAATTAGCCGCCACCTGCTCGCCGGTTTTCCCGGCCTCTAAAGCTTGTGTCATATTGGTCTTATATGTCTTATCCGTCCTAGTTTAACATTTTTGAAAACAAAAAAACACCTGCCTGGTGCATACTTGTAAACGATTTACTGCAAGGTATGGGAACCAGGGCGCTCGAACGCCCAAATATTATAAATAATAGGCTGGAACGCCCCGGTGTTCAACATGTATCAACATGTAACACGGAAACGCTCTAGCGTGGGTGAGTACGCATTGATTGTTATGGTGAACATGTATTTTGTATACATGCGTTTTTCTCTTGCCACTCTCTGGCTTTCGCCTTTATAAAGAACAAATTTTTATTTTTTATTTTTATTTTAATAAAAATTTTTTTGTTTTTGTTTTAGGGTCTCCGATTTTTATCGGAGCGGTTCTGAAATGTTATTCAGAACACTTGAACAGCAAGAGAGTTTTCAATCGCAAATAGGGGGAAATTGCGATTGAAAACCCTAGTGCTGTTCTGGTTTATATTTTAACGAACCTTCAACATCCACACGCGCCTTTTTGTAAGGCTTTTCGCATACTGTATAGCCATTATAGCAGAAAAAAAGGGAAAAGTCAAAGGTATTTTGGGGAAAGTAGCTTGTTTAAGGCAAAAAACGGTATTTTTTAGCTATTTTTTAATCTGTTATATAAAAATTCAATTTTTTGAAAAAAATTAAAGAAAATCTCTTTTTCCGGACAGCTGGCCAGAACTGTGGATAACATGTTGATACCGTTACAACTTAAACAATTTTAGCTGTACTGTATGGAAAATCTGCCGGGCAATGTCAATTTATCAGTCTAAAACTAGCATGGATTAAGTTGTAACGGCATTAAAAATGCTATTCAGTCTGGGGTTTTAGGTAGTCTGTAATTGATCTTAGTGTCATTTTGGTAGTTCCGATAACCAGCTTGTCATTGTAAATTGCGTAATCTACTGACAAATCTTCCGGCGATATTATGTTCATGTAGCGTATGGCTAAGCCGTTATAATCGCTAGTGGCAAATATTTTAGCCGGCAAAGTATATTCGGTTGCCAGAAAAAGCGGGGAGAGTTTTTCGGCCAAAGTTTTTTCTTCCAGCGCCATTAAGCTTTTTAATTTAACTGGATCTTTGGAATCAATGGCGAGACCCAGCCTGGTGACGGCGTTGTCGTTATAAATAAACAAGCTGAATGTATCAGACAGGTTTGCGGCGAGCGCCGGCGAAAAGGTGATTTCTGAAATTATCGCAAAATCTTTGAAAAGAATCGAATTTCCCTCCGCGTCAATAGTGGTAAATTCAACCGGAGAGGCAATGTTTTCATTTGCCACATCTTGGGCGTAATTTTGCAAAGTTTCTTTCAGCGTGAGGCTGTCAGTAGCGTCAGTATCAACAACAAGCTCATTTGGTTTGTCAGTTGAAAATTTGGAAACCGGTTCCGGTGTCGGCTCCGGTTCAGTGACGGGCGGGATCACAACAATTTCCGGAGTGCTTTGGCGGGTAAGCCAAAAATAGTAGCCTCCTCCCGCGATAATTGCAACAATCAAAACAGCTATAACTCCGGCGAATACTTTGCCGAAATTAACGTGATGCGGGTGCTGTTTTGTTGGGGAACTTTTTTCAGAATCAAAAATAGGTTTTTCAAAAGTTTGAGCCGGGGATTTATGGTCAGCAGCGGCCGGTTTTTCCGGCTTGGGTGCGGGGCTAACAAACTGAATGCGAGAGTCGGAAGCATCCGATTTTATGGTTTCTGCGCGGGATTCTGTGTTTTCCGGAGCGCTCTTTTTTGGGGCGGAAAAGTCCAAAAACGGACTGCCCTTTTGCGCTTCCGTAAGTTTTTCCCGGTTTATGGGCTGGATGCGGGCTGTCTCCTCTTGATCTTCATTTTTTTTAGCCAGTTCGGGATGTTTAATCGCTTCCAAATCTTTTTTCATGGTATGCACCGGCAGATCTTTAACCGGCAAATCGTGTTCCTGGCTTAAGTTGGCTTGGCTGGCATCAGTTGTTTGATTGTTTTTGTTTTGAAACATTTTTTTATTTTTCGCCGGATTATTTTTTCGGCAAATTTTAAATTAAAAATAGAGACGCTTTGCGCATCTCTATTTTACAACGAAAACGGTTTTATTGCCAATGGTAAGCTGTGGATATCATTTGATAATTTTTGCCGCCGCCTTGATGGACAAATTTATCCGGCCCTGGCTGTCAATTTCCCGGACTTTGACCGGAACGATATCGCCGATTTGAACCACGTCTTCAACTTTTTCTACGCGGTGGTCAGCCAGTTCCGAAATATGAATCAAGCCTTCCTGCCCGGGCAGAATTTCCGCAAAGGCGCCGAAGTTCATAATACGGGTGATTTTAGCGTTGAATATTTCGCCGGCTTTTACTTCGTGCGTCAGGTTATCAATCCATTCCTGCGCTTTTTTGGCGGCTACTGCGTCCGGAGAAGTGATAAAAACCGAACCGTCGTCCTCAATGTCAATTTGCACGCCGGTTTCGTCAATAATAGCGTTGATAATTTTGCCTCCCGTGCCGATGACATTCCTGATTTTGTCCGGGTTAATCTTCATAATGATAATTCTTGGCGCATATTGGCTCATTTCCGCTCGCGGAGCAGGGATTGCAACCGTAATTTTCTCCATAATTTCCATTCTGTTTTCCCGGGATTGCTCCAGAACGGCCTTCAGCATTTCCAGCGTTACGCCATCCAACTTTACATCCATTTGCAGCGCTGTGATGCCGATTTCGGTGCCAGCCGCTTTAAAGTCCATGTCGCCATAATGGTCTTCCAATCCTTGGATATCGGTGAGAACTTTGAATTTTCCGTCATGTTCCCGACGATAATTCCCATGGCAATTCCGCTAACCGGGCTTTTGATTGGCACGCCGGCATCCATAAGCGACAGAGTTGATCCGCAAGTGGAAGCCATTGAAGAAGATCCATTGGAGGAAAGCATTTCGGAAACTAAAAGAATAGTGTAGGGAAATTCATCTTTGGGAGGCAAAACTGGAACTAAAGCTTTTTCGGCCAGAGCGCCGTGGCCGACTTCGCGCCGTCCCGGTCCGCGCATCGGCTTCACTTCTCCCACTGAATACGGAGGAAAATTGTAATGATGGATATATCTTTTTTTCATATCCACTTCCATTGTGTCAATCACCTGTTCATCGCCAGGAGAACCCAGAGTTGTGACAGTCAGAGCTTGTGTTTCTCCGCGGGTGAATAAGTCCGGTGCCGTGCGTTCTGGGCAAAATTCCAACTTGGCATGCAATTTGTCGAATTTCATTTAATTTGCGGCCGTCCGGGCGTTGTTCTTTTTCCTAAAATATTCTGATGCACAATTTCATCCGAAGTTTCTTCAAAAACTTGCTCGGCAATTTCTTTTAATGTCTTTTCACGTTCGGAGCTTCTGGAAAAGTTTCTTTGATATAGGCGTTGACTTTTTCCTTGATAGCTTTGATTTTTTCCTCAATCACTTGCTTATCTTGGGTCATACAGGGCTTCAGCCAGGTTTTCTGCCAGCAAAATTTCTTTTATTTTAGCTTCAAATTCAGGCGTGCCTTGCAATAAGGCCGGTTCTGATTTGGCTTTGCCAACTTCTTTTTGAATATCTTCAATAAAAGCGGCAATTTTTTTGACGGCTTCATGGCCGAATTCAAAAGCTGGACAGAATTTCTGCTTCCGGAACTTCCTTGGCGGCTGTTTCAATCATATTGATTTTATCCTTGGTTCCGGAAAGCACGATGTCAAAATCTCCGTCCGTAGTTTCGCCATTGACCGGGTTCAAAATAAATTCGCCCTTAACTCTGCCGATGCGCACCGCGCCAACCGGGCCGTTCCAAGGAATATTGGAAATAGAAAGGGCGGCGGAAGCGGCGATGATTGCCAAGATATCCGGATCGTTTTCTCCATCATAAGAAAAAACCGTGACAATAACTTGCACTTCATTGCGCATCCGGTGGTTAAAAAGCGGGCGGATGGTGCGGTCAACCATTCTTCCGGAAAGAACGGCGTCGTCCGAAGGGCGGCCTTCTCTTTTAATAAATCTTGAGCCTTTGATTTTTCCGGCGGCATAATATCTTTCTTCAAAATCCACCATCAGCGGGAAATATCCGCTGATTCTGGACGCGCCTTTGCTCATAGTGGCGGCGGCTAAAACAACCGTGTCGCCATAGCGCACAGTTACTGATCCATTGGCCTGTCCGGCTAAAAGCCCGGCTTCAACCTCAAGAATTCTCCCTCCGATTTGGAGAGACCATTTTTTATGTTCCATATAGAACGTACTAGCCTTGCGCCAGCAACGTCATAAACACGATACTTATCTCGAGGCTCGTAACTCATAACTCATAACGATTCCGGGTCGGGTTACGGGTTATGCGTGTCGAGAGAAATATTGTGCCTGTTACGCACTAGCAAAGACTGATTAATAAATTATTAAGTATTATGATCATATATTACTATGGGCATTTTGTCAAAAAGAAAGGGAGATTTTTAGTTTCCCGCACCTAATTTTCTTAGGTTTTTTAACCGGATACAAATCCAATAAAAGTACACAAATGGTTGTCTTGAATTTTTTTCTCGATAAAAAAATGATCGTTAGTAACCAGCCAAACTGGTTTTTTTCGGTGTCTCGTTAAAATCCATTTTTCATCTATTTCTCCGAATTTGCCAACCCGTTGCGTTTCAACCAGAGTAATTGGATTACAATAATCCATAGTTCTTCGCCAGACGCTTCGTTTTTTGGCAGTTATTTTTTCCAGAAATTCCATGGCTGCCCAATAAGTGGCGAATTTTTTTATTACAACTTTTTGCAAAAGGCCTTTTCTGAAAGTATAAAGCAAAACAAGCAACCCGGGTACAATCGTGCACATTAACAAAAACACTTTTTCCATTTTTACCCTCCCTATATTTTTAAAATTACTATATCAAAAACTTCCTTTTATTTTCCGAAAGACTGGTGAATTCGTCAGCGGCTTCAATGAGTTTGGAGCTGGTGGATTCTTTAAAGGCCATCACTTCCACAATACAACCGGTGGTGTTTTGAATATATTCCACGACTGGAATATAATCTCCGTCGCCGGAAACTAAAACTAAAGCATCCAGGCTCTTGGACATTTTGATGGCGTCCACCGCGATGCCGACATCCCAGTCGCCTTTTTTGGCTCCGCCGGGAAAGATTTGCAGATCTTTGGTTTTTACTTCAAAGCCTTGTTTTCCGAGCGCTTCAAAAAATTTTTCTTCCTGGCCTTCAACAGTTTTGATTCCATAAGCAATCGCGCGGATCAGTTTTCTTCCCGAAACCGCGTCCAAAAGGACGTTTTTGAAATTAACTTTTTTTCCGTGAAGCACGCGGGCGCTGTAATAGAGATTTTGAATGTCCACTAATACACCGACTCTTTGTTCTTTGAACTTTGCCATTTTTGTCTTTGAGCGGAGCGAAAAGCTACAAAAATGAGCATCCCGCACCAATTCATTTATTAAATTATCTATTAGTTAAAATTAAGCCGCAGGCGAATCCGTGGAACCATCCAGATATTGGCAGAAAACCAGTTTCGGAATTGGTGCTGGGATAGCCATCGCTTTTTATTTAGTTAAAACTTCCAAGGTTAAGCCTCGGAAGTTGAAGTGATTATTTCAGATCTAATTGTTTCAGCAGTTTTTTGTAAGCTTTTTCGTCTTTGCCTTCCAGATAGCTCATCAGTTTTTTTCTTTTGGAAACCATCTTGAGCAGACCTCTGCGGGAATGAAAATCTTTCGGATTTTTTTTAAGATGAGAAGTGAGCTTTTTGATCTGTTCGGTGAAAAGGGCGATCTGGTATTCCGGCGAACCGGAGTCCTTCTCATGCCTTTTTACTTCCTTGGTCACTTTATCTTTTTGTTTGCCTGTGAGGGCCATATGTTTTGGGGCTGAACATTCGTTCCGATCCGCCGCGGCGGACGAAAACCAATGTCCGCTAAATTAAAATAAATTATTTTTCCAATGCGTCTTTATGTCATCGTAAATTTTTTAGGGTCTGATAAGCTTCCATAATTTCAATGCTGACGTTGCACTGTCTTTCAGGGCTTCCTGCTATATTAGTTCTTGAATATCTATGTCCTTTCCCTAAAATCCGCGGTGAATTTCTTGCCTATTAATCACATCTATATCTTCAGTGCTAAATATTTTTAGCGCAGCAATTCCACTATATCTTCGGCATATGCCTTTAATTAGAACATTCTTTTTCCGCTTCTTAGTTGCTTTTTCTGGAGTTAATTCCGAATTTTCTTCAAACATAAATTTAGCTTAGTGCATTATAACCATATCAAAGGAAGAGGATTTTGTCCAGGATGGTTTTACTTTTTCTTTCCGCAAGAAAAAGTAACAAAAAGAACTCTCAGCAGGACAAAATTTCCAAACAAATCCTACGCTCGTTCGCTAAAATTTTTGGTTGCCCCGAGACGGACCTAAAAATTTCTTGATGCTCTCTCACTTGAGTTTGTGGTTGGAAATTTTGTATGCTGAAGAATTTTTTAAAATATGCTAGAATGGATAAGTTATTTACCCCGTTAGAGTTTTAATATGAATTATGCGGGGATAAAGCAGTAATCTTTTTTGGTTTTTCAATATTAAATAAATTTAATTTTGTAAAACTCTAACGGGGTGGAAAACGACATTCTAAAAAATCTGAATCCGGCGCAGAGGGAAGCCGTGGAAACCACTGAAGGGGCGGTTTTGATCATTGCCGGAGCCGGCTCGGGCAAGACCAGGGCGCTCACGCACCGCGTGGCCTATCTGATCAAAGAAAAAAAGATTCCGCCGCGAAATATTCTGGCGGTGACTTTTACCAACAAAGCGGCGCAAGAAATGAAAGAACGAGTGCGGGTATTATTAGATGTTAATAACCAAAAACTAAAAACTAAAAACTACGAACTTCCAATAATGGGCACTTTCCATTCTATCTGCGCGCGGATATTGCGCCACGAAATTGAAAAATTGGGCTATAAAAAAACTTTCAATATTTTTGACGACCAGGACCAACTGGCGACGATGAAAAAGGCGATGAAGGAAAGTGAGATGGACATGGAGCAATTTAAACCGCAGGCGATGCTTAATGCGATTTCCAAAGCCAAGAATGAACTGATTGACGCGGCGACTACAGAGAATCCATCGGCAGTTATTATGAAGAAACGGTGTCCAAGGCCTATATTGCTTACCAAAAAAAACTCAAAGAGCAAAACGCGCTTGATTTTGACGATATTATCATGCTCACCGTCCAATTATTCCGGAAATTTCCGGAAATTTTGGAAAAATACCAGAATTTTTTCCGCTATATCATGGTGGACGAATACCAAGACACTAATCGCGCGCAATATACCTTGATTAATATGCTAGCCAAAAGGAACGGCAACATCTGCGTCGTGGGCGATGACTGGCAGGGTATATATTCCTGGCGCGGAGCGAACATCCAAAATATCCTGGATTTTGAAAAGGATTATCCTAGCGCCAAAGTCATAAAATTGGAGCAAAACTACCGTTCCACGCAGAACATTTTGGATGCGGCCTATGGCGTAATTTCCAAAAATATCAACCGCAAGGACAAAAAAATTTGGACCCAGAGCGCCAGCGGACAACTCATAACCTCCTATGAAGCCGGAGATGAAAGAGATGAGGCGGAATTTGTGGTGAAGGAAGTTTTGCAAGAGAGAGAAAAAGAAAAACACAAATTTTCCGATTTTGTAGTTTTGTATCGTACCAACGCGCAATCCCGCATCATGGAAGAAGTGATGCTTCAAAATTCAATTCCCTATAGGATAATCGGCGGAATAAAATTTTATTTGCGCAAGGAAATAAAAGACATTATCGCCTATTTGCGCCTCATTCAAAATTTCAATGACGCGGTATCGCTGGAGAGAATAATAAATGAACCCAAAAGAGGCATTGGAGAAGTTACGCTTAAGCATTGGGTTGAAACTTTCAAAAGAAAATAATATTGATCTGATTAATTGCGGATTTACAAATCCGAAATCCGAAATCCTAAATCCGAAATAAATTCAAATCCGCCAACCGGCGGACAAAATTCAAAAATCTCGACTGGAAAATATTTTTAAGTTTTGTGATTTTATCAAAAGGATGAATGAGGCGATCCGCAAATTGCCGCTGACTGATTTTATGGAAAAAGTCTTTGCAGAGTCCGGGTATGAAAAATTTCTTTTGGACGGCACGGAAGAGGGAGAAATGCGGCGGGAGAATATCCGGGAGCTGCTGACAGTGGCCAAAAAATACACAGAATATAAAGGCGAAGAAGCCCTGCGGATGTTTTTGGAAGAAGTCGCGCTGGCATCTGACACGGACAATGTGAACCAAAACCTGGATGCCGTGCACCTTATGACGCTTCACAGCGCCAAGGGATTGGAATTTAAAGTCGTTTTTATTGCCGGCCTGGAAGAAGGAATCCTGCCTCATTCCCGCAGTATGCTGGATCAGGGCGAAATGGAAGAGGAAAGGCGGCTGATGTATGTCGGCATCACGCGCGCCAAAGAAAAAGTTTATCTGTTGTTTACCAGCCAGCGCAATATTTTTGGTTCCACGCAAGTTAATCCGCCATCAAGATTTCTGGATGATATACCGCCGCACCTTGTGCGGAATTTCCAATTTCCAATTTCCAATTTCCAAACAAATTCCAAATTACAAAATCAAATCCAAAAATTTCCCCTCACCCGTCCCGATATACATCAGGACACCCTCTCCCGAAAGGAGAGGGAAATACGGAATAAAAACACTTTTAAAGATGGTGATAGGGTAAAACACAAAATTTTCGGCGAGGGCCTAATAGTTTCCTCGCAAGGCGATACACTCACAATCGCTTTTTCCAAATCCGGGCTAAAGAAGCTTTCCGCTTCCATCGCGCCGCTTAAGAAGATTTAGTAAATGTAGCCTTTAATAATCCGGCTTCTGGCGTCAAGAACCCTGAAGTCTTTTTTGGCCCAGCCATTATAGTTCATTTCGGAAATAGTTACGTTGCTGCCGCTGACTTTTTCCACAATGCCGACATGGCCCCACCATGACTCCGAAGTCACAATAATCGCTCCCGGGCGCGGAGTCTTGCCGGTAGAATAGCCCATAGACTTGGCGTGGTAAAGCCAGGTACCGGCGTTTCCCGACCAGGGAACATACCTTCTTTGGGCTACATACCAGGTGCAATACCCATATGGAAACTTATGTCCCGCGCCGGCTTTTCCGGAAAGAGCTGTGCCGGATGGAGTAAAAGATTCATACGGGCGGGCGGCAATCGGCGTCCGGGGGACAGCGGGAGCTGCCACCTCTTTCTGGCCGTTTGGAATTATAATTTGCTCTCCAGCTTTGAGTTCGCCATCAGCCGGCAAATCATTAAAAGCGATAATTTTACCCTTATCGGCTTTATATTTGTTGGCAATAGCGTCCAAGCTGTCGCCGGATTTGACCGTATAAGTCAGGCCGGCAACCGGCAAAATAAATATTTTATCTCCAGGCATAATTGAATCAACATTATCAAGCTCATTGGACCAGAGGATGGTATTGACGGTGATATTAAATTTTGAAGCGATGGAGCTCACCGTATCTCCGGAGCGGACTTCATAAATTTTTACGCCCCCGTCTTCTTCCGGATCCCGTTTAACCGGGCTGGTGCCGGCCACAATTGCCTGGCCCTGGAGGATAAAAGTTTCATTTTCATCTTCAAGTTTTGCATTCGGGTCGGGAGCCGTGCTGGATTTAGATAAGTCAACCATGGCTAAATCATGTTTTTTACTGGCCTCCAAAGACATTTTATTGGCCAGCGGATTTTCATAATTATCTTCACTGCCGAGCGAGCCAAATAAAAAACCACTGGATTCTTTTCCTGCGGCCAAGTTAGTTGCCGAAACCAGAAGAGCGCTGGAGATAACCACTATAAGCGCGGAGTATCTGCGGAAGAGGTGAAGAGCCTTCACTGTCCGGCGTTCTTTTATAAATGTGGCAATGTTTTTTTGTTGAATATTTATCTGCTGGCGCAGATTATTCAGGTTTGCCCGCCCTAATAAACCTTGAGTAATGGAGGCGACTAGTTTACTAATGGTGTTGAGCCTTAATTTTTAACAACTTCCACTATAGCAAACTGAACCAAGCCAGTCAAGGGCGCTGTCAGGAGGGCATATTTTGCTGATCTTAAGCCAAAATAGCCTTTTATAAATTTTTTGATCTTCGACCATTTTCAATTGTGGTAACTTGGTGTATGATGAAAATGTAAATGTCGCACAATAAATTCTCGTAACTCGACTCTCATAACTCGCAACAAATCGGACTGGAAATAAAATAGTGTCAAGTTGCGGGTTGCGAGAGTCGATAAATTTATGATAATTAGAGATCTCAAAAACCAATTTCTGGAATACCTGGAGATTGAAAAAGGCAAGGCCGGGAAAACTATTGAGAACTATGGCCACTATCTGAATCGGTTTATTGGATGGTCTAAAGTTTTCGATCCCCAGGATATTACCGAAGAAACCGTCAGGGGGTTTCGGGTTTATCTTAATCGCTACGAGGACAAAAAAGGGCGGAATCTCAAAAAAATAACCCAAAATTACTATATTATCGCTCTGCGCAGTTTTTTGAAATATTTGGCCAAAAAGGATATTAAAACGCTGCAAGCGGAGAAAGTGGAAGTGGGAAAAGTGGTCCGTAAAGAAGTGGAATTCCTGGAAGCGGAGGAAGTGGAGCGAATTTTGGGCGCGGCCGACGGGAATAGTTCCAAGGTTTTGCGGGACCGGGCGATGCTGGAGCTGCTTTTCTCATCCGGTCTTCGTGTTTCCGAACTCACCAACATTGATCGCGACAAATTGGATCTCAAAAACCAGGAATTTACGGTGCGGGGCAAGGGAGACAAAATAAGGCTGGTTTTTGTTTCGGACAGCGCCAAAAGAGCGCTGGAAAAATATCTCGATAAGCGGACCGATATTGATCCGGCCTTATTTATTAGAATTCAAGCCAAATTTCCTTCTCCCTTTGAGGGAAGAAGGTCGGCCGCAGGCCGGATGAGGGTCAGTTAGATCTGCGGCTCACCCCCCGCAGTGTCCAAAGAATGGTCAAATATTACGCGGCCAAGGCGGGCATCATAAAAGACGTCCATCCGCACACTTTGCGCCATTCTTTCGCCACAGATTTATTGATAAACGGCGCCGATATCCGCAGTGTCCAGGCCATGCTTGGCCATTCTTCCATTACGACGACGCAAATTTATACCCACATTACCAACCAGCAGCTCAAAGAAGTCCACAAAGCGTTCCACGCGAGAAGAAGAAAAAAATAATCCGCCGCGGCGGATTATTTTTATGTGGGCCCGGCTGGATTCGAACCAGCGACCAAGCGATTATGAGTCGCCTGCTACTACCGCTGAGCTACGGGCCCGATATTATTTTTTTAATAAATTTAGTGGACTCACAGGGAGTCGAACCCTGCACTGAACCATGCCATGGTCCCGTAATACCGATTTACTATGAGCCCGTTTAGCCACGGCTTAAATCCATAATATCATATCAGAAAAAAATTGTTAGTCAAAAAAAAGAGGCTTGTCGTTTGTTCCGACAAGCCCCGCTAATCATCAGGCGCTAATCCCTTCAGTCTGTTCATTAAATCTTCAACAGACAGAATTTTTTTGACGCGATCAGCGTTTGTTCCTACGGTATAAAGAGCTAAATCTTCTATGCATCCGGCAGAGGCTAGCAAGCCGCTGCAAATGTCAAAATATTTCTCACAGTCGTGGCGAGCCGGACAAACCGTAAATTTTCCCTCGGCATCTTTTCGCAGGACATATCCCTTATCGCAAAAGGGTTTGCGGGATTTGCTTCCCATAAACATCGGTGACTGCTTAACCACTCTAAAGGGAAGTCCACAAGGAGATCCGGGAGGATTTATTTCAGGATCGGCAATAACAATATCCTCTTTTTTACAGTTAATAACTGCCTGTTTGTATGCGCTTGTCGCGCTGCTTTCTTCCGTTGCCAGGAATCTTGTTCCCATTTGTACCCCGTCGGCTCCCTGTTTAATCCAATAAAGAATATCCGCATGAGTATAAATTCCTCCAGCGACAATCACCGGAAAATCACCATGTTTTTTGGCGATATCCTTAATCAGAGGTAAAAGATTTTCCAGTTTGTTTGACTCAAGATTAATCTGGTCAATTTTAAATCCAAGGTGCCCTCCCGCCAAGGGTCCTTCCAAAACAACTGCATCCGGCTGATATCCCAGCTTTTCCCATTTTTTGCAAATAATTTCCAGCGCGCGGTCAGATGAAGCAATAGGGATAAGAGCGGTGTCGCCAGGCGGCTTAATCGCGGGCAAATTTGTGGGAAGACCAGCGCCGGAAATAATGAAATCAACTTTAGCATCAATGGCTGCCCGCACTGAAACTTTAAAATCTCTCTGCAAAGCAAACATTATATTTATTCCTATGAATCCATAATCTCCCCGGGTTTTTGCATTTGCGATTTGAATGCAAATTGCTTCATACTGGCCTACATCTCTGTCAACTTTTTTGCTCACGAGGCGATCAAGGCCGGCGCTGGAAATAACTCCGACTCCGCCTTCGCGCGCAACTGCCCCAGCCAATAGATCCAAAGAAACACCTACTCCCATTCCTCCCTGAATAATGCAAACAGGGATTTTTTTGCCTTTAATAATTAGAGCAGGCAATAAGCTTTTTTTCATATTTTACCTCCCTGTTTTTTTGGTTTGTTTTTAAAAAACTTCTTTTCAGTTTGCCAATTTCAGCAATATTTACATAATAAATCTAACTTGTAGTATAATAAAGGTATTATGGCAATCCTGTCAAGAACGTGGAATAATTTTAGATCCCGGCCGGACGCGTGGTTTTTCTACGGTTTCCTTTTAACCTTCGCATTATCTATCCGCAAGGTTTTATTTTTTTATCCGATCAAGGGTAATTTCAATGAATATGCCGGAATTTACCTTTATTTAAGCGATATATTACTAATTTTAACAATTCTGGTCTGGTTTTATACTATATTACGAAATAAAAGGTCTGATTTGTCAAGTTGTATCAAATTCTTCAGCCGTCAGGAGGTTTACATTTTGCCACTTGTGTTAGCGGTCTGGACATTTTTAAGTGTCTCGTGGGCAGACAACACAAACCTGGCGCTTTTTAAATCGCTTAAATTAACCGAATTTGGCTTATTATTTATATATATTGCATATAATGCTTTAAATAAGCCTTTTATCCGCAATACAGTCGGCTTAATTGTTATTTTAGGCTTTATACAAGCCATAATTGGCGTAGCACAGGCCATTTTACAGCATTCCGTCGGCTTATTTTGGCTTAGAGAAAGCCTAATTTCGCTAAATATTGACGGCGTAGCCAAAGTTATGCTTTTTGGGCATAAATTTATCCGTGCTTATGGCCTGTTCCCGCATCCTAACATTTTAGGCGGATTTTTACTGATCTCTATAATTTTTACCGTTCTCTATGATAAAATGTTCCATACCCGCCCCGTAGGATGTTCCATGTGGAACATTCCTTCCGGGGTGGAACATTTTCGTTTTTTGCATAGTCGAATAGTTTTATTGATTTTGCTCTTATTTCAAATACTAGCGCTTTTGTTAACCTTTTCTAAGTCGGCTGTTTTAGGGTTATTTATTGTTATTTGCTATGGCAGTTACAAATTTGTTTCACGAGGAACATTGGGTAGCTTAATTAAATTGTTCCACGTGAAACATTTCTGTAGATATTTGGTTTCGATCGTAATAATGTTCGCTCTTTTACTAACAATTTTGGGCTTTAATATAAACTCTCTGCTTTTTAAATCCCTTAATGAAAGGCTTTTATACCTGAATGTTTCACGTGAAACAATTGCGGATAATCCAATAGTTGGGTTGGGTATGGGGCAATTTGTGGCGGAAATGCAGAGATATAGCTCTGTTTTTCTAGCCAACTGGCAATATCAGCCGGTCCATAATGTTTTCCTTCTGATCTGGAGCGAACTGGGCATAATCGGTCTGGTGCTGTTTATTTTGTTTTTGTGGAAGGTGTTTAGGGCAAATAAAATGTTCCACCCCGGTAGGAGAATGTTCCACGTGAAACAATTTCATCCGACGGGGCAAGCGTGGAACATTTTCATGTTTCAGGGGGTGAAATAATTGTATTTAAAGCCATTTTACTTGGCTTCATAATCATCATGCTTTTTGACCACTACTTCTGGGACATCCAACAGGGGCAAATAATGCTTTGGATGATTCTGGGACTAGTCGCTGGCGCTGGAGCTAAAAATAATAATCAGTAATTGACAAAATGCAGAAATTTTTGCTATAATTGTAAACAAGAGGTTTACAATTTTTTATTTGTTGATAATGCTTTAAATAAGCCATAAAATGGCAATAAAATCATAATAATTATTAAATTTGTAAGTTTGACTTTACACTTTTGTAAAATCAAGTTACAATGGCTCGTTGGATTATGAAAAAGAAAATTATAGCGGAAAATCTAACAAGGGCTCTTTTACAATTAGGGTTAACTGAGAAAGGAAATGGCAACCTATTTAGTGTTGCTGGAAAATGGCACGCTAACTGTGCAGGATATCGCGCGCGAAAGCCGGCCTAAGCCGGGTGACGACCTATGCCGCGATAGATGAGCTGAAATCCAAGGGGTTGGTGGCTGAAAGCCGAAAAGGCAAAAGGAGACTGTTTGTAGCTGAAAATCCGGAAAGTCTTAAAGATCTTACTGAAGTGAAAAAACCCAACAGTTGGAAAAAGAAAAAGCATCACTGGAAAATATAATTCTTCCAGCGCTAAAGGCGATAAATATCAATCAGACTGGACAAACCACAGATAAAGTTCTTTGAAGGCGCGGATGGGATCAACCGGGTTTATGATGAATACATTTTGAAAGAAAAAGATTGTATCAACTGCGGATCATATGAAACCGCAACGAAAGTGCTGACCTTCAAAGACGAAGAAGATTATATTCAGGAAGTAAAGAAACTAAAAATATTTTATCGCATGATTTTGGAAAACACGCCACTCAACAGAAAATTCGGCGAAATGGCCAAAGGCATCGCGCACACAAAATATCTGGCGCCAGAAACAAAAATTTCCGCGGACATTGTGGTCGCCGGGCCGTTGGTAGCCTTGATTTCCTATGACAGAAAATCCGCGACACTAATCGAAGACGAATCCATCGCGCAAGCGATCAAAATGTATTTGGATTTTATGTGGGAACAGTTACGATAAAATTGAAAAAGGAGGTGCTGTATGGTAAGCAAGGAATTAAAGCAGCAATGGGAAGATGAGGCTGATGAAAGGTTTCCCGAGTTTGCTGAAATATTCAAAATATTCTCGGATTATTATTCTCCCGTGCTCATCGCAACTTTTTTCTTGGCAACAAAAGAAATGGCCGATAAGATTATTGGACCAGGAGGGGCTACAATGGCAAAGGTGCTAGGACTTTTTGCGGAGACTTGGCGGCTGGCAATCAAGAAAAGTTGTCCTCCGTGTTGCAAAGCCGATTTTCTGTCATTATTGTCAGAAGCAGTAATAATCTGGGAAGAGAATGGGCGCAAAGACGCCACAATAGAAACCCTGCGCAGAGTGTGGAGGAAAGTTTAAATTCGCAGAATGCATTCGAGGGAGGAAATAAAATGTTAGAAAATTTCTTTTTATTTAGTATGGATGATATGTTAAGGCAGGCGGTAGATAATTTGGGAGAAATCTACTGGAAATTTTATGCAGAACAAAATGAAATTTCCAAACTCTTAAAAGTAAAAGAGAAGAAAAAGCGTGTATATATCACTTTCGAACCTATTTTTTCTTTCGGAGAAACTTCCATTAGACATGAAATGTGTTTTGAGAAATTGGGAACACTTTTGAGTATTTTGGATGATATGATGAAATATTTTCCAGAGCGATGTAAGGCGAAAGAACAGATAGTGAGCTTAATAAGGCGTCTTCTTGAAAACGAGAAGAAAAAAGTCATTATTTGAAAAATCACCGCATTATCTCGTGCTTGCTAATTATCTCAAAAAATTAGAATCAGGAGGATAAAATGAAAGAACAAGGATTAGACTTATTAGAAGCAGCGAAAAGTTTTGCGGAGAATCGCGACAAGATGACGGAAAAACTAAGTACAGTCAGCGACATGGGTATAGTGAGACAAGTACGGAAAATATTGAGAACAAAGATAATTCCCAAATTTTCCCCTTGATACAGTTTCTTAATTCTTGCTGCCGACACTCTTCAAAAAGATACCACTTACTTAAATATAGGCTTGGGAGAAATACCGTTATAAAACTGGAGCGAGAAGGATTTCATATGTGTGACTGCTCGGTTTGGATGAAGATTAGAAAAAAATGAATCACTCAAGATAGATAATAAATCAAAAGGCGGACCGGAACACCGGCCGCCTTTTTAAATTCTATTTGCTTTTATTTGCGTGCGTAATATAATAGCTTGACGAAAGAAAAAGGTCGCCTGCGCCTATGGCTATGGAAGACCGAAGGAGGTGAAATTAAAGTGTTAAGCAAGGCGCTAAGTTTGGAAGAGTTCATTAAAATATATAAAAAATCGGGAGTGGCAAAAGACAAACTGGAACAGTTATATTGGTCAATGGCAAGATCCTGCATTTTAATCGCTATGGGGAGAAAGCAAACTCAAAGAGCGCGCCAAGAAGAAGATGTTTTTCAGCAATCGGTTATTAAGTCCATTAATTTTTCAAAAGTGAGCATTCGGGGAAAATTTCTAAGCAAGATATTTGATCGTGAAAGAGATATAAGAGAAGATGCGAAAAGGAAAAATTATCCACTACACGTGATTGAAAATTTTGTGATTGAAAGCCGGCTGTCGATATATGTTCCGTTTTTGCGGCTCAGACTTGAAGACACTGAATTGCTGGAAGAAGTTGAAAAAAGACTTGAAAAAATTCGTAATCCTCAGAAAAATCACAAGTTTTGGAAGATTGGAATCGGAGTGGCGGGCGGAATGCTTGCTTTAAAAGTGTTTGTTGATCTTTTGTCAAAAAATAAGAATAAAAAGGAAGAAGCAAAATAAAATCCTGCGCTTGGATCACCTCGCGCAGGATTTTAAATTTGGAAAGTTTTTACAATACCGTAATAGCGCTTACTTTATCCCCGGCTTGAGGTCGCATAACCCGCACGCCCTGGGTGGCGCGTCCGAGAACGGAAATATCTTTGAGCGGGATGCGGATGATTTGTCCTTTTTCAGAAGTTATAATCACATCCGTTTCAATATCATCAACATTTATGATGCTGGCGCCGATCAGTTTGCCGGTTTTGGCGGTGACGCTGGCGGTTTTTATTCCGGAGCCGCCGCGCTTTTGAATTTTATACGCTTTAAGGTCGGTTCTTTTGCCATATCCGTTTTCCGAGATGACCAAAAGTTGATTGCCTTTTTGATTTTTGAGAACTACATCCATGCCGACAACTTTATCTTCTTTCTTAAGCTTGATGCCGCGCACGCCTCCAGCTGTCCGTCCCATCGGGCGCACATCTTTTTCTTGAAAATGGATGGCCTGGCCTTTTGAAGTCGTGATCACCGCTTCATCTTCGCCGCTCGTAGCTTCCACCCAACGCAGGGCGTCGCCCGTTTGCAGTTTGATGGCTAAGAGGCCAGAGCGCCTGACATTTTCAAATTCTTCCATAGCGGTTTTTTTGATGGTGCCCATTTCCGTGGCCATCAGCATATATTTATAAGCGTCGTCTTTGCCAAAAGCCACAACCGCAGTCACAGATTCTTCTTGCGATAAGTTGTAAAAAATTGACGATTGACTGCCCTTTGGCCACGCGCGATGACGCTGGAATTTCATAAGCTTTGGTTTGGAAAACTTTTCCGCTATTGGTGAAAAATAAAAAATTGTCATGCGCCATGACGCCTAAAACTTTTTTAATGGAATCTTCTTCTTTGGTGGCCGCGCCGATCACGCCCTTGCCTCCGCGGTGCTGGACTTTATACGCCGAAGGATCCATTCTTTTGATATAGCCTTGTTCGGTAATGGTGATGATCGCTTCTTCATTGGGGATCAGATCTTCCTGCTTGAATTCGCCGACGCCGGATTTAATAATTTTGGTTTTTCTTTCATCGCCGAATTTTTCTTTCACGCGCAAAAGTTCGTCTTTTACGATTCCTAAAATTTTCTTTTCGCTTTTCAAAATTATTTCCAATTCTTTAATTAACGCCAGTTTTTCCGCCAGCTCATCTTCAATTTTCTTGCGTTCAAGGCCGGCCAGTGTTTGCAATTTCATTTCCAAAATCGCGGTCGCCTGCTTGTCGGACAGCTTGAAATTTTTAATCAGATTTTTATGCGCGATTTCCTTGGTTTCGGATTTTTTAATAGTCGCGATAATCGCGTCAATGTGGTCCAGCGCTTTTTTGAGTCCCTCCAGAATATGCGCGCGTTCGCGCGCCTTGTCCAAATCAAATTGCGTGCGGCGGGTAACCACAATTTTTCTGTGCGCAACGTAATATTCCAGAATATCTTTTAAATTTAAAACGGTCGGCTCAATGCCGTCCACCAGCGCCAGCATATTGACGCCGAAATTTTTCTGCAGATCCGTCATGGCATAAAGCTTGTTGAGAACTTTTTGCGGATAGGCGTCTTTTTTGAGTTCAATCACGATGCGCACGCCGTCCTTGTCCGATTCGTCGCGGATGTCGCGGATGCCCAAAAGTTTTCCTGTCATGCACCAGATCTGCCATCTTTTCAATCAAAGCCGATTTGTTGGTGGCATAAGTCATTTCGGTAATCACGATCTGAAAGGCGCCGGTTTTTGGCTCAACAATATCCGCTTTGGCGCGCGTGAGAATTTTTCCGCGCCCGGTGCGGTAAGCTTCCAGAATATCTTTCTTGTTGTAAATAATTCCGCCGGTCGGAAAATCCGGCCCTTGGATGAATTCCACTAATTCTTCAATGGTTGCTTCGGGATTGTCGATGAGATGCGCTATCCCGTCCACCAGTTCGCTCAAATTATGCGGCGGGATGTTGGTGGCCATGCCGACCGCAATGCCCATACTGCCGTTCAAAAGCAATTGCGGCAGATTGGCCGGCAGTACCGTCGGTTCCTGATGCTGGCCGTCAAAATTCGGCACGAAATCCACCGTATTTTTTTCAATATCAACCAGCATTTCTTCGGCGATGGCGGAAAGCTTGGCTTCAGTATAGCGATAAGCCGCCGCGCCGTCGCCGTCCATGGAGCCGAAGTTTCCCTGGCCGCGCACCAGCGGATAGCGCAAAGAAAAATCCTGCGCCATGCGCACCATGGAATCATAAACCGCCACGTCGCCGTGCGGATGGTATTTGCCCAGCACTTCTCCGACGACAGTCGCTGATTTTCGGAATTTGGCGTTAGCGCGCAGTCCCGTGTTCCACATGGAATACAAAATTCGGCGGTGCACCGGTTTCAAGCCGTCGCGCACATCCGGCAGGGCGCGCGCCACAATAACGCTCATCGCGTAATCCAGATATGACTGCTGGACTTCCTCAACTATTTCCCTTTTAGTTATGCTTCCGATATCCATAAGATAAAATTATTGCGTGTTATTTATAGAATCATCCAGAGTCTGCTGTTGGTCTAGTACACTTTGGAATCCTTCTGTCGCGTTTTCAAGCGATTGCTTGCCGGCGTTAAACTGCTCGGTAATTTCAGAAGTATCAATGCCGGCCATTGGCGGAGCAGTTTCAATCCGGCTCGCCTTAAGCGAAAAAAACCAAATGATAATTATGAAGAACATGGAGATGGCTACCATTGCCCAGACATAACGCAACCTGATATGTTCAGGCTTTTTTCTTATTTCTTCCAATTTGTCGTTTATATTCATAATTATTCAATGCCCATGACTATGACTTCCATGCTTTTTCCTTCCAAATCTTTCTTTTTAATATGCAGCTTGGAAACTTTTTCTTTCGGGCAGTTGCCAATTTCAGCGCAGAACTTCTTTTCATCCGCTACATCAATGGTTGAGCCGTTAATCTTGTAATGCATTGGGATAACAATTACCGGTTCTATTTTTCGGATAAGATCCACCGCTTTTTTAGCATCCAAAGTATAATTTCCGCCAATTGGAACCATTAAAACATCTATTCCATTAATTTCTTCCAATTGTTTTTCATTAAGATCGGTTCCCAAATCGCCGAGATGGCAAATCCGCAAGTCTTCGGACTCTAAAATAAAGATGACATTGGTGACCGGATCTTTAGTCGGTCCGTGTTCGGAAGCCAGACCGACAATATTGATGCCCTTTACCGAATATTCTCCGGGAATATCAATAACAGCCGGGTCGCCCTTGAGCGCGGAAACATTATTGTGGTCGTAATGATCGTGGCTCACCATCACCAAATCCGCCTGCCCCTGCGGAGGGCGCAAGCCGATGCTTTTATCAAAGGGGTCCAAAAAAATCACCACGTCTTCCCGTCCGCGCCCGGCCGGTTTGGTGGTTATTTTAAAGCAAGAATGGCCGTAATATTGGATAATCATGGAGTTTACGAACTGCGAATTTAGTGAAATTACGAATCCGCCGCGGCGGACGAATATACGAATGGTTCTTATTTACATAAATAATTATAGCATCTCAGAACCGGTTTGTCGAGAGGCTTACGATAAAAACTTAGACTTGGAGGTCTAAGTAAGTATATTTTAGAATTTTGGCTTATTCAAAGTCTTTCCTAAAACCCCGTTCTAGGAAGTGGCTTGTTTAAGCCCTTTGGTTGTTCTAGCTATGTCTTGACATCTTTTTATAATCATATATAATAAACACACGGTTAATTATTAAGAAAATAGAATATTGGGAATGATTTAATTCCCATGAACCTTTCTTAATAATTTCCTTTCGACAGGAAATTTTTTAAATTTATAATCTACAAAATTACAAAAAAATATAAAACTACAAAAACAACTTTTTGTATTTTTGTAAAAATTTGTAAGTTCGTAGAGACATAACTAATTTTATGGGAAATATACTTAGATAAACTGGCGGAAGAAGTGGACAAGCTCACGGAAGAAAAACCGAAGGCTGCCAAAAAATCTTCCACGGCAAAAAAGAAAGTAACAGAAGAAACAGTGGAAGAAATTTCGCCGATGGCCAAGCTTCTGGAAGGATCGGATGTGAGATTTCCTAATCTCGGCGATGTGATTGAAGGAAAAGTTATTGAAGTGGGGACTAACGCCATTTATCTTGACATTGAGCCGTTTGGCACAGGGATCGTTTTAGGGCGGGAAATTAAAGACGGCATGGGGACTGGAAAACTTAAAATTGGAAATAAGGTTACGGCGACCATCACTGACTTGGAAAATGAGGACGGTTATATTGAACTTTCCATCCGGGAGGCTTCTTATGAAAAGGCCTGGGAGGACTTGGAAAGCAAGAAAGATACTCAGGAAAAAGTGGCCACCAAGGTTTTGAGCGCCAATAAAGGCGGACTTTTGGTGGAAATCAACGGCATTTCCGGGTTTTTGCCGGTGTCCCAGCTTTCCAGCAAAAATTATCCGCGCGTGGAAGACGGCGACAAAAATAAAATTCTAACTTTGCTCAAAAAATTGGTCGCGCAGGAATTGGAAGTGCGCATTTTGGATGCTGACCGCGAAACGGAAAAACTGATCGTCAGCGAAAAAGCCGCGCAAAAAGAAAAAGATCGGGAAGTTATTTCCGGACTTTCAATCGGCGATGTGGTTGAGGGAGAAGTCAGCGGAGTGGTTGACTTCGGCGCTTTTGTGAAATTTTTTCCGCTCCAACGCCGATACGGCTAATGTGACTGAAGAAAACAAATTGGAAGGCTTGGTGCATATTTCCGAACTGGCCTGGCAGCTGATTGAAAATCCGCGCGATATCGTCAAAGTCGGGCAGAAAGTCGGCGCGCAAATTATCGGGCTGGAAAATGAGAAAATTTCCCTTTCCATGCGGGCGCTGGAAAAAGATCCGTGGAGCAAGCTGGAGTATAAAGTCGGAGATGTCGTCAAAGGAACCGTGCACCGCATCAATCATTTCGGCGCTTTCGTTTATCTCAATAAGGACATCCATGGCCTGGCCCATGTGAGCGAAATGGGCGAACTGTTTCCCGGTAAAAATATCAACGAACTCATAAAAGCCGAAGGCGAATATTCCTGGAAAATTCTTTCCATTGAACCGAAAGAGCACAGAATGGGACTGGTTTTGGTAACCGGAAAAGTGGAAAAGTCCGCCAAGGCGGAAAAACCGGCCAAAGAAAAAGCTGCAGAAATTAAAAAAGAAATTAAGGCCGAAAAGAAAGTAGAAAAAAAGGCCAAAAAACCGGTCAAAGCTGTAAAAGTTAAAAAAGAACCGTCCTCCTCCGCTAAAGCTTCGGCGGATAAAAAAGAAAAGAAAGTTCCAAAAAAGAAAGAGGCTAGGAAGTAGACCCTTTGCCAGTTTGCGCAAATTTACTTGGCTGGCTATAATATCAGCAAGGAAGGAAATAATTATTAACTTAATATAAATAATATGCCAGAAGTAGAGCGTATACCGTTTCCGGGGCAAGGAATACCTCCGATGTCTCCCGAAGACATACAAAAAAAGAATGAATATGAAAAAGGGAAGAAAATACAGATGCGAAACGGTAGTATAGTCACGGTAAATAGTTTAAAGGAAGAGATGGAGCTTAGAAGAACGGAAACGGAAAATAACTAAGCCATATCGATATCCAGAGAAGCGCTTTACGGCGCTTCTTAAATTTGTGGTATTATTAAACTATTATGATAATTTCGTTCAATGGCAGCCATGGTTCGGGTAAAAGCACTATATCAAAAATGGTGGCGGAAAAGCTTGGCTATGAAAGATATGACGGTGGCAGTTTTTTTAGGAATACAGCCAAAAAAAACGGAATGACGCTCAAAGAATTGGGCGCACTTCGGCTTAAAGATCCCAAATGGGACCATGAGATTGATAATTACATAAAAAAATTGGGCGAAACTAAGGATAATTTTATGGCTGACGGCCGGATGGCTTGGTATTTCATTCCGCATTCCCTGAAAATTTATTTGAAGGCCAATGAGTTGGAGGCAGCCCAAAGAATTTATACTGAACTACAAAAAGACAAAACTAGAAATATTGAAGAAGGGAAAATGGACTCTATTGAAAAGGTTCTAGAAAAACAGAAAAAAAGAAAAGAGGAAGACACTATGATTTATGGAAAATATTATGGTGTGGATATCCATGATCCGAAAAATTACGATTTTGTTCTGGACACAACTGGTCTGAATATTCAGGAAGTTTTTGAAAAAGTTATGAAATTTGTTGAAAGCAAAAAGTAAATGAGAAATTTAGTTAAAACAATCCAAAATACGGCGTTTCAACAGGGGCTTTGGCAGAAAGGGTCAAGGATTATTTTAGGTGTGTCAGGCGGGCCGGACTCGGTTTGCCTGTTGGATGTGATGGCAAAAATCGCGCTGAAATATGATTTGGAACTGATTGTTGCGCATGTAAATTACGGGTTGCGCGGGAAAGATTCAGAGAAAGATAAAGAGTTTGTGAGAGAACTGGCAGAGAAATACGGAATTGGAATTGAAGTTTTGCACCCTCATCCGCCCTTCGGGCACCTTCTCCCTAAAAAGGGAGAAGGGGGTTAGGAAAACTCGTTCAGAGAACGAGTTACGTTTGATTCGTTACAGATTTTTTGAAAAAGTTCGCCAGGAAAATAAATTTGATTCCATTGCGGTGGCGCATAACGCCGATGACCAGGTGGAAACATTTTTAATGCGCGTTATTCGCGGATCCGGCCTCGCGGGACTTTCGGCGATGAAATACAAAAATAATCCGCCGCGGCGGATCATCCGCCCGCTGCTGGGAATTTCGCGAAAGGAGATTCTGAAGTATTTGAATAAAACGAATAGAACTTATCGGACGGATAGGACAAACAAGGAAAATTTATTTTTGCGGAATAAAATCCGAAACCAGCTGATTCCGTATCTGGAAAAAAATTTCAATCCTCAGATTAAAAAAACAATTTTTAGTTCAGTCGGTTCAATTGCCGAAGACGCGGATCTTTTGGAAAAAATCGCGGAAGAAGTTTATGGGACGGATAGGACAAATAAGACGGATAAAGCAAGTAGTTTGTCTGTTAAAAAATTGATGGCTCTGCATCCGGCGTTGCAAAGAAGAATAATTTTAAAAGCCATTTGCAAAGTAAAAAGGGATCTGAAGGACATCGACGCGGCGCACGTGGAAGAAATTTTGAAAGCGCTTAAAAGCACTAAGGGCAAACGCCAAAGCGTGGCATTTAAAGGGTTGAAATTGACACGCATTGGTGATAAGGTTATAATAACAACTCATAGCACATAACACGTAACACATAACATATAACATAATAAAATGAAAAATTTAGCCAAAAATATTATCCTGATGTTATTTCTTTTCCTGCTTATTTCCGGGCTGTTTGTGCTATATTCAGGACCAGCCAAAAAGCCGGCCGAAGTGGCTTTAAGCGCGCTGGTGGCGCAGATTAATGAGGGCAAAGTAAAGAAAATTAGCGTGGATAATAATGATTTGAACATCACGCTCGCGGACGAAACAGCGGAAAAATCAACCAAAGAACAGGAAACCGGGCTCACGGAATCTCTTAAAAACTACGGAGTGGACCAGGAAAAACTAAACGCAGTGAATATTGAAATTAAGGGGCCGTCGTCAACTTCGATGTGGTTGGGCACTATTTTGCCCTTTCTTCTGCCCTTTATATTAATTGCGGCCTTTATTTGGTTTATGCTGCGTCAGGCGCAAAGAGGAAACTCCCAGGCTTTGTCTTTTGGAATGTCACGCGCGCGCATGACTGATCCGAAGGATAAAAAAAATCGGGTGACTTTTGCCGATGTGGCCGGAGCTAAAGAGGCCAAGGAAGAACTCCGGGAAATCGTCGAGTTTTTGAAAAGCCCGGGCAAGTTTTTAAAACTGGGAGCTAAAATTCCCAAAGGCGTCCTTTTGCTGGGGCCTCCAGGAACGGGAAAAACTTTGATTGCCAAAGCTGTGGCCGGAGAGGCTAATGTGCCGTTTTTCAATATCAGCGGATCGGAATTTGTGGAAATGTTTGTGGGTGTCGGCGCTTCACGCGTGCGCGATCTTTTCAAGCAAGCCAAGAAAAACGCGCCGGCCATTGTTTTCATTGATGAAATTGACGCTGT
The DNA here is from genome assembly GCA_963775955.1 of Candidatus Moraniibacteriota bacterium. Lineage (GTDB taxonomy): Bacteria > Patescibacteriota > Minisyncoccia > Moranbacterales > UBA2206 > JBAZPT01. The sequence continues at coordinate 34,935 of CAVZKT010000002.1, forward strand.
CGGGCGCCATCGCGGAGCGGGGCTAGGCGGCGGACATGATGAACGGGAACAGACTTTGAATCAGATCCTGGTAGAAATGGACGGTTTTGACACCACAACCAATGTAATTGTTGTGGCGGCTACCAATCGCCCTGATGTTTTGGATCCGGCGTTGCTGCGGCCTGGACGCTTTGACCGGCGCGTGGTTATGGATTTACCCGACATTGAAGAAAGGCTGGCAATTCTCCAAATTCACTCTAAAAACAAGCCTTTTGAAGAAAAGGTTAATTTACGCGTGATTGCCGAAAGAACCTCCGGATTTTCCGGCGCTGATCTTTCCAATTTAGTTAATGAGGCAGCGATTCTGGCTGCCCGGCGGGGAAAAAAGCAGGTTGAAATGGCGGAGCTTACTGAAGCAATTGAAAAAGTTATTCTGGGGCCGGAAAGAAAAAGCCGGATAATTGACGAGCAGGAAAAGAAAATTATCGCTTATCATGAAGCCGGACATGCTCTTTTGGGAGCCAGTCTTCCGCACGCCGATTCGGTGCAAAAAGTTTCTATAATTTCCCGCGGCCAGGCTGGAGGCTACACGCTGTCTGCTCCGGAAAAAGACCGCCGGTTGCATTCCAAAAATTATTTTCTGTCAGAGCTGGCCGTCCTTTTGGGAGGATATGTAAGCGAAGAAATAATTTTTGGCGAGGTTACGACCGGCGCGTCCAATGATTTAGAGCGGGCAACCGCGATGGCGCGCAATTTGGTGACCAGGTTCGGAATGAGCGAATTGGGCCCGCGAACCTTCGGACACAAAGAAGAACTGGTTTTTTTGGGCCGGGAAATTTCCGAGGAAAAAAATTATTCCGAAAAAACCGCCGAGGATATTGATAAGCAGGTGGCTAAATTTATCGGTGAAGCGCACAATACGGCTGAAAAAATTATTCAGGAAAAGAAAGAGATCCTGGAAAAAATTGTCAGCGTGCTGATCGAGAAAGAAGTCATTGAACAGGATGAGTTTAATGAAATAGTTGGACTTAAAAAAAGAGAACATAAAATTGAAGAGAAAAAAGCGGATACAAAAACAAAAATCGCTTAATTTAAAAAAATGTCTAAAATTAACTACTTAGATATCATAAAAAAGGCCGCCGCGGTTACCTGGAAAAATAAAAATCTCTGGTGGTTTGGTTTTTTTGCGTCGCTTACCAGCGCCGGAAGTTATTTTAGCTATTCTTCTGGAAACGAAAAAGAATTTGCTGGCAGTGCAATAACCAAAGAAAGGGTTATGGGCTTTGTATCTGATCATATTGCGCTTGTGATTGGCGCGGGAGTTGTTTTCGCTGCCATTTTTATTGTATTTCTTGCGCTGGGAATCATCGGGCGGGGCGCGTTGATTAAGGCGATCGGTAAAACGCTTAAAAATGAACCGGTTGATTTCAAATCCGGAATGCGCGAGGGGAAAAAATATTTTTGGAAAATTTTGAGCATTGGATTTTTGAGCGCGATGTTTATTTTTCTAGCCGTCGTAATTTTGGCTATCCCGATTGTTTTTCTATTTTTAAACAAGGCTTATGTTTCAGGCGTTTTACTGGCGCTTCTAGCCATCGCCATCCTGATCATGTTTATAATTCTTAGCGTTTTCGTTCGAATTTACGGTTATATTTATGTGACACTGGGGGAGTTGAAAATCTGGACGTCCATTGAAAACGCTTATACGCTTCTTCGTAAAAACTTGGGCGTGAGCATTGTCATGGGACTTATTTTTGTACTCCTTGGCATAATTCTGGGCTTGTCTCTCATTATGCTTCTGGCTCCCATTGTGGCTGTGCTTTTTGTTTTAGGCTCATTTTTTTATTTAATCCTGAAGGGCGTCGGAATTGCCATAGCCATCGGGCTGGGCGCTATTACTATTCTTGCGATTACACTTTTTGTCCGGTCTGTTTATGAAACATTCGCGCAGACTATTTGGATTTTATTCTTTTACGAAATCGCCAAGCCGAAAGTTGAGGAGACCGTAACTGAAGAAGCCGAGGAAATAAAAGCTGCTCCCGCTCCTGATCCGGTGAAAACAAGTGAGATTTTGTAATAAAACGGGCGTGCTCAGTTTCCGCCAAAGGCGGACCCGCCTATGGCGGGGGTTAGAAAGTATAATGCACGGGCAATTAGCTCAGTGGTTAGAGTGCTTCGTTGACATCGAAGAAGTCACTGGTTCGATTCCAGTATTGCCCACAAATTTTTTTCAAAAAAGAAAATTTTTCTGTTTAGCCTGTCCGCCTTCAGAGGAGAGTTCCAAAAATTCGGAATGACGGAAGCGGAGCAATCTCCTTTTTATATTTCTCTCTCTTTATACTCTTGGTCGCCAGCGTCCCACCCAACCCAACGCTGGCGACAGCATGGAATTCCCTAAAATAAAAGCGACAAGAAATTTTCTTGCCGCTTTAAATATTAATCTTCCTTAACCTCCTCCTCTATTAGTCTTTTAAGACATTCCTCGTTTGTAAATAACTCGTCAGCAGCTTCAAGCAGTTTATGTCTGTAGACATCCTCGAAGAAATCGGAAATTGGTAAGCGTAAGACTGTTGCTTGATTGAAGAAACTTTCACGGTCAAGTCCAGAATGTTTCATCATGCTGCCAGAAAAATGACGATCCATAATCACCCAAGTTTTTGGGGTATTAATTGTTTTAAGGGCAATCAGATTGACTTCTTTATTTCTAAGAGCCGAAACAATTTCAACCTTGTTTTCGAATTTTTTCGCAAACCATTGTGCAATAACAGGAGCCACAACATCCTTTTCGTATTTTCTTTTAATGTCACTGTCATAATCACCATTAATCCCATGTTCCCTGTAATGGAAAGGGGAATGATCCCCGGTGCATTCAGAAACTACATAAATTTTTTCTGGAGCTACGCCATGATTCTTGATTTTTTCAATAAGGTTAGAAACAATAATCTCAGTTCCAACCATGTCATCATTTATTATGTTTGTATATCCTTTTTTAAACATAGCTCCGCAGGTGATCCTAACTGCCTTATCGCATAAAGAATCGAGTGTGTCTGTGAAAAATATTGGATTTTCCTTTTTGCCTTTAAAACTACCACTTGTATACTGGGTTGGATTTGCTTTTTCGTCCTCGTCGCAAATTATGCGGACGCATGTTTTGTCTGAAATAACCAGGTTATTTCTAAACTTTGCCAAGTGCTTGTTCATTCCAATTCTAATTTCATCTACATTGGCTGTAGAAAAAAAAGTAATCATTTCAACCTCAAGGTCTTTTAACCACCCCATAATTTTAGGTACGAGTTTTTTATAAAGATCGTTTTCTCTATAAACCACAAATATTTTTTTCATAAAACCCTCCTGCTCTTTATAGTCCCGCGACTTTAGTTTTTTTAAAGAACATTTTTATTCTGTGTCGAGTTTTAATCCTCAACATGTCTTTATACATCAAAAAAGTAATCTCGTCCAAAAAAGAGGTGATATTGACAAGAAAGTAAACTAATGGTTTACTTATGGTATGGATATCTTTGGGGAAAACAATATAAGAGGCCTGATTTTGGATAGTTTATCCAAGGAACCTAAAAAGGGGGCTGTTTTGGTCGAAGAAATCAAAAATATTCGCAAAAGCACGACCAAGCAAGGGGTTTATAAGGCCTTGAGAGTTTTAATTAAAGAAAAATTAGTAGTGAAATACCGCAGAAATTTGATGCTGAATCAGATTTGGTTAAACAAAGTAAACAAGTTTTTAAAACAAACTGACGAAAACTATCTAGGTAAAAAGGGCGATCAAGACATAGATACTCTTGAATGGATGACAGAAGGAAGCAGAATGTCCTATGTTTTTAATAGTTATGATTCGCTTGATCGATTTCACTCGCACATTTTTTCGTTGATCATTAAAAAAACCGACCCGCAAGCACCGCTGTATGTCTATAATCCTCATGAATGGTTTGTGTTGAAAACAAATTTGAAAGAAAATGAAGATTTTCTTTTTGATTGGTTAAAAGAAAGAGGCAGACAGGTATATTTTACTATCGGACATGGCACTTTTTTAGACAAAAATTTCAGAAAAAATTACTCATCCGAAGAATTTGAAATTGCTATAGATGAAAAAACCAATTATCCTGAAAACTGCTACATTAACATAATTGGAAATTATATTATAGAGATGAAGAATAATAAGGAATTTGCAGGAAAATTACATGCAATTTACGAAAATTCGACAGACGAAAACGAGGCTAGCGAGAAAATAACGGCGTTGCTGAAAACCAAACACAAAATAAAGATGATTCTGTCTTGCAACAGTCAGAAGGCGAAAAAAGTGAAAGCGAAGCTTGGAAAAAATTTCTTTATTCCTAAAGAATTAAAAAATAAATAGACAGCTTTAGCTTCGAGGTGTGAAAGCATATAATCGATGCGGAAAACTGAAAAAACTTTAACTATTGTCTTATTTAATAATTTCTATCTGCGAACTTTTGCTAAACCATCAAAAGGGAGTCATATTGGTTTAAGTGTGTGCGAATGGGGCGGAGACTAAGTAGAATTTTGAAAAAAAGTTTGAGCTTGGTTGTAAATTCGCACCAAATAATATAAAATCGTCCTTATAGTTCAATGAATAGGGCAAGCCCGTCCTTGGACTTTGTCGCTGTTCATGCTATAATTTATTTATGAGAGGAAAACCTGTTTCAAAAAAAGAAATACAGAAAATAGAGCAACTGAGAAAAACGGGGCATAGTCTGCCTGAAATTTGCAGAGTTTTGAAGCGAAGAAAATCCACGGTTCATGGATATGCAAAGGATGTGGTTGTATTGCCGGAATATATAAATATTTTAAGACAAAAACAAGGTGGTAGTGCAGCAAGAGCTGAAAAATTTTGGAATAAAGCAAGATTTAACGCAAAAAAACTATTAAGAAAAATCGGAAAAAGGGAAAAACTTTTTATTTTAGCTGCTATTTATTGGGGAGAAGGAGCAAAAAAAGAATTTAATCTTATTAACAGCGATCCGGCACTTATTCAAGTCTCCCTTTCCTGCTTAAGAGAGATTGGAGTTAAGGAAAAAGATCTTCGTATCACACTTAGGGTTTATGAGGGCATAAATATTGAAGATGCTAAAAAATATTGGTCGAAAATATGCAAAGTAAACTCAAGGAATATCAAAAATGTTAATGTTTTGGAAGGTAATAAAATCGGAAAGCTTCCATATGGAATGTGCAGAATACGCATAACCAAAGGCGGATAATCATTCAAACTGATTATGAGTATGATTGAACATATTAAATTTCAAATTATAAAAATGTCCCCATAGTTCAATGGATAGAACGAGAGACTCCTAAGCTCTAGATCCACGTCCGATTCGTGGTGGGGACACACTTTGACTCGCTTCACTTGTTCAGTGCAAGCAAAAAAATGATCAAAAAAATTCCAACTCAAGTCATTGAAGTTTTACAAAAACTGGAAGAATCAGGCTTCGAGGCTTTTATCGTGGGCGGATGCGTGCGGGATTTGCTCACATTGTGGTGAGCCTGTGAACCAAAAGACTGGGATGTAGCGACTAATGCCAAGCCGGAAGAAGTGCAAAAAATATTCCCGGACAGTTTTTATGAAAATGAATTTGGAACGGTCGGAGTGAAAGTAAAGCCGTTTATTAAAAATGGAAATCCGAATCGTGAGCATGACGTGATAGAAGTAACCACCTATCGCATTGAATCGAAATATTCCGACAAGCGCCGGCCGGATAAAGTTGAATTTGCAAAAACATTAGAGGAAGATTTATCAAGAAGGGATTTTACCATCAACGCGATCGCATTAAAACTCGTAACTCATAACGCACAACTCGACACCCGAAGAGGAAAAAATAGCTACGAGCTACGAGCTATGGGTTACGAGATCATTGATCCATATGATGGTCAGAAAGATATTAAGAAAAAAATAATCCGCGCAGTGGGTGACCCGCATGAAAGATTTGATGAAGATGCTTGCGGATGATGCGAGCGGTGCGGTTTCACGCGGAGCTGGGATATAAAATTGAAAAAAATACTTTTGAAGCCATTAAAAAAATATAGCCGGGGATTTAAAACACATTGCTCTTGAAAGAATAAAAGACGAACTGGCCAAAATTATATTATCCGACAATCCATGCTGAAGGCATTGATATGCTGCATAAAACTAAATCTTCTGGAATATATTATTCCGGAATTGGAAAAGGGCGTGGGCGTGAAACAAAACCGCCATCATATCTATACGATATACAAACACAGCATTTTATCTTTAAAACATTGTCCTTCGCAAAAAATTGGAAGTGCGCTTGGCTGCGCTTCTGCATGACATTGCTAAGCCGCAAACCAAAAGAGGCGAAGGCGAATATGCGACTTTCTATAACCACGATCATGTGGGTGCGCGGGTGGCGGCCAAAATTCTTGAGCGTCTGCGTTTTTCACGTGAAACAATTGAAAAGGTGAAACTTCTCGTGGATAATCATATGTTTTATTACAATCCGGAAGAAGTGGGAGCCAGTTCCGTCAGAAAATTAATTCAAAAAGTCGGCTTGGAAAATATGAAAGATTTGATTGATGTGCGCATTGCCGATCGTTTGGGTTCGGGCGTGCCGAAGGCCAAGCCGTATAAATTGCGCCACTTGGAATATATGATTGAAAAAGTTTCCCACGATGCCATTTCCGTAAAGATGCTAAAAATCAACGGCAATGATCTGATGAAAGAATTAAATTTAAAACCCGGTCCCAAAATCGGCGCGATTCTGGATGTTTTGCTCTCGGAAGTTATTGAAGATGCTTCCAAAAATAATCGCGAGCATCTTTTAACGCGCGCTAAAGAATTGGATAAGGAGGATTTGAAAAAACTCCGCCAGATGGCGAAGGTAAAGATTGAAGAGAAAAAAGAAGAGGAAGACAAGGAAATTAAGAGAAAACATTGGGTGAAGTAGGACCATTAGCTCAGTTGATTACCCGCCTCGGCTCGTGGAAGACACTTTGCGAGGCAGGGAGCACTGCATTTTCACCCCGCACCAAATTTATGGATGCGTAGCTCAACCGGTTAGAGCGCTGCATTTTCATCCCGTTAGATATATGGACGATTAGCTCAGTTGGTTAGAGCGTTGCATTCACATTGCAAAAGTCACTGGTTCGAGTCCAGTATCGTCCACAGAAAATCTAACGGGACAAGCATTGCAGGGGTCACAAGTTCAAGTCTTGTGCCATCCACATAAAATTGGTGCGGGGCAGGTTGCAGGGGTCAGTGGTCCGAGTCCGCTAGTGACCACAAATACTAAAAACCAAATACAAAAAACTAAAAACTAACCAAAATGGCTTCGCAAGTTTCCCACATAATTTACGCCCGCAAATATTTCGAAAAAAATCCGGCTTTGCCTAATTTTGAAGATGAATTTATGCTGGGCTGTGTTTTTCCGGACATCCGCCGGATTGACGAAAGTATAAAAAGAAAAGACACGCATCGCTGTTTTTCGCCGCTGGATTTGAATTTTTCAGGACTTTCTCCGTTCCAGGCCGGCTGGAAATTTCATTTGTATTGCGATATGAAGCGGGAGGAGATTTTAAATAAATATAAATTTTATGAAATTCCCGGAACTGCTGATTTTTGGCACCAGTCAGCCAAACAACTGGAAGATGAAATTATTTATGAAGAGTATAATAATTGGGAAAAAGTCGTGCATTATTTCAATAATGTTCCAAAGATAGAAATAGGCATAGGATGTTACACATGAAACTTTCCAGCTGTGGTATGCGATAATCGCCAAATATATTGAGAAAAAACCGGACAACAAATCAGCGCATATTTTTTTATCAAAACAACTGTCATGGGCGGAAAAAGCCGACGATATAGTCAAATCAGTTGACAATTTGCGCAAAAATGAGAGAGTTATAGGGATACTCAGGAAGGTGAAGGATGAAATATTATAGGCCTTGGGGTGTGGTGGAACCCGCGCAGCAGAGCGAGGCGTGGTGCGGGGCAAGCTGGCAGATTTACCTCGTGCAAATGGCGGGCATGTGGCGAAATTGGTATACACGCATGCTTCAGGTGCATGTGGGAGCAATCCTTGAGAGTTCGAGTCTCTCCATGCCCACTTTATTTTTCGGAGCGTGGTATAGTGGTATTACCTGCAGCACCAGAGCGAGGCGCTCGGTGCGAGGCAGGCGCCCGTTAAATACCGGAGCATAGTATACCGGTAGTACGCGCCCCCTGCCCCGTTAAATATTTTTCGGGATATAGTATAGTGGTAGTACGCGCGATTCGGGTTCGTGAAGTCCCAGTTCGATTCCGGGTATCCCGACATCGAAAAATTTAACGGGGTGAAGGTGGGTGTAGACCGGGTTCGATTCCCGGCATCCCGACCGAAAATTTAACAGGGTGAAGGTTCGTGAAAACCGGGCTCGCCCCGCGCCATTTCTCGGGATAATTGTGGTTTTATTAGGCATTAAGGCGAAGCCGCTTCGCTTTAGTTCTGATGAATATCACAGATTATGTTTGGAAATGGTGCGGGGTGAAATTCCCGGCATCCCGACATGAAAATAATTATAAAAAAAATTAAAGAAAATCCGACAAGTCTGCTGCGGATGGCCGGCTATATTTTTCAGCGCAACGAGGGCGAAGAAATGAGTTTTATCCGTCCTTTGGCGCGCGCGGGCTTTCCGCGTTTCCATATGTATGCTAGTGTGGCTGGAACTGATTTAGCAATAAACATCCATCTGGATCAGAAAAAAGAAACCTACGGAAATTCTAATCGCCATCATGGAGAATATGGAGATGAAGGCGCATTAAAGGCGGAGATTGAGAGAATAAAAAGTATTTTGCAATAAATTATGCCCGGGTGGTGAAACGGCAGACACGCTAGGTTTAGGACCTAGTGAGAGAAATCTCGTGAAGGTTCAACTCCTTTCCCGGGCACATATGAAAAAAATATCAGTTACCAAAATTAACGCAGGCAATCGCCTTGACAAATTCCTCGCCAGGGAATTTTTTTCGCTTGGATTAACGCGGGGAGAAATAATACGAAATATAAAGTCGGGGAATATATTAGTTAATAAAAACAAAGTTAAGCCAAGCTATCAGCTTCGTCTTAATGACGAAATAAGATTCAAGATACAAGATACAAAAAGCGAATTAGTCAAAAATCAAAACCTGAAAATAAAAATAATTTATCAGGACAAAAACATTATTGTTATAGACAAACCGGCCGGTACTTCTGTCCATCCTGCGAAAGCTGACGAGAAAAATACTTTAGTAAATTTTTTAGTTTACAAATTTCCAGAAATAAAAAATGTGCATGATAACACCAAGGACTCTTATTTGCGTCCAGGGATTGTGCATAGATTAGACAAGGATACTTCCGGTGTGATGGTTGTGGCGAGAAATATAAAAGCTTTTCAAGAACTGAAGAATTTGTTTAAAGAACATAAGGTTGAAAAAAAATATCTGGCGCTGGTTTACGGAAAATTAAAAGATAAAAAAGGCGTGATTGAAAAGCCGATTGCGCGCGCGGCGACTTATAAAAAACAGGTGATTGCCGGACGGAAAACCAAAACCAAAATCCGCGAAGCCGTGACGAGATATAAAGTTATCAAAGAATATCAAAACTATTCATTGGTTGAGGCTATGCCCAAAACCGGAAGAATGCACCAAATTCGGATCCATCTTTTTTCCATCGGCCATCCGATTGTCGGGGATAAAATTTATAAAACAAAGAGGAGAGACATTCCACAGGGAGTTGCTCGCCAGCTTTTACACGCTAAAAGCCTGAGTTTTAAGCTGCTAGGCAAACAATATAATTTTCAAGCAGATCTGCCGGAAGACTTTTCAAAACTTCTGATGGGGTTGACTAAAGGAGCATAAAAAGGTAGGATAATAAGGCTAAAATTTAATCAAATTTGCACATACTCAATGGTGGGTTTTTTATTGTCAAGCGAGTGATGATAACTATTTTATTTAAACAAACTTCGAGTATAATAAAGTCATGCAGAAAAAAATTATCGAATTTAACCAGGCGCAGAGATCCAAAAAGTTTCCGGATTTTCAAGCCGGAGATGTAGTCAAGGTTCACCGGAAAATCAAGGAAGGAGACAAGGAAAGAATCCAAATTTTTCAGGGCATCATAATTTCCATTAAGGGCAAACAGAGTTCCTCACCGATGATCACAGTGCGCAAAGTTTCCGACGGCATTGGAGTGGAATTGATTCTGCCGATTTTTTCACCGGGCATAGAAAAAATAGAAGTGGTGAAAAGAGCCAATGTCAGAAGGTCCAAGCTCTTTTATCTGCGGGGGCTTACCGCCAAAAAAAGCCGGATGAAATACAAAGAACTGGCCGAATTCATACCAGAGGAAGAAAAAGCCAAAGAGCCGGTGGCCGAAAATATTTCTGCTGAAGAAGCAAAGGAAACTAGCGGAGAAAAATAAAAAATGTTTTTGCGGATGTCTTTTGGGGATATGGCGGAATCGGTATACGCGATAGGTTGAGGACCTATGCTCGTAAGAGCGTGAGGGTTCAAGTCCCTCTATCCCCACACAGGCGCGCTTAGCTCAGTTGGCTAGAGTCCGCCACGGCGGATTTACACCGAGAGGGTAAAATTATGTTTTTTGTATACATTATCGAAAATAATGACGGAAAGCTGTATATTGGTCAAACCTATAATTTAGAAAAAAGAATTCTAGATCATAACGAATTAGGAATAGGATATACTTCTAAATTTAGACCATGGAAATTAATATATTCAGAAAGTTTTTATTCCAGGAAAGATGCTATGAAAAGAGAAAAATATTTAAAAACCGGAGCTGGCAGGGACTGGATTAAAAATAATATCAGGCGCGCTTAGCTCAGTTGGCTAGAGCGCCTCGTTTACACCGAGGATGTCGGGGGTTCAAGTCCCTCAGCGCGCACCATTTCGGAAAAGTGCGGATGGAGTCCGCCACGGCGGATTTACAACAGAGAGTTTGGGGGCTGAAAGTTCGCCGTGGCGAATTCGAGTCCTATAGGATCCACCCTTAAAAATAACCTGGATAGCTCAGTTCCGCCAAGGGCGGACAGGGTTCGAGCACACGACCCCGCACTAAAATTTTGCCGAGTTAGCTCAGTGGTAGAGCACACGACTGAAAATCGTGGTGTCCCCAGTTCGATCCTGGGACTCGGCACATAAATGGCAAAATTTAGTACGGGGCAAGCTGAAAATTTTACCCCGCACCAATCCGCCGCGGATTTGGTGTCGGGGCCTTGCGTGCCCAGTTCGACTCTGGGATCTGGCACAAAATATTGCTTTGCATGAAGCGGGTCTGCCCGCCAAGGCGAAGCGCAGGCGGGTATCGTATAGCGGCTATTATATTACCTTGCCAAGGTAGAGATACGGGTTCGACTCCCGTTACCCGCTCAGCGAAAAATGAGGCTAATTGAAGCCTTGTTTTTTATTACCCATGAGGGAAATCGAACTGTGTGGTATAATAAAAATGTAATAAATTAAAAAAATAATGTTATGAAGATAGAACAGGGACCCCAAAAACCTCTCAATAAAGATGAAGCGCATGAGTTAGCTAATATGATGAAAGCTAAATGGCCGCTAGTATCAAGAACTGCGGAAGACTACAATCGAGCGCTTATTTTAGTTGAGGAAATAAAACAAGAAGCTGAAAAGGAATCTAATGTGGAAAAAGTTTTTAATGATGTGGCTCGTCGGGCAGTAACAAATTATCATGACTTCCTTGATTTTGTTCTTGGATTATGCGGAAGTGGAGATGATTTGGAAAAAAGATCTATGTCACTTCATGATCTTGAAGATGCGGCAAAAAAATTAAAAGATTTGAAATTCGAAGCAAAAAAAGTTGCAGAACGAGAAAATAATGGAGTTGCCCAGTAGTTTATTTTTAAACATTGCAAAGCATTAGAAGGTTTGGGTAAATACGATTTAAAATGAAGTTTGAACTTCTTCGGGAAGGCAAGGCTTAAACAAAGTAGTTCTCTCTGAATCCAGTTCTAATCGTGTAGCTTAAAGAGCTCAAAATTCATAAAAACGGCTTAAATGGGCCGTTTTTATATTGCAGGGATTGACATTACTAATTTTAATTGCTAACTTTGTATATCAAGCTGTACCTGAAAAATCTAGAGCTATTAAGCTCAATAAATAGAAGGAGGAATTAAGATGAACGACAATGATCGTGCCGAGGCATTGCGGGAAATGAGACTTTTTAAAGTTGGCAGCAGCTTTCTCTTTGCAGTTCAAATACCTGATGACTCAGTCGGGTGTAGCGGCTCTCGTTGCTCAAATTGCAATAATACGGTGGCTTACTGCGAGCAAAGATGCACATCGTGCGGTTTTCCGTTTATTGGGCCGTCAGGCTTTCCTCAATTCTCTAAGTGGAAGACTCTTGATTCAAGCAGAAAAAGAATACTAGTCGAAGATGTTTACGCAAGCGGTGTTTCCAGGGGTCGTCTTGGATATTCAAATGTTGAGTTTGTCCCGCTAACCGTCAGGGAGTTAAGTAGAGTTGAAAGACTGGAAGGGTGTGACGCCAGACACTTTATCTCGGCTCACTTAATATCGCCAAAGGTAATCAGGGTAACTCTTTTTGAGTGAGTAAAAAACAAAACGTCAGCTCTAATAAGCTGTGCCAGGTACGATAACCCTGGTTTTTTATTTAAAACAAACACTTTCTCTCATAAACCCAGTTCAAACCCCAGAAGTATCCGCCTCGGGCGGAACTACGGGGTAGGCTGTATGAACCCCGGTAGCAAATCCGCGGCGGATTGCTACAGGGTAAACTTCCCAGCTCAAAAATAGTCCAAAACACCCTTTTTCAAGCCGAAAATCCTACCCGGGGATTTTTTGGTTTTTATGGCTTAAATCAGCCTAAAACAAAAAGCGGGAGAAATCTGTATGGCTTAAATAAGCCAAAAAGTCGAATCGGCCTTTTACCCCGTTAGAAGTTATATATTTTGCTTATTAAAGCCTTAAATGGCAATTTTTCGCTTGAAAAAGACTTCTAACGGGGTTGACAGCTGGATGAGGATCTGCTATACTGGTTGGTCAGCCTGGAAAGGCTATTTTATTTGGAGTCTGGGCCTGACATTAACAATTAAAAGCAATACATGCGTATCATTAGTAAGTTGATGGTCGCGCTGGCGCTTTTGGCGGTAATTATGCCTCAAGTAGCCCTGGCGGCCGAAAACGAGGACACTAATGAAACACAAACAAAATTTAAAATACAAGAGAATAATCAGGCTGTTGATGGCCTTGTCTATGACAACATACTGATTCAAGCGCCTTACAATTATCCCGGATACGAGCCGGTTAAGACTCCCGATGAGCTTAAGCGGGAAGCGATGGCCGAGAAGTATAAAAATTTAATTGCTTCTGCCAACTTTCCACAAGGAAAATTTGTGCTTAACGCTTCAGCCTATACGGCGGCGGCGGATGAGTGCGGAAAAAGCAACGGCATTACGGCCAGCGGCGTCAAAGTTATGGAAAACAGAACTTTGGCCTGCCCGCCCCAATATCCTTTTGGAACCAAAATCCAAATTGATGGCATGGGAACCTATGTTTGCGAAGACCGCGGGGGAGCGATCAAGGGCAATCATGTGGACATCTATATGGAAACCAAGTCCCAAGCTTTCGCTTTCGGACGAAGAAATCTGGTGGCGGAAATAGTCCTGAACTAAAAATTCAAAATAAAATATGCAAAAACATCCCGAGCAATTGGGATGTTTTTGTTTACTCCCGCATCAACTTTTTATTTTATTAAATTTCGATTATTAACCAATTAATTTCTATGTAAAAAGTTGGTGCGGGGTTTGACCTAAGGAGTTGTTTTTGGTAAACTAAGCCTTGTAATATAGTATTTTGGTCGCGTGGCGAAGCAGCTAACGCGGCGGTCTGCAAAACCGCTATTCGTGGGTGCAACTCCCACCGCGACCTCAATAAAATTAAACGCCCGGGTGGTGGAACCGGTAGACACAAGGGACTTAAAATCCCTCGGTAGCAATACCGTGCGAGTTCGAGTCTCGCCCCGGGCACAAAAAAACAGGCAGTAAGCCTGTTTTTAACTTTATAAATCTAGTATCTGAAATTTATTGAAATTTTATAACTATTCGCTCCGAAAAATTTTTTGGCGAATTCAGCTGTTTTATAGGGCGGGTATTCCTTGCAACTGAAAATATCCAGATAGACGGCATTGCTTTGGTTGGCGAAATGGCCGGAAATGAGAGAGGTTTCAATAAGTTGTGTCATGGAAAAACCGGTAACCCGCGGATCGTCGCCAAAATCAATAACCACAGTTTTTCCAAACCGGCGCATCTTTATCAAGTCGCATAGTTCTTTCACGAACTGTTTCACCTTTTTGGCGCTGCGGATCGTTTTTGGATTGCAATCGTAAAGATCAACGCAAGTGCTCATGCCCCACGGATTTTTCTTTTTGTATTTTTTGATTATTTTTTGGTCTTTAGCCATTTCATTTCCCCTCCCGCCTCTAGCGGAAATTTGCCAATAGTTTTAGTTAGTGGATTTAATTATAAGATAAACTGAAATTTATGCAATAGTTATTTTTGTTCTTCTCTGAGCTTTTTCAAAACTTTCGGAATTCGTTTGAAATCTTTAATCAAAACTTCGCGCATACTGCCGTTATATAGCGCGGCGGCAGGATGATAAAGCGTATAAAAAACCTGTTTTCCCAGGCCTTCCATTTCCCGGCGCAGGGCTTTGCCGTGGACTTGGGAAATTTTTTGTCTGGGCAAAAAGCGCTCCATGCTGTGACGCCCCAGAGTCACTATTAATCCGGGCTGGATTATTTTTATTTGCTCTAAAAGCCACGGCCAGCAGGCTTCCGCCTCCTCCGGGAGCGGATCGCGGTTTGCCGGCGGGCGGCACTTAACGACATTGGCAATATAAACCTGGTCGCGCTTGAGTTTTATAGAGGCAAGCATTTCATCCAGAAATTTTCCCGCCGCGCCCACAAACGGACGGCCCAGCTCGTCCTCTTTCTGTCCCGGCCCCTCGCCGATAAACATAATTTCAGCGTCTGCCGATCCTTCGCCGGGAACAACCTGCTTGCAAGTCGCGCGCAAGACACAGTGGCTGCAGGCCAGCATTTTTTTATTCAGTTGGCCTAGTTGTTCTTGTTTGTTTAAGGTCATGGATTTTGATTAATGCAAAGTTATTATTTTCCGTATTCCAAACAGCAAAAGTCGGCAGGTAAAGTTCCCCGGCCACGTTGCCGGGATTTAGCATCACACAGTTCCTTTCTTGTCCGTCCGTAGCCTTGGCGAAGGAGGACCACGGCCTATGCGTATGGCCGCAAAAAACGAAGTCATATTTTCCAGTGCTGCATAATTCTTTTGCTTTTTCCGGATAGTGGACAAACGCGATATTATAATTGCCTATTTTGGCTTCCCCATAATCCCTGAAAATCCAAGTGTTTTTGTATTCAGCTTCAAAATCGTAATTTTTAAGATGACTATCATCCATATTTCCGAAGCAAAAATATGTTTCACCGGAAAAATTGTCATTCAAAAAATCTAAAGTATCCATCGATCCTAAATCTCCGCAGCAGATGACCGTCTGGATATTTTCTTTTGCGCAATAATCCAGGACCTTTTTAAGGTTAACCTCGTTATTATGGATGTCTGATATAATCGCAACTTTCATTTATTTTGAATCCCTTAATTTTTTTAGAAGTTTTATGTCCTCCTCCACTTCCGGCCATTCGGTTTCGCAGAGCATGTCAATATTATTTTTTTTAGCGAAGGCGGCGATGTTTTCAAAAGCTTTGAGGCCGATTTTACCTTTGCCTATGTGTTCGTGGCGGTCTTTATTGGAACCGCAATCAGATTGGCTGTCGTTGGCGTGGATGAGTTTTATATTTTCAATCCCAATGTCTTTGTCAACTTTTTTAATTGCAGTTTCAAAATCCCGCCAATCATATCCTGATGCAAAAGAATGCTGGGTGTCCAAGCAAATGCCGGCTATGGCGGGGCTTTTCACGCCGTCAATAATTTCTTTCAATTCTTTCAAATCATCACCGATAATTTCTCCCGCGCCGGCGCTGTTTTCCAATAATAATCTAGTGCTTCCGGAATATCCTTCCAAAGTTTTTTTGAGCATCTCAATGGTTTTTTTTATGGCTTCTATTTGACCAAGATCTTTGGCAGTGCCAATGTGGGTCATGACATATTTGGCGCCGAGGAGGCTGCCTCTTTCCAGTTCATCGCGGATAGTTTTTACAGATCCATAGCGAATGCGGCTATTAGCAGAAGCCAGGTTGATATAGTAGGGGGTGTGAATATAGACATCTCGTAACTCGTAACTCGTAACTCTTAACTTAAATTCATGAATTAATTCAGGAGTTAACTCTGGCGCTTTGCCGCCCTGGGGCGCGCGGGTGAAAATTTGAATGACTTCGCATCCTAAAGCATGCCCGTTCTTAGGGGCGTTCCAAATTCCGCCGGCGATGGAAACATGACAGCCGATGTGCATGTTTATATTTTAGCATATAATTGCAATTTCCACTTTCTTTTGGCAGCAAAGCCTTCCTTTTACTTTTTCTTTCCGCAAGAAAAAGTAACAAAAAGAACTCTCAGCCGGACAAAATTTCCAAACAAATTCTGCGTTCGCGAGCTAAAAGTTCACGGCTGCTTCCGCCAGGGGCGGAATCAAGGAACTTTTTTAACGCTCACTCGCTTGAATTTCGGGGAAATTTTATAGGCTGAATGTTTTTTAAAAAATTTATATAAGCTAGATTATCTCCCAACCATTCTCGGTTTCAACTATTTTTCCCTTAATCTCAAATCCGCTGGCGAGTTTGTGGCCGCCGCCGCCAAATCGGGCGGCAATTTTTGATACGTCCACATCCTTATATTCTTCCGAGCGCAGGCTGCCTTTTATTACGCCGTCATCTCTTTCCGAAAGTATTAAGGAAAATTTCGTGTCTGGAACGGTGTTGAGAATGCCGGCCACTTGCGCAATGTCTTCTGTTCCGGCGGAGCATTCTTCCAGATCTTTTTGTGTCAGCACGGAAATAATCATGCCGTTATTCGGGTTTATTTTTGCCCGCTTAAAAGCCTTGCCCCAGAGCTTGAGCGTGGAAATGTTTTTATTGGCAAATGCCGTTTCAATGATTTTAGAAAGCGGGGCGCCTTTTTTTAGAAGCACAGAAGCGATTTCCATGACGCGCGGGGTGGTATTTGAATGCTGGAAAGATCCGGTGTCGCCCAAAATGCCGAGCATAAGAAAAGTGGCCATCGGGCGCGTGAACTCGATTTTGCTAAATTCAAAAAAAGCATAGACAATTTCGCAGACGGATGAATAATGAGCGTCAATGATATTGATATCGCCCTTAAGAGTGATATCGGGGTGATGATCTAAAAGTGCTACAATCTGGTTTTCTTTGTTTATAAAACTACTCCGATTAAATACGGCTTCGCCGTCCCAGTTAAGCGGGGATTTAACAGGGTAAATTTTTTGGAAGCCGCGCTCCACGCTGTCCGCGGCGATGATTAAATTGTATTTTTTCAAGTCCAGTTTGCCCGGATGAATAAAATTTTCCGCAGAGAGAGGACGTAAGTATTCCGGGTATGGATCAAAGCAGGCAATGTCCGCGGATTTCCCCAAGTTTTTTATATATTCCTTGAGCGCCAGGCATGATCCGACAGTATCGCCGTCCGGGCGGGAATGGGCAAAAAGAAGAATCCGTCCCGATTCCTTAATAACGTAATTTAAAGTATGAAATTCTTGGGAAAATTTTTTCACCGGATGGTTTAATAAAAAATGCGACTTTTGCCGCACTCCTTATTTATTGATTTCTTTTAGCAGTTTTTCGATTTCATCCGCTTTGGACTCAGTCATATCGATTTTGAATTCAATCTTTGGAAGCGGTTTCATTACGAGTTTTTTATTGAGAGCGCCCTGGATCCGGTAAAGTTCTTTCTTAAGAGTTTTGGCGGCGTAATCAATTTCTTTTTCCGGGAAAATACTTACGAATATCCGAGTATAGCGGAGGTCGGGGGTTGTGTCAACCTTGGCGACCGTGACAAAAACACCGGGCTTTAAATCCAGTTCTCTGGCAATAATTTCGCCCAGGTGTTTTTTTATAAGCTCGTTTATTTTGAGGAGACGGTCGGACATATTTTATTGTTATAAACTTTTTTTCTTTACCTCTTCTTTATATGAAACAAGAACATCGCCCTCTTTGATTTTCGTTTCGCCGTCAAAAGTAATTCCACATTCATTGCCGGAGGCCACTTCGTCCACATTTACTTTGTTCTGCTGAAGATTGAAAAGTTTTCCCTTGCCAATCACGGCGTCGCTCCGCATAACTTCAATGAGCGAACTGTTTGCAATTTTTCCCGAAGCAACCTTGCCGCCGACGATCATATCTTTTTTCCCGGTCTTGAAAATGGCCAGCACCTTCATTTTACCGAGATCCGTTCTTTCAATTTCCGGAGGCAGCATGGCGATCAGCTTGTTTTTAATGTCAGTCACCAGCTCGTAAATAATCTTGTAATTTTTGATTTCAACCCTGCTTGATTCGGCCAGCCGGCTTGCGACCGGGGTGGTTTCCACATTAAATCCGTAAATAATGGCGCCGGAGGCTTGCGCCAGGCGCACCTCGGATTCAGTGGTGTTTCCCACGCCGGTAGCGATGTAATGGACTGCCACTTCGTCTGATTTTATTTCAGCCAGTATTTGTTCCACGGCTTCCAGCGATCCCTGCACGTCGGCTTTTAAAATTATATTCAGTTTTTTTATTTTTTCGTCGGCGATGGATTTGAAAAGTTTTTGCGCGGTAAAATCTCCCATCTTCCCGGTTTGGGTCTTAGAAAGACCGCGGAGCTCCTCTAATTTTGATTTAGCCGACTTTCCTGTCACTGCCTGCAAGATGTCATTGGCATTAGGGGCGATGTTGAGGCCGATTATGGCAACCGGAGCGGAAGGTCCGGCCTCCAGAATTTTTTTTCCGGTAAAGTCCTCGATTTTTCTTACGCGGCCATGGGCGGAGCCGGCAATAATATCCTGGCCTTCTTTAAGTATTCCGGTTTTTATAAGAACAATAGCCACCGGGCCCTTGTGAGGATCAAGATGCGATTCAAGGACTATGCCCAAAGCCGGATTTTTGCCCGCGGCTTTAAAATCTTCAACTTCGGAAACCAAAAGAATATTTTCAAGCAAGCCGTCGATGCCGATATTTTGTTTGGCGCTGATTTCAGAACTCAAAACCTGTCCGCCCCAGTCTTCCAGAAGAATGCCATGGTCAGCCAGATCTTTTTTGACTCTCTGGATATTGGCTTCGGGCTTGTCAATTTTGTTGATAGCGACAATAGTTGGAATTTTTTTAGCCAGCAGATACTCAATAACTTCTTTGGTTTGCGGGCGCACGCCGTCATCGGCCGCGACAACCAAAACAGCGATGTCAGCGATGCTTACGCCGCGTTCGCGCATAGCGCTGAAAGCTTCATGTCCCGGAGTATCCACAAAAGTAATAAGCTGTCCCTTCTTTTTAACTTGATAAGCGCGGATATGCTGGGTAATGCCGCCGGCTTCTTTAGCCGCCACATTAGTTTTGCGGATGGTATCCAAAAGCGTGGTTTTTCCGTGATCAACATGTCCGAGAATAGTGACAACCGGCGGACGCGGATGCAAATTTTCTCCAGATTCCTTTTCCTTTTTTAAAATTTCCAGAAGCTTTTCCAGGGTCATGGCGGCTCCCGCCTCAATAATTTCTTCTGAAGCTTCATATCCCAAATCCTGGGCGATTATGGAAGCGGTCTCAAAATCAATTTGCTCATTGATGGTGGCTAGAATCCCGTTTTTCATAAGTTCCGTGATCACAGTGTTAAGCGACAAGCCCAAAAGCTCGCTGAATTTTTTGACAGTGATGGTGGGAGGAAGATTTACTTTTTTCTTTTCTATTTCAGGCATAAATATTTTATTTAACTTTCTTTGGCCGCAAAGAAAGTTACAAAGAAACTCTCGAGCAGGCGAAATATTCTAACAAATTCTGCGCTCGTTCGCTAAAATTTTTGGTTGCCCCGCTCCTCGCCCGTAGGCTACGGCCGAGGGGCGGACCTAAAATTTTTTAACGCTCTCTTGCTTGAATTTGTAATAGAATATTTTGCACGCTCGATCTTATTTTAAAAAATATATTTTTTTGATTTTTCAATTTATCTTTTTCGGTTCCTGTAGCATGGCGATTTTGATGGCCTGCTCTTCTTCTTCGGTGAGCGGATATTTTTCTGATTTTCCGGCAGCGACAGCTTTGGCATAAATCCGGGTGCCTTCGCGGGTGTATAAGGAAGAAATGATAATCCCGCTATTTTTTCCATTGAGAAGCGCAATGGCGAAGCTTTGATCTCCGCCGACTTCCTTAAAAGGATTAAAACGTACCAGTCCGGTTTTATGCAATCCGCGGAATGATAAGCTG
Source organism: Candidatus Moraniibacteriota bacterium (assembly GCA_963775955.1). Classification (GTDB taxonomy): domain Bacteria; phylum Patescibacteriota; class Minisyncoccia; order Moranbacterales; family UBA2206; genus JBAZPT01. The sequence goes on from CAVZKT010000002.1 coordinate 55,331, forward strand.
TTTATTTGATTGGAAATTCCATAAAGCTCCTGAATTTCTTTGTCCAAAGTTTTAAGACTCCCGGCCTGATTCAGGAGGATTTCTTCCAAGTTTTTAATCTTATTTCCGGAAAAAAGCAAATTGTTCTTCTTTTTAATTCTTGAGATGCCGACCTGCAGGAAAATATTCCAAAGCAGAATAACGCCGGAAACAGCGGCTAAGGCGATAATAATATTTTCTGAATTGTTTTTGATTAGTTCCACCCCATTAGAGTTTTCCAAAATTATGAAAAATAATATTGGAATCGTAAAAATAATTAGACGCAGCCCCGTTTTAAATTAGATAAAAGCTCTAACGGGGTCCATATCCGGCCTAAATAAAAAATTGCGCTTATTCCAGGCTAGCATTAACTTTGGCTTGTGTAAACCTTTTGCGGAAGAGGTGAGATTCGAACTCACGAAGAGATTTCTCCCTTACGGCTTTTCGAGAGCCGCGCCTTCAACCACTCGGCCACTCTTCCTAATATTTTTTAAAAACTTTTTTCACAAACCCACCCACCGCCTTTGGCGGGGCCCCGCTTTAGCGGTGGTCTGCCAACCCTCCATACCATTAAATCTATAAAAAATCGCAGCTATTGGCAAATGTCTGGCGGGCTATTTGGTGAATTTGGATTTTTGTTGTAAAATATGGATATGGAGAACAACTCAACTTTTGACGTAAAATTTCTTAATCCGCAAGCGGTGATTGACCAGCTGGATATCCGGGATGGAATGAAAATTGCGGACTTCGGTTGCGGAGCCGGACATTTTTCTGTGGTGGCGGCTAAAAAAGTCGGGGAAAAAGGAGTGGTTTTTGCAATTGACATTTTGCCTGAGAAACTGGAAACAGTGCAGAGCCAGGCAAAAAATTTGAGCCTTACTAATATTTTGGTCAAACGGGAAAATTTGGAGCTGGAAAACGGCTCCAAATTGCCGGACAAAAGCGTTGATTGGGTAATAATTAAAGATATGCTTTACCAGAATAAAGAAAAAGGAAAAATTCTCTCTGAGGCCAAAAAAATTCTGGCGGAAAAAGGAAAAATTTTAGTGGTGGAATGGATAATAGAAGACACTTCTATCGGTCCCTCAAAAGAATTGCGCATCAGCAAAGACGACTTGATAGATTTGGCGCAAAAAAACGGGCTGGGAGTTCTTAAGGAAGTCAGCGCGGGCGATTTTCATTATGGGCTGGTGCTTATAAAGTAGAAAGTATAAAGCAGATTAATGTTAATAAATACAAAAACTAAATTAGTTCTATCTATTCTTGCGTTGAGCGGCATTTTGCTTTTGGGCGGATGCGGGTGCAAGCAGACCAATCCAAATAAATACAGCCTGAAACTTGAAGTTTGGGGGCTTTTTGACAACCAGGAAGCATTTGGCGATATTATTGAAAATTACAAGCGGATTAATCCCAATATTGCCGATATCAGCTATAAAAAGTTGGCACCGGACACTTATGAAAAAGACCTGGTTGAAGCGCTGGCTTCCGGGCAGGGGCCTGATATATTTTTAATTCAAAACAACTGGCTGCCCAGCTTCACGGACAAGTTAGCGCCGGCTCCGGCTAATATCCTAACCGAACAAAAGTTCCGCAATGATTTTGTGGATGTGGCGGCTAATGATTTTTTGAACCAAGGCAAGATTTACGCCGTGCCCTTGAGCGTGGATACATTAGGGCTTTACTATAACAAGGATCTTTTCAATGAAGCCGGGATAACCGCCCCTCCTAAAAACTGGACGGAATTTATGGATGACGTGAGAAGGCTAACTCGCTTGGGAAAAAGCGGGGAGGTGATCCGCTCGGGAGCGGCTATTGGCACTGCCTACAATATTAACCGCTCAACAGACATTCTTAACTTACTAATGCTTCAAAACGGGACAGAAATGGTCAATGGCCAGGTTGGCCGGGCGCTTTTTGACCAGGTTGTGAAAAATGGCGATCAAAGCATGTCTCCTGGAGAAAACGCTCTTAATTTTTACACTCAATTTGCGGAAAACAGTTCTTCGGTTTATTGCTGGAATCCAAGAATGCATTATTCCATTGATGCTTTCAGCGAGGGTGCGGCGGCTATGATGCTTAATTATTCCTGGCACATAGACACTGTTTCAGCCAAATCCCCCAAGCTTAACTTTGCCGTGGCGCCCGTTCCCCAGCTGCCGAATATGCCGGCCGTGAACTATGCCAACTACTGGGGCTACGCGGTGGCGAAAAACAAAAAATCAGCAGATGTCTCTAACCCGAATCAGACGCCGGTGGCGGATGATATTCGCACGGGCGAAGCCTGGAAATTTCTGGTCTTTTTTGCCACCAGGCCGGAAGCGGCTATGAATATTTCTGCGAATGTAGCCGGCCAGCAAAAGACAATGACAACCAATTTTGATCCGGCTGTCAGTTATCTTGAAAAAACCAGAAAGCCGGCGGCCCGGCGGGATCTTATTGAAATCCAGAAAAATGATCCCAAAATCGGAATATTCGCGGCGCAGAATCTTTTCGCCAAAAGCTGGTATGAAACCGATCCGAATGCCATTGAAGCATTTTTGCCGAGATGATAGACAAGGTGAACCGCGGAGCCGGAACTCCTGCCGATGTTATCCGGGCGGCGGCTTCGCAAGTGAATGTGATTATGAATCGGTGATTTAAAAATACAAATTTGAAATTTTTAATTTTTAAATAAACTAAATTTTTAAACAAAATGAGAAATAAAAATTACATAATAGTTGCGCTTTTGGCTTGTGGATTGTTTGCTGTTGGCAACAGGGCAATCGCAGCGGATTGCATGAGCGAACTAAAAGGCAGTTGCACCTCAATAACTACATGCACTGGGTCAGGCAAAAAATTTGTCGATGCTACCGGCTGTCCCAAGGATACTTACTGTTGTGTTGCGCAAAGTTCATCTGGAGGGGTTTGCAGCGGATCATGTATAACCAAAGAAATCTGTGACAATAATGGGGGAACGGTGGATGAAACTGCCAGTTGTGAGGAATCCTATGTTTGCTGCGTGGTAAAATCTCAAATTTCTCCAGTTGTTAATCCATCAGAAAATAATATAGAGAGTAACGGTACGCAAACCGAGCAAACAACAACGCCGGCGGCCAGCAATAAGGATATAACTTTCCCCAACCCGATCAAGGCTTCAACGATGAGCGAGTTTTTGGGCAATGTTCTCAACGCGCTTTTGGGAGTAGTGGCTTTTATTTCTCTTATTTTTATTATCATCGGCGCGGTGATGTATATGCTTTCCGCCGGCAATGAGCAAAATATTGAACGCGCCAAAAAAACCATCACCGGCGCAGTGGTGGGACTAGCAATCGCGGCGGCAGCTCCGACTTTTCTCAAAGAAATAAAAAAGATCCTGGGCGGGGCCAGCGGCACGAACGCGGATGATATTGTGAATAAAGCCTATACGCTCAAAGACATCGCCATTAACGTGCTCAACTTCTTATTGGCGGTTACCGGGATTGTTGCTATAATTGGTTTGATAGTCGGGGCGATATTTTATCTGACTTCCTATGGCGACGAAGAGCGGATGGAAAAAGGCAAGAAAATTTTAGTGGCTTCAATTATCGGAATCGTTATCGCTTTTTCCTCGCTGGTGATTGTCCGGCAAGTGGCTAAATTAATAGCGGCGCAGTAGGATTAGTATTTAGTATGGAGTATTAAGAATAATTTAAAATAAAAATAAAAATTCACCCTGTTGAGTAATCCGCCTGAGGCGGATTACTCAACAGGGTAAAGCTAGAAAGGCTGGTGAAATATGAAAAATAAAATTAAATCAATAGCGGCATCCGCATCAGTGGCGATCTTGACAATTCCGGCGCTGGCCATGGCCCAATTCCAGTCTCCATCCGGAACAAATCTTCCAACAGGTTCAATTTCAGGAATCGTTAAGAATATTATGAACTGGATACTGGGAATTGTGGGAATTTTAGGCGTTATCGGCTTTGCCATCGCGGGCATTCTGTATCTCACCGCGGCCGGAGATGAAGACAGGATTGCGACGGCCAAGAAGGCAATGACTTGGGCAATCGTGGGCGTGGTAGTGGCCCTTCTCGGGCTGGTTATTCTTAAGGCGGCGGAATCAATGCTGGGCGGATCATCAACGACATTTTAGGGCACTCAAATAAACAGATATATATCAAACAAAAGCGACTTAAGGTTATCCACAGGTCGTTTTTGTTTATTTGTGGAATATTTTTGAAATTGTGGTATAATATATTCACGAAGCATGTAGCGTAAAACATGGAACATAAAACAATAAAGTAAATAATAAATAATAAAATAAATATGAATAAAAAAGTTATCAGTCTTTTAATTCTCTCGTTAATATTAATTCCGTCGGTTGCTTTAGCGGCGACGGACTGGGGATTTTCCCTTAGTATTGGCAGCGGTTCTGGCGGAGGCGGATGGAACGTAGGAAACTTTACCGGCTTCGGCCTGCCAGCCGGCTCTATTACCGGAATATTTTTAAATATCCTGCTTTGGATCTTGTATATTTTCGGCATCCTGGGCGTCATCGGGTTTGTGATTTCCGGCATACTTTATCTGACTGCGGCCGGCAATGAAGACCGGATGGCGTCGGCTAAGCGCGCCCTGTTTTATTCCATTATTGGCGTGGTAGTCGGGCTCTTGGGCGTGGTTATTTTGCAGGCAGTCGATCTGGCGCTGAACAGCGTGTCCAGCTTCTAAATTGTTAATTGCCAAAGTGCTAAATGGCTATGAATATAAACAATTTAACCATTTAATAATTTAGCCATAAAGTATATTTATGCAACATAAAAAAGTATTTTTTCTTACAATTTTTGTTTAGCTTTTCTTTTTTCAATCAATTTTGTTTTCGCGCAGACTTGCAGCGATCCGATTGATCCAACGAGTGAAACGGGGCGGTGCCTTTCCACGTGCGATTCGGCCACGGAACATGAGATTTCCGGAACTTGCATGGGGCAGGTTTGCTGCGCGTCCGAATCCTTCGGGTGATATCCCAAGCATTTCCGTAAAAAGGCGATGATGGGAGCTGCAGCCTCTCATCGGAACTTGTTGCAAACGGCCATTGAGGTGTTATGCAGATTCTGGGGCTGCGCAGGCACTTGTCAGTCAGTGAGCTACTCCGGCGATACTGCTCCGGCAGAATCTTCCGGACTTCCGGCTGCTTCCTCCGGGACTGCTAGCGGAGGCTGGAGTTTGGGCAGTATTAATAGCTTTGGACTGCCGGGCGGTTCGGTAATGGGTATTGCGGTTAATGTTTTGATTTGGATACTGGGGATTTTCGGAATCATCGGAATCATCGGTTTTCTCATTTCCGGCATTATCTATCTTACCGCGGCGGGCGATGAAGATCGCATGGCATACGCCAAGCGGGCGATGCAATATTCCATCATCGGCGTGATTGTGGGGCTGGTCGGATTCGTGGTTATCCAGGCGATAGATTACGCGTTGAACGCATATTCAAGTTTTTAAGATCCCTACGAATATACGAATAATTTTGGAAATAAATTTTTTATAAAACTAAAAACATTATGGCAAACAAAAAAATATTATTTTTAACGCTAATTTGTGGAGTAGTTTTATTTTTAGCGGGTAGCTACAATGCTTATGCGGACTGCGCCGGTTGTATGCAGGACTGTAATAATAACAATATCAACGCAGACGTGCCAACTGATTGTGATGCGCAGTGCTTAACTCAGTGCGCCACCTCTGCCACCTCTAGTAATCCATGTTTCAACAAAACAAACGGGTTTTCCTGCACGGCGGACGGGGGAGGTGCCGGCTCTTGTTATGGCGAGATTTGCATTCGATGCGGACAAGCAGGAGATAGTTGTGAGGATAATTGCTGTTCCGGACTGGAATGTGTTTCTTCACAATGTGTGAGTGCTACATCTACGCCAGGTGCTACGCCCCAGACTCCTGTGGCTACGCCAGGAGCAAATCCAAACAATTCCTCGGTACAACCTTCCGGAACAGGAATTGTAATTCCCACAGGAACTGGTCTGCCTGATCCTTCCGGCGGAATCGCCCAAATTGTCCGCAATCTTCTGACCTGGCTTTTGGGAATCGTGGGTGTGATTGCGATCATTGGGTTTGTAATTTCCGGCATTCAGTATTTGACTTCGGCGGGCGATGAAGATCGGATGAAATCGGCCAAAAGAAATATGCTTTATGCCATTATCGGCGTGGTGGTGGTTCTGTCATCTTATGTCATCATTCAGGCGATTCAATACGCGTTGGAGGCGAAATCAATGTTTTAATCCTGTAGCCTGAAACCTGGAACCCAAAACCAAAATTTTATAACACTTGAAAAATATAAAAGCACCAGTTGTTAAAACATGGTGCTTTTCTTCCCCTTTCTTTTTCTGAAATTTTTCGGATTTTTTTTATGATATTTTTTTGACAGTTATTACGCCAGATCCAAAAGAACTATCAAAATGACCAGATCCGAATACTTTGCCATTTTTTGATTCAAAGCGTAATTCGGAAATTATCCACTGCATATCTTCATATGCGGGTGGACGTTTTTCCTCTAAAAGAGTACCGCTAAATATATTCGGAGCAGTCTCATTCAGTTCCAGCACAAGCTTTCTGCCATCAGGATATGTTGATTTACTTATGATGTTTGTGTCTGGCCACAGATCGAAATTTGAGCAAGAAGTATTTTGGCAAACCTGAAATCTTCCAGACAAGTTGACTTTTTCCGGTTCCGGCGCTACGGCTGTAATTTGCGCGGCCGGTGCCGGCGCAGGCATGGGAATTGGATTGTAACCGGCTGACCTTACGCCTGCCGGTTCTTTCTCATACTTCCACATAATATTTTTGGAAGCAATCCATCCACGGCGGTTTTTTCCGATAGGGTCTCCAAACTCATTCGGCAGAACAACCGGAAGTCGTCCGATTGCGTCTTTCATCCGCAGGCTTGCCCTCCAGATTAAAAACTCTGAATGCGTCGCCTCTTTTCAGAAGTTTTTTAATTTCAGTGCCGTTTTCGTTAGTGTAAACGGCTACATTATCTTCGGCCGCGAATCCCTGGATTCCGGCCTCTCTTTCAGATTGGGCGGATTTTTTGTCCACTGAATTTGCCCAGCCTTGTTCCGCGTTTTTCCATCCTCTGGCCGTACTTTGGCTTAAGTTTGGAAAAATTGTTCCATATATCAGCAGTCCGAAAAGTATTGCGACCGTGGGTGCTGTCAGCCAGCGAGTAAATTTGATTATTTTACCCATGACTGGCAGGCTATTGAATATTCTCGGCAGAGTAAAAAGGAAAAACCAGAGAGGAAACAACAAGCCGAAAACTATCCCGGTTTTCCCCCATCCGATTGCGTAGCCAAAGGTAGTAGATGCTGTGAAAAATAGCAGTCCGAACAGCACATATACTGCCAGCGAGATCACGAGAATTATGAGTACAACTATTCCAGCTGCTGCAAGAGCGCTTCCAATTTGCTGCCAGGTTGGCATAAAAGCCGCGATGTTCCAGAATGTGCCGCCGATAAAACGGGCGATGGCAGCGCGGACAGTTGCACTGAAAATGCAAGCTACTCCAATTACTGCTACCATAGTCAGAATTAATATAATGGCTGCCTGTATCATTATTTTATCCTCCTGTTCTGGTATCTTTCTTTGGCTTTCTCGAAGTAGCTCAAAGAGCTTTTGTCGAGTTCGGCTAGGTTTTCTTTTTGACCTTCCGTAATACTTTTACCTGCCTGAATTGCTGCACCGCTGGTGGCTTTTACAACCCTTCGCAATGTTTCAGGAATCGTTGCTTTCTTTTTCTCGGAGATCAGCGAAAAAACATTTTTCCCCTGAAGAAATAAAACTTTTTCTTCAGGCTTGTCTCGCTTGAGAAGTTCTTTGAAAAATTTCTCCCGCGAGAACGAAACCTTTTTCGTAATCAGTAAACGATGTTTCTTCCCGAGGACCAGTTTCCCCCTTTTTTGGATTTTGGGATTTTTTAGTTTCCCGCTTTAACTGCTGGACGATATGTGCTACAAAAAGCACATAAGCTTCCGCTTTTTTGGGATTCTGGTTGCGCAGATAGACTTCAAAGTCGTCTATCTTTGCTCGATCATCCGTCGTAAGCTTTGCCTCGGTTGAATAAAGCGCGGCGGCATAAACTATTTCATCCGCTACGCTTTTACTGGCTGCTGCCGTGTCAAAACCGAGAATAGTTTCTAATTTTTTAGTAAGCTTCTCGGCTCCTTTCTCACTTAGCTTCTGAAAGGCTGTTTTCAGAATAATACCAAAAACCGGTATTGCCGTGAGTGCTGTTACCCAGCGATCAATTTTTTCAAATTTACCCGGGCCTCTTCTTCCTTCTTCCTTCTTTTCGTCAGTCATAATAAACCTCCTTCGCCTTTTCGGCATTCTTTATAGATTTTTTGGTTAATTTATTCACTTTTCAAAGGGCTTTCGTCTCATCCATGCCCATCCCTTCATTACATTCTGTAACAGGGAATACTAGCATAAATACAGCTGGAAGTCAATGGCTTGGCTGTTTTTGGCTTATACAAGCCTCCTCAAAAGCGGGAGAAATATGTGAACATCCACTTGACCCCGTTAGAAGTTCACAGACGTCTTTTTTCACATAGATACGCGCGAGCGAAGCGGCTTTACCTTTAAGTATTCTTTTTGGTGGATACTTTCCAAAAATTCTAACGGGGTTGACTTTCTGATGGAGGCTTGCTAAGATATAAATGTGATACAGTTATGAGTGATCCGCATGAGGCGGGTCTTTTTTTAAGAAATTAACTAAATCTAAATAAAACTTATGAGAAAAAAGAAGAATAATAAATCACAGGATAATATTCAGGGAGGACTGGGTGATTTTAGCAGCGCTATCTCGGCGCTCTGCGAAGAAAAAGGCATCTCCAAAGAGAAGGTGATTGAAACGATTGAAGCGGCGCTGGCAGCGGCCTATAAAAAAGATTATGGCAAAAAGGGACAAAACATCAAGGCGGTTTTTGATGAAAAAACCGGCGGCACCAAGTTTTTTCTGGTAAAAGAAGTAGTGGACGAAACTCTGCGGGAATTTGTCACTGAAGAAGAATTGGCAAAGCGGGTAGCGCAGAGAGAAGCAGAAAAAAAAGCGGGTGAATCCGCCTCTGTCCCGATGGACATCGGGGCTAAGGCGGATGAGGCAGAAAAACTGCCGAGGTATAACCCGGAAAGAGACTTAACGCAAAAAGAAGCCAAAAAAATAAAAAAAGACGCGGCTGTCGGGGACGTGATTGAAATTGAACTGGAAACCAAGCGGGATTACGGGCGCGTAGCGGCGCAAACTGCCAAGCAGGTTATCATCCAGCGGATTCGGGAAGCGGAAAGGGACGCGATGTATGACGAATACAAAGACAAGGAAGGACAGATTGTGAGCGGCGTTGTGCAAAGGATTGAAGGCCGCAATGTTTTTGTGGATCTGGGAAAATCCATCGGAGTTTTATTTCCGTCCGAGCAGGTGGAGCGGGAAAGCTATCGCATCGGGCAAAGGCTTAAGATTTATATCCAGAAAGTGGAAGCCGGATCAAAAGGTCCCGGCATCACTTTGAGCCGGGTGCATCCCTTGATGATCCAGAAACTGTTTGAACTGGAAGTTCCGGAAATTTTCGCGGGCACAGTGGAAATCAAGGCTATCGCGCGCGAAGCGGGGGAGCGGACCAAGATAGCGGTGTCTTCCACGGAAGAAGGAATTGATCCAATCGGATCCTGTGTCGGGCAGAAAGGCACGCGGGTGCAGACTGTGATCGAAGAGCTGGGCGGGGAAAAAATTGATATTATTCTTTGGAACGACGATGTGGCGAAATTTATCGCGTCGGCTTTGTCGCCGGCCAAGGTTTTAAAAGTGGATATCAAAGAGGCGCAGAAAGATGCAGTGGTAAGCGTTCCGGAAGACCAATTGTCTCTGGCCATCGGGAAGCGCGGGCAGAATGTCCGCCTGGCGGCCAAGCTTACCGGCTGGAAAATTGATATTATGGGAGTGAAAATCGGCGGCCAGCCCGCAGCGGGTGCAGCGCTTCTGGCGGGCGAAGTTGTAAAAGCGGAAGAAGTTATCGCGGACGCGGAGGAAGCCGCGGAACCTGCGGAAAAAGTAGTGGATACGGAAGTAAAGACCGAAGAAGTAGTCGAAGAAAAGAAAGAAAAAAAGAGCAAGAAAAAAACGAAAAATAAAGAAGCAAAAAAAGATGAAGGAGAAATCAAAAAATAAAAGATATCCTCGCCTTATGATTTTTCTAAAAACTAATTAATTATATAAAGTAAAAATATATGATTATATTATTTATTCTCAGCGGGGCAACTCTCGCCATCGTGTATGGAATAATCCTGGCAAAAATTGTTTTGCGCCATAGCGCCGGCAACGAAAAAATGCAGGAAATCGCGCGGGCGATCCAGGAAGGAGCCAAAGCTTATCTGAACCGGCAATATAAAACGGTGGCTATGGTAGCGGCGGTGCTATTTCATTATCATCGGTTTCGTTCCGGTTCTGGGCTGGACAACGGCCATCGCGTTTTTGCTGGGAGCTTTTCTTTCGGCGCTGACCGGCTATATCGGCATGAATGTTTCGGTGCGGGCCAATGTGCGCACGGCCGAAGCGGCGCGCGGCGGAATGCAGAAAGCGCTGACTGTGGCCTTCCAGGGCGGCAGCATCACCGGGCTTTTAGTGGTGGGATTGGCGCTTTTGGGCACGGCCGGCTTTTATTTCATCACTAAGGATATTCACGCTTTGATCGGCTTGGGATTCGGCGGCAGTTTAATTTCCATTTTCGCGCGCCTGGGCGGAGGAATTTTTACCAAAGCGGCGGATGTGGGCGCGGATCTGGTCGGCAAAGTGGAAGCCGGCATTCCGGAAGACGATCCGCGCAATCCGGCGGTGATCGCCGATAATGTGGGCGATAATGTGGGCGACTGCGCCGGCATGGCGGCCGATCTTTTTGAAACATATGCGGTGACTTCCATCGCCACGATGATTTTGGGTTCGCTGCTTTTGGCCAATTTTCCCAACGCTATAATTTATCCTTTGGTTTTGGGCGCGATTTCTATTATCACTTCTATCATTGGAACTTTTTTTGTGAAACTTGGTTCCGGTAAAAACCCGAAGGATCACGGGGCGTGACCTACGGGGCAAGTATTATGGGCGCGCTGTATAAAGGCTTGATTGTGTCGGGAGTTTTGGCGGCCATCGCTTTTTATCCGGCAACTAAAATTTTAATGGAAGGCAATGGAAAATATTCCGTTATAAATATTTATTTAGCGTCGCTTATCGGGCTGGCCGTGACGGCGGCGATGGTGGTGATTACGGAATATTATACTTCCACGAAATACAAGCCGGTGAAAGATATTGCCAAAGCCTCGGAAACCGGACACGGAACAAATATTATTGCCGGCCTGGCCGTTTCCATGAAATCAACGGCCTGGCCGGTCATCGTCATTGTGGCGGCGATTCTTGGCGCTTACAGTTTGGCCGGACTTTACGGCATGGCCATCGCGGCTATGGCCATGCTTTCCATGGCGGGAATAATCGTGACCATTGATGCTTACGGTCCGATTACGGATAACGCCGGCGGCATTGCCGAAATGGCGGAAATGGGCGAAGAGGTGCGCGAATATTACTGATCCGTTGGACGCGGTCGGCAATACGACCAAAGCCGTGACCAAGGGTTATGCCATTGCTTCGGCGGCGCTGGCCGCTTTGGTTTTATTCGCGCGATTTTACGCATAGCATTCCGGCGGCAGTCCAGTTTCTTATTAATGATCCGAAAGTTTTGGCCGGTTTATTCATCGGCGGACTGTTGCCTTATTATTTCGGCGCCTTGTCCATGCAAGCGGTGGGCAAAGCGGCGGGCGCGGTAGTGGAAGAAGTGCGCATCAGTTTAAAAACAAGCCGGGCATTATGGCCGGCACGGAAAAGCCGGATTATGGCAGAACAGTTGATATTGTAACCAAGGCGGCCATTAGCGAAATGATTGTGCCGGCTTTGATTCCGGTGCTGGCTCCGATTTTAGTCGGATTTATTCTGGGTGTGGAGGCTTTGGGCGGACTATTGGTTGGTGCGATTATTACCGGTATTTTCGTAGCGATTTCCATGACTACGCGGCGGCGGCGCCTGGGACAATGCCAAAAAATATATTGAAGACGGGCATTTCGGCGGCAAGGGATCGTACGCGCATAAAGCGGCGGTTACCGGCGACACAGTCGGCGATCCATATAAGGACACGGCCGGCCCGGCCATTAATCCGATGATAAAGATTTTAAATATCGTGGCGTTGTTAATAGTGGGGTTACTGTATAATCCGACTTGCCCATCCGAGGCTTTAGCGAAGGAGGGTGATCAAAATTTTAAATATTGTCGCCTTACTAATCGTTGGCATGCTTATTTAATATAAAGTTTTGTTATGCCGGAAAAATTTGAAAATCTGTATTCCCTAGATAAAGCTCAAGACGAAGCCAATTTAGTGCGGGAAAAAATTGAAAAAGGATATACAATGGATTGTACTGAAGATGAAAAGTTAATTAAAGATGAGAAAAAGGAAGATTGGAAGAAAAAGTATGAGGAGAGAAAAGCTGAAATTAAAACTCCAGATGAGAAATTGATAAAAAGAATCGGGGGAAAAAAAGGCAATGCATATCAGGACAGCGGAATGAAGTGGATGTGGCGTAATTTGATTGAAAATGAAGATAGTTTAAGGAATTATTTAAAAAATAAAACATTGTTTGACGTTGGATGTGGAAAAGTTGGAAATAGAACCGCAGCTTATTTAACTGGAAAGAAAAGATTTTGGGATCCAAATCTCCGTGAGTTTAAGGATGGTCATCAGTTTGATTTAAAAATAAAAAACATAATTTCAGTCGATCCCTTTGTTGATCTCAATGCCAAGACAAAATCAGAAATAGATAAAGGACGTATTAAAGAAAAAGCTAGTCAATTTATAAAAAATGATGGCTTATCATTTTTAATTTCACAGGAAGCTGGATCTGGAAATAATCTTACGATCAACATAAATTATGCCCTGATTCCAGATGAGGAGTATTTGAAAAGACTAGCCCAAGAAATATTTAGAGTGACCCCAAATGACGGAATATTTATATCAGGAGGTTCTGATTTAATAGAAAGAGAAGCAAAAACCCTTTTTCCTTTTTATAGAAGCCTAGGAACTTTAGTAGTATTCGCTAAAAAAGATGTTGAAGGATTTTTTCAAAAATCAAAATAATCTAAAACAAAAAAGATAATGTTAATTTTCATTGATGATTCCGGGGATGCCGGGTTTAAATTAGATAAAGGCTCAAGCAAGTTTTTTGTAATCAGCGCGGTTATTTTTGACGATAATCTCGAAGCCGAAAAAACAGCCGTGGCGATCAAGCAGTTTCGCAGGGACGCGGGATTTTCCGATAGGGTAGAATTTAAGTTCAATAAATCCAGGAGAAAAATTCGCGAAGGCTTCCTGAAAACAGTAAACACTTTCAATTTCAGAATTAGGAATCTGATTATTGACAAAAGTTTAATACGAAGCGAAGAGCTGCGAAATAACAGAGAATCATTTTACAGTTACGCGATAAAGATGCTTTTGAAATACAGCAACAAGACCATTTCAGAAGCCTCCATAAAAATAGATGGAAGCGGAGACAGGATTTTCAGGAAAACATTTCTTTCCTATTTGAGAAAACAGCTGAATACTAAAGAAGCAAAAATTATAAAAAAGTGCAAACTGGTAAATTCAAAAAACAATGTTTTGATTCAACTGGCGGATATGGTTGCGGGAAGTGTGAGAAGATCTTATGATAAGGAAAAGACCGATCACGATGTCTATAAAAATATCATAAAAAAGCACATTGAAGACGAATGGAAATTCAAGTAGAATAAAAAACAGCCCCGAAGGGCTATTTCCGACCACGTTCCTATGCTGGATGTCCCAGCCACACCACCATCCGGTGATAGTTCAGAATACAGGTCTTTGTGCTTATAATACTAGCATAACTAAAAAATATTTCAAGTTAAATTGTCCACAGCCTAAAATATGGCTTAAATAAGGAATTTTATGAATATGAATAATGCGAGTATAAAAAAACTGCCAAAATCTAAAATTGAATTTGAAATAACCGTTCTGTGGGCGGAATGGGGGAAATATCTGGACCGGGCGGCCAGCGAAGTTTCGGGAGAAATAAAAATTCCCGGTTTTCGTCCGGGAAAAGCGCCGCGGAACATTGTGGAACAAAAAGTCGGCAAGGGCGCGGTCTTGAATACAGCGGCGGAAAAAGCGGTGCAAAAAGCTTATGCTGATTTTGTCATGAAGGAAAAGCTGGAAGTAATCGGCAGTCCGGAAATTACCATTGAAAAATTAGAAGAAGGCAATGACTTTATTTTTAAAGCGCAAGTGGCGATAATGCCGGGAGTCGAACTTAAAGAAAAATATAAAAAAGCCGTTAAAAAAATCAACGCGGAACATAAAGAAAAAAAAGCGGAAATAAGCGAAGACGAAATTGAACTGGAAATGGAAAAGCTGGCCAATTCCAGGGTAAAATTAGTGACAGTGAGAAGAGAAGCGAAAAGCAATGATAGCGTGGAAATAGATTTTACGGTTCTGGTAAATAATGTTCCGATTGAAGGCGGCACTTCCAAAAATCATCCGCTGATTATCGGCCGCGGAGTTTTTATTCCCGGATTTGAAGACAATATCATCGGTATGCGGGAAGGCGAAGAAAAAGAATTTGAGCTGGCGTTTCCCGCGGATTATCACAAAAAAGACCTGGCCGGGGAAAACGCAACCTTCAAAGTAAAAATGAATCTGGTGCAGGAAAGGCAGGTGCCGGAACTCAATAATGAGTTCGCGAAATCTTTGGGAAATTTTGAAAATTTGGAAGCGCTCAAAAAAAATATCCAGGAAGGCATGATTGAGGAGCGGGCGATAAAATTAAAGGAGCGGAAAAGAAATGAATTTATTGAAAAAATAATCGAAAATTCCGAAATTGAACTGCCGGAAATTTTAACGCGCGGTGAAATCCATCAGATGATGCACGAATTTGAGCAAAACCTGGCGCCGATGGGAATGAATTTGGACCAGTATCTCGCCAAACTGAAAAAAGACAAAAAAGAACTGGAAAAAGACTGGGAACCGGTGGCCGAAAAGCGGGTGAAGTCAGCGCTGCTGCTCAAGGAAATCGCCAAACTGGAAAATATCGCCGCCGATTCAGCGGAAATTGAAGCGGAAATGAACAAGACGATGCAATTCGCCGTGGCGAACAAGAATGTCAAAAATCTGGAGAAGAATATTGATATGGAAAGATTGTATAACCATATGAAGGGAATGCTGGAAAATGAAAAAGTGTTTAATTACCTTGAAAAATTATAATTTTTCAAAAATCCAAAATTCAAAATCTCAAATTCCAAATAAATCACAATGACCAAAATCAAAAATTTTAAACTGTTTTGAATTTAAAAAATTCGAATTTGGAATTTATTTAGGATTTGTAATTTATAATTTGTAATTTTTTAATTCATTTGATATGAATAAAAATAATATAGTTAACCAATATCTAATTCCCACAGTCATTGAAAAAACCACCTATGGCGAACGCGCTTATGATATTTATTCGCGCCTGCTTAAAAGACCGGATAATTTTTCTAGGCGGGCCGATTGATGATCTGGCGGCCAACAGCATCATCGCCCAGCTTTTATTTTTGGATTCGCAGAACAACAAAGAGGATATCAAAATTTATATCAATTCTCCGGGCGGATCGGTGACGGCGGCGCTGGCAATTTATGACACGATGCAGTATGTGAAAGCGGACGTAGCCACGATTTGCATCGGCATGGCGGCTTCGGCCGCGGCTCTTCTGCTTTCGGCCGGAGCCAAAGGCAAGCGCAATATTCTTCCCAACGGAGAAGTGATGATCCACCAGATTATGGGCGGCGCGGAGGGGCAGGCGACGGATGTGGCGATCCACGCCAATCATATTTTAAAAATCAAGCAGAAGCTGAATGAAATTATGGCTAGGCATACCGGCCAGCCGGTTTCCAAAGTGGAAAAAGACGCCGAACGGGACTATTTTATGAGCGCCGACGAAGCCAAAAAATATGGGATTGTGGATAGGATTATCAAATAGAATGTACAAAGTATAAAGATAAAAATTCCCTTCAGTTCGGGGAATTTTTGCTTTATTTGAGCCAGTTTATTTGAAAGTGAAATAAATCTATTGACATATATGTAAATATGATATATCCTTGCAATAGCGTAACTAATTGGCTAAATAAATAACATATGACAGAAGTAACAACAAATAAGCGAGAACGCTTTAAACGGCTAGGTGCATATAGAACAAATGAAGTGCTTAAAAAGCTCAAGGTTCTTGGTAATTGCTCCAATCGGAGTGCTTATGAATATACAGAAGAAGAAATTGGAAAGATTTTTTCAGAAATTGAAAGAGCAGTTAGAGAAACAAAATCAAAATTTCACTTTAGCAAACATAAAGAATTTAAATTATAAAAAAATATGAAATCAGTAAAATTATCCAAACAAGAAAAAATATTGTTAGCACTGCTTGAGCTTTCGAAAAGTTCAAAAAATAATTTGAAGTTCGAAGATGTTGTTGTTAGTATATTCAGAAAATTTCCCGATGACTTTCATTTAAAGGGATACAAAGAATATCCTGATGCCGATGCAATACGAAGACCTCTTTATACATTTAGAGATCAGGGATTGCTATTGGTGAGAAATATGATCTTTTCCTTAACGGATAAAGGATTGGATGAAGCAACAAAAATTAAAAAACACTCCTCGAGAAAGAAAATCCAAGCCAAATCACAATTTGATAGATATGTCGAAAAGGAAATCCGAAGAATAAAAAATCTAAACAGCTTAAATTTGTATGCAAAAGACTATTACGACAAAATATTCGATACTGATTTCTTTGATTTTTTGGGAATTAGTGTTAAGAGTGACAAAGTTGAATTTAGAAGCAGATTGAAGATAATGTCTGATGTTGCCAAAGTATTGAAAAATGAAAAGGAAGAAGAAGCGAGAGTACTTTATAAATTTCATACATTTATGTTAGATAAATTCAGAGACATTATAAAATATAAATTAGAAAATTAATATGAAAAAGATAAGCTATAAAATCATAGAAGAGAAAAATGTTATTGATGACCATTTACTAGATATAATTGGTAATGCATTTAAATTTGATCACGAAAAAGGAATCGCCGAATGGATTAAAAACTCTGTAGACGCATACATAAGATCCGGAATTTCAGATTCTGAACAAGTAATTATATTGAGGTTTGATGATAGAAATAAAGGACAATCATTTTTTGAGTGCATTGATTTTAACGGAATGACAGCGACTGACATTAATAAGGCATTGAAAAGATGGGGTGATCCAGAAGCAGCCAAAAGGGGGTTAAAGAAAAAAGTTTATGGCGGACATGGAAACGGAGGAAAATTTTATATGCGGCAAATGTTTGAAAAATCTTACTTTATCACCTATAAAAATGGATTATTAAATATATTTGGATTCAGTGAAAAAAAGAAGTATGGCTTTGCAAATGATTATAAAGATAAAAAAATGAATTTCAATGAAGCTTTGAAAATTGCAAAAATTGACGAGCAGGATATTCCTGGATATTTCCTTAACAAAATTAAAAATGGCGAAACTGGTTTCACTATTGTGAGGGGAATTGCGCCGTTGGGAATGAAAAATAATATAAAAATATATAAAATTTGCGATAAACTTAGAAAACATCCTCAATCTGTAAGAATTTTAGAAAGAATCACTGTTGAAATTGTATACAAAGGGGATACTCTATTTGAAGAACTGAAGCCGGAAACAGTAAAGCCATTATTGGGGTTTGAATCCCCCTTTATATCCAATGTGCCAGAAATGATCAAATATGAAGAAAATGAAATATCTTTTTCCAACAAAAAATATTCTAAAGGTAATTTAATTCTTAAAACTTCCGAGATAGCTCTAAACAGTAGATTTGCAGAACTAAACAGAATAGATATTGTTGGCGAGATAGGGGTTATAGCCTCTTATCAGCTTAGAGAGTTGGGACTATATTATCCACAAACTGATTTTATATATGGAGAATGTAAATGCCCGATATTAGAAGATCCAGATGATGATTGTGTTATGAACGACAGAACAAAGTTAGCAGATAACGAAAAAACCAGAGCTTTATTAGCTTGGGTTAAAGAGCAAGTTAAAGGGTTGTGTGAAAAGATAGCTGAAAAGGAAGAGAAAGAGAGAAAAGATGTAAGCAAAAAAATTTCCTCTGATTTTAATAACTTTCTTGATCAATGGAAGAATAAATTTATGGCTAAAATATTCAGTGATATTTTAGTTGGACCGGGAGATGGCGCAGGTGGGGGCAGTGGAATAAGCGGTTCTCTGGGGGAATATGGAAGTGGAAAGGGTAATAAGGGTAAAAGTGGAGGGGGTCAAGGAAATAACGAAGGAGGAGGAGATACTCCCAAAAAAGGAAGCCGTTTTCCTAGGGTATTGCTATCGGAGTATGACGAAGACCCCCTAAGCCCAGGGATCCCATTAATGTTACATCCCGAACAAGGATTAGTTTACCAGAGAGTTCAAGATGTCAAAGAAGGAATCTACTGGATAAATACAGCAGAGTCCATTAGCTAATGCTATTATCAAAAAATATGGAACAAATTCTGTTAGATGGAGAGATTATCTTTTTCAGAGATATGTTGATATTTTTATTAAAGAAGCATTGCTAAAATTAGAAAAAAAGGAACCGGAACGATTTAACGCAGCCACGATAGATGGTGAAATATTGGGCAAAATAGTTACTAGAATACATAACTATGCCTCTAGAGATCTTGAATCTTTTCTATTTGATGAACATTATTCTGTAGGAAATGAAAGAACGTAATTCTAAAATTTTAGATTTATATAAGTCTGGCAAAACCCTAGAAGAAATTGGGAAACAGTTTAGCTTTTCTCGTTCAAGGGCTCAACAAGTTGTCATTAAAGAATTAAAAGCGGATATTCTAAAAAGACTGAAATTGAAGAAATTAACAGAAGATGAATTAATTTTGCTAGATGTTGCCGCAAAAGAAGAAATTCAAGAAATTTCAATGAGAAGAAGGGGTTATGAAGCCAAGAAGGTAAAAGAAAGGATACGAAAAAAGGTTAAGTCATTATCCCATACAAAATTTGTTACTGTAAGTAGTTATGCACGAGCCATTAGCGAAAATTCAGCTCTAATCAAAAAATATTTTCCTAAAATAATTAGCGAAATTATTCAAAGACAAAAACAGAGATGGAGTAGATATTATCAAAAATGTAGAATATGTGGAACAAGCTCAATTAAGCATGTTTCACATGGTTTATGTGAAAATTGCTACCCCAAAAGTGATATATTTAAAGAAATGCAGGAAGCGTCAAGATTGCGAAATAATGATAGGTGGAAAGAGCACTTGAAAAAATATTATAAGGAGTATTCTCAAAGACCCGAGGTCAAAGATCGTTGGATACAACTTCACGATAAAAGAAATTATGGCGGAAATAGGGAGAAGGCTTTAAAAAGGGATGGTTATATATGTCAAAAATGTGGACTTAGCAGGGAAGATAGTATAAATGAACTAGATAGAGATCTTTATGTTGAAAGGATAAACAACAAAGGAAATTATGAAATAAATAATCTTATTAGTGTATGTAGAAAGTGTCATATTAAAAAAATTAATAAAATGATGCGCAAAGCCTCTTAAGTAAAATTAAAAAGAGATAAGCTTGGCTAAGGTTGAACCCTAGTAAAAAGTAGCAACAGTAAATAAATTTTTTCAGCTTGGCGACAGGCTGGTTTTTTGTCTTTTTGCGCGCGATGATTAAAGTGTGCTATAATTTATACCAATAAAGCGCCAAGCTTGACTGGCGCTAGAAGAAGTGTTATAAAGTACAATCTAGGCTGTATTATAAAGAGCAAGGATAAAATTATAAATTTAAATATATGCCGCTCACAAAAAAAGCTAAAGATTATTTAGTAAAAGCTATTAGCGGGAAAGATTTTGTTCCGCAGGGGCTTGTTGAAATAAACAGGTATTTTCGGCTTTATGGTCCGATAAGTTTTGATTTTAAAAAGGAAAATGGCGCTATTGTCGGTATAAGCCAAAACTTTAAATATGGCTCCATAATTACTTCAGGCAAAAACTTAGAGGAATTGGACAAAAACATCAAAGACGCCATACTTACTTCATTTGAAATCCCTTCTTCCTATTTCAAGGAAGCCAATATTAGAAATATTAACGAGCATAAAGTATATGCCCTCGCGTAGCCAGCTTCCGGGAAATATTAAAAGAAAAAAATTTATAAACGCGCTGGTTCGTTGTGGATTTGAGATAGATGTCAGCGGCGGAATGGTAGCCATTACAAAGCAACTTGGCCAAAAAATCAAAAATCAATAACCATTCAGTCGGGACCTTGAGAAAGGATGTTTTATATTATCTGCTGAAAGAAATTGAGAAATACAGTGAAGTGACTTGGGATGAAATAAAAAAGAATCTATAGTCATCTGCTGAATATCTCAGTAGATAAAAAACACGCAACTTTTGCAAGCAGCGTGTTTTTTATGTCAGTTGAGGTTGAACCTCGACTTTATAATGTATTTCAAAATATTCAGCAGACTTTCGCCGGTCATTTCGTTCGGATTTTTTCAGATTTAAGAAGTTCAAGAATGGTCGGAGCGATGTCGCTCAAAAGTCCGGAGGCTTCCGGCTCGCCTTTTGATTCCGGGCGCGGGGTTTTGCCGTGATTATCGCTGGCGACAAACCAAAGCGGGACCGGGTTGGTGGAATGTTCCGTATTTTTTTCACCGGTCATATTATTTTTCAATTCTTCGGCGTTGCCGTGGTCGGCGGTAATAAGCAGGCATCCGTTTTTAGCCAGCACCGCGGTTATGAGTTGGTCGAGACATTTATCAACAAACTCCACCGCTTTAATGGTGGCTTTTTCGTTGCCGGTGTGGGCGACAATATCAGCATTGGCGTAATTAAGCAGGATGAAAGCGTACTTCTCACTGTTTACCGCTTCCAAAACTTTGTCGGTAATTTCTCCGGCGCTCATTTCCGGAATTTTATCAAAGCTGACAGTGGCTCTGGAAGGAATAATAATCCTGTCTTCTCCCGGGAAAGCATCTTCCGCTCCGCCGTTAAAAAAATAGGTAACGTGGGCGAATTTTTCCGTTTCCGCGATCCGCAGCTGCGCCAATTTGTTTTTGCTTAAAACTGTTCCCAGTGATTCTTTGACCCCGGAAGGGGGAAAAGCGACTTTTACCGGCAGATTATCCTCATATTGGGTCATCGTCACAAAATAAAGGTCTTTTATCTGGTCTCTTTTAAATTTGGAAAATCCCGGAAGAGCAAACGCTTTGGTAATTTGGCGGGCCCGGTCTTCGCGGAAGTTGAAAAAAATCACCGAATCGCCTTTTTTTACGAGCGCGGCCGGATTTCCATTTTCCGTAACTGCGGCCGGCTTTACATATTCATCAAAAATTTCTTTCATATATGACGCGCGCAGATATTCCAGGGGGTCGGTAATTTTTTCTCCTTCGCCTTTTGTCATTAAGTTATAAGCCTGCTGGATGCGGTCCCAATTATTGTTGCGATCCATCGCGAAGTATCTTCCGCAAACCGTGGCAATTTTTCCCACGCCGAAGCGCTTGATATGTTTTTGAATTTCCATTACGGACTCTGCTCCGGAGTTCGGAGGCGAATCCCGGCCATCGGTAAAAATGTGCAAGTATACTTTTTCCATTTTTTGGTTTTTGGCAAATTCAAGCAGGGCGTAAAGATGGTCCATATATGAATGGACGCCGCCCTTGCCGATAAGCCCCATCAGGTGCAAGTCCCCGCCGGTTTCCCGGGCGTGTTCAACAGCTTTCAGAAATTCATGATTTTTGAAAAACTCTCCGCTCTGGATGGCCATGGTGATGCGGGGCATATTCTGATAGATTATTTTTCCGGCGCCCAGCGTAATATGGCCGACCTCGGAATTGCCGCATTCGCCCCAGGGCAGGCCGACAGAAACTCCCGACGCCTGAAGCGCCGTGTGCGGATAATATTCATTCAATTTTTCAATAGTCGGCAGCTTAGCCTCGGCAATGGCGTTGCCTTTAGTGGCTTTTCCCAGCCCCCACCCGTCCAGCACGACCAAGACTACTGGTTTATACATAATTAAATGGTTAAATTGTTATATGGTTAAATGGTTTAGAAAAAAACGAGTTGAATAAAAAACAATTTAGCAATCCAGCCATTCAACAATTTAATCTTATCATTTTCGCGCGGCTTTGACAAAATGCTTTAATTATACTAAAATTCTAAAGTAAAATAATAATTTTAAAAAGTCTAATTTTGTTGATAAATAAGCGCTTTTAGGCGCATGCTATAAATAAAATAATTCTTTTATGATTTATCAATTGAATAGAAAAAAAACATATGGAAGTGAGTTTAACTATTTTTATAGTTGGTTTTTTGAGCTTGTCTGTGGGCGCGGTTCTCGGGTATGTCGCGCGTCAAACTATCGCTAAAAAACAATTATCTACGGCTGAAGGCAAGGCTAATAAGCTGGTTGAGGAATCCGAAAAAAAATCCCAGGAAATAATTATCGAGTCAAAAAACAAAGCCGTTTCCATTTTGGAGGAAGCCAAAAAGAAAGAGCTGGAAAGGGAAAATCAAATATTGCGCCAGGAAGATCGCCTTGGCAAACGGGAAGAAAGCCTTGATATGAAAATGGAGGAAATTGACCGCGCGCGCGTAATTCTGGAAAAGAAAGCGGAGGAGATCCGGGAAATCAGAAGGGAAGCGGAGGAAACCAGAAAGCAGGAGCTCAAGCGCTTGGAAAAAATAGCCGGACTTTCCAAGGAAGCGGCCAAGAAAGTGCTTTTGCAGCTTACGGAAGAAGAAAACCGCGACTTGATTGCCAAGCGGATAAGATTTTTGGAACAGCAAGGCCAGGAGGAGATTGAAAAAGAAGCCAAGAATATTATGATCCAGGCTATCCAGAAATATGCCGGCTCGCACGCGGCGGATACGACCACGAGCACAGTCAGCATTCCGTCGGACGAAATCAAAGGCCGGATTATCGGGCGGGAAGGGCGGAACATCAAGGCGCTGGAAAAAATGACCGGCATTGAAATTATCGTGGACGACACGCCGGAAGCCATTGTAATTTCCGGTTTTGATCCGATAAGGAGAGAAATCGCGAGGATTGCCATTGAAAAACTGATTGCCGACGGGCGCATCCATCCGACGCGCATTGAAGAGGCGGTGGAATACGCTAAAAATGAAATCGGCAAAAAAATAAAAGAAGCCGGCGAGGCGGCGGCCTATGATGTCGGCATCGCCGGGCTTGATCCAAAGCTGGTGCAGATTTTAGGCAGATTGCGTTATCGCACAAGTTATGGCCAAAACGCGCTTTTGCATTCTCTGGAAGTGGCTCACTTGTCAGGCGCGCTGGCGGCGGAACTCGGAGCCGATGTGGCGCTGGCCAAAAAGGCGGGGCTTTTGCATGATATCGGCAAAGCGGTGGATCATGAAGTGCAAGGGACGCATGTGGAAATTGGAATCAAAATTTTCGAAAAATTCGGAATGGACAAAGATATTGTCAACGCGATGCGGGCTCACCACGAAGATTATCCGTTTGAAAGCCCGGAGTCGATGATTATCGCGGCGGCGGACGCGATTTCGGCCAGCCGGCCGGGAGCCCGAAAGGATACGCTGGAAAATTATTTAAAAAGGCTTTCCGAATTGGAAGAAGTAGCTAACTCGTTTCCGGAAGTGGAAAAAACGTATGCTATCCAGGCCGGGCGGGAAATCAGGGTTTTCGTGAAACCGGAAAAAATTGACGACTTGGGCGCCATAAAATTGTCCCGCGCGATTGCCGATAAAATTGAAAAAGAATTGAAATATCCCGGCGAGATAAAAGTAAATGTTATCAGGGAAACCCGGGCGGTTGAAATTGCCCGGTAGTCTCGATACTCGCAACTCATAACTCGACACTCGAATGGAAAAAATAGTTACGAGTTACGAGAGTTGAGTTGTGATAAAGTTGTGGACAACTAAAATTTGCTTTATTTAAAACATAATATAAAATAAAAACATAGAAACTAATATTATAAACTAGAGAGGCAGGTGACAAACATGGCAAATATAAACAAAGACGCGCTGGTGGACGCTATTTCCAAGAAAAACGACATGTCTAAAAAGGATGTGGAAATTGTGATTGACGATCTCACTGAAGAAATTACCAAATCCATCAAGGCCGACAATAAAGTGACACTGACCGGGTTTGGAACCTTCCGGCTTTCCAAACGCGCTTCCCGCGCGGGCATTAATCCGCAGACCAAAGCCAAAATCACTATTCCGGCCATGAACATTCCGAAATTTACCGCCGGCAAAGCGCTCAAAGAAGCGGTGAAATAATTTTTGCTACTCCGCAGAACTATCTTTTCAAAATCTTCAATTTATGTACAGGAGCATTAGGAGATAGAAACAAAATCCCTTCCAGATTATCTCGGAGGGATTTTGTTATGAGAAGATTATTTTTGAGCGAGTGAGGGGAATCGGACCCCTGGCATCAGCTTGGAAAGCTGAGGTATTACCATTATACGACACTCGCTTATTTTTATTTTACAAAAACTTTCTAATATTATCAATATCAAAAACACAACATTTTTTATGTCGGGGCGCCGAGACTCGAACTCGGACTACTTGGTCCCAAACCAAGCGCGCTACCATTACACAACGCCCCGCCTAAAATTACCTATAAATCTTATCTTTAAATAAGTCTTCGGTCAATAGCCAGCTTGATTTTCTTGAGTAATTTGTTAGGCTAAATTATATCGCGGGATTAGTACAGTGGCAGTGTATGACTATTTTAAAAAGCGCGAGCTTGCCCCGCACCATCTGCGAATGCGATCGTAGTACAATGGCAGTACATGACCTTCCCAAGGTCGAGACGTGGGTTCGATTCCCATCGGTCGCTCCAGATGGTGCGGGGTGAAATTCTCGTATCCCGCTCAAATGAATAAAAATAAGTATTTAATTATTACTGTGGTTGTTTTAATCCTTTTGGCGGGCGGGCTTTTGGGTTACAAATATTTTTATGGTTCAAGCTCCAAAAAAATTGAAATTAAAAATGAAGTCGCGGAAAATAATAATTTGGCCGAAACAGCTAATGAAGAAAATCCGGAAGTTACTTTGGAAGAAATAAAGAATAATAGTCCCGAAATTAAAACTAACAATCAAGACAAAACAGAAACAGCAGCTGATAAAAATTTGCAAAACGACAAAATAAATATTACAAATAAATTTGTCAGCTGGGGATTTGAAAAATCCGATGGGCGCAAGATTGATACAATAATAATCCACTCAACTTACAATGCGCTGGGAGGCGATCCGTTCAGTCTGGATAAAATTCTGGATATCTACAAATCATATGGCGTATCTCCGCACTATATCATTGACCGGAACGGAAAAATTTACCGCCTGGTGGCCGACGAAAATATCGCGTATCACGCGGGCGAAAGCCAGGTGCCGGACGGGCGCGCGGGTGTGAATAATTTTTCCATCGGCATTGAAATTATTAACAGCAAAACCGACAAATTTACTTCCGAACAGTATGATTCACTGAATTATCTACTGAGATATCTGCGTAATAAATACTCCATAAAAGATATCCTTGGTCACAACCAGATTGCGCCGGGGAGAAAGGACGATCCCTGGAATATAATTTGGAGTAAAGTTGATAAATAAAAGAGCCATGAGTCCCGTTAGAATTTATTTACTTTTACAAACGGGATAAGAGCATAACTAATCAATTAATTTATCTTTATTTTTTAGATAAATATAGATAAATTCTAACGGGATGAAAAAAGTTATGGTTTTTGGGACCTTTGATATTTTTCACCCGGGACACCGGAATTTTTTGCAACAGGCGAAAAAACTTAGCGACTATCTAACTGTGGTGATAGCGCGGGACAAAACGGTTGCAATAACAAAAAAACAAAAACCAATCAACAAAGAAGCAACGAGAGTTAAAATTATAAAAGACAGCCAGCTGGCAGATAAAGTAATATTGGGAGGAATAGGAGATAAATACGCGGTAATAAAAAAATATAGGCCCGATATAATCTGTCTGGGATATGATCAAGAATATTTTATTGAGGGATTAAAAAAGAAACTGGATAAATTTGGTTTGAAAAATAATATTGTCCGTATGAAACCATATAAGCCCGGAATATATAAGTCGTCAAAACTTAAAAGAAAAATCATGATAATTCAAATCAAAATCAAAAACAGAACCGTTGAACTTATTCTGCAAAAGAATAAGCAAGTGCTGGATGCACATAAGTTTCCGAACGAATTTCATTTGTCCGAAGAATTGCTGCCGGAAATTGGTAAATTGCTCAAAAAAAATAAATTAAAACCGGAGGACATCAAAAAAATAACGGTGAAATCGGATTTGGGAGAAAACTTTACGACTTGCCGGATTGCCAAGGCAGTGGCCAATGCGTGGAATTGGAGTAAAAAATAAGTACTGGCTGTGCCCGGTAGTGAAAATTCGGCTGGGCTACGCCCGAAAGAAAATTGCCGAATTTCTACTACCGGGTGTGGATAACTTTCGGACAAAACAAGCTGCGAAGATTGTGGCTGACAAAAAAATCCTTTAAATAAGCCAAAAATTGAAAAAAGGCCAAAATTTGACAAAAAAGAGATTTTAATACTTGCGCGATTTTTTAAACCGTGTATAATGGATTTACATTGTCAAGTTTTTCATATCAACCATGCAAATGGGGGGAGATATGAAAATAAGGGTAAAACCTTGCTTCAACATATAATTACAACTAAATAAACTAATCTTAAAACTCGTCTCAAGCGCTTATTTCCTAGAATTTCAGCGGAATAGGCAACGCGATGGGTGTTATTTTTATGTCCAAAACCCAGAAAGAACTGAAGGTTAAGGAAACCTTTGGTTTGGAGTCTTCGCTTTCCAAAAGAAAATTTTTCCAATCTTTTTCCATGGTGTCGTTGCCGAATTTAATTGAGACGCAATTAAATTCCTATGACTGGTTTTTGGAAAAAGGGCTGCGTGATCTTCTTATAGAAATAAATCCCATAACGGATTTTACCGGCAAGGATCTGGAGCTTTCTTTTTCCGATTATTATCTGGACGAGCCGAAATACGACGAAGTTACGGCGAAAAATAAAAATATTTCTTACGAAGCGCCGCTCCGGTGCAAAGTAAAACTGATTATCAAAAAAACCGGCGAGATCAAGGAGCAGGAAATATATCTGGGAGATTTTCCGATTATGACCGACCGGGGAACTTTTGTCATCAACGGCGTCGAACGGGTCGTGGTGAGCCAGCTGATCCGCAGCCCTGGAGTGTTTTTTACTATGGAATATCAGAAAGGAAAAAGGCTTTTTGGAGCTAAAATTATCCCTAATCGCGGAGCCTGGCTGGAACTGGACACGGATTTTGACGGGGCGATTTCCGTGAAAATAGACCGTAAGCGCAAAGTGCCGATTACTTCCCTTTTGCGCGCTTTTGGCTATGCCGCCGACAAAGAGCTTCTGGATTTATTCAAGGATATTGACGAGGGAGAAATAAAATATATCGCGAAAACTTTGGAAAAAGACGCGGCCAAAAATCAGGGCGAAGGCTATAAAGAAGTTTATAAAAGGATCCGCCCGGGAGATTTAGCGACCGAAGCTAACGCCCGCCAGATGATTGAAGCGATGTTTTTTGATTTTGAAAGATATGACTTTGGAGACGTGGGGCGGTATCGCCTGAACCAGCGACTGGAGATGAGTTTCCCCAACGACGAAAAACACCGCGTGCTTTTGCGCGAGGATCTGATAGCCATCATTAAAGAAATTATCCGCCTCAACAATGATCCGACAGCCATAGCGGATGATATTGACCATCTGGGCAACCGCCGGGTGCGCTCGGTCGGCGAGCTGGTGCAGAATAAATTGCGCGTGGGGCTGGCTCGCATGGCCAGAAACATCAAGGACCGCATGAGCACCTGTGATATAGAAATAGTAGTGCCGGGGCAGCTGATTAATTCCCGTCCGATTGCCGCGGCCATCAAAGAATTTTTTTCAAGCTCGCAACTTTCCCAATTTATGGACCAGGTCAATCCGCTGGCGGAACTGGAACACAAGCGGCGCTTGTCAGCCATGGGTCCGGGCGGGCTTACCCGCGAGCGCGCCGGCTTTGAAGTGCGCGACGTGCATCATTCGCATTACGGCCGGATTTGTCCGGTAGAAACTCCGGAAGGCCCGAATATCGGATTGGTGGGGCATTTGGCCACTTACGCCAAAATAAATGAATACGGATTTTTGGAAACTCCCTACCTCAAGGTTTATCGGGAAACTGAAAATAATAAAGAAAAACTGGCCAATAAAATTCTAGATGAAAAAATCGCCGGTTTTGAAGCGGGCGCGAAGATTGATGAAAAAATCGCCGCCGAAATCGCCAAAGACAAAAAAATAAAAACGGTCAAAATAAAACCGTGGATCAGCAAAGAAATTGAATACATCAACGCGACAGTGGAGGACCGCAAAAATATCGCGCATGCCGGAATCCACATTGATGAGCATGGAAATATTTTGGACGCGATAATTGAGGCCAGGGTCAAAGGCAACGCGGCGGAAATTGAAGCCGAAAAAATAGACTACATTGATGTTTCCGCCAAGCAAATGATTTCGGTGGCAACTTCGCTCATTCCATTTTTGGAACACGATGATGCCAACCGCGCGCTTATGGGATCAAATATGCAGCGCCAAGCCGTGTCTTGCGTGAAACCGCAGGCGCCGCTGGTGGGAACGGGCATTGAAGACAAAGCGGCGGCTGATTCGGGACAAGTTGTCATCGCGCAGGCAGGCCGGCGAAGTTATTGAAGTGGACAGCGATCACATTATCGTCAAAGAAGAAGCGCCAGCCGGAGCGAAAAAACCATATTTCAAAAGAGAATACCGCCTGCAAAGTTTTGTAAAATCAAACGCTTTCACTTCCATGAACCAGGTGCCGCGCGTGAAGCGGGGCGACCTGGTCAAAAAAGGCCAACTTTTGGCCGACGGAGCTTCCACGGATCATGGCGAACTTTCCCTGGGACAAAATGTTTTGGTGGCTTTTATTCCATGGGAAGGATCCAACTATGAAGATGCGATTATTATTTCGGAAAAATTGGTCCAGGACGACCGCTACAGCTCCATTCATATTGAAGATTTTTCCATTGATGTGCGCGATACCAAGCTCGGGCCGGAAATTATTACCCGCGACATTCCCAATATCGGCGAAGAAAGACTGAAAAATTTGGATGAAACCGGAATTATCCGCATCGGCGCCGAAGTGGCTTCGGGCGATATTTTGTGCGGAAAAATTTCTCCGAAAGGCGAAGGCGACCTGACTAGCGAAGAAAGACTGCTGCGCGCTATTTTCGGCGAAAAATCCCGCGATGTCAAAGACAGCTCGCTTTATCTTCCGCACGGCGAATACGGAAAAGTAGTGGATATAAAAATATTTTCCCGCGAACAAGGAGACAAATTATCAACGGGGGTTATCCAGCAGATCCAGGTTTCAGTGGCCCAGCTCAAAAAGATTTCCGTGGGGGACAAATTGGCCGGACGCCATGGAAATAAGGGCGTAATTTCGCGCGTGGCTCCGGCGGAGGATATGCCTTATCTTCCGGACGGAACTCCGGTGGATATGATTCTGAATCCCCTGGGTGTGGCTTCGCGTATGAATATCGGGCAGATTTTGGAAACGCATCTGGGCTGGGCGGCGATGAAGCTTGGATACAAAGTGGCTTCACCCGCGCTTTCCGGAGTGACGGAAGAGCAAATCAAGGCGGAACTTGGAAAAGCCGATCTGCCGGAAAGCGGCAAAATTAAATTAGTTAATGGCCGCACCGGAGAATATTTTGATAATGAATCAACAGTGGGAGTAATGTATGTGATGAAGCTCCACCACTTGGTGGACGATAAAATCCATATGCGTTCCATCGGGCCGTATTCTTTGATTACGCAGCAGCCGCTGGGAGGCAAAGCGCAATTCGGCGGGCAGCGATTCGGAGAAATGGAAGTGTGGGCGCTGGAGGGTTATGGCGCGGCTTATACTTTGCAGGAAATGCTTACCATTAAATCGGACGATGTGATGGGGCGCTCCAAGGCGTATGAGTCAATCATTAAGGGCGAGCCGATCAAGAGTCCGAATGTGCCGACATCTTTTAATGTTTTGGTCAATGAACTCAAAGGCCTGGGACTTAATGTGGAACTCACTGGAGTTGAAAAAGAAGAACGAAGAGGAAGAAAACGAAAAAGAACCGACACAGATATAAATAAAAGTTATTATTTAATTTCAAAATCTAAAATTACAAATCACAAATAAATTACAAGTCCAAATTTTCAAAATCCGAAACTTTATATTTTTAATGTTAAGATTTATTTAGAATTTGGTACTCTGAATTATAGATTTATAAAATATGGATCCAATAACCAAGGTCAGTGATTTTAATAGCGTGAAATTGAAACTGGCGAGTCCGGATGAAATTCTGGGCTGGTCAAACGGCGAAGTCACCAAGCCCGAAACAATCAACTACCGCACCCAGCGCTATGAAAAGGACGGACTGTTTTGCGAAAAAATCTTCGGTCCGTCGCGCGATTGGGAATGCTATTGCGGAAAATACAAGCGAATCCGCTACAAGGGCATTGTCTGCGACAAGTGCGGAGTGGAAGTGACGCGGTCAAGCGTGCGACGGGAGCGAATGGGGCATATCAAGCTGGCCGTGCCGGTTTCGCATATCTGGTTTTTGCGCGGCGTGCCTTCCAAAATCGGCTTCGCTCTGGGCATGGGTCCGCAGGATTTGGAAAAAGTAATTTATTTTTCAAGCTACATAATTCTCACGGTGGACGAAAAAGAAAGAGAGAAAGCGGTGGCTCAATTGGAGCAGGAATATAAAAATAAGCAGAAAGAAATCAATAAATTAGGGGACTCCGCAGGCGGTAGAAAACAAAACGGAAGAACTGAAAAACATTTATCGCACCGCTAAAGAAGAACTCAAGGGCATCAGCAAGCTGAAAATTATTTCTGAAGTTGAATATTTCAATCTTTCTTCCCGCTATGGGCAGGTTTTTACCGCGAGCATCGGAGCCGAAGCGGTAAGAAAAATTTTGGAAGATATGAATCTGGAAAAAGAAATTGCACGCTTCAAAAAAGGAATGGCAGAAAACGAAACTGCCGATCAGAAAAAAGTCGTGAAAAGAATCAAGCTTTTCCAGGGATTTATCAAATGCCGGGCTGAAACTGGAATGGATGCTGCCGATCGTTATTCCGGTTATTCCGCCGGATCTTGCGTCCGATGGTGGCGCTTGGACGGCGGCCGTTTTGCCACATCCGATCTCAATGATCTTTATCGCCGGATTATCAACCGCAATAACCGTCTGAAAAAATTGATTGAAATCGGCGCGCCGGAAGTGATCACCCGCAATGAAAAAAGAATGCTGCAGGAAGCAGTGGACGCGCTGTTTGACAACAGCGCCCGCCGCGGACAGGTGAGCGTTACGGCTTCCACCGGGCAAAGAAGGGCGCTGCGGTCCTTCGCTGATACGTTTGAAAGGCAAACAGGGACGTTTCCGCCAGAATCTTTTGGGCAAGCGCGTGGATTATTCCGGACGAAGCGTTATCGTCGTCGGTCCGAAATTAAAATTGCACCAGTGCGGATTGCCGAAGAAAATGGCGTTGGAACTTTTCAAGCCTTTTATTATCAATAAATTAATTGAAAGAGAATTGGCTTATAATGTGCGCAACGCCGGAAAAATGGTGGAAGCGGAAAGCGAAGAATCCTATGAGATTTTGGATGAAATTATTTCCCATCATTATGTACTGCTGAACCGCGCTCCGACTCTTCATCGTTTGAGCATCCAGGCTTTCCAGCCGGTGTTGATTGAAGGCAAGGCGATTCAGATCCATCCGATGGTTTGCTCGGCTTTCAACGCTGACTTTGACGGCGACCAGATGGCGGTGCACGTGCCGCTCACTGACAGGGCGCGCGAAGAAAGTGCCAACCTGATGCTTTCCACCAAAAATCTTTTGAAGCCGGCCAGCGGCGAACCGATCACCACGCCGACTCTGGATATGGTTTTGGGCTGTTATTATATCACCCATATATCTCGCCGGCGTCAAGGGCGAAGGAAAAATTTTCGGATCCGCTGACGAGGCGATTATGGCCTACGAACTGGGACTAGTAGATGTCCGCGCCAGGATAAAAGTTTTCTATAAAGGAAAAGTGCTGGAAACTTCCATCGGACGGATAAAATTGAATGAAATTATTCCGGAAAAATTGCGCTTCATCAATGAAGAAATGACAAAAAAAGAACTGAAGGTTTTAGTGGCAAAAGTGCTTGGAAGTTTGCGGGCAGGCGGAAACAGCGCTGTTTGTCGATCGCATAAAAGATCTGGGCTTTGAGTCGGTGACGCGATCCGGAATCAGCTGGGGCATGAGCGACTTGATTGTGCCGAAAGAGAAAAAAGAAGTTTTATGGCAGAAGCGGAAGAAAAAGTTGAAAGTTATCAAACAGCAATACAATATGGGGCTTTTGACCGAAGAAGAGAGAAAGAGCCAGGTGATTGAAATTTGGAACGACGTGAAAAATAAAATTACCGACGCGGTGCGGGAATCAATGGACAAAGAGGGCCCGGTTTATTCCATGGTTTATTCCAAAGCCCGCGGCTCTGAATCGGTAGTCGTCCAGATGGCGGGAATGAAAGGCCTGATGGCCGGACCGACCGGAGAAACCATTGAACTGCCGATCAAAAGCTGTTACAAGGAAGGACTTAATGTTTTGGAATATTTTATTTCCACTCACGGCGCCAGAAAAGGTATGGCGGACACGGCTCTGCGAACCGCGACTGCCGGATATCTCACGCGCCGGCTGGTTGATGTCGCGCAAGATGTGATTGTCCGCGAAGAGGATTGCAAAGACAAAACCGGCGCCTATATTTATCGCGAAGATTCGGACAGGATCGGGCAGAGTTTCGCGGGCCGGGTAATCGGACGGGTGCTCGCGGAAGACGCGCTGGATCCAAAAACCGGAGAAATTATCGTTGAGAAGGGGAATATTGTTTCCAAGGAGCAGGGACAGAAAATTGAAAAGGCCGGAATCGCCAAAGTGAGAATCCGCTCTTTGATTACCTGCAAAACTCCCCGCGGAGTTTGCCAGAAATGTTATGGCGTTGATCTGGGCCGGGGAAATATCGTGGAACTGGGCCAAGCCGTCGGAATCGTGGCGGCGCAGGCTATCGGCGAGCCGGGAACGCAGCTGACTATGAGAACTTTCCATATCGGAGGCGTGGCGGGATCGGATATTACGCAAGGGCTGCCCCGCGTGGAAGAAATTTTTGAAGCCCGTCCGCCCAAAGGCGAATCCATAATTTCCAACATCGATGGAAAAGTGGCGGAAATTTCCGCCGGCGAAAAAACTATTCTCATAAAAATTGAAACGCAGGACAAAGCCA
The DNA here is from genome assembly GCA_963775955.1 of Candidatus Moraniibacteriota bacterium. Classification (GTDB taxonomy): domain Bacteria; phylum Patescibacteriota; class Minisyncoccia; order Moranbacterales; family UBA2206; genus JBAZPT01. Next base: position 88,854 of record CAVZKT010000002.1, read on the forward strand.
AAAAAACGGAAGAATATGAAGTGCCGGCCGGCAGCACGCTCAAAGTGGCGGAAGGCGATTTGGTCGGCAAGGGCTCCAAGCTTAATGAAGGCAATATTGATCTCAAAAAACTGTATAAAACCATGAGCTGGGAAGATGTGCACCGCTATATTGTCCGGGAAATTCAGGAAATCTACGCCGCGCAGGGAGAGGGCATTAACGACAAGCACATAGAAGTCATTATCCGCCAGATGTTCAGCCGGGTTTTAATTACGGAGACCGGCGGCACCGATCTTCTGGTCGGCGATATTGTGGAGAAAGACGAATTTTTGGAAACGAACGCGAAGGCCAAGACGGGCGGCAGCGAACCGAGCAGGGGGAGAAAATGCTTTTGGGCATTACCAAGGTGGCGCTTTCAACCGAAAGCTTCCTCTCGGCCGCTTCCTTTCAGGAAACAGCGAGAGTTCTCATTAACGCCGCGGTGGCCGGCAAAGAAGACCGCCTGCGCGGACTCAAAGAAAATGTCATTATCGGAAAACTGATTCCGGCCGGAACGGGGTATCGGAGGATAAAATAGTTTTTTGGGCTTGACCCGGTAGTAGAAATTCGACAATGTTTATTAATTGATTTTTCCTTGCGGGAAAAATCGGTCGAATTTTCACTACCGGGTTGACAAGAGGCGAAAAACCTGCTATAATAGATGCATAAGTGGCTTAGTCCGCCAGCCGGCGGAAGCCATAAAATGAATAAAAAGGGGCTTAAAACACGGGTGACCGCGTTTTATGCTTTTTTAGGAGCATATGCCCGGTAGTGAAACTTTGACCAATTTTTTCCTTTTGGAAAAAATTAAAAAAAACTGCCGGAAGCATAAAATAACAATCTTAGTAAATAACCATAAATTACACCAGAACAGACGATTTAATAATCGTCAAAGTTCTACTACCGGGTATGGGTAAATTCAAAAAAGCGCTGTTTCGGAAACTAAAAATAGCGCGCAAGCATGTTTCGAAAACAGCGTCAGCTACAATTGACTACTCCAAAATCGCTCTGCCGAGAAAGACAGTCTTTCTGGTTTTTTCGCTGGGGCTGTTCGCGTTTATCGTATTTGAACAAGCCAACGGCTGGGAATTATTCCGCCCGGAAAAAATAACCCGTCCGGACGCGAGCCTGCCGATATTTTCTCCGCGGGAAGAATCAATGGCGGATTCAGCGATGCGCTGTTCCGAAAAAAACGGCAACCAGGAAATTGTCGGAGAATACAGCATGGATCAGTTTGCCGCGCTGGAAAATATAAAAGATTTGGTAAAAGACCAGCCGATGGAAGCCATGGCTTCCGAAGTGGCTAAGCGCGATATGCAGACGGCGGCCTATCTGGTGGCCATTGCCAAAAAGGAAAGCAATCTGGGCAAGTTTTCGCCGCAGAAAGAAGGGCGCGACTGTTTCAATTACTGGGGATTTCGCGGAACTTATAATCAGACCGGTTCCGGATACAGCTGTTTTGATTCGCCGGAGCAGGCGGTTCTGGTTGTCGGCGACCGCATCCAGTATCTGACGCAATTGCAAAAACTGGATACTCCCAAAAAAATGGTGGTCTGGAAATGCGGGGCCAGCTGCGCCGGGCACGGGGAATATAATGTGAACAAATGGATTTCCGACGTGGATTATTATTTTGATAAAATCAACAGTTTATAGGAGCAGGTGACTATCCCAGCACCAATTCCAATAAAGGCTGGGTGTTGTAGATAGATATGTTTGCGAATTCGCCTGCGGCTATGTTTAAAGTATATAGTAAAAATAAACTAGCGAATTGGTGCGGGATGCTCATTTTTGTAGCTTCTCGCTACGCTCAAGACAAAAATGGCAAAATCAAAAATAAAACTCAATAGAATTATTTTCGCAGGCGTGATAGCTGTGATGTTTTTGGTTGTCTTTTGCGGAACGGCGAATGCCAGCCTGATTACGCCGGAGAATGTGGTGGATTTGGCGAATAAGGAAAGGGCCTCCCGGAATCTTCCGGCTTTAGCCATTAACGATTCGCTGGTTAAGGCGGCGCAGGATAAGCTGGCGGATATGCTGGAGAAAAATTATTTTGAACACACTTCGCCGGCGGGGCTTACGCCCTGGCACTGGCTGGAAAAAAATAACTACGATTACAAATACGCGGGGGAAAATCTGGCGATGAATTTTTTGAGCGCGGAAAACCAGAACAAAGCCTGGATGGGGAGTCCGACTCACCGCGCCAATATTTTAAACGCGCATTTTCAGGAAATAGGCGTGGCGGTGGGGCAGGGGGCGATAAACGGGCGCGAAACGATCGTGGCGGTCCAGGAGTTCGGGGCGCGCGCGGATTTTGTCCCGGTGGAGGCTGAAAAAACGGAGGAAGCGCAACAGGCTGTTCCGCAAAATCAAAAAGTATTAAATGACGGCAAGCCTCAAGTTTTGGCGGATAATTCTCTGCCCGCGCCGGTGAGATTTTTAAACGGCTGGAAAGATAAAATAGTCCAGGGCGACTTCGGAGTTTATGCCATGGCGGCGGCTTTCGCCGGAATCGGATACTTAACGGTTCTCAATTTTATGGTTCTGGCTTATCTCGCGGTTGAGTCAAAAAGGAAAATTTTTGCAAACTGAAAAATATCAGGTTCTTTATACCGTGAGCGCCGAAGAATATGAGGACTTGATGCGGAACTTCAAAGCGCGCGCCCGGGGGATGTATCAGGCGCATTTTGACAAGGTCCATTTGAAAATGCATGCATAGTCAGTATTTCGCAATAGGGATATTTATAAAAAACTGTAAAATCTTGCTATAGCAGAATTTTACAGGTTATTATTGGGGTAATTTTTAGATTTCAAATGCTATGTTAACTATTGACTCAATGGTTAACATAGGCTTATAATAAGTTCATATGAAAAGAAGTTGCCTAACAACCAGCGAATTGGCAAAAATACTCGGAATCAGCCGGATTGCTGTCTTTAAAAAAATTAAATCCGGCAAAATAAAAGCGGTAAAAAACGGCCGTAATTTTATCATTTATAAAAAAGATCTGGCTGAAACTTTGAGTTCCGGGTTAACCGAAAATAAAAAAAGAGAAATCAACAAAGCCGTTGAAAAAACCATAGAGGAATACGGCGAGACATTAAAATTATTAGGAAAAGAATGAAGCTAAAACCGCTTTCAGTAATTGAAATTGAATATGTCGCCCATAGTTTGGCAAAAAAAATGATGAGCTGGGACGAGCCGATTCCGGATTTTGGAACGCGTTTTCCAAATAAGCTGGAAAGCTGTCTGGCGGTTCCTTTTCAAACTTTTGGCAGGCGCCTTCTCTATAAAGGGCTCTTGGGAAAAGCTTCAGTGTTGTTTTATCTGATGGTAAAAAATCATCCTTTTGAAAACGGCAATAAGAGAATCGCGATGACAACCCTTTTTTATTTCTTGCATAAAAACAAAAAGTGGATGAAGGTTGATAACCAGGAACTTTATAATTTTGCCAAATGGGTGGCGGAAAGCAACCCGAAATTAAAAGATGAAACCGTTTCTGCCATACATAAATTTATCCGCACATACCTGGTTAATTTGTAAAATAACCCGAAAATTATTTTTTTAAGGCTAAACCTTTTTATATTTTCAACACCATTAAATTATCCTTTTGTCAAGCCGAAATTCGCTTGACAATTTTTTTCGCTTTGCTATGCTAACGATACGAAATAAATCCCGCACCTTCCTGCGGGGTATCGGATTCTACAGTAAGAATTTATTTATATCATTGTCCTCGCAACAAGTCGCGAAATATATTGGAAGGTGCGGGATAAAAAAGAAATCCGGCGGGTATTATTCGTAGAAACCGGGAAAATTTTTAATTGCTAGAAGAATAAGTATGGGTGAGGTATTCTTTTGGTGTGAAAAGCAGGGTCAGAAGGCCGACTTATGGCTGCCAATTTTTATTGGCGGGCGTAGGTTGGCTTTTTAAATAGGCAGCCAATACTTAAGCCCTCTGTAAAGAGAGGGCAACCTCCGCGAGGAGGGTTTAATAATTTTCTGCTTATTATAGAAAAATCCAACTAGATTGAGAGGTGTATATGAAATGAAAAATATAATTAAGAGTCTCGTAATCGTTGTCGCCGTCGCGGCTGTCGCGTCAGTCGCCACCTGGGCGTATTTTACAAAGTCAGGCTGTTGTGACTGGCCAGACATTTTCATCAGGCACATTAATATTGAATATTGCTTCAAATGACACTTATCTCAATGGAGCGCGAACGACGGTTCCTTTCCACTTTGATAATCTTAAGCCTGGTGATTCAATGAGGCAGTGGATTACTCTGCACAATTCTGGAACGCTTCCTATCAATTATCTGACAGTAGATAAAGTTGAGTGATCCGTAGTGTTAATAAATCGTTGCGTATAAGTCAAGGCCTTCAATGGTAGCGGTGAACTTTCCAGTTATTATTGGGGCGTTAATCCATTTAAGGTCATGATTTATTATTTCAAAATTCTGGACGCTCCTCTCTTATTACAGAACACCTGCAGGACAGATTGGTGTTGGTCAAGATTATGTGTGTGTTATGGATTTTAATTTTCCGTCTACAGTCGGAAACGCCTATCAAGGTTTATCAGCTTCTTTTGATATGACCTTCGCAGCAGAACAGGTTCATTAATTCCAATCTCTCTTTGTTACGCAATAAGTTACTTAACAAGTTGCGTAACAAGCAGGAGGAGGACCCTGATTGAATAAATCCGCTTCGCGGAATTCAACAAGGCGAAACCCGGGTCAAATAATTTTCAATAATATAATGTTAGGAAAGATATTCAAAACAGTTCTTAAGTGATTTTGGTCCTTCTCATGCTGATAGAGTTTTATGTATTCTCTCATCGTGCGGGTTCCAGGAAATTACAAAGTATTTACAGTAATGTCCGGGTCAATGTCGCCGGCCATTCACGCGGGGAGCTTGATATTCGTTAAACCATTAAGCGATTACAATGTCGGCGATGTGATAACTCGCAGAACCAAGGATCCAAAAGTTACTGTTACGCATAGAATAATATCGAAGGAAGAAGTTCAGGGAAAATAGCGTTTGAAACCAGAGGGTGACGCCACGATTCAGCTGACGGCGAAAAATTTAGGAAAAAGAATAGTGGGAAAATTATTTTTGTCAGTCCCCCTGCTCGGTTATCCGGTAAGCTACGCCAAGACCACGCCCGGGATAATTCTGCTCATCATAATTCCGGCGGTGATCATAATTTATGACGAGATACAAAAAATCAGAAAGGAAATTGCCAATAAGATAGCGTATAGGAAACTAGCGGAGAAGCGATTTACCCCGTTGAATAGCGCCGAAGGCGCTCCTGCGGAGCAGGATTCAACTGGGGGAAGAAGACCCAGTGAAATATTTTAAATTTTTACAAAACCTGGATTATGTATTATGTTTATATTCTTTACAGCAAAAAGGATAAGAAAAAATATGTAGGTTATACTAAAAATTTAAAATTAAGATTTGAGCAACATCAGAAAGGGATTGTAGAGTCAACAAAATACAGAAAACCACTGGAACTGATTTATTACGAAGCTTGTACAAAACAACAGGATGCGACTCACAGAGAAAAATATCTCAAAACATATTATGGCAGGATGTTTCTCAAAAAAAGGCTCAAATCTTATTTCACCGGGTAAATGAAAAAAATTCGCAAATCTAAAATTAATAGACGAATTATAAATTCGCTGAAACGGATCAGTTTTGTGATGCTTGGTTTGTTCCTGATTTTATCAATGGGCAGAATTTCCGGAACCAATTCCTATTTTATGGATACGGCGACTTCCACCTATAATACTATTACGGCCGGCTGCTGGATTCCTCCGACAGAACGGTAACCGATCCTGATTGCAGCGAGAGTGGCAATTTCAATCATCCCAAAATATTACCTGGACAGCCGATTCATCTGATCCTTCGGCTACCGCCTCAATGAATATTGATATTGAATACAGATGCGACGCCGGATCATGGTCCAGTATCGCTACTGGCGAAGCTAATGACGGAACATACGCCTGGACAATTCCGCCGCAATTTCTATGATTTCTATATTCGCGTTACCGCCGCTGATTCACATAGCCTGACAAACTCCGACGAAAGCGGCCAGTTTGAAATATCCTGGATGGTAGTGCTGAATGAATTTTTGCCGAAATCCACAGGGAGATGAAATGGGTCCAAAGCCGGCAGGCGAATGGGTAGAACTGTATAATAATGGAAACGAGGATATTGATGTAAGCGGATGGCATTTATACGACGCGCTAGACCATGATTTCCGATTACATCGACAAATATGACACAGGCGGCACAACCATTGCCTCTCACGATTGGCTGGTCGTATACCGGATAACGACACTGATTTTTCTTTGAATAATGATGGCGATACGGTCAAGCTTTATGACGGAGCTATTTTTCAGCTAATCTTATTGATTTGTATTCGTATTCAGACACCACCGAAGGCAAAACATACGCGCGCGTACCCGACGGAACCGGCGGCTGGGTTGATCCAGTGCCTACTCCGGGAGGAAAAAATACCAAAAGCAACGATCTGGACGATTTCCAAAAATATTACGAGGAATTTTGTTTTGACAAAAAAGACAAGCCGACTTGCGACAAGGAATTTATGGAGAAAATGGGAATTTTAAATACTGAAGCTTCAAATCCAACCGTTGAAGATGCAGATGACGCAACTAATGCAGAAACCGCTAATGACAATGAGAGCGAGAGTAGCGACGGCGTTGCCGATGAGATTGAAAATCCCAGCACGGATCTTTCTGATCAACCTGTTGGCGCGCCAGCGATTGAAACCCGTAGCGACGGTTACGGATCCAATTCCGCCGGTTGTTCCGGCTGATCTGGAAATAGCGCCGGAAACTGAAACGAAGGTCGTGCCGGATACTTCTGAAAACCCGTTGTGGAAAAGAGGTGAAAGAAGAGGTGAAAGAAGAGCCTGTCGTGGAAGAAAAACCCGCGGATGTTTCCGTGAAAAAAGAGGAGGAAGTAAAAAAAGATGAGGCCGTTAAACCTGACGATGATTCCGAAGATGATGAGGAAAGCGATTCGTCCATTGCTGAATAAAAAAATTTATGGATTATAAAATTGCCAAAAATATCGGTTTCACTTTTATTGCCGGGCTTGCGCTTTTCTTCACTCTCTCTTTTCCCGCCCGGGCGGAAGTGAAAATAGATGTCAGTCCCAGCGACGATCCGCTTTTTGACGTGGAAAACGCCGCGCCGGGAGATTCTAAAACCAAGGAAGCGCGGGCGGAAAATACCGGCACCGAAGCGGAAAATCTTTACATTAACATTGATGATGTCAGCAATGACGATCTGGCGGACGAACTCAAGTTCTATCTCACCGACAAAACCAGCGGAAAATATTTCATTGGAGGGGCCGGAGACAGGTTTACTCTCCACGAAATGGACAAAGCCGGGGATGTTTTCATTGAACGGCTGGAACCGGGCGAAGTCAACCACTATAAAGTGAAAGTAGAATTTGACGACGGGGCCGGCAATGAGTTTCAGGATGAGAAAGTTAAATTCGAAATGGTATTTGGCGCCAAGCCGGTTTTAGCCGCCGCGCCGCTGCCTTTGCGCGCCGGACAAGCTGCCGGGCCGGCTGGCGGAGGAGTGGTTGGTCCTGGCGAAGTGCAAGGCGCGGTTGAGGAGGAAGTGGCTGGCGCCGAGACAGCTTGTTCCGAATGGCCGCTCTGGGTCTGGCTCTTGATTCTGGCAATTTATGCCGGCGCGTTTAATTACATCAGTTTTTATAACTATAAAGAACGCAAAGAAGTGCGCTGGTTCTGGCAGTTGGCGCTTACTGTCGCGGTTTATTTAATCTGGCTTTATTTTGACAAATGCGACTGGTATTTGTGGTTTCCATACGCGCTGATTGTTTTGGGACTGGCGAGTTACTGGTATTATCTGCATAGATTGCGAAAAATTGTTTCAGAAAATCAGGAACAAATAAAAACCGGGTAAATAATTGACTGCTAAGTAAACCCCCACACCCACGGGCTTACACTCGGGGTAGCGGGGGTTTATTTTTTTGAGTTTTTTCTATCCATCCATATGTTTGCACGCAGAACATTGTGGGTGTGGGGGTAAAGCGCTCCGATGCCCATCGGGGCGCTTTTTAATATCGGGTAAATGGGGTAAAATAATAGCATGGAGAATAAATTCCCGGAAAATTTTTTGTGGGGAGCGGCCACCTCTGCGCACCAGGTTGAAGGAGGGACTTTTAATAATTGGTCGGAATGGGAAAAAAATAATTCCGGGAGGCTGGCCAAAGAAGCCGGGAAAAAATGGCAGGACTGGCAGCAAAAAAAGTTCCCTGAAATGTTTGATCCGCAGAATTATATTTCCGGACGCGCCTGCGGCCACTATGATTTATATGAAAAAGATTTTGATCTGGCGCAAGAGGGCGGGCATAACGCGCACCGTTTTTCCATAGAATGGTCGCGCATTGAGCCGGAGGAAGGTAAATTTAATGAGAAAGAAATTGAACATTACCGGAAAGTTATTAAGGCTTTGCGGGAAAGGGGGATGGAGCCGTTTGTGACGCTTTGGCACTGGACGAATCCGGTTTGGCTTGAAAAAAAAGGCGGTTGTGCCAGTAAAGAATTCTCCTTTTATTTCGCCAGATACGCGAAATATGCGGCTGAAAATTTAAAAGACCAGGTTAAATTTTGGATAACGCTTAATGAGCCTACCTCGGTAATTGCGGTAGCCTATATGATTGGAATATGGCCGCCGCAAAAGCGGAATCCACTGGTTGCCTGGAAACTTTTTAAAAATTTTTCTAAAGCGCATATCGAGGGGTATAAGGCGATTCACGAAGTTTCTCAAAATGCCAGGGTCGGATTTGCCAATGTCCTCCATTCATTTGAAGCATATCGCGAAAATTCATGGCTGGATCGTTTAATGAAAAAGTTCGGTATTTATATATCAAATAAAAAATTGCTGAAGATGACGCTCGGATTCAATGATTTTTTAACCGTGCAATATTATTTTCACAACCGCTTCAGGTTTCCCAGAAAAATCCGCCTGGGCGACAAGCCGGTCAGCGATCTCAACTGGGAAGTATATCCTCCGGGAATATATTTTATCTTGCGCTGGCTGAAAAAATATAATCTCCCGATCTATATAACTGAAAACGGCTTGGCAGACGCTTCCGATTCGCAACGAGAACAGTTTATCAAAGACCACCTGCGCTGGACGCAACAAGCCATTAGGGAGGGAGCGGATGTTAGAGGATATTTTTACTGGTCGCTGGTGGACAATTTTGAATGGGACAAGGGCTTCTGGCCGCGGTTTGGCTTGGTGGAAATTGATTATAAAACGCTGGAACGCAAGCCCCGCCAAAGTTTTTACGCTTACAAGAAGATTATTGAGAATAATGGGATTTAAAAGGGTGAAAAGGGTGAAAAAAAGGGTGAAAGGGAAAAAAGGGCGAAAGGGGAATAAGGGGAGTAGGGGGGGGGTAAAAAAGGGTAAATAAGAAGAAAATTAAAAAATAAAATAAAATAAAAAATATTTATGTTGAAACCTTCCCGACAGCCTTATGGATTTAAAAATCTTTTAGCTTACAAAAAAGCCGAAGAATTGCAAATGGAATGTTCCCGCCTTACTTCCCAGTTTCCGCGGCAAAAAACTTTGATCGCTCTGGCCGACCAGATGGATCGCTCCGCCCGCTCCGCGAAGCAGAATATTGTGGAGGGATGGAAAAGAAACTCAACGCAGGAGTATTATGATTTTCTCGGTTTTTTCATCGGCGCCAATACGGAACTGGAAGAGGATTGCAATGATATTTGGAAAGGAATGTATCCGGGATTAATGGGAATAAGGGGTGTAATGGGAAAAATGGGCGAAAGGGGAACCCCTTCAATCCCCTTAAACCCTTTAAACCCTTTTGACATTGAAAAACTTCCCTTCTATCCCCTTAACAAAAATTTACCTCCGGTTGTCCAGCTGAAACTGCGCGCCAAAGAACTGAATTATTTGTTAAGCCAGCTCCAGAAATCACTGGAAAATAAAATGGATCAGGAAAAAACACTATCATCCGGAGACGCGGCGCGCAAACATTTGCAAGCACAACAGCAAAATCAAAAACTAAGCGAGGATTTTTTGGAGCAATATGGCCTGGAACGGCTTGAAAACGGACAAGTTATTAAAAAAACAAATGAAAACAACGGACTGGATTAGCCACTACCGTAATACTTATTACGATAGCGCGCTTTCTGTCTCTAGCGGGGTGAAAAATAAAAAATTGGGCACCATGATTTATTTAAAAAAGACGAAATCCGCCGAAGCAAAGCGCAGGCGGATAAAAATAAATAACAAGGAAATAGAATACACACTCAAGAGAAGGCGCGGGGCGAAAAGCGTCCGGCTGGCGATTTATGCCAGCGGGGCTTTCGTGGTAACGGCGCCTAGATGGTATCCGGTGTATGTCATCAATAAATTTCTGGCGGAAAAAGCCGGGTGGATTTATAATAAGCTGAAGGATGTTGATTTTGAGCAGTTGGATTTAAAGAAAAAAATAGAAAAAATGAGTTACAAGGCTCAAAAAGAATCAGCGAGAGTTATAATCAGGGAAAGATTAGAATTTTTCAACCGATATTATAATTTTGAATATAGCCGGGTTTCCGTCAAAAACCAAAAATCCTGCTGGGGCAGCGCGAGCCGGAAGGAAAATCTCAATTTCAATTATAAAGTGGCGAATCTGCCGGAAGATTTAAGAGATTATATTATCGCGCATGAACTTTGCCATCTTGGAGAACTGAACCACAGCAAAAATTTTTGGAAGCTGGTGGAGATTGTTATCCCGAGCTATAAAGAAAGAAGGAGAAAATTGAGGGCTTATAATTTAAAATTACTGATATGAGCTGGGTATTGGTTGCCATAATCGCATATTTCCTGGTGGCCTGGCAGGTAATTCTGGACAAGTTTTTGCTTTCCTCTAAAAGGGTTTCGCATCCGGCGATTTACGCTTTTTATTCCGGGCTTTTGAGTTTGGCGGCGCTTCCCATTTTTTACCCCTTCGGATTCCACTGGATTTCCGGCGGGAAAATCCTGTTTTATTTCCTGGCTGGCATGGTTTTTACCTATGGAGTGCTGTGCCTTTTTTTCGCGCTCAAAAAAAGCGAGGCCAGCCAAGTGGCTCCGGTAACCGGCGCGGTCATTCCCGTTGCCACATTTTTTTTATCAATTTTTTTCCTGGGTGAACAGCTGGGCTGGATTCAAATCGCCGGGGTGGCTGCCTTGATTTTTGGCGGCCTGCTTATTTCTTTTGACCTGCCAATAAGAGTAAACCCCATCACCCTTGGCCGAATCAATAAATTTTTTCCAATACATTTTTTAAATTCTTTAATTTTTGTCAAGGGTGACGGGGCAAGGAAGTTTTTCGCCGGATTCTGGCATACGATTTTAGCTGGAATTTTGTTAGCTGTTGCTTTTACGGCTTTTAAATATTTTTTTGAGCGGGACAGCTTTTCCAATGTTTTCATTTGGACGCGGCTCGGACTTTTCGCCGGCGCGCTTTCGCTTTTACTTTTTCCTTTTTGGCGCCGGGCCATCCTGGAGTCGCTTAAAAAATTCAAAAAACCGGAGCGGGAAAATACCCGGACCGGAATGCTTTTTGTTTTCAATAAAATTCTGGGCGGAACCGGATCGGCGCTTACCAACTACGCCATAGCGCTCGGGAGCGTTACAGCCGTGAACGCGCTGGTTTCCGTAGAATATATCTTCGTGTTTATTTTGGGCCTTATTTTTTCCTTCTGGCTGCCCAAAATTTTCAAAGAACAGGGCGCCTTTTGGGATATCGCCCAAAAAATAGGGGCGATAATCATCATAACTTTTGGCATCATATTGATTTCATTGAAATAGGCGGTGTTTATAAATCAAGTTTTTGTTTTAGGACTTACGCATATTTAAAAAATGCTCAAATTTTTGAAAAAATCGGGAAAAGCGCTGGGAATTTCAGCTCTGATAATCATCGCGCTCATTGTCGGGCTTTTGGTCTATTTTAATTTGCCCGTTTCACAAATCAATAGCGACGCGCAACTGGGCGTCACTTTTTCCGCATATTACGCCAAAAGCATCGGGCTTGACTGGCGAGAGGCTTATGCCGCCGTGCTGGACGATCTTAAGGCGAAAAAAATCAGAATTCCGGTTTATTGGGGCTTAGTTGAACCGGAAAAAGACAGATATGATTTTTCCGATCTGGACTGGCAGATTCAGGAAGCGCAAAAAAGGAACACTGAAATAATTTTAGTCGTCGGACAGAAAGTTCCCCGCTGGCCGGAGTGCTTCATCCCGGCCTGGGCGCAAAATGATGATGAAAAGAAAAAAAGCGAGCTGCTCAAGTTTATTTTTACCGTGGCGGAAAGATACAAAAACGAGCCGGCGGTAAAATACTGGCAGGTGGAAAACGAACCGTTTCTGCCTTTTGGGATTTGTCCGCCGCTGGACGTTGAATTGCTGGATGCTGAAATCGCGCTGGTGAGAAACATTGATCCGAGCCGGAAAATAATCATAACCGACAGCGGAGAATTGGGTTTGTGGCATCAGGCGGCTTCGCGCGCCGACATTTTCGGGACGACGATGTATCGCACCATCTGGAAAAAAGGGCTGGGGTATTTTGATTATCCGATCGGACCGAGATTTTTCCAATTTAAATATTGGCTGAATAAAATTTTGGCCAGGCAAAACAATATTATAATCGTTGAACTGCAGGCGGAACCGTGGATAAACGGCTGGACGACGGACAGCGCGCTTTCAGAACAATTCAAATCTATGGACGCCGAAAAACTGCGGGATAACGTGGAATTTGCCCGAAAAACCGGCTTTCCGGAAATTTACCTGTGGGGCGCGGAATGGTGGTATTGGCTGAAAGTGGAAAAAAACCATCCGGAATTATGGGACGAAGCTAAAAACTTGTTTAATCAAGGTGGGCAATTGTGATACAATTAAAAAGTTAATGGCTATCCCAGCGCCAATTCCAATAAAGTTCAGATATAATGGATAATTTTATTTGTGAATTCGCCTACGGCTAAGTCAAGATATAATAGAAAATTTAAATAGCGAATTGGTGTGGGATGCTCATTTTTGTAGCTACTCGCCCCGCACTAAAAAGTTCAAATAAAGTAAGAAATTAAAGTCAGTCGAGATAGCCAGCTTAGCACTTTTAGTGCGGGGCTCGCACAGCTCGTAGACAAAAATGGCAAAACATAAAATTCATCTGGCGCTGGGGGCGCTGATTATTATTGCGGGCGCGCTGGGGATAGCTTATTGCTGCCAGGCCTATCCCCAAGTTTTCGCGGTGGATATTTCTTCCGGAAAAACTGCCGGGATTCTGCCGGACGATCCGATAATTATCAATTTTTCCGAGCCGGTTTTTACAGAATCGATTTGTGAAAAAATTTCCATCGCTCCCCTGGATCCAGTGAAGCTCAATTGGGAAAATGGAAACCGGCGGCTGGTTATTTCTCCGCAGAAATTTTGGAGAATCGGAACGGAATACAAAATAACAATTCCGCAGGGGAGAAGCGTTATGCTCACGAAAACTTCTGAAACGGAAGTGGTTTTTTCAACCATTGAGTATCCGCAAATCAACCAAGTATTTCCGGAAAACGGCGCGAGCAACGTGGTGCTGGATATTGAAGACCCGATCAAGATCAGCTTTAAGGAATCAACGGAAAAATTTTTTTTGGACTTTAAAATAGATCCCGACGGCGGCATGGCCTGCCAAAATAATCCGGAAAAAACCGAATTTGCCTTGCTGCCCAACGAAAGATTAAAAGACGGGCAAGTTTATAGTTTGAAAATTCTGGCCAGATACATAAGCGATCCTGATGATGCGAATTACAAAGAAATTTACGCGGGTGAATTTATGACCATGCCGGCTCCCGCGCAGGTTCCCGAAAAAGATTACGCTTTGCGGCTGATCCAGGCTAGGAAATTTACGCAAGCCAAAATAACGGCGGGAAAATATATTGATTTAAACCTGGCGGCGCAGGTTTTGAGCATATTTGAAAACGGAAAACTCATTGATTCTTTTATGGTTTCCACCGGCAAAAGAGGGATGGAAACTCCCAAGGGATCCTATCAGATCCGCAACAAGGCGCCAAGAGTCTGGTCTAAAGCTTACGGACTATACATGCCCCTTTGGATGGCGGTGGCGGCGGACGGCAAATTCGGCATTCATGAGCTTCCGGAATGGCCGGGCGGTTATAAAGAAGGCGCCAATCATTTGGGCATTCCGGTTTCGCACGGCTGTATCCGCCTGGGCGTCGGCCCGGCGAGGCAAGTCTATGACTGGACGGAGATCGGAACGCCAGTGGTTATTTACTAGTAGAAAGTATAAAGTATAAAGTATTAAGCATAATACATGAGAGGAAAAATAATTAAAATATTTTTTGTTGTAATATTGTTTTCCGTGGCTACGGTTTTTTTTATTTTATCCAAAAAAAGCACGGAGGCGCCGGTTGTGGAGAAAACAGAAATTTCCCAAGATATAGAAGGGGATAATAATTTAAAGAAAGAAGAAATAAAAGCGCCGGCGGGAAATATTTCACCGGAAAAAAATATCCCTGATAAAATTTCCATCTCTGTGCCCTTTACTTCGCAGGCGCCGTTTGCCAATTGGGACGAGCTCCATGAAGAAGCCTGCGAAGAAGCGTCGCTGGTTATGCTTAAATACTATTTGGGCAAAAAATCGCTGACTCCGGAAATCACGGAAGGCGAGATTCAGCGGATGGTGGATTTTGAAATAAAAAATTATGGTGATTACAGGGACAGCAATGCCGAAGAAATTGTAAAGCTGGCTGAAGATTTTTACGGGATACGGAATTTAAAAGTAATTTATGATTTTCAAAAAGAAGATCTTAAAAAATATTTAGTCCGGGGCGAACCAATTATCGTGCCGGCGGCCGGCAGGCTTCTGGGAAATCCCAATTTTACCGCGCCCGGACCTCTTTATCATAATTTGGTTTTGATCGGCTATAGTGGCAACACTATAATCACCAATGATCCCGGCACGCGCAAAGGCCAAGGATACACCTACAATATTGACGTTTTATACAATGCCATCCATGATTTTCCAGGCAAGCCGGAAAACATTACGCAGGGGCGGAAGGCGATGATTGTGCTGGAAAGTGGAGTATAATCAAAAAATGTGGTAAAGTATAATCAGACGAGTAACTACTCATATCTAGTCAGGAGGTGGGTTATGATGAAAAATAAAGAAACTATGGCAAAAGTTGCAATTTGGCTCTCGGTAGTGGCCGTTGTTTTGGCGGCGGTGGATACGCTGGCCAAGATTGATGTTTTGGGGCTGGCCGGGACGCAATGGATTTTAATCGGAATCGTATTGGCGATTTATGCGGTGTTTTTAGGTTGCTGCTGCGCTTGCGGCGCCAATAAAAATGAATAAAAATCAATAGCGCGTTTTTTAAATAAAATGAGCAATAAAAAAAGACTGGCGGTTTTTGATATTGACGGAACGATTTTTCGCAAGAACCTGGCTTTTGAATTGATTGATGAACTGGCGTGGATGAAAATTTTTGACAAAAGCGTGCGTAATGAGCTGGTGAAGCTTTACACTAACTGGCTGGATCATAAAGGCGTATATGACGATTATCGGAAGGCTTTAGTGAGCTTATATTCAAAAAATATTATCGGCTGCCGCCGGGAGGATATTCTGGAAGCCAGCCGGATTGTCGTCCCTTTTTATAAGGATCGCACATATGTTTTTACGTTTAATCTTATCAAAAAACTAAGAGAGGAAAATTACGCAATCGTTGCTATCTCCGGTTCGCCCTCGGAAATAGTGGAAGAATATAATAAATATTTGAAATTTGACGCGGTTTTCGGTTCTGTGTATGAATTGGACGCGAACGGAATTTATACCGGAAAAGCGGTTTTTGAGCCGACGAAGGACAAAGGGCAAGCCGTGCGCCAATACCTCGCGGAAAATAATTTAAGCCTTGCCGGTTCTTATGGCGTCGGAGACACGGAATCAGACGCAGCTTTCTTGAAAATGGTGGAAAATCCGATTGCTTTTAATCCCAACGACAATCTTAAAAAAATTGCCGAACAGGAGGACTGGCGCATCGTAGTGGAAAAAAAGGATGTGGTTTATGGAATAAATATGCCCGGTAGTGAAATTTCGATTGAGCCCAAAAGGCTCTAAAGGCGTCGGTTATTTTTTTAAAATTTTATTTTTTATGTTATTTAATAGAAAATCTGATAATTTGTGCAAGGTAAGTTATCGAAATTCTACTACCGGGTATGATTACTTCAATTCTTCTTATAGCTCTGGGTATTTTTATTCTTTATCTTTTGATTGATTTTTTCGTGCAGAGCTCGGACATCAATAAATACGGGCAAAAATGGCTGATCAAACTGCTTTGGCTTTGGCTGCCTTTTTACGGCTTTTGGCGGCTGACCAAGGAAATTTTTTTTTCAGGAAAAAAATAAATTTTTTGAGACAAAAAACCCGCCAAGCGGCGGGCTTTTTATAATCAGGATTTTGTGGTATAATTAAATAAATGGGATGACTACCCCAGCACTAATTCCAATAAAGTTTCGGGATGTGTTTGGTTTAGTGTCCGGATTCGCCTGTGGCTTAAAAAAACTAAAACAAAAAATTTCTGCACAGAATTAGTGCGGGGTTCTCAATTTTGTGACTCCGCAAGGTGCGGAGACAAAATTGGAATGCGCATATTTTATACCGCGAAAAGTTATACCGGAGAAACAAAAAGCGGGGAGATGAACGTCAAGGACGAGCGGGATTTAGCCGAACAGTTAAGAGCCGACGGTTTTGTTTTGACTTCGTTTAAGGAACTTAAAGAAGAAGATAAAGCCAGGGTTAATTTTTTTGACCGCTTCACCAGTATCCCGCTTAATGAAAAAATGATGTTTGCGCGGAATTTGAGCGTGATGATTGCTTCCGGCTTGCCGTTATCCAAAGCTATCAGAAACATCACTATACAGACGCAAAACAAGAGATTTAGCGGTATCCTGAAAGTTGTGCAAGACGATTTGCAGACGGGCACGTCGCTGGCCGACGCGCTGGCAAAATATCCCGGCGTGTTTAGCGAGCTGTTTGTCAATATGATCCGGGTAGGGGAAACCAGCGGAAATTTGGAAGAAGTTTTGAATATTCTGGCGGCGCAATTGGAAAAGGAATATGAAATTATCCGCAAAGTCAAGGGCGCCCTGGTTTATCCGGCGGTTATTTTAGTAGCAATGATTCTTATTGGAATTGTTATGATGGTTTATGTCGTTCCCCAAATCACCGGAGTTTTCAAGGATTTAAACGCTAATCTTCCGGCTTCCACGATGTTTATAATTAATACCAGCAATCTTTTCAAAAATCATTTTGTTCTTGTTCTCAGCCTGGTAGTGGCCATCGCTATTGCTTTAAAATTTCTTCTGACAACCAACGCCGGCAAAAAAACATTAGGGCTGGTCGCGATTAAGATTCCTGTCATCAAAAATATCGTCATAAAAATGAATTGCGCCCGCTTTGCGAGAATTTACAGTTCGCTTCTGAAGAGCGGCGTTCCGGTGGTGGAAGCGCTCAAAATTCTTTCGCGGACGCTTACCAACTTTTATTACAAAAGAGCCTTGGAAAAAGCCTCGGAAAGCATTCAAAAAGGAATCAACTTGAGCAAGCTGATTTATGAAGAAAAAAATATTTTTCCCGTCCTGGTGCCGCAAATGATAGAGGTCGGGGAAGAAACCGGAAAAACCGACGCGGTGCTTATGAATCTGGCTGAATTTTACGAGGCGGAAGTTGATCAGCTTACCAAAAACCTCTCTTCCATTATTGAGCCGGTTTTGATGATTATTATCGGCAGCGCGGTTGGCTTTTTTGCGGTGTCAATCCTGCAGCCGATGTATTCTGTTCTTGAGAATATTAAATGATTTGCAATAAAAAAAGATTCGTATTTTATAGAGTGTTCATCCAACAGTTGATAAATTCTAAATCCAAAATTCCAAATCCCAAATAAATCCAAAATTCAAATATCTAATTTTTTAAATGTTTTAAGTTTTGGATTTTGGTCATTATGATTTATTTAGAATTTATGATTTTGAAATTGGGATTTAAAAAACAGTGATGATGAAAAAAACAAAAAAATACAAAAAATTTTTCAAAGTTTCGCAAAAGCCGGCTTTTACTCTAATAGAGGCCTTGGTTTTTTTGTTTATTTTTACCGTGGTGACCAGCACTTTTTATTCCGTTTTCGCCGTAAACAGCCGGTATACCATTAATGTAAGAGACCGGCAAAGTTCAGCTGTGATTGCCAATGAAAAAATGGAAATCATCCGCAACCTGAAATACAGCGATATTGGGACAATTGGAGGGATTCCGGCCGGCAATATCGCGGCCAGCGAAAATGTGGCGATTGGCGGAAAAACATACGCCGTGAGAACTTTCATAAAATATCAGGACGATTCTTTTGACGGCGTATATCCGGCGGATACGATTCCCAATGATTATAAAATAGTCAAGGTTACCGTTTCCTGGGCGGGAGTAAATGACTCCGCCAGCAATGTTGAGCTGATTTCCCGTTTTGTCCCTCCGGGGATGGAGCTGGCTTCCGGAGACGGGGTGTTGGCAATCAACATTATTAATAGCGAGGGAGCCGGTGTTTCACAAGCCAAAGTGCATATTGTGAACGATGATGTCTCCCCTGATGTTGATTTGACCGCCAACACGGACGATTCTGGAAATTTAATTTTTCCTGGTGCCGAAGAGTCTATACTAGGATATAAGCTTACGGTTTCCAAGGATGACTATGAAACGGTGGAGACAGTTAATCCTGATGACGTAGAATATGATCCGATTGATTCGCACGCTTCCGTGGTCAGCGGTTCGGTGAATGCCAAGACCATCGTACTTAATAAAACATCCGACATAGAATTCAAATCAATGGATTATCTGGGGGTGGCTATGCCAAACGTAAGCTTCCATCTTAAGGGAGGAAGAGTGCTCGGCACTGATTTTTCAGTTCCTCCATTAAATGTTTACGATAATGACCATGACTATTCTACGGAATTAAGCGGAGAAAAAAAGTTGGACGACAAGAGCCCCGGACAATATATAATTTCCGATGTCGGCGCGGTTTCCGGATATACTCTTATTAGTGTTGAGCCGATTTCTCCGATAACAGTTCTGCCCAATGAAACAAAAAGGTCAAAATAAAATTCGCGAAAGATGATATGGATTCTCTGGTTGTCTATGTTTTGAAAGACAGCGATAGTACGGCAGTTGAGAGCGCGGCGGTTCATCTCACAAACGGAGACGGCTATGATGCTACGGTCACAACGGCAAACGACGGCGTGGCCATTTTTCCGCTGACGGCCGAACCGGTTTTTGCTCCCGGAGAATATAGCATTGAAATAAAAGCCGAAGGATTTTTGGACAACAATTCGACTGCGACGGTGGATAAATTCACGACCAAAACGGTCAAATTAATTGCCAGTTAATTTGGAAGGTTTTTGATTTTTGGTTGAGAAAAAATATTATGAATTTAAATAAAAATAAAAATTTAGGCCTGCCTCGCTTAAGCCGCGGCGGAGCGGGCATGACCCTGATCGAAGCATTGCTGGCTATCGCGATTTTTACATTCGGGATATTGGGATTCAGCCAGCTTTTTGTTAAAAGCTGGCAATCCAATCAATTCTCATATGAAATGGGGCAGTCAACTTTTTCGGTTTCGCAGGGAGTGAGTAAAATAGTGGACCATATCCGGCGCGCGCGCCAGGGAGACGACGGCGCGTATCCGGTAAAATCAGCGGATGATGATGATTTTATATTTTTTTGCGACTATGATAAGGACGGAATAACCGAAAGAGTGCATATGTATAAAAGCAACGGGAAAATCATAATGGGATACAGGAAACCGACCACGGGAATTCCAAAAACTTATCCAGCGGGAGATCAGGCAACTTTGATTCTGGCGGAGGACATTGTAAACGACGGGAGCACGCCGGTCTTTTACTACTACAATAAAGATTATCCAGGAGATCAGGCGCATAATCCGGTGGCTACGCCGGCGATTGTTTCTGATATCCGGCTGGTTAAAATAAACCTGGTGGTGGATTCCGATGTCAATAGGGCGCCCAACAGCGTTCAAATGGAATCGTTTGTTGAGTTGAGAAATTTAAATGATTACGATAGAATGAAATAAGTTTTATGGAACATGGAACATAAAACATTGAACATGAAATATGCAGCAAAAATATATGCAAAAAATAAATAAAAAAGGGTCAATGATTGCTTACGCGTTGGTCATTATGTCGGTTGTTTCCATTCTTTTGGTTTCAATTTTAAAATACACGACCTCGCAGACAACATTCAGCATTAATCGCGTTAACCGCGAGGGATCTTTCCAGGTGGCGGAGGCGGGTATATTTTTTTATCGCTGGTATTTGGCGCATGAAATTTCCGGCAAAACCGTCCAGCAGATAAAAGATTTTTGGGAAGGCGGAGGCGCTTACGGCGTGGATACTCCCTATGAAGCGGATTTTAATGATCCGGAAGGCGGAGTTATCGGCCGTTATAAAATCGAAGTTCAAGCACCGGATGTAAATTCAACGATTGTCATTGTGAAGGCCACTGGCTGGACGCTTAAAGATCCGGATGTTAAAAGGATTGTGCAGGCCAGATTCCGCCGCCCTTCCTGGAGCGAAAATGCCGTTTTGGCCAATGATAATATGCGTTTCGGCCCGGGAACAGTTGTCAATGGAAAAATTCATTCCAATAAGGGCATCCGCTTTGACGGATCGGCCAATAATGTAGTTTCCAGCGCGCTGGATAAATATGACGATCCTGACCATAGCGGGAACAATGAATTCGGGGTGCATACTCATGTCAACCCGCCTCCCGGAACGGGTATAAATGACACTTTCAGGCCGGCGGAAGCTCCGCCGACCAGCCCGGTGCCCGCGCGCGCGGATGTTTTTCAGGCTGGACGGCAATTCCCGGTAACCGGCGTTGATTTTAACGGCGTGCTTTCCGATTTTAATTTTATGAAAAGCGAATCTCAAGTCTCCGGCCATGGCATTTATTTTGACAATGCCAAATGCGGCGGCAGAACTAATTTGGGCCGGCATATAGTTTTGAATGGAAGTACAATGACGGTAACTATTGTGACTGGCCGCGATACCTCCACAAACGGAATAACCAGAGAAGGCTGTTCCAATAATTATACCATTCCCGGCGGCGGCGTGGTTTTTGTGGAAAATAGCGCCTGGGTAGAGGGCGCGATCAATAATAAAAAAGTGACAATTGCAGCAGCGGATTTGAGCGGGGGCGTCAAAAAAACCATGTATATCGGAATGAATAATATTCTTTACACGAATTTTGACGGACGCGACATCCTCGGGCTTATCGGCCAGCAGGATGTTGAAGTGGTAAAAGACAGCCAAAATTATCTTACCATAGACGCGGCGCTTCTGGCGCAGTCAGGCCGGGTCGGCATGTCGCATTATGGCAACCATAAAAATACAATCACAGTCAATGGTTCAATCGCGACCAATCTGCGTTATGGATTTGCCTGGACTGACGGTACCGGATATACCACCCGCAATTTGAATTTTGACAACAATCTGTTGTATTATCCGCCGCCTTATTTTCCCACCGGCACGGAATATTACATTGATCTTTGGGAAGAGCTATAACAAAGAAGTAAAAAGTTCATAAAGTTTATAAAGCTTGTGGAAAGACGCCTGTAAAATACTTTACAAACTTTATAACTTTACAAACTTTAAAACTTAACATGAGTTTTTTAAATAAAAATATAATCAGTTTAAAGCCGAAGATTTTCGGACTGGATCTCAGCGATCTCTCAATTAAAGTTCTTGAGCTGGAACGCGAAGGCAAAAGCGAAAAAATTGTCGGATACAGCGCTTTGGATATTCCCCCGGGGCTTATTGAAGATGGAAAAATAATGGATAAAGAAAAAACGGCAGTTTGTATCAGGGAAGCCGTTAAAAAAGCTGAACCCCATAAAATAAACACCAGGAAAATTATTTGCTCGGTGCCGGAGTCAAAGGCTTTTTTGCGCATAATCAGCATTCCTAAAATGGAAGAAAGCGAAGCGGAAGAAGCGATAAAATGGGAAATTGAAGCCAGTATCCCCCTGTCTATCGATCAGGTTTATTATGACTGGCAATTTATCGAAATGGATGCTTCAGGCAAGCAGAATATTCTGACACTGGCGGTCGGCCGGGAAACAATTGATGATATGACAGCAGTTTTGGAAATGGCCGGGCTGGAAGTTTATGGATTTGAGGTGGAATCCATCGCGAGCGCGCGCAGCTTGATTGACCAAAAAAATTCTGCCAAGGAAAAAGCTTCGTTTATTATTGATCTGGGTTCGCAAAGAACCAGCTTCATCGTGGTAGTGAAGGGAGTGCCTTATTTCACTTCCAGCATTCCCTTTTCTTCCGAAAGCATTAACGACGCGATTGCCAAGGGGTTAAACCTCAATCCGCAAGAAGCGGAAGAAGCCAAGGTTAATCAGGGAATTGAAAGTTCGGAAAGCGGCAATCCGATTTTTTCCGCGATAAAATCACTTCTGGAAAATTTGGGGCAGGAAGTTGAAAAAACCCTGGATTTTTACGGGGAGATGCGCAAGGAAACAATCGAGGTAGAAAAAATTATTTTATGCGGAGGCGGGGCTAATCTTAAAGGGTTGATACCATATCTGGAAAAAAGATTGGGCAAAGTTGTCGAGCTTGGCAATCCCTGGGTTAATCTGAAAATAAAAGATGATTCACCGATTATTAAAAAAGAAAACGCAGTCCGCTACTGTACGGTGGCCGGACTGGCTTTACGAGGATTAGAATATGAAGATTAAATTAAATCTCATTCCTCCGGGGAAGCGGGAAGAGATAGAAAAAGCGAAAAAATTCAAGAAAACTCTCAAGTGGGAAGTAGAGCTACTTTTCATTTTTGCTGGTTTTTTGGCGATGCTTTTCAGTATCAGCTATATTTTACAGGTAAATTTGGCGATGGTTGAGAATAACGCGGGAATGAACGGCCAGGATGTCGAAAAAATAAAGAAGATCGGCCAGTTTGACTCGGAAATAAGAAAAATAAATGTCAAAATGTCCGAAATACTGAAAATACAAAGCGGACAGCTTTATTGGACGAATTTTTTTGAAAAATTAAACGGAACCGTTCCGTTTGAAATAGCGGTAAGCAGCATCGTGACGGATAATTATAGCGCAAAGATCTCCGGTAAGGCGCGCGACCGCGATATTTTAATTGCGTTTAAGGAAGGCTTGGAAAAAAGCGATTGCTTCGCGGAAGTCAATCTGCCGCTTTCCAACCTGGTCGCCAAAGAAAATATTGATTTTACGCTTAATTTAAGCATTAAAAAGGAGTGTCTGAAAAAATGAGGGATTTTTGGAAAAAATACAAATTGTGGCTGAGTATTTTGATAACCGGAATTTTAATCGGAGCGGCTTTTTTCTTCGTTGCTTGTAAATTGATTGCAAGAATAAAAGCGGTTTCCAATGTTGTCCAGGAAAAAACGATTGATAACGAAAATAGCCAGTCGCGGATCGCGAAAATTCCGGAAATGGAGGCAGCGCAGCGCTCCTTTCAGGAAAGGGAGGCAGATCTGGACGCTACTCTGGATGAAGACAAGGAGATTGATTTTATTAAAAAACTTGAAGCGTTGGCGGAGGTTACCGGCAACAGGATCAGCCTTAAGATTGACGAAGCGGATCAGAAAAAGATTGAAGCCGCCAAAGGAGGGAAAGACGCGAAGGAAAGTATCTTGGGCAGTTTGCCATATGACAAATATATTACGGTTCAAATAAATCTGGAGGGAGGATATTCGGAACTGGTAAATTTTATCCATAAAATAGAAAATTTCGGTTATTACTTGAATATTGTATCCATTAACGCTGTTAAAAATGCGTCCGCAGAGGCAGCGGCGCAAACAGACAGGAGCCCATTCAGTGTTTCCCGTTCTGGCGGCAATATAACTCTGGAAAAAGAAACGATAAAGACCGTTATTACTGTGGTTGTTTATCTAAAAAAATAGCAAAAAATAAAGTGGATCTTAAAAATCTGAAAAATAAAATAAACTTAATTGCGTTTTCCAAGAAAGCTGCTTCTTTTTTAAACAGAAAAAGCCATTGGGTGCTGTCTTTTATTTTTTTGGTTTTAATCGGTTACTGCGCCTATCTTTGGTATAACCATATCAGCAATCCCGGTTGGAGCGAGGCGCGCCGGCAGGAATATATCAATACGAAGCAAGGCGGTTCGATTTTTAATAAAGACAGATTTGACGAGGTTGTCAGGGAAGTGGAAGGCAAAAGAAGCGAGTATCAGCGAAATATCGAAAATATCCCGGACATTTTCCGGCTGAAATAGGATAAAAAAATACTTCTTTCTTTGAAGTATTTTTTGTTTGTGCGCCCTGCAGGACTTGAACCCATGGCCTTCTGGTCTCCCGCACAAAGTGTGCCCAGCAGGAGTCGAACCCGCAAACCTCTTGGTCCGAAGCCAAGCGCTCTATCCATTGAGCTATGGGCACAAACAGGGCACACTTTATGCGGGATAAACTCCGCCAGACGCAGGATTTTTAAGTAAAAATCTACACAGGGGCGAGTACTGGGAGTCGAACCCAACTTCCCGGTACCACAAACCGGTGTCTTAACCGATAGACGATACTCGCCACTCTATAGACTTTTGTGCACCCACCAGGATTCGAACCTGGGACCGTTTGCTTAAGAGGCAACTGCTCTACCAGCTGAGCTATGGGTGCGTGTTCCTTTTGTGCGCTGGGCAGGAATCGGACCTGCGACCAATAGCTTAGAAGGCTACTGCTCTATCCACTGAGCTACCAGCGCATGTTAATATAAAATTGCCTCAAAGGCAATAAAGTTATTCTATTTTAAAAAAGGTCAAAAGTCAATTGTTTTTCATAAATTGTGCTCCTTTTTGTATTTTTTCCATTCTCCCTGCGTCCAGCCTTTGGGCTTTTCTTTGAAGATTTCTTCTCCTGGGTGGGGATATTTTGAGGGCGAATCGTAGGCGCTGTTGAAAATATCATTAATGATTTTATTGCCGGAAGCGTCAAAAACTTCCTGGGTAAAAACGGCTTTCATGGATCCGTCGGGGTTGCTCTCGGTTATTTTCGGGCCGATGATGTTTATTTTCCGTCCGTCATCCGTGCCGAAAAAATCAAAAATCAGCCGGGTTCCTTCAATTTTTGTCTGAATTAAAATATATCCCGGCGTATTGTTGGTAAAACGCAAATCGGGATTGGGGATATATACGGTGGCGTCCAGGCCCTGCGGATTATAATAGCGCACCGGATAAGCATGCGGCGTGCGCGCGGTAATCTTAAGTCCGGAATAAATCGCGGCGCGAAAAGCAGTGGTGGAAACCTGGCACATGCCTCCGCCGAATTCAGGCACGGTTGCGTCAGTCTTAATCACTAGTTCGGGAAGATATCCGGTTGATTCGTCAACCGGCCCCAAGGTTTTAATGAAAGAGAAATTTTCGCCTGGCTTGATTAATACGCCATTGAATTTTTGCGCTCCAATACCAATATTGTGAATCCTGTTTTTGGGCGAGCCAACAAAATTTGAAGTTCCTTCTCCGACTAGTGATTTTATTCCCAGATTATCAATCGAATCAGTTGCGATCTCCGGCTTGATTTCGTCGTATGCCAGTTCAATTTCGCCCGCGCTGCTGTTATTTTTGAAATAATCCAAAATAATCCGCAAACTTTTTTCTTTATTGAGTTTAATGCCGATGCTGCTCAAGGCAAAAACAGATACCTTTCCACCTTCCACCTGCAGTTTGGCATTTTCCGGATCCTTGTTTGTTGTGCGCGACAAATCGTCCAAAAATTTGGTTACTTCCTCCGCGTCCAACATTACTTCAGAAATTTTCTGTGTATGATAGCGTTTTTTTGAAGAAAATTCCAAGGCGCAGGGGATAGACTTTTTATACTGGCAAAAATTTATATTTTCAATTTCGGATTCATAGCCGGGGTTATAGGCCAGATCTTCTTTTTCCCGAATCCACCCGCGAATCTGAATGCCGGAAATTTGTGTTGAGGAAGCGCCGGTTTTAAGGGTAATATTTTTATCAAACCAATCATTAATATTTTGCTCGGAAAAGTATCCCAGCGAAAAATCACCCACCTCGATTTGCGGAGGCTGTTCATTAATGTGGAGCGGGTCCGTCTGAGCAGAGGATGCCGAGGGGAAAAATAAAAGCAATAGTCCAAAAATAAAACAGGCGTATTTCATGATAGTATTTTTAGAATAACCCAAAATAACGGCAAAAGCAACCAAAAAGCCCCACAGAGGAGGCTTTTTAAATAAAAGTTTGAAATTTAGAAACCGCGAACCTGGATTTTTTTCGATTTAGTGCTGTCAGCTTTGGGCAGGCGGATTGTCAGAATCCCATTTTTCATGGAAGCTTCGGACTTATCGGAGATAACATCTACAGGCAGGATCACCGAGCGGGAAAAGTTTCCCCAGTAGCACTCCTGATAGTAATAATTTTCTTCCGGCACTTCTTCTTCGTTTTTGCGTTCGCCGCGGATAGTCACCATATCATTGTTGATATTCACGTCCAAATCTTCCGGTTTGACGCCGGCGATAGTGGATTTGATCACGATGTCATTGTCGGTCTGATACACATCAATGGTTAACTGTCCTTCGCTAGTGTCTCTGTCTGAAAATTTTTCTTCTGGCATATTTTTTTTAGGAGAGGAATTGAGAATCATCTCCGCTTCCTCCGTCTCGTAAATGTTGGCCGTGGGCTGGTTTATAGATCCATGTTCCGTGTATTCTTCAGGTTCGATTCTTTTTGATCCGGTGAGTTTTTCAAAAAAAGATCTCTTTACTTTGACCATAATTTTAAGTTAGATATTAGCTGATTGCAAGTATAATCCATATTGGTTATTTTTGCAAACAGCCCCGTTAGAAGTCTTAGAAAGCACTTGCCAAAACTAAAATACGAAGGCAAAGCCGCTTCGCTCATACATTTTTCCAAGACACCATCTGTCGCGAACTTCTAACGGGGCAAGCCTGCAATAACCGCGGCATTATAAGCAAAATGGAGCAACGTAGCGATAAAAAGAACAATAATTAAAACCGGAAAAGTCACAATCTTTATTTTTAGCAAAAGCCATCCCATCAGTCCGGCCGAAAGCGTATGGATAAAAATTATTCCCAATATTCCCGAATACAAGGCAGAGCTTCCGGAAATGCCAAAATAACCAGAAATGTAAATTTCGGCCATGGCAAATCCAAATCCCAAAAGCAGCGAAAAATATAAAAATTCCCGCGCGCCGTTTTTTTGCAGGTAAAAACTTTTATAAATAATCAGCAATTTAAAAAATTCTTCAACAATGGCAGCTGCCAATAAAAGGAAAATTAAATTCAGGGAAAGCGCGGCTCCGGGAAAATTATTTTTAGGAAAAAAACTTAGGAGCAGTAATTCAAAGACTAGCGCCCCGCCGGCGGCAATCACGCCGAGAAAAATTGGTTTTATAAATTTCATGCTTGTAACTTTAAATTAGCATCAGTTTTTAATTTTTTCCAGTTGGCAAGCGTTTTTTTTCTTTGGGGTTCGCCCATAGTTTTCCAGCGGAAGTATCCGGCGGCGGCAATCATAGCGGCATTGTCGATACTATAGTTTGTAGTTGGTAGTTTATAGTTGATAGGCAAGTTATTTTTTTTGATTGCTTCGCCTAATTGTTTGCGAAGTTCAAAATTAGCTGAAACTCCGCCAGCCAGCATAATGGTTTTGGGCTTGTAAATCGCGGCGGCTTTCAGGGTTTTGGCAATTAAAACATCAATAACGGCCTGCTGAAATTCGCGGCAAATCAGGGATAACATTCTAACATTCTTAAGAATGTCAGGATGTTTTTTAACAGTATACAGAACGGCTGTTTTAAGGCCGGAAAAAGAGAAATCCAGGTTGTTGGAATTTATCATTGGGCGAGGCAATTTTATCTCGACTCTCTATAGCTCGTAACCCGTAACTCTTTTTTAATTTTTCTTGTGTCAAGTTGCGAGTTGCGAGTTGCGAGATAATGGGTCCTCCCGGGTAGCCAAGTTTTAAAATTCTGGCCACTTTGTCAAAAGCCTCGCCGGCTGCGTCATCAAGAGTTTGTCCGACAATTTTATAATCCAAATGTTTTCTCATTAAAACCAATTGCGTGTGCCCGCCCGAAACTACGAGACAAAGAATCGGAAATTTAAAATTTAAAATTTGAAATTTAAAATTGTCGCCAATGGCATTGGCGTAAATGTGCCCTTCAATGTGATGAATGCCCAAAAGCGGTTTTTTAAAAAGATAGGACAATGTTTTCGCCGTGTTGGTTCCAATAAGCAAAGCTGGAATAAGCCCGGGTCCGTTCGTCACAGAGATAAAATTAATATTTTGAAGTCCGACTTGCGCTTCGGATAATGACAGGTTAAGAACCGGGAGAATATTTTTCAGATGTTCGCGCGCTGCCAAATTAGGAACAACTCCGCCCCAGCGCGCGTGCAGCTTTACTTGGGACGAAACGGTATTGGATAAAACCTCAATATTTTTATCCGAAGCCCGGACAATCGAAACCGCCGTCTCATCGCAGGAGGTTTCAATGCCTAATATAACTAGCCCCGTTAAATTTCGCCTTTGGCGAACCTCCGCCGCTGGTGAAGGATTTAACGGGGTAAATGGACTTTCAACATGTTGCATGATAGTTTATAGTAACATTATACACTGCTTATGCCTATTGTAAAAAATAAGAAAAAAGAAAACTTGAAAAGTGCCGAGGACGGCGCGCTTGTTAAGCTGGTTCAGAAAAAGAATCCGGTTGCATACAAAGAAATAGTCGCGCGCTACCAAAAAAAACTGCTGGCCTACCTGTATCGGCTGGTGGGAAACAGGGAGGAAGCGGAAGATATTCTGCAAAATGTTTTCGTAAAGGTCTATAAAAATATCAGCCGTTTTGACACAAAAAGGAAATTTTCCTCCTGGATTTACCGGATCGCGCATAACGAAGCGGTAAATTTTTTAAAAAGAAGAGGGAAGAGGCGTTTGGTTTCACTGGAGGATATTGAAACTACCAAAGACAAGCTGGATACGGCCAGCCTGGATAAGTCCCCGATTGATGCCTGGATCAGCAAGGAGTTGAAGAAAGAAATGCGCGCGGCTCTTGATAAATTGCCGGCTAAATACGGGGAAGTTTTGACGCTGCGCTACTTTTTAGACAAGTCTTACGAAGAAATGGGTGAAATTTTAGGAAAACCCGTGAATACCGTCGGCACGCTTATCAATCGGGCCAAAAAAAAGTTGATGGAGATAATCAAAGAGGAATGGAAGTGAAAAGGCTTGATTAATCGGGAGTTTAATGCTATTCTTGGAAATGTTTCAGTTTACATTTGGCGCCATCGTCTAGTGGTTAGGACACCAGGTTTTTCAGCCAGAGGCTGATCACCCACTGGGTGACATCCTATAAAAAACTATGCATTATGTTTATATAATAAAAAGCAGAATCAGGTCATATTACTATATAGGAAGCACTGATAATTTAAGAAAAAGATTTGCAGAACATAATAAGGGTAAGACGAAATCAATAAAGCACTTGCTTCCGTTTGATCTGGCGTACTATGAGGCTTATAATACAAAAAAGCTCGCCCGTAAAAGGGAGTTTGAATTAAAAAATAATAGTTTCAAAAAGAAAGGATTACTACAAAGAATTAAAGAATAATTTTGGCGCCATCGTCTAGTGGTTAGGACACCAGGTTTTTCAGCCAGAGGCTGATCACCCACTGGGTGACATCCTATAAAAAACTATGCATTATGTTTATATAATAAAAAGCAGAATCAGGTCATATTACTATATAGGAAGCACTGATAATTTAAGAAAAAGATTTGCAGAACATAATAAGGGTAAGACGAAATCAATAAAGCACTTGCTTCCGTTTGATCTGGCGTACTATGAGGCTTATAATACAAAAAAGCTCGCCCGTAAAAGGGAGTTTGAATTAAAAAATAATAGTTTCAAAAAGAAAGGATTACTACAAAGAATTAAAGAATAATTTTGGCGCCATCGTCTAGTGGTTAGGACACCAGGTTTTCATCCTGGTAACAGGGGTCCGATTCCCCTTGGCGCTACCATCAAAAAACTTCCGGGAAAAATAATGATTTTAACAGGGCATGGTTGACAAAAGAGAGAAAATTTTTAATGAAGCGAGGATTATTGCCGAAAAAAACCTTCGACAATGTTATTTTGAGGGAAAAATTTTGGCGTCGCTCCGCAATTTTTCCGATTTTTGGGCGCGGGACACCTTCTGGGCCCTTCCGGGGGTTTTGGAAATTGGAGATAAAGAAATTGCCAAAAATTGCCTCAATCTTTTTCTTGATTATCAAAAGCCGGATGGCAATGTTCCCAGAAAAATTGCGCTGGACTGGAACGCCATAAAATATGTTTTTAAAGTAAGTTTCAAGCGCAGGAAGCCCTGTCCGATTTTTAAGGGCAATATTCCTCTTTCCAATTCCAAAGACGAAAATTCGCTGATGATTATCGCCGCCGAAGAGTATCTTAAAAAAACCGGAGACAGCGAATTTCTACTCAAGCGCTATCAGAAATTCAAACAGGCGATCGACTGGTATGACAAAAAAATAACCCGCGGTTTTGTGCGGGAATACATTCTTTCCAATTGGATGGATACGATTTTCAAAAACGGCCATGTTCTTTATACGAATATCCTTTATTGCCAGTCGCTCAAGAGTTTTTCTGAAATTGCCGGAGCTCTTGGAAAAAATGAATACGCCAAGTTTTATAAAAATAAATACGAGAATTTTAAAAAAGGGCATAAATGCCGAATTCTGGAACGGATTGTTTTATGACGATGAACTGGGGAAACATAAATATTTTGATGTCGCCGGGAATGTTCTGGCTTGTTATTTTGGCGTTGCGGATGAAAATAAAACCAAAATAATTATCAACAAGCTCGACGAAATAAAAAAAAGCAGGCTTCTGCCGTCGGTTTATCCCAAATATCCCTTCTGGAAAATCGCTCCCGCCGCCTATATTATGGGGATACCTGATTACCAAAACGACACCAGCTGGCTGTGGATTGATATTTTGGCGGCGGGGGCAAAATTCAAATGCGGCTTCAAAGAAGAAGCCAACAGGGATTTTGAAAATATCTGCGAAATTATTATTGAGCACGGCGCAGTCTATGAAACCTACTTTTGTGGTGGAAAGCCTTACAGCCGGCTTCTCTGGAAAAGCGCCGTGCCTTTTGCCTGGGCCAGCGGTTTATTTCTTAAAGTTTACAGTTTAATTGCGGAAAAACATCCGGAGGTTTTGGAGAAGGAATATTTCGCGGAACTTTAAAAATATGGGCATTTAGCAGATGATAACCGGCAATTTTAGGGGCAATCTTGCAAGGAGAGCCTCTTTTCTTGCCCAAAATTGCCTAAACCGCCCAGAGTGCTATCATATTACTTATGACCGATCCGATCAAAAAAATCTATAAAAAGGCCAAGAGTATTTTATTTGCCGATCCCGAGCTTTTATATAAAAAAGACAGGCGCCTGGTGAGCCAGCCTTTTGTTTTTTCCGGCGGAAATGAAAAGGCGGTTTTGCTTATCCATGGCTGGACGTCAGTCCCCTATGAAGTGAGGAGGTTGGGCGTGTTTTTGAATGAGAACGGCTATTCGGTGCGCGCGCCGATGCTTCGCGGGCATGGCACGGTGCCCAAAAATCTGGAAGGAGTGAAATGGACAGATTGGCTTTCTGATTTGCAAACGGAATACCATGAAATGAAAAAAAAGTACCAGAAAGTTTATATCGGCGGAACTTCCATCGGTTCAAATCTGGCGGTCATGCTCGCCAAGAACAATTCTGACATCGCCGGGCTGATTTTAATGGCGACGCCGTATAAAATAAAATTGGAAAAATTAATGTATTATTTCGCCAAAGCTCATTTATTTTTCAAAAAATACAACAAAAAAATTTATCCGCCGACCTTTGGCCTCTCTACGACTATTACGCGGATCATATCCTATCAGACTTATCCGGTCGCGTCAGCGCTGGAAACATTTGATCTGGTGCGCATTTCCCGGAAGTATCTGAAAAATATCCATCAGCCATGCCTCATTCTCCAATCCACGCATGACCATGTGGTTTCCAAAAAAAGCGCGGAAAAAATTTACGCGGAAATAAGTTCCAAAATAAAAAAAATCCGCTATATCAAAAAAGCCTATCACACCTTTGTTTCCGACATTAAGAATGAGAATGTGTTTGAGGATATACTCGATTTTCTTGACGAAAATTAAAAGTTCATAAAGTTTGTAAAGTATAAAGTTCATAAAGAAGTTTTCTATGGCTTTAGAAACTTTATAAACTTTAAAACTCGCATATGCGCATAGCTATTTTTACCAATAACTATCTTCCAAATCCCTACGGCGTGACGCAGTCAATTGAAAGTTTTCGCCGGCAATTTGAAAAACTCGGGCACAAGGTTTTTATTTTCGCGCCAACCCGGAAAGGCTACGCGGATGAAAACCCGCATGTTTTCCGCTATCCTTCCATAAGCACAAATATAAAATTCAAATTTCCATTGGCGGTTCCCTATTCGCGGAAAATGGATAAAATTATTGAAAGTTTGGATCTGGACATCATCCATTCCCAGCATCCCAATCTTTTGGGAACGGCGGCGATGAAATGGGCGCGGAAAAAGAAAATCCCGCTGGTTTTCACCTGGCACACTTTATACGATAAATACGCGCATTTTGCGGTTATCATTCCGAAAAAGTTGGCAGCCTGGTGGGCAATCAGAAACGGCAAAAATTATGCCAATAAGTCCGATTGCATTATCACGCCGACTGAATCGGTAAAAGCGATAATAAAAAAATGGGGGGTAACCAATAAAAATATTGAAGCGGTCTCCTCAGGCGTAGAAGAGGAAATATACCAAAATGCCGACAGGCGGATTGTCAGGGATAAATTTGGCGTGAAAGACGGAGAAATTTTATTACTCTTAATTTCCCGATTAACATCGGAAAAAAATGTAGAATTTCTATTCAGGGCTGTTATTAAAGTTTTGAAAAATAATGAAGATGTCAACCCTGTTAAATCCTCCGCCGGTGGCGGAGGTTCGCCGGAGGCGAAATTTAACAGGGTAAAATTTTTGGTGGCGGGCGATGGTTATTTAATCCCGCAATTAAAAACAATGGCCAAAGAAAATAATTTGGAAGACAGGATTTTTTTTGCGGGTGTTGTGGATAAAAAAGAAATTAAAAATTATTACGCCGCCGGCGATATTTTCGTTTACGCTTCCAAATCGGAAACGCAAGGCATGATTATCACGGAAGCCATGTATATGGGATTGCCGGTTGTAGCAGTCAATGCCACCGGAATATGCGATTTGGTTAAAGATAAAGTAAACGGATTTTTAGTTGAAGAAAAATTTGCCGAGGCTGTGGAAGAATTAATCAATGACGCAGACTTGCGGAGAAAATTCGGCGAAGAATCGGCCAGAATCGCGCGCGAAAAATACACGGACAAAATCTGCGCCGAAAAATTGTTTGAGGTTTATAAAAAAGCGATTTCAGAATATTAACTTTCGTTTTTATTCCAAATGAATTTTTTCCTGGAATTTTTTGAGGGCATCCCGCAGCAGGGGATGTTTTTTCAGTTCCGGATCGGCTTTCAAAATATCCCCTGCTTCTTCACGGGCGATTTGCACCAGTTTTATATTGGCGATATTTTCCATAGCGATGTCCGGAATACCGGATTGGCGCGTGCCCAAAAATTCGCCCGGACCGCGCTGTTTCAAATCTTCCTCGGCGATTTTGAATCCGTCGCTGTATTCAACCAAGGCTTTTAAGCGTTTTTTGGCGTTAGCCGAATCACTGCCGGCAAAGAGAAAACAATATGATTGGCGCTCACTCCGGCCGATCCGGCCCCGGAATTGATGAAGCTGGGAAAGGCCGAACCGATCGGCATCTTCAATAATCATCACCGTGGCATTGGGAATATCAATGCCAACTTCCACCACGGCAGTCGCGACCAGAATATCCAATTTTTTGGCGGAAAATTCCCGCATCACTTTTTCTTTTTCGGCGGATTTCAGCCGGCCGTGGATTAAGCCTGCTTGTAAATCTTTGAATATTACTTCAGAAAGTCTTTTGTGCTCGGCCACCGCTGCTTTAATATCAATAAGCGCCTTTGATTCTTCTACTAATGGCAAAATCACAAAACACTGCCGGCCGTTTTTTGTTTCCTGCCGGATAAATTCATAAGTTTTATTTCTCTCATGCGGCCCAATAATTTGAGTGATAATTTTCTTGCGGTCTTCGGGCATTTCGTCCAGGAGAGATATATCCAGATTGCCAAAAAAAGCGAGAGCCAAGGTACGGGGAATAGGCGTGGCGGTCATAGTTAAAAAGTGGGGAACTTTTTCCGGAAGCCCATCATTTATTTGTTTAATATTTTGTTGGAGATAAGCCCTCTGGGAAACTCCGAATCTATGCTGCTCATCAACAACAATTAGCGCTAAATTTTTAAAGTGGATTATTTTCCTGGATAAGCGCGTGGGTGCCAATTATCAGGCCAATGTTGCCGTTTTTTAATTCTGACAGCAAATAATTTTTTTTAATTTTGTCATTTAAGTTTGATTTGCCACCGCCTTGGCGGGGTCCCGCCTTGGCGGGAAAATTTGAAATTTGAAATTTGAAATTTTTTATCTTCCGGTATGAATTAGTTAACAAGGCTATGTTAAAATTATAATCTTTGAATAATTTACAAAAACTTTCAAAGTGCTGGTAAGCCAGAACTTCAGTCGGAGCCATAATGGCCACCTGATAGCCAGTTGAAATAGCTTGTAGAGCCGCGATGGCTGCCACGGCGGTTTTTCCGGAACCGACGTCGCCGTTTAATAATCTGTTCATCGGGCGGTTTTTTTCCAAATCTTTCAAAATTTCAAAAGAAGCTTTGCGCTGGGCGTTGGTCAATTTAAAAGGAAGCTTGGAGTACAAAGCCTTTGATTAATTTTTCGTCGAATTTAATCCGCGCCGCGTTTTCTTTTCGCCAGGCGTTTTTTACCTGTAAGGACTTGAGTTGCAAAACAAGCATTTCTTCAAAGGCGAATCTTTTTTGGGCGACAAGCGCGTGATCCAGAGTATCAGGAAAGTGGATGTATCTTAGAGCCTTGTTGATTTCTGGCAGGTTTAATTTTTTAAGGATAGGGGGAGGAAGGGGATCCGTTAAGACATCCGATGTCTCGCGACCGAAACTGCCGAAAGACATCGGATGTCCAAGTTGTTTTAAAAAATTCTGAATCTGCCAGCGAAGCCAGCGCGAACTCAAGCCTTCCGTTTCCGGATAAACCGGCACGAGACGCCCTGTATTGGTCGGAACGCGCGCAGCCAATTCCCAAGCGGGGTTACTAAAATATAGATCGCCGGAATTCCCGGGTACCCCGTTAAATTCTGCCAGGGGCAGACCCCGCTTAAGCGGGGATTTAACGGGGTGAATCTTTCCGCTGACCCGGATATTTTTTCCCTCTGCCAGTTGTTCGGCGAGATACGGCTGGTTAAACCAGACCGCTTTTACTTTTCCGGAATCATCCTGGATTTCAACTTCAGTAACCGTCATTTTTCTTTTCCAGGTGCGGATGGTTTTACTTTTGGTTATTTTTCCGGAAATGGTCACTGTTTGGCCGGGCGAAATTTCGCAAATGGGGGAAGCCGGGGAGTAATCGTCGTAGCGGAAAGGAAAATGCCAAAGCAGATCGCGGACGGTAAAAATTCCGAGCTTTTTGAGGGCCTTCAAGTATTTAGGAGTAACGCGGGGGAGGGTGGATAATAAAGTTTCAGGGGTAATCATAAACTTAGTATAATTTGTATAAAGTGTTTTGGCTACCCCAGCACTAATTCCAAATATTATTTAATGGTTACGGAGCAGTCGCAGGAAAAATTGGCGAATAAGAAAGCGCCAAATGATTATTTAAAATATAAAATTTGGGCTTGGAATAGGCGGGAGTATTCGTGTGTCGCTCACTCCAGAGCAAAAATGGAAAGGAAAAAGCAAGCATTCTTAAACCTATGAGGTGTGCGCTATAGAGCATTAAGGCGACCACACCCCCAAGAAGGAGAAACTGCTTAGATGCCCATTAGTTTGTTAAGCTCCATCGCTACGGATTCTGGCCGTCAAGAAAGCAGAAACCCTTTCTGGGTTATATTTCGGCCCATGCGCACCTTTACTAATGTATCCTGGGTAATATTGCTGTCGGGATGGCATATTATTGATTGCTTTTTTACCGGAATCGCTTGATTTGCCATTAAAAGTTTCACTCGTATTCTCTTCCGGTAAGAGTTTTATAGTCTATTCGCTTATATTTTGCATGAATCCTCCAAACAAAATATAGTGGGTTTATAACAATTCCCCCGCCAACCAAAACCTGTTTTTTGCCTCCTTTCCTTTAGATTTTCCCTCCGAACAAATTAATAAAGTACTAATTTCCCCTTAATAACCTAAGTTAAGCAGAAAGGCGGAAAAAAGTCAAGCGGCGAAAAAGAAGCATCGCGAGTGGTTGAACGGAAACTATTAATGTGATACAATTGCTATGTATGGAAAAGAAATGCAAATTTTGCAATAAAACTTTCAAGTCTCGTTATCAAAAGCAGATTTTTTGTTGTCTTGCATGCTCCAATAGGTTTAATTTAAACAATAAAAACTCAGTAAGATTGCCAAGAAGATATTCCGTAAAACTTGCTGAATTATTCGGGATTTTACTCGGAGACGGCAGTGTAACGAAATATTTTGTTAAAGTTTATCTTAATCGCAAAGCGGATGCCGGATATGCTGATTATATAAATGATCTTTGTAAAAAATTATTTCCTGGAGCGTCAGTAAGTCAATTTATAAGAGAGAAAAGGGGACTAGAGGAAATACAGTTATCTTCAAAAGATGTGTCGGATTATTTGTATAAAATTGGATTTAGTCCAAAAAAACGAAAGATTCCAAAATGGATAAAAAGTGATAGCAGATTTGTCAAGGCAGTTATCAGGGGATTATTTGATACTGAAGGATGCATGGGGATAAAATATTTTGAAGGAAAAAGTGGAAAATATTTTTATAAGCAGCTAACCTTTACGAATAAAAATAAAAATCTGTTGACATTTGTTGAAAATCAGTTAAGATTTTTTAATTATCGTCCAACCAAAAAATCACAAAAAAATATTTATATTAGCAATAGCGCGGATATTAGCAGATATTTTAGAGAAATAGGGAGTAGTAATCCAAAATTGATAAAAAAACTAAACATTGCTAAAATTGGTGAATATAAAATGACACGGAGGGTTGCGCCGAATGGTAAGGCAGCAGTCTTGAAAACTGCGGTTCCGTAAGGGGCTTAGAGGTTCGAGTCCTCTACCCTCCGCCAGCATAAATTGTCCTTGTAGCTCAGTGGATAGAGCGTCTGTCCCGCACTAAAAGCTATGCTTTAATACGGGATAAAGTTGCTCAATTATATACTAAGCAGGTCTGCCCCTTACATTTTGTTGTCCCCATAGCTCAGCTGGATAGAGCGTAAGCTTGCGGAGCTTAAGATCGGAGGTTCAAATCCTCCTGGGGACACCAAAATGTGCGGGGTCCGATTCCTGCTAAGCGCACCAGTAAAAAAATACAATAAAAATTATGCCCGGTAGTGAAATTTCGATTGAGTCCGAAGGACTCCAAAAACCACTGGTCATTTTTATAAAATTTAATTTCTAATTAACAAAAGAATCCGATAATTTGTGTAGATAAGTTATCGAAATTCTACTACCGGGTATGTACGTAGGCGGACCAGAACAAGGGAATAAAAAAAAGCTGGAGCAAAAAGAGAAAATGGAAAATTTTTTTTCAAAAGCGAAAGCGGAGGGCAACGTAAATGAAGCGGAAGAAGAAAAAACTTTTCAGAAAGAAGCTATTGAAGAAATTCTCTCCGGCGCGCTTTTGCGCTGGCGGGCTCCGGAATACGAAAAATATGACAGGGGGCGCAAGTGGTATTTATATGTCGCGCTTATTCTTTTGGCGATTATCGCATATGCGGTTTATACAGACAGCCCGGTAATGGCGATTACTTTTGTCTTAATTGGAGTTGTCGGCTATATTTTTATCAATCGCAATCCGCAAGTGATTGGTTTCGCCGTGACGCGTGATGGCATTATCGCCGGGCGGGAAATGTATGATTTTGACGCTATCAAATCTTTCTGGATTTTTTATGAACCGCGCGACATTAAAGTGGTGAGCCTCCACACTAAGAGCGTGCTTTTGCCCTATGTTCACATTCCGATTCACGATGAGGATCCGGTGGAGATCCGGCGCGTTCTTTTGGAATATATTCCAGAAATAAAGCAGGACCCGAGCTTGGTGGATACGTTTGAGAGATTGCTTGGAATCTAGATGATTTCCACTTTCTTTTGGCAGCAAAGCCTTCCTTTTACTTTTTCTTTCCGCAAGAAAAAGTAACAAAAAGAACTCTCAGCCGGACAAAATTTCCAAACAAATTCTGCGCTCGCGAGCTAAAAGTTCACGGCTGCTTCCGCCAGGGGCGGAATCAAGGAACTTTTTTAACGCTCACTCGCTTGAATTTCGGGGAAATTTTATAGGCTGAATGTTTTTTTATCTGAATATTTTTCAGAAACGCACTTCGCAATGTGCGGATTGATTTTTAAAAAAGAAAATACCGGTTCAACCGGTATTTTTCTTTCCTTGAAGTTTCTTTAGAATCTGTTTTGTCTGCCGCCTCCGAAACCTCCTCCACCGAATGATCGGCGAGGGCCTCTGTCCTGCATTCTTTTTTTATTACATTCGTAGCAAAAAAGTTTTCCATAAGTTCCGTCATCTTTTTGAGTCGGTTCAAACGGAAGCTGGGTAATAGCGGCGCCGCATTCAGAACAAGTAATGTTCAGAGCCGTAATGTCGTACATTTGGCGCTGCGGCCGGTCGTTGTCTTGATAAGCCATTTGAAGTTTGTCACCTTCCTTTCTAGCTCCCCGATGTTACATTGGGGAAAAACTGGTGACTTACTTCGATAGCTTATCTGGCTAAAACTAATCTAACAACTAATGCAAAATATTTCACCTTCCACAATAATAGCACAAGAGAAGAGAAAGGTCAAGAACTTGATATTTCGGAAGATAATTGATAAACTTTGCTAAGTATATTGGGAAAGGTGGCAATAAACATTTTCCGTATTTAAGCGGGAATATAATTGAATAATTTTGGAAAGGTGGCTGAGTGGTCTAAAGCGGCACCGTGCTAAGGTGTTGAGTTCGCAAGGGCTCCGTGGGTTCAAATCCCACCCTTTCCGCAAAAAAATAAAAAAGGAACACCTGAAATTTTTAAGGTGTTCCTTTGCTGTTTTCCAATTACTTTTGTTTTTTAAACTGCTTTCTTTTGTTTAAAGCCGTTCCAATTTTAAGTGCATACCATGGCCACATTTTTACAGGAATATTATGCCCATCCAGCACAAAAGCCAATGCAATGCGGAAGCGAGTAATCTCTTTTATTTTTTGAGCCACTTCTTCCGTTAATTGTTCCAATGGAATCTTCGGAATTTCTCTTGCTTTCAATTCAGTAATCCTCCTTTGTTAAAATAATTTTAAAAAACTTCTCCTGATTATAGCAAAGGTTTCCTTTTGTTGTCAATTATTTATCAAATTCCTGTCTGGCGATCACGGCGGCGAAAACAAACTTCGCGCCATTTTGTTTCAAAACCCGGGCGCATTCAAAAAGAGTGGCGCCGGTAGTGGCGACATCGTCAATTAACAAAATATTTTTGTTTTTCAGACCTCTGTGTCCCTGCGGGATATCTCCCCTCTGTCCCAGTGGGACATTTCCCTTTGATGAGGGGAGAATAATAAGGAAGCAGAATTTATTTTGAAAACATCCCGCATATTTTTTCTTCTTTGAAAATAGTCTTTAATTTTCATTTGCGGAGGAGTATATCTGGTCCTTTTTAAAATATTTCCAAAAACAGGGATGGCGTATCCCGGAGTTAAATTGAAACTTACATAATTGGCCAAAAGTTCCGATTGATTAAAACCGCGCCAACGCAGGCGCCTTTTATGGAGCGGCACGGGGGCAATGAAATCCGGAATAGGGAGGTCGGAAGCAAGAAGCGCCTTTGCCAGTAATTTTCCCAGAGGCGCCTGCAAGTCTGCAACAAAGTTATATTTATATAGATGAACCAGCCTGGAAACGCTTCCTTCTTTATATCTTGAAGCCACAATCAGCGCGTCAAGCGGCGGACGCCGAGCCTTGCAAAAAGAACAAAGCCGGCCGCTTTGAGTGATCAGTTGTTCACATTTCGGACAAAGCTGGAAGGAAAGCAATTGTATTTTTTGAAAACAAGCATCGCAGAGCCAAATATTGGGACTACCGCAGGCCATGCAAGATATGGGGAATAAAATATCCAGCACGAAATCTTTAATCTTTTTAAAAATGTCCAAATTTTTAATTTCTAAACTAAGCAATTTTTACCTCTTCCTTTTTAATACTAATCGTAATTTTATTATCAATCATCTTGTTGCGAATAATAAGTTCCGCGATTGGATTTTCCACCAGTTCCTGGATATTTTTGCGCACAAGGCGCGCTCCCTGGTTCACGGCCAAACTCTTTTTGGCGATTAAAAAAGCTACTTCTTTTCCAAAAGACAGCTGAAGGCCTTTTTTTAAAAGTCTGGCGGCTAATTTTTGCATTTCCAGCCCCGCTATTTTTTTGATTTCCGGCATTCCCAGCGCGTTGAAAACGAGAGTATAATCCAGGCGGTTTAAAAGTTCCGGACGTATCTTTTTTGCGAGCTCCCGGAGCACCTGGTCTTTGATAGCGTTAAATCCGGCAATTTGGCTGCCGGCGGACCGCCTGCTTTCAAATCCAACCTTGGCGGCATTGGTAAATTCGCCGGTGCCGATATTGGAAGTCAGAATGATAATAGTGTTTTTAAAGCTGACAGCCGTGCCTTCGGCGTCAGTGAGAATGCCGTCTTCCAGAATTTGCAGCAGAATATTGAAAATATCCGGATGGGCTTTTTCTATCTCGTCAAAAAGCACGACCGAATAAGGATTGCGCCGGATTTTTTCCGTAAGATTTCCGCCTTCGCCAAAACCGACATAACCGGCCGGAGAGCCGATAAGGGAGGCGACGCTGTGCCGTTCCATCAGCTCGCTCATATCAATGCGGACAAAAGATTTTTTTGAACCGAAAAATTCCTGAGCCAGAATTTTGGCGGCCAGGGTTTTTCCAACGCCGGTCGGCCCCAAGAAAAGGAAGGAACCCAGCGGGCGGTCAGGATTGCCAATTCCGGTTTGCGCGCGCAAAAGAACGCCAGCGAGATTTTCAAGAGCCTCTTTTTGGCCGATAATTTGCGCCGAAAGTATTTTTTTGATGTTTTTTATGCGCGAACCGCGCTCCTCCGACAGTTTTTCCGCCGGAATCCCGGAAATTCTGGAAACGGTTTCAATAATGTCGGCAGCTGTTATGCTGATGCGGTTTTCCCCTTCAGAAGCTTGCTGGCTTTTTTGCAAGACTCTGATTTTTTCGACAATTTTCTTTTCTTGCGTTCGCAGCGCGATAGCTTCTTCAAAATTCTCAACGCTCACCAATTTTTCTTTTTGTTCCAGCAGCGACAGTTTTTGATCCTCAAGCTCGCGGATTTGCTTCAAAAAATCGGTCCGCCACGGCGGATTATTTTTGGAGCGTATCTGGGAAGAGGCTTCGTCTATAACATCAATGGCCTTATCGGGCAGATACCGGTTTTGAATATAGCGGATGCTCAACTCAACGGCTAAGTTGATTGCTTCATCGTCCATTAAAACATTATGGAAATTTTCATAATAGCTCTTAATGCCGAAAAGAATTTTTTTAGCTTCTTCCTCGCTTGGTTCCTGGATCTGGACGGGTTGGAAGCGCCGCTCAAGCGCCGCGTCTTTTTCAATATATTTTTTGTATTCCGCGACAGTAGTGGCGCCGATTAGGCGCATATCGCCCCGGGCCAGCGCCGGTTTTAAAATATTCGCCAAATCCAAACTGCCGGAAACGTTGCCGGCGCCGATGATATTATGGATTTCATCGATAAAAAGAATGATATCCGGATGCGTTGACGCTTCGGTGATAATTTCTTTGAGGCGCGCTTCAAATTCTCCCCGGAAACTGGTGCCGGCAATGAGCTGGGCGACGTCCAGGTTCATCAATCTTTTCTGATAAAGAGAGGCCGGAACCTGGCCGGAGTTTATGAGCTGGGCTAACCCGGAAACCAAAACGGTTTTTCCGACCCCCGGATCGCCGATAAGCAAGGGATTGTTTTTATTTTTCCTCCCTAAAATATTTATGATTCTCCCGATCTCTTTTTCCCGTCCGATAACAATTTCTTTTTTAACCCGGGTTTCCTTATTGATATTCACGCAAAACTTATCAATAAAAGGCGTGGCGGACGACGAAGCCGGCTTATTTTTTGCCAAGTTCAGTTCCGGCAAATTGAATATTTTCGCAAGAGAGGAAAGGTTGCCCGGCTCAAAAAGCGATCTGATTGTTTGACTGGCTTTTTTAATTTCACTTTCCGTAATGATTTTCTTGATTGTTTCACTGGCGGAAGCAAGCAAGGCGTAAACCAAATGTTCCGTGCCAACATATGGATAATTAAATTCTTTAGCCAGGCCGT
Source organism: Candidatus Moraniibacteriota bacterium (assembly GCA_963775955.1). Lineage (GTDB taxonomy): Bacteria > Patescibacteriota > Minisyncoccia > Moranbacterales > UBA2206 > JBAZPT01. The sequence goes on from CAVZKT010000002.1 coordinate 131,563, forward strand.
AGGCGCGGGTAAAAGCCTTTTTAAGCTCAATGGAAGGCGGGAGAGAAGAAGCGTTTAAAAATTTCGGCTGCACGGAGCGGACGTTTAATATTTTTCGGAAAGCGGCCTTTTTCAGATCCAGATTGCTTAGGATATTCCCTCCCAAGCTGCCCCTTTCCAGACAAATGGAATATAGCAGATGGATGGCGGTAATTTCCTTGTCTCCAAGCTCGCGGGCAAGGCTTTCGGCCCGCAGAAGGGCGCTCCTGGCGTGGTTGGTCAGTTTTTGCCCGGCTTGTTTGCAAGATGAATCTTTTTTATCGTAAAGCATTTTTTTATTGATAAATTTAACGTCAAATTTCCAGTAGCTCTAGTTTATTTTTAAAAAAGGGTTGTGTCAAACGGCAGTTGTTTGGGCTGTGCCCCGTTAGAGTTGGGACAAGCCAGTCTGTTATAACCTAATTTTTATTCAGATATAAAGATTGCTTATTGCCAAAAAATATTTTTGTCCCAACTCTAACGGGGTGTGGATAACTTCCTGTAGTAGTTGCTTTTTGAATAGTATGGTATAATAAGTTTGCAAAAGGTGAAACCCCGGCACTAATTCATATATAACTATGGCGACCCCGGCGAAAAATTCCAATAAAGCTTTAGCGTAGTGGATAGATCTGTTTGAGAATTCGCCTAACGGCTAAGCTATATATAAAATTTAATTGCAACAGCGAATTTTCGCAGGGTGCTCATAATTGCACCTGCTCGCGAAGCACTCGCAGGCAATTATGGCAAAAACAAAAACATTATGTTTGGATTTGGAAAAAACAAATTTCTCGGTATTGATATTGGAACGTCGACGATAAAGATTGTGGAAATCAAGATGAGCAGCGGCAAACCGACGCTTTCTAATTACGCGTGGATGAAAGTGGGAAATCTTGGCGATATAAAATTCAGCTCTTTTGACTCAACTTTGCCGTTATATTTAAAAAAAGTCATTAAGGAGGGGAATTTTAAAAGCCGGAAGGCGTATGCCTCAATCCCGGCTTTTGGCGGACTTATCACTATCATTGAATTTCCGGAAATGACCAAGGAGGATCTTGATCAAGCTATCCGCTTTGAAGCTCATAAATATATACCGACTTCCTTAGAGGATGTCGTTTTGAGCTGGGACATAGTCAATAAAAAAACAGGCAATCGCCTTTTGAAAAAAAATGGAGAGGAAGCGAAAGTAAAAAGCGGCGCAGCAGAGCCGGCGGATAAAATTCAGGTGCTTTTAGTGGCGGCGCCAAAAAATAAAGTGGCGAAATACGAACAACTGATGAAAACTTCCGGCCTTGATCTTAAGTCTATTGAAGTGGAAAGCTTCGCCCTCTTGCGCTCCCTGGTTGGCAATGATCAGGGCAATTTTGTAATAGTGGATATTGGCTCAAGGGTCTGCAATATTATTCTGGTTGAAAAAGGAGTTATAAAAGTAAACAGAAATATAGATGCCGGAGGAAGGGATATTACTAAGGCGGTTGCCCGCGGCATGAACATTTCCGAGGATCGGGCGGAAAAAGTGAAAATGTCAAGCAAGGATTTTCTTGCCCGGGAATCCAACATTAATTTTCCATCGCTGGATCTTATTATCAGCGAAATAAAAAGAGTGCTGGGAGTTTTTTATAAAAACGACGGAGGATCAAAAATTGACGGGGTGATTCTTTCCGGAGGCACTGCCGAACTGGCGGGAATTGGCAAATATTTTTCCGACGCGCTCGGCACACGGACAATAATCGGCAATCCTTTGCGCCGGGTTGAATACGACGCCATTCTTGAACCAAAGTTGAACGAAATAAAATCACAGCTTTCAGTGAGCATCGGGCTGGCGCTCAAAGGCGCGGAAGAATACTTACGCAAATAATTTTTAATAAATTTCAAATAACGAATTTCAAATTTCAAAATAAATCAAAATTTTAAAATTCAAAAATTATTTTAAAATTTAAAATTTGAAATTTAAAATTCAGCAAATGATATGACAAACATAAATCTGGCAACATCCGGGTTGCCGCAAAAACAGGGGTTGCCTTATAAGAAGGGCATAATCAGCATCATCGTGATTTTGGCTGTTCTGGCCGGCGGATACGGCTGGCTGTCGTTTGAGACCGGTAAAGTCAGGAGTGAAATTGAAACATTTAATGGAAATTATCAGGCGGAATATCAAAAACTGGTCAATAGCAATAAAGAAGTAGTCGATTTTCAAAATAGAATCACGCTGGCCAAAAATTTATTAGCGGGGGAAAACAAGGTTCTCAGCAGTTTATCGGGGCTGGAAAAAGATCTTTTGCCCGGGGCATATCTTACCGGATACGATCTGGATGGAAGCAAGCTGACACTCGGCATCGTGGCAAATGATTTTGATATTTTGGCCAGACAAGTTGCCAGCTTTAGAAATAACTCTTATTTTTCGGGCGTATCAGTCGGGAAATCAAGCCTGAACGACAAAAATAAGGTTACGTCGGAAATTATTTTAAACGTTAATTAAATTTTTTAAAAAATATATGCCTGGTAGTGAAACTTCGACTGATTTTCCATCGGAAAATCAGGAGAGACGGGCAATAAAATTATAAATAAATTAATTTAATAGAATCTCGATGATTCAATAAGCAAATAAATTGTCGAAGTTCTACTACTAGGTATGAAACTAAAGTTATTAATCGCTCCACTGCTGGTTCTTCTGATAATCGTCATGGCGATTTGGGTGGTCGCCCCGGCTTATCGGGAGCTTCAGGCGCAAAAAGAAGAACTGGCAGCCATGCGGCAAAAGCTGGCTGAAATCCAGGAAAAAAACGCGCAGGCGTCCAAACTTAGGCAAGAACTGGCTGGCAATACCGAGCATCAGGATTTGCTGATGGAATATATTCCGCAGGCGGCCCAGGAAGAAGCCGTTATTGAGAATTTGAATGCGCTGGCGCTGGGAGAGGGGCTTGTGATAAACAGTGTTTTAGTGGCGGACGACTCCGCAAAAAGCGCGGCCAAAACCGCAATTAACAACAGTCAGCAGGAAAACGCGGCGACTGTTCTTGCGGCAAATATCTTAAGCGCGAATTTGGCGGTCACCGGTCCTTATGAAAAAATCAAGGCCTTTCTTGGCAAGCTTTCCGCGCTGAAACGGGGCAATGATGTTATCGCGCTCAAAATATCAGCCAAAGACGGGGACACCGCGAAACTTGCGGCCGAACTGACTTCAAACTTTGCCTATTTCGCCGGCGGCAGCGCGATCGTCAATGTCAGCAGCAGTATTTTTTCCAGGGGCAGTTTTGATACGGCGGTTATTGAACAGATAAAAAGCAAACTAAACACTGAAGTTGTTCCCGTAAACATCGGGGAAACAGGCAAGGCCAACCCCTTCCTTCCTTAGATTCACCCTGTTAAATAAGTTTTAAATTTTTAGCCGAAGTGGTATGCAGTATGATTTCGAATAAATTGCAAAAAAAAGAAAAAAAAACAGAAAACGGAAGCGGCGAAATCGGGAAGGCGAAAAAGGAGATTGAAAAGTTGGAAAAAGCCCCCAAAAGCATAACGCCGGATGTCATCAATATAATAACAACGGAAGTGGCGGAGAAGCACAAAATGGCGGCTTTTGCAAAAGAGGATAATGTGATTAAGGTCGCGATGGTTGATCCGCAGAATATTGACGCTCTCAATGTGTTGCGGTTTATCGGCGAGAAAGAAAAGGCCGAGATAAAAATATACGCCGTTACGAACGAGATTTTCTCCGAAATCCTTGATCTATATTCCAGCACTAGTGAAGCAGTGGAACAGGCAATGCGATCCTTTAAAGAGGACATTACTTTCGGAGATGAAGGAAAAAGATAGTGAAGACGGCAAAAAAAGGGAAGAAGTTCTTAAGGACGCGCCCGTTACCAAGTTGGTGCAGGTGATAATCAGCCACGCGATTGAAGGGCACGCGAGCGATATCCACATTGAGCCCATGGATCATGATTACCGCGTCCGCTACCGCGTTGACGGAGTGCTGCATGTCAGCTTGATTCTGCCGAAAGGAATCGGGCCGGTGGTAATTTCCCGAATAAAAATATTAGCTAATTTAAAAATTGATGAAAAAAGAAAACCGCAGGACGGACGCTTCCGGTTGGTTAGCGGAGGCAAAGAAATAGATTTTCGGGTTTCCACTTTGCCGGTAATTGACGGGGAAAAAATTGTCTTGCGGATTTTGGACAAAGAAGAGGGAGTTTCCAATATCGCGTCGCTGGGGCTCATGGGTTCCGCGAATGAAAATATGATGCTGGCAATCAAGGAAACATACGGAATGATACTGCTCACCGGGCCGACCGGATCCGGAAAATCAACCACTCTTTACGCGTTGCTTAAAATTTTAAATAATGAAGAAAGAAATATTATCACGCTTGAAGATCCGATAGAATATGAATTGGAGGGACTTAATCAGAGCCAGATAAAGCCGGAAATAGGATATACTTTTGCCTCGGGACTGCGGACAATTCTGCGCCAGGATCCCAACATTATTATGGTGGGCGAAATTCGCGACGCGGAAACTGCCGAATTGGCTGTGCACGCCGCGCTGACCGGACACCTGATGTTTTCAACGCTCCACACTAATACGGCGATTGGGGCCATTCCGCGCCTGATTGACATGGGCATTGAACCGTTTTTGCTTTCTTCCTCGCTGCGCCTGGTGGCGGCGCAAAGATTGGTCAGAAAAATTTGCGAAGAATGCAAGGAAGAAGAAAAAGTTGCCGATTCAGTGAAAGCGCAGTTAATTGAGGAACTTAAAGATGTTTCAGAGGAAGAATTAAAAAAATACGGAGTTGATCTTAAGGCGGAGGTGAAATTATACCATGGCAAGGGCTGCGACGAATTGCAACGGCACCGGACTTAAAGGGAGGCTGGCGATTTATGAAGTTGTGCCGGTGAATGATGCGATAAAAACGATTATTGTTGAAAAAGCCGGCAATGAAAATCTTATTAAACAGGAACGGGACAAAATGGGAGTTCTCACTATAAAACAGGATGGAATTTTAAGGTTTTGAAGGGCATGACGACCTTGGAAGAAGTGGAAAGGCTGACGGAGGGGAAAATCGGGCTGGCGGAAGAAGACATATAATAGTTATAAAGTTCATAAAGTTTGTAAAGTTATTAAATTACCCAGTTAAATACTCGCCAGAGGCGAGTTGACCACAGGTCGAATTTAACGGGGTAAAAAATATGGGCAACGCGGAAAAAAAACAAACAATAATGATAGTGGAAGACGATTCTTTCGTGATGGACATATACAAAACCAAATTATCGCAGGAGGGTTTTTCCGTGGTGGAAGCTGAAAACGGGGCGGAAGCCATCAAAAAGCTGAAGGACGTAAAACCGGATCTAATGCTTCTGGACATAATTATGCCGTATATGGACGGATTGGAAGTTTTGAAAAAAATAAAGGAAACCGAGGAGCACCAAGAATATCCCTGTCATTTTGCTCACGAACTTGAGCCAGAAAGAAGAAGTTGATAAGGGAGTGGCGCTTGGGAGCCAAGGATTATTTCATCAAGTCCCATTTCACGCCTTCAGAAGTTTTGGAAAAGATAAAAAGTTGCCTGGCGGATAATTAACAACCAGCAACAATAACAACAATAACATTACATATGTCATCTATGCACCCGGAGCAGCGTATAAAAAATTTATTGCGTATTGTGGCCCAGCAGAATGCCTCTGATTTGCATTTGGTAGTCGGGCGTTATCCGACAATTCGCGTGGACGGGCGCCTGATTCCCCTGGAGCAGGATGAGCATACTTACGCCGACCGACACAAAAGCAATGGGCGAGGTTATTATGAGCGAAGAAAGCCAAAAAAAACTTATGGACGGCGGTCAGGCGGATTTTTCCTATGGTTTTGAAGAAAAAGCCAGATTTCGCGTCAATGCTTTTTTTCAGCAGGGCAATTTGAGCGTCGCTTTTCGTTTGATTCCGAGAGAAATCCGGACGCTAGAACAGCTAAACGTGCCGGAAGTTTTGTATGATTTCACGAAATATTCCCAAGGGCTCTTTCTTGATCGTCGGCCCGGTGGGACATGGAAAATCCACGACTTTAGCGGCGCTTATCAATCAGATCAACCACAATCAGGAAAAGCATATTATCACCATTGAAGATCCGATTGAATATATATATGAACAGGACAAATGCATCATCAACCAGCGGGAAGTTTTTCAGGATTCAAAATCATTCGCGACGGCGCTCAAAGCCGTCTTTCGGGAAGATGCCAATGTGGTTCTGGTGGGTGAAATGCGGGATTTGGAAACAATCAGCACGGCTATCACAGCCGCGGAAACCGGACATCTGATTTTCGCGACGCTTCACACCAACGATTCTCCGCAGACAGTTGATCGCATCATTGATGTTTTCCCGGCTACCCAGCAAAATCAGGTGAGAATGCAGCTGGCCAGCTCGCTCTTGGGCGTAGTGTCGCAAAGGCTCATTTCCAAAGTTGACGGCGGGCGGGTGCCGGCGCTTGAGATTATGATAAAAAATCACGCGATTGAAAATCTTATCCGCGAAGGCAAAACCTATCAAATTGACAATGTGATTGAAACCAGCTCTGACCAGGGGATGATCACGCTTGACAAGTCTTTGGCGGAACTCGTGCGCCGGGGGCTGGTGGGCGTGGATGTGGCGATGGGCTATGCCAAAGATCCGAAAAATTTTCAAAATATTTTGCAATAATAAATTTTAAGTGACTATCCCGCACCAAATTCTCCCGCGTAGCGGGACCCCGCCAGAGGCAGTGGCGCTGGATAAAAATATTCAGTTCACATATGCTGCGGCTAAGCTGTAATTAAAAATATAATTTAAATAGCGAATTTGTGCGGGATGCTCATGTTTGTAGCTTCTCGTTCACCCCGCACCAATTTATATTCAAACTTAATAAAAAATAATAAAATGTCGTGTGCCAGTTAAACTAAAAATTGGTGCGGGGCAAGCTCAAGACAAACATGGCAAAATTTATATTCAAAGCTAAAAACAAGGAGGGCGATGTTAAAGAAGGCGTTATTGACGCGGTGTCAAGCGATGCGGCGATTGAGGTGATGCAAAAAAATAATCTTTTTCCCATTAGTCTCAGTGAGGAGCGCCAGCAGAACCCTTTTTACCGGACGCTGCTCCAGTACATGGACCGAGTGACTGCCAAAGAGCTGATGGTTTTTTTCCGCCAGCTGGGAATTTTAATTGAAGCGCGGGTGCCGATTGTCACTTCGCTTATTGCCATTAAGGAACAGACGAGCAATCAGTATTTTCAAAAAGTGCTGGAAGAAGTCATCAGCGACATTGAAGACGGCCTGCCGCTTTCGGACGCGATGAAAAAACATCGCACTGTTTTTTCCAGTCTTTCCATTAACATCATCAAGGCCGGAGAGGTTTCCGGAAATTTGCGCAAATCCGTGGACTATGTGGCGGACAATATTGAAAAAAATTACAACCTGACGGCCAAAGTAAAGTCGGCGCTGATGTATCCGGCCATCGTAATGGTGGTGTTTTTCGTCATCGCTTTCATTGTTGTTTCCTTTATTATTCCAAAACTGACTATGATGATCAAAGAGCTTAATGCCGCGATTCCGTGGTATACCCAGGTTATAATTTCAATCAGCGATTTTATGGCGGCCTACTGGTGGGCGGTGGCGATTGCCATCTTGGGATTCATCGGCGGATTTATCTATTATTTGAAAACTGAAGACGGCAAAAAAGAATGGGATCAGGTGAAGCTCAAGCTGCCGATTTTCGGAAAAATTTTGCAGGAAGTATATATCGCCCGCTTTGCTGACAACCTGGCGGTGCTTCTGGTCGGAGGCATTCCGATTATCCGGGCGCTTACGGTGGTAAGTTCGGTTATTAACAACACCCAATATCAGGCGATATTTTTACAGGCGGCGGACGAGGTGAAAATCGGGGGGCAAATGAGCGATGTGTTCCGCAAGTTTCCGTTGATTCCGCCCATTGTTTCCCAGATGGTGAAAATCGGCGAAGAATCGGGGCAGATTGACCTAGTGCTCAAACATGTGGCTAATTTTTATGAACAGGAAACCGACCAGGCCACTAAAAATCTCTCGTCTCTCATTGAGCCGATCCTGATGATCATTATTGGCGTGGCCGTAGCCATCCTGGCTTTTTCAGTCATCATGCCGATATACAATCTGGCTGGGCAGTTGTAGGTTAAAAATCCAAAATCTAAATTATACCAAATCAAGTTCAAAATCTAAAATCTAAAAATTTATCCTTTGGATTTTAGTCATTGATTTGGAACAATTTGAGCTTTGAAGTAGTTTGGATTTAAAATTTAGTAAAAAATGATAATTGAAAATTAACGGTTGGTCCGTTAATAAATTAATAGATAATAATATTTATACTAGAAAGTGAGGTGAATTAAATGGCTAAAAAGAAAACAAAAAAGAAGAAAAAGAAAGGTTTTACCCTGATCGAACTTTTGATCGTTATCGCCATCATCGGTATTTTGGCGTCAATCGTGTTGGTAAGTTTGAACTCGGCGCGAACAAAGGCGCGTGATGCTTCATTCAAATCAACTGCCTCTAGCATACAGCCAGGATTGATACTTTGTTGTGATAGCGCTGTCCAATTAACTGATCCGGGAGTTGCAGGTGGCCTAATGTGCGCAGGTGGTGATAATTATCCAGTGGTTGCCAATATGGCATCAGCAACTATAGGTACAAACTGTCAAACGAACGGATCATTTAGCGTAACTGTAGCTCCGGGCACTGCTAATACGGGAACTTGCACAGGCGCAACTATTACCAATACGCAGACAACATTCGCGGGTTGCACCTAATTCTGAAATCTTTTATGCTTGCTAATCTGTCCGCTTAAGCGAGATTGGCAAGCCCCCATACCAACTTTGATAAAATAGAAATATTTTATTGGAGTTAGTTTAAAGGTTGGTGTGGAGGGTTTTCGGTATAATTTTCAAGGTTCAATGAATAATTTAATGCGAAATGAAAGGGCCTGCTCGCCGGAGAGGCGAGGCTTTACTTTGATAGAAATTTTAGTAATTGTCGCGATCATTGCCATTTTAGTGACGGCCATTATGGTGTCAATTGGAGAATCGCGAAAAAAAGCCAGGATTTCCAGCGTGTTGACATCCGCTAAAAGCGCTTTGCCGATCATTGTTTCCTGTAATGACTTAAGTCCAACAGGACATATAAATTTTCCTTCTGGAACGGAAACTGGAACCATGCTGATTTGCCAGGAAATAGCCGGATCTTTCTGGCCTAAATTGCTATCCGGTTATACTTACGCGGATTCTGGCGACTATACGGAAAATTGCAATTTTGAAATCACTACCGTTGACCGGGCGGCAAACATTAAATGCAGTTGTGAAAAACAATCATGCCAATAGATGAGTAGAAAGTATATAAAGTATAAAGTATAAAGCAGAGAGACAGAAAACGATTCCTTATCCGCTTAATACTTACTACTTTATACTTAATACTTCTTTCAAAAATACTAAAAACAATCTAATAAATAAATTTTTACTATGCTAATTATTTTCTTTCTAATGGGTCTCATTGTCGGCAGTTTTCTGAACGTGGTCGTGTATCGCGTCAATCTGGCGGAGAATTTGGTAACCGGCAGGTCGTATTGCCCGCACTGCAAAAACAAAATCCGCTGGTATGACAACATACCGGTTTTGAGCTTCCTGATTTTGCGGGCGCAATGCCGGGATTGCAAGGGAAAAATTTCCTGGCAATACCCGCTGGTGGAAATTTTTACCGGCCTGATGTTCGCGGCTGTGGGCTGGAAGTTTTTTGATGTGGCGGACGTGGCGACTTGGACGGCCACTAGTTTTTATCTGGGCGCGGTGAGTTTTTTAATTGCGATTTTTGTCTACGACTGGCTGTTTCTGGAAATTCCGGGGCTTATTTTGTGGCCGGCGATCGGCTGGACCATCGCTTTCAATTTGATTTTTGACTGGAGCCGGATGAATCTCGGCAGCAATCTGTTAAATCTCGCCACCTATTCCGGAACGCTGGCGGCCTTTTTGGCTTTTCTATTTTTCTTTCTGATGGTGGCGGTTTCCAAAGAAAAATGGATGGGAATGGGGGACGCGTATCTCGCGATTCTTCTAGGTCTCATTGTCGGCTGGCCGAATATTCTGTTGGCGCTAATGCTGGCTTTTTCAATCGGTGCTATAATAGGCGTAGTACTCATCGCGCTCAAAAAGAAAAAAATGAGCAGCCAGATTCCCTTCGGCCCGTTTCTGGTTGCCGGAACATTTATCGCGATATTTTTTTCCAAAAGCATTATCCATTGGTATACAGGACTGTTTTAAAATTGAAAATTATATAAATTGAAAATTCAATGAAAATTGAAAATTGGAATTTGAAAATTATAAAAAAATATAACGCGTTTACATTCGTGGAACTTCTGCTGGTTATCGCCATCATCGGCATTATGTCGGCGGTGGGTTTTGCTTCGTTCAATTCCGGAAAGGTCACAACAAAACTGCAGGCGGCGCAGAGAGAAGTGGCTTCAATTATAAAGCTAACGCAAAGCTACGCGCTTCAGGGGAAAGTGTTGCTCAGTGGGACAACGCCTTGCGGGTATGGAGTCAGATTTACAGACAGCACTCATTACGAAATTTTTTATACACCCTATTTCAATACTGGTGATGCGACTATTACAAATTGCGACCAATTGAACAATAAAATCATTGGGGGAGTCCATGAATATGCCCGTTATAAAGCAGGAACTTCTCAACCCTTGCAAAGCCTTGCTTTAAATAACGGTGTAACACTATCCGATCCTATTCTGGCGGACATAGCAAGCACTGAAATCTACTTTACCATCCCTGCGGGAAACATTTACGACAAAAACGGCGCTGCCTATACCGCAAGAACTTTTACCTTTAATATTTCAGGAAGCACAAAGACAAAGACCATTACCATTGATTCCGGCGGATCAATAACGGAACAATAGAATCGCATATCGCAGGAATCAATCCCAACACCAATTCCAAGAAAAATTTATTTTAATGTCAGGATTTGCGTGCGTATTCGCCTAACGGCTTAAAAATTATGAAAAATATAAACTTAAAAAAAGAATTGGTGCGGGATGCTCATTTTTGTGGTTTTTCGCTTCGCTCAAAAACAAAAATGGCAGGTTTTTCTTTTGTGGAAGTCCTAATTTCGGTTTTTTTAGTAGCCATTGGAATGATAGCCATTATCAGTTTGATTTCCAGCACGCTTAGCAATTCCATTGACAGCCGCAGCCAGGTCATTGCGACGCTTTTAGCACAAGAGGGGACGGAGCTGGTGCGCAATATCCGGGATAATAACTGGGTGGTCTACTCTGATCCTACGGACCATTCTTTTGAAAATATTATAAACAATACCGATTGCACAATAGATTATGTTAATCCTACTATTAATTATGGTCCGACCTCGCATGCTTTAAAAATAAACAGTGAAGGTTTTTATGCCCATTCTGGAGTAGTAAACACTAAATTTCAGAGAAAAATAATAATTGCAGACAGTGGAGCGGATAAAAGCGTTGGCAGTATGGTAATTTGGAACGGGAACAGCTTTCCTGCGGTTAGTGCGTGCAATACTTCCAGTAAGTGCGCTTATGCCCAGTCGACGTTGAGTACTTATGGAAAATAAATCATAAAACATAGAACATAAAACATAAAACATGAAACACGCCATTAAAATTAAGCAAAAAAGAAATAAAAATGCTCCATACTCCATACTCCATGCTCCATGTCGCAAGGGTTTCTCGCTTTTAGAAATGATTATTGCTGTTTTTATTTTTTCTCTGGTGGTGACTGTCGCGGTTTCGGCTTTCGTGAGCGCGGTGAGCGTGCGCAAGAAAACCAAGGAGATCCAGCAGAATATGGAAAACGCGCGTGTGGCGATAGACGGCATGGCGAAGGCCTTGCGCAATGGCGATATTATAACCGGCACTGTCAATACGATTCTAGCCTATAATTATTCACAGGAAAGGTGTGAGCAGTATTTATTTAGTGGCAATAATTTGACCTATTCTTTTAAAAGCGTTTTACAAGCAGATTATATGGCTGATAAAACCTTATGCAATTCTAGTTTGGGCGGAACTTTCAATATGCTTTCCGGCACTGTTTCCAGCGGTAAATTTAATGTCATTCCTTCAGTTGCCGGATCGTCAGTCGGGCGGGTAACGATCTTGATGCAAATCCAAAATGCGGGAGGCGCCGATAAAGCCCTGATGCAGACTACTGTTTCTTTGAGAAGCCTAAGCCAGGAAGTCAATCCGACCTAGGGTCTGTGGATAACTTTTTGTAATAAGTGTAGTATAATCAAGGTATAGTGAATTTAACAAATGATCCAATCCCAGCACCAATTTCGAATATGGATTTGTTTAATATAGAGTTTACATTTGCGAAAGCGCCTGCGGCTTGGTCTAAGTATAAAATAAAAAATTAATAATAAAATTGGTGCGGGATGCTCATTTTTGTAGCTTCTCGTTCCTCGAAGACAAAAATGGCAAAAAACATAAAAAACAAACTATCTAAAGCCTCGGCGCTGGTCGTGACTATGATGATCATGGGAATTATCCTGGTCTCAACCCTGTCTATCGCCCTGGTAGCCGTCCAGGAAAGGAAGGCTTCCCTGGGGGAAAACTCTTCCAACCAGGCCTACACCACCGCTGAAACAGGCATAGAAATAGTCATGCGGAATATCCTGAAAGACGGGAATATAACAGTAGGCCAGCTTTTAAATTGCAATCCTGCCAACGGCCGCATAGAAAACAGCGGATACGCGGTTGAGCTGAAAAAATCGGATGATGCCAAAATACATTGCATTACCGATGCTACGACCAACCTCTCTGAAATTGCCAGCGTCAAATCCATCGGCACTATTGGCGGATATCAAAGGGCCATTGAAGTGGCGGTGGCTAGCGAGTCGGTGGATAACGGCTGCCTGGTCTGCGATATACCTAAAAATTCTAAAAAAGCCTGTTCATTGTTGGGAACAAAAAATAATGAAAATATTTGCGCTGATGGGGATGGGTGCTCCTATTCTCTTATAAGGATTGATACACGCTATGGCAAATTTTTTAGTACTTTAAATAACGGACACATAATACAGAATTCCGATCAAAATGAAGAATGGATTTCAGGGAAAGGAAGTGCAGGAAGTGCGGCGGTAACAATAGGGAAAAATGGTGGCAAATGGGATGGTTATACTGGCTATGGCGGGAGCTCTTCAAGGCAAGAAGTGATTGTGCCAAATCGTTTTTTTGATGATAGTCCGGAGGGAGATTCAACTGATACTTCTCCTGATGCCCTCTTCGTTACAAATATTGGTGGTATGTTTATTGCCGATAAACTTATTATTTGCGACGAGTAGTTTTCACGCCTTGATTTAGTTATGATCAAAACTTAAATCCGGAGAAATTTCTCCGGGTTTTGTTTTGACTGAAACCATAAGAGGCTAACGCTATAAAAACCAAACTTGACAGGCTTCTATAAAATGATATACTAAAATCATACATAACCATATTTTAGTAAAATATATGAAAAAAAGGCTTGTTTTCAACAAAATATTGGCACAACAAAATTCCAGAAAGGCTTCTATTATAATCGGACCAAGGCAAGTTGGCAAAACGACTATTTTGAAAGAACTTCATCGCCGATTAGGCGGCCTTTTTCTGGATATGGATATTTTTTCCGATTATGAGCAAGTTTCAACTTATGAAAGGGCTTTTGCCACATTCAAGGCCAATGGGTATCAGGAAACACAAAACGTTTTTTTCTATGTTTTTTTAGATGAATTCCAGCGCTATGCTGATTTGTCGCGAGTCATTAAATCAATTTTTGATCACCATGAAAACATAAAAATATATGCGACCGGCTCATCTTTATTGGAAATAAAAAATTCCATTCAAGAAAGCTTAGCCGGTCGAAAAATAATTACCCATGTTTTTCCGTTGAATTTTGAAGAATTTTTACATTTTAAAAACCGCACGGATCTGCTTCCTAAAATAGCGCGCCTAGCGGAAGTAGAAACAGACGATTATTTTGCTCCAATCCGCGATGCCTATCCTTTGCTGGAAGAATTTTTGATATTTGGCGGTTATCCAGATGTTGTTTTAGCTGGAACAATTGAAGGGAAAAAAGATGCATTGCGTTCCATTTTTGATTTATATATCAAAAAAGATTTTGCCGAATATGTAAGAATGGAAAAGTTGAGAAACGCCAGCCAATTGATGAAAATTTTAGCCATCAATAACGGGCAAGCGGCGAATTTCGCCAAGTATGGAGCGGCGGCGGAGATAAGCACGGAAACAGCCCAAAATTATCTTTCCATCTTGCAAGAAACTTTTATTGTTTTAACTTTGCGCCCGTATTTTACCAACAAAAACAAGGAGATCTCCAAAATGCCCAAAGTTTATTTCCTGGATAACGGAGTGCGCAATTATTTTTTAGGAAATTTTTCCGCGCTTGATTCACGCCAGGACGCCGGCTTCCTTTTTGAAGGATTTTATATTTCCGAACTTATCAAAGGGGGAATTGACCCGGAAACAGTCAAATATTATCGGACAAAAAGCGGAGAAGAAATAGACATCGTGCTGGACGAACCTTCGTTGCTTATGCCAATTGAAATCAAATTCAAAAAAACTACCGGCGCCAGGGATATTGCCGCGGTCAAACGTTTCACGCAAAAGCATAATCTTCCCAGGGGATATGTTGTTACGACCGGGCAGATAAAAAGCGTAGAAAAAATTGAACTCATAGATTGCTTCAGAAATATCAAAAACGCCAGGCAATTCAGTATGCGCTGGCCAGGAAATGTTATTGGAAAAAAACAATTAAGATAATCTAATTTTCAACGCTGGATATGGATAAAGTTGAAGCTATAAATAGAGCTAAAAATCTCCGAATGGAAATTGACCGCTTTCGCTATGAATATCACGTTCTGGACAAGCCCGAAATCTCGGACGAGGTTTATGATTCCCTGATGCGGGAATTAAGGCAGCTGGAGGAGCAATATCCGGAACTGAAAACGGCTGATTCGCCGAGCCAGCGGATTGGCGGAAAGCCCCTGGAAAAGTTTGAAAAAGTGCGGCACCGCATACGCCAGTGGTCGCTGGATGACGCGTTTGATTTTGAGGAAGTGAAAAAGTGGGAGGAAAAAATTTTGAGGATTCTGGCGAAGTACTTCCGCCCCTCCGCCCCTTCGGGGCACCTCCCCTCAGGCAGGGGAGGAGAGTATGTGGACTATTGCGCGGAAATAAAAATTGACGGCCTTAAAGTTGTTTTGACTTACGAAAAGGGTTTGCTTATTCAGGCGGCGACGCGCGGCGACGGCGTGATCGGAGAAAGTGTGACGGAACAAATCAAAACTATCCGTAGCATTCCACTGCGCCTGAATAAAAACATTGATATTATTGTTGTCGGCGAAGCCTGGATGCGCAAAAACGAGCTGGAAAGAATTAATAAAGAAAGAGTGAAAAAGGGGCTGCCGCTTTTCGCCAATTCCCGCAACGCGGCGGCGGGGTCAATACGCCAATTGGATCCGAAAATTACCGCCAGCCGGAAACTTGACAGTTATATTTATGATATAGACCATATAGAAATCAAAAATTCAAAATCCCAAATCCCAAATAAATCCAAAATCCAAAATCCAAAATTTAAAAATCTTACGATTCCCCAAACTCAAATTGAAGAATTAAGACTGCTGGAGAATCTCGGATTTAAGGTTAATCCGAATTATAAACTTTGCAAAAATTTGGAAGAAGTTGAGGAATTTTTCAAGTCTTGGGAACACAAAAGAAATAAGCAAGAATATGGGATTGACGGAGTGGTGATAAAAATTAATTCCGCAAAACTTCAAAAAATTCTGGGCTATACCGGAAAATCACCCCGCTGGGCGTTGGCCTACAAGTTCATTCCGGAAAAAGTCACGACCATTGTGGAAGACATTAAAGTCCAGGTGGGGCGCACGGGAGCGCTTACTCCGGTGGCGCATTTGAAACCGGTTTTGGTGGCCGGCTCAACAGTCAGCCGCGCGACGCTGCACAATGAAGATGAAATTCGAAGATTAGATGTGAGAATTGGCGACACGATTGTTATCCATAAAGCTGGGGATGTCATTCCGGAAGTGGTGGAGGTTCTCAAAAATCTGCGCGCGGGCAAAGAAAAAATATTCCATATGCCAGCCCGATGTCCCATCTGCGATGGGCCAACCGGGAAATTTCCAATTTCCAAATCCCAATTTCCAAACAAATCTCAAAATCCAAAATCCAAAATCCAAAATTTAGGAGTAGCAACTTACTGCCTTAATAAAAAATGCTTTGCCGTTGAAAAAGAAAATATCATCCATTTTGTTTCCAAAAAAGGATTTAATATTGACGGGATGGGCGAAAAAATAGTGGAGCATCTGATGAGCGAGGGACTGATTTCCAATGCGGCGGATATTTTTGAATTAACTGCCGGGGATCTGGAACCCTTGGAAAGATTCGCCGAAAAATCGGCGGATAATCTGGTTGAAGCGATAGAGAAAAGCAAGCCTATTGAATTTCCGAAATTTTTATACGCATTGGGGATACGCCATGTCGGCGAGGAAACAGCCGTATTAATCGCCAAAGCGATCAACACGGAAATCCTAAATCCGAAATCCGAAATCCTAAATAAATCCCAATTTCCAAAACTCAAAATTCAAAATCTGGATAACATAATAAAGATATTTCCATTAATTACTATTGAGCAGTGGGCAAGCATTAAAGGCATTGGTGAAAAATCGGCGGAAAGTTTGGTCACGTGGCTTAAGGATAAAAATAATATTAACTTATTGGAAAAGATGAAAAATCTGGGAGTGAAAGTTATAATCCCTAAAGCGTTACGTGTTGCGAGTTCCAGGTTACGCGGCCTAACTTTTGTCTTAACCGGCGAACTCCAAAACTTTACAAGAGATGAGGCAAAAGATATGATTAGGAAAGCAGGCGGGGATGTTTCATCGTCAGTGAGCAAAAATACGGATTATGTGGTAGCGGGAAAAAATCCGGGTTCAAAATATGAAAAAGCGAAAGAGCTGGAAGTGAAGATTATAAACGAAGAAGAATTTAAAAAGCTTATAAATTTATGATAACTAAAAACGAAGTTCAGCATATCGCCGCTCTGGCCAGGATCGGGCTAAGCGAAGAAGAAATTGAAAAATATCAAAAAGATATGTCTTCTATTTTGGATTGGATCGGGCAGTTGAAGGAAGTTAACATTGAAGGCGTGGAGCCTACCGCTCATATCACCGGCCTGGAAAATGTCGCGCGCGAAGACAAAGAACGGGAATTCAGCAATAAGGATGAGATAGTTAAATTATTTCCGGAAAGCAAAAATGGTTTTGATAAAGTTAAAAGCATTTTATGATCAAGGAACTTCACAAAAAATTGGTAAATAAAGAAATTACTGCAGTTGGATTGGCCGAAGAATATTTCGCGCGCATTAACGAAAAAGACAAGAATATTTTCGCGTATCTGACATTGACAAAAGATTTAGCGTTGGAACAGGCCAAAAAAGTGGATGCTAAAATTGCTGCTGGCGAGAAAATTGGAATTCTGGAAGGAATCCCGGGAGCGATCAAAGACAATATTTGCGTGAAAGGAATAAAAACAACAGCTGCTTCTAAAATATTGGATAATTATGTTGCCCCATATGACGCCACGGTCATTCAAAGGCTAAAAGAGGCTGGGGCAGTGATTTTGGGTAAAACCAATTTGGATGAATTTGCCTGCGGATCATCAACGGAAAACAGCGGATACGGGCCGACCAAAAATCCCTGCGACCTGAAAAGAGTTCCTGGCGGGTCATCAGGCGGGTCGGCGGCGGCGGTAGCGGGGGATATGGCGGTCTGGGCGCTGGGAACGGATACAGGCGGATCGATCCGCCAGCCGGCGGCGTTTTGCGGAGCAGTAGGGCTCAAACCGACCTATGGCAGAGTTTCCCGCTATGGCGCGATTGCCATGGGATCAAGTTTGGATCAAATTGGACCGATTGCCAAAACAGCGGAAGACACGGCCATAATTTTGAGTGTTATTGCCGGCAAGGACAATTTGGACGCGACTTCAGCCAAAAGTTCGGGAAAAGATTATACGAATTATTTAACCGGCGAAATAAAAGGATTAAAAATTGGAATCTTAAAGGAATATTTAAAAGATTTGGAAGAGAGCGCCAAAAATTCAATTCAAAAAGTAATTGAAAAATACAAAGAGCTGGGCGCTGAAATAAAAGAAATAGAACTGCCGCATGCCAAATATTCGCTGCCGGTTTATTATATTATTATGCCATGCGAATTAAGTTCTAATCTGGCCAGATATGACGGCATAAAATACGGCATGCGCGCCAATGATCACAAGGACACGCCGATCAATATCGCTGACGGAGATAGGAATCTTTTGGAAACATATCTGGATTCCCGCCGATACGGGCTGGGAGCCGAAGTTAAAAGAAGAATAATGCTCGGAACCTACGCGCTTTCCTCCGGCTATTATGAAGCTTATTATCTGCGCGCGCAGAAAGTGCGCACCCTTATCAAAAAGGATTTTGAAAAAGTATTTGAGCAAGTCGATTTAATCCTGACTCCAACCGCTCCCACGCCGGCTTTCAAGCTGGGCGAAAAAACGGAGGATCCTTTGCAGATGTATCTGGCGGATATTTTCACAGTAACGGCCAATATTGCCGGTGTGCCGGCCATTTCCGTTCCTTGCGATCCGGAAGAGATTGGCGGCAATCCGCCGCGGCGGATGCCATTCGGTTTTCAGCTGATGGGCAAATGGTTTGACGAAGAAAATCTGCTCAATGCCGCGTACGCATACGGGCTGGTTAATTAAAATTGATATAAAATTAAAACACCCCAGTTAAATATTCCAAAACGAAATTTAACGAGGCAAGAAAAAAATGAACATCGTAACTATTTATTATATAGCGATCCAGGAAATCTTAAGTTTTTACCACTCCACGACTTTTTTGGTGATAAAATACATTATCGGTATTTATGTCCTGGTTGTTTTTATTGATATTGTTCTTATGCTTATCCAGCGGGGAGTGGGCAGAAATGTACGGCAGATTTTATACGGCATGGATCTCCCTCCGGAAATTACCACTAAAAAAACTAAAATGAAAGCGCGCTGGGATAAAATCAGAAAAAGGCTGGAGGGCGGAAACGAGGCGGATTATAAAGTGGCGATTATTGAAGCGGATGGCGTGATTGATGATCTGATCAGGCGCATGGGGTACAAGGGGGAAAATATGATGGAGAGGATAAAAAATATTCCCAGCGGCCAGCTGGACAAGATTGAGGAAATAAGAGAAGCCCATGAAGTGATGAATAGGATAGTCCATGAAGAAAAATTCAGGGTGAGCCGCGAGACCGCCGAAGCAGTCCTCGTGAAATACGAGCACTTTTTAAGGCATTTTGAAGTTCTGGATTGATCCCGCACTAACTTTGTTCTGGCTCTGCCGATTTTGCGCCGTAGGCGCTTGAACAAAGTTTAGTGCGGGATTGACGCCTTCAATTAAGTTTGATAGAATGAAATGCAGTTTTTAGCGGGGTGGAGTCCGCCGCGGCGGAGCAGCTCGCGTGAACAATATAGCGGGGTGGAGTCCGCCGCGGCGGAGCAGCTCGCGTGAACAATATAGCGGGGTGGAGTCCGCCGCGGCGGAGCAGCTCGCGTGAACAATATAGCGGGGTGGAGTCCGCCGCGGCGGAGCAGCTCGCGTGAACAATATAGCGGGGTGGAGCAATGGCAGCTCGCGTGGCTCATAACCACGAGGTTGCAGGTTCGAGTCCTGCCCCCGCAACAAAGGTATTAAAGCGTGAAGTGAGAAGCGCAAAGGGTAGTGACAGTATTGTTTTCCGTCTTTTACTTTACGCTTTTGCTTTTAACAGATAAAATGCCAGGGTAGCTCAACCGGTTAGAGCGCGGGACTTCATAAGCCCGAGGTTTGTGGGTTCGATCCCCACCCCTGGTACGGCAATATTTAAAAATGGACCGGTAGCTCAGTTGGTTAGAGCGCGGCCTTTATAAGGCTGAGGTTCGTGGGTTTGAGCCCCACCCCTGCTACGCGATAAATAAAAATAAAGAAAAATGCCAATTTTTAAAAAGAAAAACGAGAATTTCTTTAAAAAATGGTCGCCAAAAATGGCATATGTTTTAGGATTTTTCGCCGCCGATGGCTGTATGATTAAAAATAATCGCGGAGCGCATTTTATTGAATTTCACATTACTGATAAAGATCTTTTGGTAAAAATAAAAAAATTGCTGAATTCGGATAATAAAATTTCAACAAGAGAAAGAAATTTTAAGTGGAAAACCGGATATAGGCTGCAGATAGGAAGCAAGGCGATGTTTAAAGATTTACTATCAGCAGGTATGACACCCAGAAAGAGCAATATAATAAAGCTTCCCGCAGTTCCTAAAAAATATTTCAATCATTTTGTCCGCGGATATTTTGATGGAGATGGAAATGTGTTTTTAAATAGACGCACAGATAGAGCAAATAGAAACTTTATTTTGCAATCAGGCTTTACATCAGGAAGCGAGAAATTTTTGAAAGGGCTGCATATAAATTTAAAAAAATTTGCAAGAATCAGAGGCGGAACACTTTGTTATACCAGTGGTGCTCATAGGTTAAGCTTTTCCATAGAAGACAGTATTAGATTATATAAATTTATGTATAATACAAAAAACGGATTATTTTTATTAAGAAAAAAGAAAATTTTTGAAAAATATATAAAAAAGAAAAGCTAAATTTTGTTCTGGGCGGGGCCGTAGCTCAGTTGGTTTACGAGCGATTGCCTGTCACGCAATAGGTCGCGGGTTCGAGTCCCGTCGGCCCCGCCCAGAGTGAAATTTATATCAAATGCGATAATATTAGGGCGGTACTTTAATAATTGGAAGGAGGAAAAAAGATGAGTATCGAATGTGCTATAATAAAAGCATCATTTTGTAGCAGGTTTTTATATAATCTGCTCAACAAATTTATGATCAACAAAGCAACGCAACAACAAGAGGAAAAAAAAGAACCATCGATTGATATTAAAGATGTTCTTAAAGAGAATGAACTTCAATTAGCGGAGGTGAAATTTTTTCGCCAAAAGAAAACCATATCCAGGGTAAAAGACAGCGATGGCAATTCTTTTATTCTTAAAACTGGAAGAATTGAGCCTTTTCAAATTCAACTTTTTCGAATTGCAAAATCGCTTGAAAGCAAACTCTCATTTAGAGTTCCTGCTATTATAAAACAGGGCAACGGTTGGATTTTGTTTGAGCAAATCGAGGGAAAGCTCCTTAATGATTTTTATGAAGAAGAGCCCGACTGGTGCGTGAAAGTAAGTAAAAAAATTGCCGAGGACTATCAATTGGTTATTCAAGAACTGCAAAAGACTCAATCGTTCGGCAATTTGCTTATTGAAGGCCAGGATTGGCTTTTTTCACGGTTTAATATGTGGAGCAAGCCAATTATTGACGCCGGACTTATTGACTTCTCGCTTGTCAAACAACTCAAGAAGGAATTTGAAGAGGTTATTGGTAAAAAAAGCGAGGCTTTCTTCGGGTGGGTTCACGGCAATATTATCGGCGACCACATAATTGTTTCCGGTGAAAATATTTATCTTCTTGATCTCAATGTTGTTCCTCGGGCTGGCCGAGAATGCTATGATTTTCTGCGCGTTTTGGACTTTATGTTCATTAAATCGCAAGATGAAGAAAAAATTTTCAGAGCCATACCTGAATGGATTAAACAATGTCTCTCCGGCTTTAGCGAAGCGGAAGTGAAACTTATTTTTGCCTTTAGAAATATCGGCATTTTAGGATGGGACATAATTCAACACAAGGCCGAAGAAAGCAAGGGCAATATCGAAAGAAAAAAGCAATTAGCGCTGAAATTTATTAAGAGAGAATATTAGTATTTAGCCTCGAGTATTGACTCGAGGCCTTTCCTTTTTTGAATAATGTTGGTTCCACTTCCGCTACTAGTCGAGGCGGACTCTGAAGCTTAAAACAGCCCTTAAACAGACTGTTTTTTAATGTCTAAAATCCTTACCGAATGTGCCGAGAGGTCTTGCAAAAAGAGTGCAATTGCGATATAATGGATAAAGGATAATAAGCACAAAAATGACATTAAAATCCTACATTTGGGGGATGCGATTCGTAACCCTCTTTTCAGTTGGCGGCCTGGCGGCGATCGTTTATTATGTTGATCCGGATGCGGGACCGGTGGGAAAAGTACTTTTTTATTTCATCCTATTTTTTGTCATCAGTGGAATTTTAAACCTGTTGTTTTTGCGCCTGAGAAGACATATCACAACTTCCGAAACAGCGTTTGCGAATGTGGGAATGAGTTTGCGCCAGGCGATGATTTTAGCTCTCTTCGCAATCGGCCTTCTGGTTCTGCAAAGTTTCCGGGTGCTGGTTTGGTGGGACGGGATGTTGTTATTGGCTGGTGTTTTTTTGATTGAGCTATATTTCTTAAGTAAAAACTGATTTTTTAAGTTCGATAATAAACAATTTTTAATTTCCAATTTTTAATTTTTAAATAATTTTCTAATGATCAAATTTTTAAACATTTAGAAATTTAGATTTATTTAAAAAATTATAAAATTAAAAATTATAAAATTCATCCATTTTTATGTCTGACAAAATTAAAAAACAGGACACAGCTAACGATTATACCGCCAAATCTATCCAGGTATTGGAGGGTCTTGAACCGGTGCGTAAGCGTCCGGGTATGTATATTGGCGGAACTTCGCTTGAAGGTCTCCATCATTTGGTTTGGGAGGTGGTGAATAACTCCATTGATGAAGCAATGGCCGGGTATTGTAAAAATATTGTTATCAAATTACTGCCAGACAATGTTATTGAGAATTCTGACGATGGTCGTGGTATTCCGGTGGAAAAACATCCGCAAACCAAGAAATCAACGCTGGAAACAGTGCTTACAATGCTTCACGCCGGCGGGAAATTCGGAGGCAGCGGGTATAAAATTTCCGGCGGATTGCACGGAGTTGGGGTTTCGGTGGTCAACGCCCTGTCAGTTTGGACGCGCGCGGAAGTTAAAAGAGACGGGAAAATATATGCGATGGAATTTGAGCGGGGAAAAGCTAAAACCAAAGATCCCAAAGTTGTCGGAAAAGCCAATGATACAGGCACAAAGATTTCCTTTCAGGCCGATCCGCAAATTTTTCCGGAGATAAAATACAGCTGGGAAAAAATCCTGGGCTATGTCCGCCAGCAAGCCTATCTTACCAAGGGCGTGAGCATTAAAGTTTATGATCAGCGAAGCAAAGGATCCGAAAAAGCTTATGGTTTTCTTTTTGATGGCGGGCTGATTTCTTTTATTAAATTTTTGAATCGAGGCAAGGAAATTAAAAATGAGATGCCTTTTTATGTTGAGAAAAAAGTTGAAGAAACGATAGTTGAAATCGCCCTACAATACACCGACGGCTACAAGGAGCATGTTTTTTCCTTCGCTAATAATATTTTTACCCTGGAGGGAGGAATGCATGAGGCCGGTTTTCGCTCGGCACTGACCCGAGTTTTGAATAATTACGCCAAGAAAAATAATATTCTCAAGGAAAAAGAGGAAAACTTTACGGCGGAGGATTTGCAGGAAGGCCTGACTGCGGTTATCAGCGTTAAGCTGCGCAATCCGCAATTTGAAGGGCAGACCAAAGCAAAATTAGGGAATGGCGAAATTAAGGGAGTAGTTTCGGGCGTAGTTTCGGAAGCGCTGGCGGATTTTTTGGAATCCCATCCCAACAATGCGAAAGCGATAATGGCCAAGTGTCTTCTGACTTCGAAAGCCAGAATTGCGGCGCGCGCCGCCAAAGACGCGGTAATCAGAAAAGGGGCTCTTGAAGGCATGACTCTTCCGGGCAAACTGGCCGATTGTTCCTCAAAAGATCCGGCTGAATGCGAAATATACATAGTTGAAGGGAGACAGCGCCGGCGGCAGCGCCAAGCAGGGGCGCGACCGGAAATTCCAGGCGATTTTGCCTTTGCGCGGAAAGCTGGTCAATGTGGAAAAAACTTCTTTAGACAAAGTCGTAAAATCAGACACGCTCAAGCCGATCATTATCGCGCTGGGGGCGGGAATCGGCGACAGTTTCAACATTGAAAAATTGCGTTATCACCGAATTATAATTATGGCCGATGCCGATGTGGACGGATCGCATATCCGCACTTTGCTCCTGACTTTTTTCTACAGATATTATGAGGAGCTTATAAAACGAGGCTATATTTACATTGCTCAGCCGCCGCTGTATAGATTGCAGAACGGTAAAGAGGTCCGGTATGCTTATACGGAAGAAGAAAAGAATCGGATTGTTAATGAAATCCAAAATTTAAAATCACAAATTCCAAATAAATCCAAAATTCAAAAATTAAAATCCGAAACCAAAGAGGACGCGGCAATTATAGAAACAGATGAGACGGACGAAAGTGAAAGCGAAGTGGGCGAGAAAATAGCCGGCATCAATATCCAGCGCTACAAGGGCTTGGGGGAAATGAATCCGGCCCAGCTCTGGGAAACGACCATGGATCCGGCGCAAAGAATGATGAAGCAGGTTTCCATTGAGGACGCGTCTGCTGCCGACAGAATTTTTGATATTTTGATGGGCAACGAGGTGGAGCCCCGCCGGCGATTTATTCAGACGCACGCCAAAAGTGTCAAAAATCTGGATGTATAGCCAAAAATGGAAAAAAATGCTACAATTATAACAGATTAAAAACATAAAAAATGGCTAATAATAGCGGAGTTCGGCCGGCAGAAAACCAAATTGAAAATTTTGACGCGGTTTATAGGCGTGAAATGGAGCTGCACCAGGAATTGGAAAAGGTGGAGATTGCCTACGTGAAAACCGTTGAAAAATACGGCGAATACGGCGAATGCAAATCATTTCTTGAATATTTGCGCACGATTGAGAAGGTTTTTATGGAAGCCAAATTCCGCAATTGGGACGCCGAACGCAACAAGGACGAGCTTATTAAAACCAAGATTAAGATGATTGCCGAGGCCAGTTCGGTGAGCGAAGACGTTCTGAATTCCATTTACGCGGATTTCAAAAAATCCGGAGCGACAGTCAGCAAGATTTATGAAATCGTAAACCAGCTGATCGAAAAATATGGGGAAAATCCGGAATGCGCGGAACTGATCTTGTATATCCAATATTTATTTATAAATTTCGACGAGGCCGAAAAGGAAAAATTCAGCGCGGAGGAGCTTAAGGACCGTTTGGTGCGCGCCCGCATGGAAGTGCTTTCCAGCGACGGCAATCCCGAGTTGATAACTTTAGAAAACATTTACAGAGAGTTTAAGAATTTACTAAACACATAACTCGACCCTCGTAACTCGACACTCAAATTGAAAATTTGTTAGTTGTAAACTGGGTATTACGGATCGAGTTACAGGTTGTGAGTTGCGAGAGTTGAGTTTTAATCTAGAAAGGCAGGTGAATAAATGAACGGCATACAAACTTGGGGGGAAGCAATAACAGTATCTCTGATCGGATTATGGGAGCGATTTATTATGTTTATTCCGGCTTTGATCGGAGCGATTATTGTCTTCGTAGTGGGATGGATTGTAGCTTCAATTCTTGGAAAGCTGCTTGAAAAATTAATCAAATCGATCAAAGTTGATCAAGCGCTGGAAAAAGTTGGCTTCAACAAGAAGTTAGGCGAAGTCGGCATCAGCGAAACCGTTTCCGAATTTATTGGCGGGCTTGTAAAGTGGTTCTTGATTTTGGTCTTTTTGATGGCGGCTACCGATATTCTGGGATTGGTTCAGGTTACTAGTTTTCTCAACAGCATTATTTTCTATATTCCCAACGTTGTAGTGGCAGTGGTGGTTTTAGCCATTGCTTTTTTGGTTGGAAATTTTGTCTTTAATGTTGTTAAGGGAAGCACTCGCGCGGCAGGCGTAATGTCGGCCACGCTTTTGGCGACAGTTTCCAAATGGGCGATTATTATTTTCGGACTTTTGGCGGCGCTCATCCAGCTCGGAATCGCAGTATCTCTGGTTAACACTATTTTCATCGGAATCATCTCGGCGTTGGCGATCGCGCTTGGCTTGGCTTTCGGACTGGGAGGCAAAGATGAAGCGGCGATGATCATCAGGAAGGTGCGCGAAGAAATCACGGAAAGGAAGTAAATTAAACCTAAAAACGGCACAAAATACGGCTTGCTTCGAAGTGGCCGTATTTTGTTTACCCCGTACCAATTTTCAAGCTTATTGTTGCCAGCATAATGCCAAATCTTTTCTTAGTTTGCAAAAATTGGTGCCGGGGCTTTATTTAAGCCTCTCAAAAACCGGGAGGTTTCTAGAATTAAGTTATCAACAGGCAAGATTAATGTGGGGTTGACAGCCTTTTGAATAGTTGATACGATAACAACACGCGCAAAAATAGCTAAAAAATAATTTTAAGGGGAACTCCTTAATGGTAATTTTCACACAATACATCAAGAAAAAAAGCGGGTGAGTTTTTGATTTTTTAGTTGTCAAAAAAACCTGCTTCCGAGCAGTTTTTTTATTTCCTAAAAACCTATGAACTAAAATACAAATTAATGCCGAAATAGTTTACGCAAAAGTTTGTTTAAATCATTTTCCGCGTTAAATGAACTTTAATAACTTAATAGCTCAATGCTATACAGAAGATACGGAAAAAGTGTTGGGCATGGTCTATCACGAGTATTTATTTATGAGGCGGCGGAAACGCAGATAGATATTTAGTGATTAGTTAACTAATATGGTTTGCAACACTATATTAGTTTTGTAGGTTTACCCCGTTAAACAGGTTCCGCTATGCGGAAGTTTAACCGGGGTTTATCCCGAATTGATCGGGATAATAATTGCAATAGTATAAGTTAATAATGAATTAGAAATTATTAACTGCTAATTCATCCCGTTAGAAAAATGCCAATATAGTTTACTTGAAGATTATGTTTTTATGTGTAAAAGGTAGTCGGTCAATATTGATTAATGTTGTCATTTTTCTAACGGGACAAGAAATTTAAGAGCGGTAATACTAATGCATATGGTGGATGCCTTGACATCAAGAAGCGATGAAGGACGTAGCTGGCTGCGATAAGCCTCGGGGAGGTGCTAAGCAACTTTTGATCCGGGGATTTCCGAATGGGACAACCCTCCTCTTTATTGAGGAATCTGTAATTGAATTCATAGATTACAGAAGCGCACCCTGGGAACTGAAACATCTTAGTACCAGGATGGAAAAGAAAACAATCTGTGATTCCGTAGAGTAGTGGCGAGCGAAAGCGGAAAAGCCTAAACCGTCCTTCGCTTTTTGCTGAGCAAAAAGCTTCGGAGCGGCATGCCCTAAGAAATTATGGGGCGTAGCCATTCCGTAGCTAACTGCGAAGCAGGGAGCGAAGGGTGGGGTTGCGAGGCAATCTTACTCGTTTAATCGGGGTATAGATTATTTTATTAACAGAACGTCTCTGGAAAGAGCGACCAAAGAGGGTGAAAATCCCGTATGTGAAAATAAAATAACTGTGTGTGATTATTCTCAAGTAGGGCGGGACCGGAGAAATCCCGTTTGAATCTGGGGCCACTATAGCTCCAAGGCTAAATATTCTTAATGATCGATAGTGAACGAGTACCGTGAGGGAAAGGTGAAAAGTATCCCGGTGAGGGAGATGAAATAGTATCTGAAACCATATGCTAACGAAGAGTCGGAGCCCCGCACGCAAGTCGGGGTGACGGCGTGCTTTTTGTAGAACGAGCCAACGAGTTAGTTCTGTGTTGCTCGGATAAGCTACTTTATGTAGTGGATCCATAGTGAAAGCGAGCCTGAAAGGGCGAACTATGATAGCACGGACTAGACCCGAAGCCAGGCGAGCTATTTATGAGCAGGGTGAATTTGGAGTAAAATCCAAAGGAGGCCCGAACCCACGAGCCGTGCAACACTCGGGGATGACTTGTGAATAGAGGAGAAATTCCAATCGAGCTTGGCGATAGCTGGTTCTTCCCGAAATAGCTTGAGGGCTAGCGTCCTTTAAATGAGCGCAAGAGGTAGAGCTACTGAATGAGAATTCGCGGTTCGCCGTAGGATTCTCAACCAAACTCCGAATTCTTGCGTTTCTTATCTGGGCAGTCAGAAATCCGGGGCTAAGCTCGGATCTCAAAACGGAAAAAGCCGAGATCGCAATCTAAGGT
The DNA here is from genome assembly GCA_963775955.1 of Candidatus Moraniibacteriota bacterium. Classification (GTDB taxonomy): domain Bacteria; phylum Patescibacteriota; class Minisyncoccia; order Moranbacterales; family UBA2206; genus JBAZPT01. Next base: position 159,744 of record CAVZKT010000002.1, read on the forward strand.
CCCAAAATTTATGTTAAGTGGTAAAGGAAGTGAAGTTTCTTATACACCTAGAAGGTTGGCTTAGAAGCAGCCATCCTTTAAAGAGTGCGTAACAGCTCACTAGTCTAGAGACTTTGCGCCGAAAATTCAACGGGGCTAAACATAGTACCGAAGATGCGGGATCGTTCGTATCACATTGCATGTGATACATCACGAGTTTATAAAGTGAAAATTTTCAAATGAAATTCCATAAATTCATTTAACTTTAAGAACTTTACGAACATTGATGGACTTTTAACATTGCGAAGTATCGCGCGTAGCGTGATACGAGCGTCGGTAGGGAAGTGTTCCATACGCACTGAAGCGACAGGCGTGAGCCATCGTGGAGTTCATGGAAGTAAGAATGTTGGCATTAGTAACCGCAATTGAGGTGAGATCCTCACACACCGAAAGTCTAAGGTTTCCTGGGCAATGTCAATCATCCCAGGGTTAGTCGGTCCTAAGGCGAGGCCGAAAGGCGTAGTCGATGGACAGCCGGTTAATATTCCGTGCACTAAAATATTATTCGATGGAGGGACGTATTCTAGTAGTTCTTGCCCGTTATTGGATTTGCGTAGGGGCATTGAGGAGGTTGGACAGGCAAATCCGTCCAGCATTAGTTCAAGATGTGTCTGGAATTTCCCGTTCGCGGGAGAGAACGAGAATGAGCAGGGTACCAGGAAAAACTTCTAAGATTAGTCATATATAGATCCGTACCTAAAACCGACACAGGTAGACTGGGCGAGTAGCCTAAGGTGAACGGGTGAACCTTCGTTAAGGAACTCGGCAAAAAAACTAGACGTAAGTTCGCAAGATGTCTTTCCCCCGCCTCGGCGGGGGATGCAGCAAAAGTGCCCAAGCGACTGTTTACCAAAAACACAGGTCTCTGCAAACCCGTAAGGGGAAGTATAGGGGCTGACGCCTGACCAGTGCTGGAACGTTAACGAGAGCGGTGCAAGCCAATTTCCGAAGCGCCAGTGAACGTCGGCGATAACTATAATCGTCCTAAGGTAGCGAAATTCCTTGTCAGGTAAATTCTGACCCGCATCAAAGGCGTAACGACTTGGGAACTGTCTCAACGAAGAGCCCGGTGAAATTGCAATGACGGTAAAGATGCCGTCGACCTGCAGCAAGACGAAAAGACCCCGTGGAGCTTTACTACAACTTGGTATTGATTTAGAGTTTTGGTTGCCGAGCTTAGGTGGGAGACTTTGAAGTCGCTGCTTTCGGGCGGGGTGGAGTCAACAGTGGAATACCACCCTGCTGGAGTTTTAAATCTAACCCTGGGCTGTTATGAGTATGCAAACCTCATGATCTGAACCGGCAAGAAGCTAAGTTAGAGTTTTTCAAAGTTTTTTGCGGTTCAAAAATTCATGTCGTTTTGGTTATTCATACCAGTCCGGGAACAGTGCCTGGTGGGTAGTTTGACTGGGGCGGTCTCCTCCTAAATAGCAACGGAGGAGTTTACAAAGGTTGGCTAGATCCGGATGGAAATCGGATCGATAGTGCAAAAGCATAAGCCAGCTTTACTGCAAGACCCATAAGTCGATCAGTTACGAAAGTAGAATTTAGTGAACCGACTGTCGCATGTAGATGCGCAGAAGATCATCAGATAAAAGTTACCCCGGGGATAACAGGCTGATCCCTCCCAAGAGTCCACATCGACGGAGGGGTTTGGCACCTCGATGTCGGCTCATCACATCCTGGGGCTGGAGAAGGTCCCAAGGGTTTGGCTGTTCGCCAATTAAAGTGGTACGCGAGCTGGGTTCAAACCGTCGTGAGACAGGTTGGTCTCCTATCTGCTGTAGGCGTTGTTGCTTGAGAGGAGTCTTTGATAGTACGAGAGGACCTCAAAGAACAAACCTCTGGTGTATCGGCTGTTCCGCCAGGAGCATTGTCGAGTAGCTAAGTTTGGACGGGATAACCGCTGAAAGCATATAAGCGGGAAGCCCACCTCAAGATTAGGCAACTGTTCCGATGCAAATCAGAACGTGATTTCCTAGAAGATGACTAGGTTGATAGGTCTCAGATATAAGCGGAGCGATCCGTTAAGTCGAGAGATACTAATAAATCAAAAATTACTCTCTTAAATTTGAATCATGTAGCATGTAACATAGAACATGTAACATTTATTTTTTATAATTTGTTACATGCTATATGCTATGTGTTATGTGAACACAGTTAGCAGTCAATAATTTCTAAGACGTTGCAAATAAATGAGGATAATACGGATCCCATTTTTCATCCCGCACCTTTCTTTCTTAAATATATTATTCTTGGTATCTCTTGCGAAATGGCAACACCTGATTCCATTCCGAACTCAGTCGTTAAGCATTTCAGCACCGATGATATCCCCCGCTAAGCGGGGGGAAAAGTAGGCCGGTGCCAAGAATTATGTATTTAAGAAAGGTGAAAAGGCCGAATTAAGGCTCTTTTTTATTTTTCCAAATCGTGCTAAAATACGACCATGGACCCTGTTAGAGTTTTTGCTGAATTCGAAACGGGGTTGCGGATAATTTTTAACTCTAACGGGGTGGAAAAGCGGGATAAAAAAAGAGTGTTTGTCATCGCTGTTTATGCAGTGATTTTTATAGGTGTATTTTTTTTGATTTATCAATGGCGAAAACCGGCGCCGAATTGCTTTGATGGAAAACAAAATCAAAATGAACAGGGGGCTGACTGTGGGGGCGTTTGCGCCAAGAAATGTCCGGTGGTTGCCAAGGAGAATTTGATTGTCCGGCAAACCGGCTATGTGGAAAGCGGCATCGCCGGCAGTTATGACATTTACGCGGAAGTTGCCAATCCGAACAGTTTGGTGGGCAGTGATAGATTTAATTATAAGTTCGTTGTTAAAAATTCAACCGGTGAAACAATAGCAGAGCCAGCCGGCACCAGTTTCATCCTTCCCGCCGACAAAAAATATATTATCGAAACTAATGCGGTGCTGAAAGATATTCCGGCGAGCGTTGAGCTTGGCGTCAGTGATCCGCAGTGGATAGAGACGAATGACGCATATGAAAAACCGGAACTGAAGGTTGTAAGCAAGAATTACAACGAGATAACCTCCGGTGTCGGCTTCAGTGAAGCAACAGGACTTTTGAAAAATGAAAGTCCTTTCAGTTTCAGCTCCTTAAATCTGCGGATTATTCTTGAAAACAAAGATGGAAAAATAGTGGCGCTTAATTCAACCCAGATGAATACCGTCCAGGCCGGAGAAAACAGGGACTTCCGCGTCAATTGGCCGAGCAAATTTGCCGGTTCGGTTAGCAAAATGGACGTTCAAATAGAAGTAAATGTTTTTGATTCGGAAGCTTTTTTCAAAAAATATTTCAAGCCGGAAAAATTTCAACAGTATCGGTAGTTAGTTATTAGTTTGTGGTTTTTAGTTTTTAGAAATTTCCGATTTTTTCAAGAACCAGGAGCTACAAGCCAAGAACTTTTATTATGCTTAAAAACTTTTTAAAACTGGACTGGGTTTTGGGCGCGGCAATCGCGCTGCTTTTAGGTGTGGGAATTCTGGCTCTTTATAGCGTTTCCTTTCTTGAAAACGCTTTAGTGACAGATCATTTTTATCGCCAGTTGGCGTCTATCCTTCTGGGAATTATTCTGATGCTGATTTTTTCATTTTTTGATTACCGGGCATTGAGTCCATACAGCACAAAATTATATTTTGCGATGATTGCCATTTTGTTTTTGGTGCTGATTTTTGGCGCGACTGTGCGGGGCACGACAGGCTGGATCGGAAGCGGTAATTTTCATATTCAGCCTGTAGAGGCAGCAAAAATAATTATGATTATTTTTTTAGCCAGTTTTCTTTCCAAAAAGAAAACAAAACTTAGCGAAACCGCAAAAATTGCCGTTTCGGTACTACTTGTCTTCATTCCGGTATTTTTGATTCTCAGGCAGCCGGATTTTGGCTCAGCGGCGGTAGTAGCGGGCATTTGGGGCGGAATGCTTTTTGTTTCTGAAATCAGTAAAAAAAATATACTTCTGCTTTTTTTGGCCATTGCCATCGTTGCCGGAGGAAGTTATTTTTTTCTGAAGGATTATCAAAAAGAAAGACTTTATAATTTTGTAAACCCAAGCAATGATCCCCTGGGAAGCGGATATAATGTGGCGCAGTCTATGGTAGCTGTTGGATCGGGCGGAATATTCGGCAAAGGGCTGGGCCACGGTCCTCAATCGCAGCTGAATTTTCTCCCGGAAAAACACACCGATTTTATTTTCGCGGCTATTGCAGAGGAGCTGGGTCTTTTAGGATCGCTTTTCGTAATTTTTCTTTTTGGCGTTCTTCTTTACAGGATAAAAAAAACGGCGCGCTTGGCCCGCGATAATTTCGGCTATTTGCTGGCGGTCGGAGTGATGATTATGTTTTTTTTGCAAATATTGATTAATATCGGAATGAATATGGGGCTTAATCCAGTGGCTGGAGTCCCGCTGCCCCTTTTAAGCTACGGAGGAAGTTCAATCGTAGCCGTTTTAGTTGGCTTGGGCATTGTTCAAAGCGTTTATCTGCGAGGGATAAAGAGGGGTTGACCCCATTAGAAATTTATCGACGGCTTTATTTTTACGGACACGCGCAAGCGAAGCGGCTTCACCTTTAAATTTCGTTATTAGTAGGTATTTTCTGAAACTTCTAACGGGGTTGACCAAAATATTTAACTATGATAAAATTCTAAAACATGGCAAAAAATAAAAATGGAAACTTAGACTTTCTGTTAAGATGCTCCTTCTGCGGAAACGGGCTTGAGCAAAATGAGCTGACGATACTGGAAAAGCAGGATCACAAAACCATACTGCACGTTTCCTGTTCACGATGCGGGACATCCTCAATTTCAATTTTGTCCAGCAATCAGGCCGGCATCATAAGTTTGGGAATGGCAACAGACTTGGACAAGGATGAGGTCAAAAGTAAATTTTCAAAAAACACAATCAGCGCCGATGAGGTTATTGATGCGCATGAATTTATTGAGAGCAAGCGGGGAAACCTGATGGAATTGATAAAAAATAACAAGTGAAATGCAAAACAATGGAAAAAATAAGGTTAAAGGCAAAGCTAAGGGAGGAAAGAGGAAAAAAAGTGAACAAGGGAAGGAAAAGCGGGCTCATTCCGGCGGTTACTTATGGAAAAAGCGCCGAGTCGCAAAGCCTGTGGATTGATAATTTGGATTTTAGCCGGTTGATAAAAAAACACGGAGAAAGCGTTATCATAGATTTAAGCATCGGTGAAAAGAGCGGCCATAATGTCCTGATTCATGAGATGCAGCAAAATCCGATAAGCGGAAACATTTCCCACATCGATTTTTATCAAGTGAAAATGGATGAAAAAATTGAAACTGAAGTAGAGCTGGTTTTTGTCGGTGAGTCTCCGGCTGTCAAGGAATTGGGGGGAGTTTTGGTAAAAAGTCTGGACAAAATTGAAATTTCCTGCTTGCCGGCTGATTTGCCTTCCAGCATAGAAGTAGACATTGCCGATATTAAAACTTTTGAAGATCATATTTATGTGAAAGACTTGAATATTCCCAAAGAGGTTGAGATTAAAGACGATCCGGAAACAGTGGTAGCTCTGGTCACTCCTCCGCGATCCGAAGAAGAACTTAGCGAGCTGGAAGAAAAAGTAGTGGAAGATGTGACGGAAGTTGAGGGAGTAGTAAAAGAAGAGCCGGTTGCCGCGGAAGAAGAAAAGTCCTCCAAAGCGGATAAACCTGTCCGGCCAGGGGAGAAAAAAGAATAGCATTTCCTTAAAAAATCCTTCTTCTAAAGGATTTTTTAATCTTTTAATACGAGCCAGACTGGAATGTGGTATAATATGACCATGAGAAATGTGAAGAAAAAGGCATTGCTGATTTTTTTAGTTGCGCTATTTGCAGGCGCGAACTTTTTTAGCTATGGCAATTTTCAGGCTAAGGCTGACACGGCGGAAGAAATTCAAAATCATCTGGATGATTTGCTGAAGAAGCAAAAAGCAGCCGAGGCTGAATTGGCAACCGAGCAGTCCAAGCTGTATAAAAATCAGGCGCAAATCAACGCCACGCAGGCGCTGGTTAAGCAGATTAAGGATGAAATAGCCAGGCGGGAAGAAGAATTAAAAAATCTTGAAGATAGGGCCCGGCTGAACAAAACAATGCTGGCGGAATATATCAGGCAGCTTTATTATGCCAATCAGGAAAACGATCCGCTTATCAGCCTGGCTATGTTTCAAGGGAATCTAAGCGATATGGTTTTGAATTTTGATAGCACGGTTAGGATAAAAGAAAAAATAATGGACGCGCTGCAAATAATCAATGACGCAAAAACCGAAAACGAAAAAGCCAAAAATGCTCTGGCAAGCCAGCAACAGGATCGTCAGCAAGTTCTTGCGTCGCAACAGGTTCAGCAAAACCAGATAGCAGGCGAGGTGCAAGAAAAGAAGGCAAGTGTTGCGGAAATCCAGCAGAAAATTTCAAAATTAAGAAGCACACTGGCGTCTTTTTTAGGTAAATCAATAAGCATGGATGACGTTATTGAGGCAGTTAAATATGCCGATAAAAAAACGGGTGTTAGAAAAGAATTTTTATTTGCCATGCTTGATAAAGAAAGTGACCTTGGAAGATTTACGGGAGGGTGCACATATAAAAACAGCAAAATGGGTGACTATAATGAAAAAATATTCAAAAACATTTGTGGTGAGCTTGGATATGATTATAAAAAAATGAAAGTCTCCTGTCCTCTTAGCTATGGAATCGGGGGCGCTATGGGTGTGGCGCAGTTTATGCCTAGCACTTGGGGTGATCCAGATGGAAGTCCAGTCGGATGGATCCCAAGAATTAGATCAGCTACGGGCCACAATCCTCCAGACCCATGGAATCTAAAAGATGGAATCATGGGAATGGCATTAAAGTTGAAAGCGGCCGGAGCTGATAGCAGAAGCAAGGAACATTATGCCGCCTCGGTATATTATTGTGGCAGTAATTTGTCAAGGGCTGTGTGCCAAAATTATGCCGATTCAGTCATTAGCTGGTCAAAGGGTTACGACGATTATTTTTAATTTGACCCCGTACGAAGTTCGTTGATAATTTTATTTTTATAAACACGTGCAAGCGAAGCGGCTTCGCTTTAAATCCTCATATTAGAAATTATTTTCTGAAACTTCTAACGGGGTTGACAAAAGCATGAAAAGAGAGTATAATTAAAAACAGGACGGGTGAATGCCCGTTTTTATCGTTTGAAAAATAAAAACAAAAAAATGCGGCCGAAAGGCCTAAAAAATTAAAGGCAAGATTCCTTGCTTTATCCTTAGTGAATAAGGAAAATAATGCAAAAAACCTGATTTTTCAGGTTTTTTTGTTTTTCGCAAAAGCGGGGTTGAATTATTTTCGAGATTTAAAATATACTAGTACTATGCAACATTTCGAAATTCAGGGCGGAAAAAAGCTTAAAGGAAGGATAGACGTGAGGGGGTCAAAGAACGCCACAACGCCTATTTTAGCTGCGACTTTGCTTACCCGAAAAAAATGCGTTATTTCCAATATTCCTCTAATTGAGGATGTTTTTCGGATGATTGAAATTCTGGAAAGTTTGGGCGCGGAAATTAAATGGCTGGGAGAAAGAAAAGTTTCAGTGCGGGCGAAAAATATTCAGCCGGAAAAAATAAATATTGAAAAAGTCAAATTATTGCGCTCATCTATTTTGCTTCTGGGACCGCTTAGCGCGAGATTCAATAAATTCAAACTTTATCATCCCGGGCGGGTGTGTCATTGGCAGCCGGCCGGTGGGCACGCATTTTAGAGCACTGGAAAAATTGAGCGTGAGGATCAAGCAGGATGGAAAAAAATATATCATTGACGCAAAAAACAAAAAAGCGGGAAAGGCGGTTTTGGGAGAAATGTCGGTGACAGCTACGGAGAACGCGATGATGCTGGCTGCCAATATGCCCGGAAAAACAATTATTAAAATTGCCGCCTGCGAACCGCACGTTTGCGATTTAGGAAAATTCCTGGTTTCAATGGGCGCTAAAATAAAAGGGCTGGGAACGCACACTTTGGAAATTGTCGGTTCAAAAAATTTAAAAGGCGCGAAACATGAAATTATTCCCGATGCCAATGAGGCGGCGACATTTTTGATTCTAGCTGCGGCGAATAAGAGCTCGATAAAAGTAATTAATGCCAGAGAAAACGATCTGGATTTGGTTTTGGAAAAACTCAGAGAGTTTGGAGTTGGTTTCAAAATTGAAAAAAATTCCATTACTGTTATCCCGGCTAAAAAATTGAAAGCGGTCGCGAAAGTTGATACCCGCACTTATCCGGGAGTGCCGTCGGACGTGCAGGCTCCGTTCGGTATTTTGGCGACGCAGGCGGAAGGCCGGACACTAATTCATGATTCGCTCTATGAGGGCAGATTTAATTATGTTTGCGAGCTTGTAAAAATGGGCGCCAAAGCGAAAGTGCTGGATGCGCATCGGGTTATAATTGAGGGTCCGGCAAAATTAAAAGGCAAGGTTATTAAAAGTTTTGATCTGCGCGCCGGAGCGTCACTTGATTATCGCCGCGCTTCTGGCTAAAGGCAAAACAACCATTAAAGATATTTATCAAGTTGACCGCGGCTATGAAAAAATTGAAGAAAGATTGCAAAAACTAGGTGCGGATATTAAGAGAGTTGAAAGTTTATAAAGTCCATCAAGTCCATCAAGTTCATAAAGTTAAAAGTTGTGAGAAAGAAAAAAGCCGGGGAAAAATACATAGGAGTCGGAGGGGGAATTTTAATTTTCAATAAAAAAGGAGAGGTTTTATTGATGAAGCGAGGCAAAAATTCCAGCAATGAGATAGGCTGGTGGAACTCAGCCAGGAGGGACCATTGAATTTGGAGAAAAAGCGGTGGAAGGACTTAAAAGAGAAATAAAAGAGGAGTTGAATATAAATGTTAAAATCTGGGGCTATGCTCCGCATGTGGATCATATTATTAAAAGAGAAAAACAGCACTGGATCGCGATTATTTTTTTAGCGGATCTAAAGAGCGAGACGCCGAAAATTATGGAACCGCATAAATGCGATGAAATAAAATGGTTCGATTTAAAAAAATTACCAAAAAAATTGACGCAATCAACAAGAGAGCCAATTGAAAATTATTTAAAAGGAAAATATATTAAATTGTAATTTTATGCCTTTATTTGTGCGGAAAATTGGAATTGATCTAGGAACAGCAAATACGCTGGTTTTTGTGCCAGGCAAAGGAGTGGTGGTGAACGAGCCGTCGGTGGTGGCGATTTCGATTTTGGATAATAAGGTTTTGGCGGTGGGAAATGATGCTAAGGAAATGCTCGGGCGCACGCCGGATACGATTGTGGCCAGCCGGCCAATGAAAGACGGAGTCATTGCCGATTACCGCATCACAGAAGCCATGCTTAAATATTTTATCAATAAGGTCAGCGGAAAAATCCGCTTGATACGTCCGGAAATCATGATTTCCATTCCGGCGGGAGTAACTTCCACGGAAAGAAGAGCGGTGATTGACGCGGCGGTGCGCGCGGGAGCCAAGGCCGCTTATGTGGTCAAGGAACCGGTGTTGGCGGCCATCGGCGCCGGCATTCCGATTAATTCTCCAGCGGGAAATATGATAATTGACATTGGCGGAGGAACTTCGGAAGTCGCGATCATATCTCTGGGCGGAATTGTGGCGGCGCACAGCGCGCGGGTGGGCGGAAATAAGCTGGATCAGGCGATTTCCGACTACATCAAAAGAAAACACGGCTTGGCAATTGGGGAAAGGACGGCCGAAGAAATAAAAATCAAAATCGGCTCAGCCATTGCCCAAGTGAAAGAAGAATATATGGAAGTGCGGGGTCGCGATCTTACCGGCGGTTTGCCGAAGACGGTAAAAATTTCTTCCAACGAAATCACAGAAGCGCTGCAGGATGAGCTGCGCGAAATTATCAATACCATCAAAAAGGTTTTGCAGGATACTCCGCCGGAGCTGGCCGCGGATGTTATGGACAAGGGCATGGTGCTTTCCGGAGGCGGGGCGCTTCTGCGCCACATTGACCAGTTGATTACCAAGACAATCGAGGTGCCGTGTTATGTGGCGGATGATCCGCTTTATCTGCGTTATTAAAGGCATTGGGATCGCTCTTGGATAATTTGGACGTGTATAAGGACGATAATGCTAACTAATGCGTAAGTAGACTTATCGTAAAAATAATGGATGAACGTTCCAGATTGGCAGTTATGCGATAGGCATTGACGTCCGTGCGTTTTTAAAACAGCGAACGGGAGTGGAGGAATATTCTTATCAAGTTATAAAACACCTGACGAATAAATTAAATAATGCTCAGGTGGTTTTGTATTTGCGCAAAAAATCAAACAGTAGATATTACGAATTACCGGAAAATTGGAAAATAAAAATAATCAAATGGCCATATTTATGGACACAAATTGGGTTGTAAGCTTGGAAATGTTTTTTCATCCAGTGGATGCTTTGTTTATTCCGGCGCATACGGTGCCGATGATTCATCCAAACAATACAATCGTGACAATCCATGGTTTGGAATATGAATTTTGTCCCGAAGGCATATTCTTTTTGGGCGAGGCTGTATATGCGCTGGTCTATTAAAAATTCCTGCCGGTGGGCGAAGACGATCATAGCCGTATCTAATAATACTAAAAAAGATTTGATGAGATTGTATAAAGTGCCGGAGGAGAAGATCAAGGTGATTTATGAAGGATATGACGCTGATGCGAAATCCCAAATCCCAAATCCCAAATCCAAAATAAATCCCAAATTACAAATCCAAAATTCAAAATTTTTACTATTCGTTGGTCGTCTCGAAGAGCGCAAAAATATTGCTGGCATTATTAAAACTTTTGAAATTTTAAAAGAACAGTATAAATTACCGCATAAATTAATTTTGGCCGGATAAGTTCGGATATGGCACGAGAAAAAATAGAGGCTTCTATAGAGGATTCTAATTTCAGAAAAGATATTATTTTACCGGGATATATAACTGACGAATGAAAAATGGGAACTTTTAAAAAACGCGGATGTATTTTTATTTCCGACATTCTATGAAGGTTTTGGCATTCCGATTTTGGAAGCGCAAAGCGTGGGCGTGCCAGTGGTGGCAGGAATAATTCTTCTATTCCGGAAGTTGTGAAACGTGTTTCTAAAACCGAGTTTTCAAATTCTCTAAAACTCGGTTTTAGAACAGTGACGAAAATTCCGCGATTTTAGTTAATCCAATGAATGCCGAAGAGATAGCCGATGCCGCCTATAAACTGATTTCGGACAAAGCCTTGAGAGATGATATAATAAAGAAAGGCTATGAGAATGTGAAAGATTTAGTTGGGAAAAATGCGCAGAGGAAATCGCTGAAATTTTGACAAAATAAAAAGGGCAGATTAACGAACCTGCCTTTGTGGGTTGCTTTACTGCGGGTATTATTTTGTGGTTTTCCATGCAATTCGTTTTAGGACATTGGCAAATTCGCCTGCCTTACTGGATGGGATGAATATTTCTCCGTTTAACAAGGTGCTCTTTTCTAATTCATCCGTTCTATTCTCTTCCTGACTTATTTCTACCTTATCAACGATGAAGCCGGCTTTTTCTAAAATACTAACCTGTTTGCTTGTTGCATTATCAAACTTAACAATAAGTTGTAACATAGCAAGCCTCCTTTTTTGGAACTATAATTAACCCATTAGGATTTCAATCAAGTATAGCATATACATGGATAAAAGTCAAGAGCAATTAAATAACACTAAAAATAACCCTTTAATAAAGGGAAATATTAAAGTTGCAATAGTCCATGACTTTCTGGTCCAATGTGGAGGGGCGGAGAGGGTTTTGGAGGTGCTCGCGGAAATGTTTCCGGAAGCGCCGATTTATACTTTGCTTTATGATAAAGAAAAAATGTCCGCCCAAGGCGGACCAGCCTTTGGCTGGCGCAACCGAGATATTCGCACATCTTTTTTGCAAAAATTCCCCAAATTTATCCGCAAAAGATACAAATATCTCCTGCCCCTGATGCCGACCGCGCCGGAAGTTTGGGATCTGCGTGATTTTGACCTGGTAATTTCCAGTTCCGGCGCCTGGAGCAAAGGAATAGTCACCCGCCTGAATACTATTCATATTTCCTATCTTCACAGCCCAATGCGCTTTGTTTGGGACGCCAACAGTGAATATCTGCGCGGACAGAAAAAATGTTTTCTGGTGAACTTTTTTTCCCGGATGCTTCTCAATTATATCCGCGTCTGGGACAAAGTAGCGGCTGACCGGCCAGATTACATTATTGCCAATTCAAAATATACGCAAAGGAGGATTGAAAAATATTATGGAAGAGAAAGTGTGGTTATTTACCCGCCCGCATCGCTACGCGAGCCCGCCTGCAACGATTGCATTTCGGGCAGGCAAGCTCGCTTGCGAAGCGTTGCGGGCGGGCCCGCCGATAGAAATGACCCGGGGTATTTTCTCGTTGTTTCCCGGCTTTCGCCTTACAAAAATGTAGATAAAATCGTGGAAGCGTTTAATAAGCTGGAATTGCCACTGGTGGTAATCGGAGAAGGGCAACAAAAAAAATATTTGCAGAAAATCGCCGGGAAAAATATAAAAATTTTAGGCTGGCAAACGGATGAAAAAAAAGCGGAATATTATGCCAACGCCTGCGGGTTTATTTTCGCGAGCGTAGATGATTTTGGCATTACCCTGGTTGAAGCTATGGCGCACGGCTTGCCGGTGGCGGCCATTCGCAAGGGCGGAGCATTGGAGATAGTGATCGAAGGAAAAACCGGCGAGTTTTTTGACGAGGCCACGCCGGAAGTAATTGCCGATGGAGTGAGAAGGCTAGTGGAAAATTTGGGGGACTATGACAAAGAGTTTATTGTTGGCAGGGCGAAAGAGTTTAGCAAAGAACGGTTTGTCAGAGAGTTTAGGGAATATATAAGTTCTGTAATTACAAAATCCAAAATCCAAATATCAAACAAAATCCCTGCCTGCCGGCAGGCAGGCAAAATCTAAAACTTTAAAAATTTTGAAGTTTAGTCATTTGAACTTGATTTGGAATTTGAACTTTGAAATTTGGATTTAAAAACATTATGCACATCATCGGCCACAATAAAATCACTAACCTTTTAAACAGAAGCATTGCTCGAGGCATTGTAGGACAGGCCTATCTTTTTTCCGGTCCGGAACATCTGGGCAAGTTTACCGTGGCTTTGGATTTTGCCCAAAGATTGGCTGGCGGCAATGTGAAAATAAATCCAGACTTAATAATTATCAGACCGGAAGGGAACCCTGCCCGCAATGCTGCGCATAGCGTTGCAGGCGGGGAAAAAAGGAATTGTTAAAAAAACTCCGCCGCGGCGGATTAAAATCGAACAAATCCGCGATCTTATACATAAGTTAAGCCTGATGGCCGCCAGCGGAAAATATAAAGTTGCCGTTATTGACGATGCTGACCGCTTGAATAAAGCCGCGCAAAACGCGCTACTGAAAACTCTGGAAGAGCCGAATGACAAAATAGTGCTGATTTTAATTTCTCAAGACAATAAAAAAATACTTGCGACGATTAAATCGCGCTGCCAACGGGTTAAATTCGGTCCGGTTTCCCGGGAAGAGCTTGAAAAAAATATTCCGGTTGGCGAAAAAAACAAACAAGCTTTAATTTTTTGGTCGCTGGGTCGTCCCGGATTGATGCTGAGTCTTGCGAGAGACAAATGTGAAGTTGATTTTAGAGAAGATGCGGCGGCGGAGCTGAAAATGTTGCTGAATAAAGGTTTAGCAGAAAAACTTGCTCTAGCCGAAACATTGGGAAAAGACACTCGTGAAGCGGCTAAAAAACTGAATTTGTGGATGGTGATCCTGCGTGAAAATCTGCTGGGCAAGGGCCTTTTTGAGAAAAACCAGAAAAAATATTTAAGGATTATTGAAAATATTGAAAAAAGCCTGGAATTAATAAAAGAAACCAATTCAAATGCACGGCTTATTTTGGAAAATTTATTTTTGCATTTTTGATTAAATCCCGCAGCCAATTCCAATAAAGATATAATTCATGGCGACCCCGGCGAAAAATTCCGACAGAGTTTTAATATAAGGTATAAATTTAATTGCGAACTCGCCTAACGGCTAAATTTTAATATAATATATAATTTCAATAGCGAATTTTCGCGGGGTGCTCATAATTGTGGCTGCTCGCGAGGCGCTCGCAGACAATTATGGCAAAATATCTGGATGCGGCCGGGTGCCGGTCTATCCGCGGACGAAAACAGATACGCTTCAAAAGTTCCAAAAAACCCGCATTTTCCAGGGCGGGAAAGTTTTTATATTATCTGATCATCCTGACTTTTTTTGGCGCGGTTGTTTATTCATTATTTTTTTCCCAATTCCTGGCGGTAACAAAAATCGAAGTCGGCGGAACGGAAAATTTAAATCCGGATGAAATACGAAAAATAGCCGAGAACAAAATAACCGGAAGTTTTTTTAATCTTATCCCCCGAAATAATATTTTACTGGTTGGCAAAAAGTCCATTGAAAAAAATATTTTGGAAAAGTATAAACGTGTCGAAAAAGTAGAAATTAAAAAAGATTTTCCCAGCAGCCTGCTTATAGAAATCAAGGAGAGAAAATTAAGCCTTATCTTTTGCAGTGGAGGAAGTTGCGGCGTGGTTGACGGCAGCGGGACTGTCTTCACCGAGGCTGACTTCGAAAAAAATGAACTCGGGGAAAACAACCTGCTGGTTCTCTACGACGAAGGAAACAAAAATTTTGCGCTCGGAGAGGTCGTTTTTGATCAAGATTACACGGATTATCTGCTGGGCATAAAAGAAAAAATAAAAAATGAACTTGGGATCGAGATGGAACGCGAACTGCGCACTCCGCAAATTGCCTCCGGAGACATCCGCGCGAAAACCGCGGAGGGCTGGCAGGTTTATTTTGATAAAAGTATTTCCCTTAATAAAGAAATTAGCATGCTGAAAATAGTTTTGGAAAATAAGATAGACCAAAACAGGCGGACTGAGCTTGAATATATAGATCTGCGGACGGAAAACAAGGTATATTATAAATTCAAAAACGCCGAGCAGGCGCAAGTCCAGCCGGATGAAACAAAAGAAAATTAGTAATTAGCCAAATCTTCCGAGGTTATGTGATAAATGAGGATCGAAGTGCCTGCTTGGAAAGCGGGCTTTTTGTTTTTGAGCCAGCGGTAACTTTGGTTGTCCGGCTTGGTCTTATCATACAAACTGCCCATCAGAAAATTGGTAGAAATGGCATACCAGCCGGCTTCAATCGAACGCTTGGAATCCCACCACCGGATATATTTGTCGCCTATATAATACTTAATATCTCCGCCGCCGAAATAATCCACGCGGATAGTCCCGATTTCCGGATGGCTGTCCAAAAATGAACGCAATCGTTTCAAATCCTGGCCCCAGTCGGCGTTGGAATCGGTAACATAGCGGTAGCCATTTTTTGGACCGCCCACTGATTCATTGAAATAGGACATATAGTTGGGGAAAACTGCCACAGTTTCAATGACGAGGTAAGCAGTCAGAAGAAAAACTGACCAGGAAAAAAATAATTTGCCTCGGGTTGAGCGCCTGTTTTTCAAAAACTCACTGATATTTTTAGCAATCAGAATGTAAATAAACGGCAGGATCGGAAAAAGGTGGCGGAAACCAATATTTAAATTGCCGGTAATGCTTAAATAAGCATACAAAGCAACAAACAAAACCGCAGATACTTCAATAATATGCACGCGGACATAGCGGGAAACATTGCGTGAGGAATTTTTGAAAAAATTTCCAAAAGACTTGATAAAAGTCCGCCCGAATTTAAACAAAGCATAAAACAGCGCTCCGAACATTAAAAAGAGCATGGGAATCGGTTCTTTGATCATAAAAACAGTCGGGAAATAAGCGCGGAAAGCCGTGCTGGAAACTTGGCCCATAAAATAAGCGCCATTGCCGCCAGCCACGCGGCGGAAAACATACCCGATGCCAATTCCATATTCCGTTAAGGGGCGGGTCGCCGGATTGCTATTTAGCCAGTGCAGGGTTTTGTTAGTGTAGATTTCTTTTTGGTTAGTCGCTGCCGCTGCCGGGAAATTGGCTTCAATTGAGCGCGACACTGTTTCCTTTTGCATACCAAAAGTATTGCCGGCGTAAATAATCCAGACGACAACGAGTGATGCGAAAAAAACAACCGCACCCTTGCCGATATATTCTCCTAATTTTTTGCATCTGAAAATAAAATTACTACTTTTTTCTTCTGTGGTTTTTTTAGTAACCAAAGGATAAAGAATGGTAATCAGGGCGAAAACAGGCAGGGCGGTGATGAAAGAAAATTTTGCCAACTGCAGAAGTCCGAGAAAAATTCCGGCCAACAGAACATTTTTCCAGGTTGGATATTTAATAAACTTAAGGTAAAAATAAAAAGAAAAAACCATAAAAGCCGCGATTCCCATGTCCGTGGTTACAAAATGATTATGCCCTAAAATATTGGGATCAAAAGCGTAAAAAAGCAAAGCCAGAATTCCCGCGAATGTTCCGGCGATTTCACGCCCCCACTTGAAAATGAAAAATCCCAAAAGAAGCGAAAGCAGAATTATAGGAAAGCGCGCCCAAAAAATAATCTTATCCGGATTGTTGCCGGCCTGGTAGAGCAAATATCGTCCAGCCGCCCATTGGCCCTCGTCCCATTTTCCCGGTAAAGTTCCGGCCCAAAATGGCTGGTTAGTGTCGAAGTTTAAATGCAAAAGCAAAAGCGGCAGGCCGGCCAAATCTTTGATCAGCGGAGGATGCTCGGGATTGAGACGGATTTCGTGCCGGGTGACATAGGAATAAGCCGCGCCGATATGCGCGGTCTCGTCAAAAATGGCGCTGTCATTGCGGGCGTTTAAAATTGAAACGACGAACATAAATCCCAGGGCAAAAGCGATAATCAGCTTATAATTTTTTTCCAGAAATTTTTGCATTTTTTTATTTTAACGGGATAAAGTATAAAAAACTAAATCATAGGAGTCGGTAAATTGCTTTAACTTCATTCCACAAAATCGCGAATCAATACTTCTTATTATCTGATCTTTCTGAAAATCAGTAAAAATAATCACAGTATTATTGATATCTTTTGCTTTAAGGGTATCTATATCCATTGGGTGCAAATCGTGAAAATTGGGATTATTCCAATTAAAAATTCTTACGGGGACTCTTTGCATATTTCCAGCTGCTACAAAAATTTCTTCTTCGGAAGACAAAGTTTTTATGTAATCTTTAATGTCGGTCATGGTTGTTTCAAAGGCTTGAGCTGTTTGCGGTTTGTTGGCCCAAAAGTAAAAATATTTAACCGTATTAAATATGCCGATAAAAACGAAAGTTATGGCCAAAAAAATTATTACGATCTTACGGTAAAAAGCGCTGCGGCCAGAAGCGAATTTAAGAACATAATTAAAGGCCAGGCCGGCGAAAATGAAAACAACCGGCAAGGTGCCGATGGCGCGCAGGGCGTGAGGATTGCTGTCAGCTCCCATAAATTCAGGCATAAGCATTGCAAAAAACCAGGTTAGCAAAATTAAATACGTAGCCATTCTAGTATCATGGATTTTTTTGATAAGCCGTAAAGCAATTGAATGAAAAGATTTTATTAGCAAATAAATAAATCCGGAGAGAAAAGCAATGCCAGTCAGAAAATCTAAGATTGGGTAAGGCGGATAATTTTGGCGCCAATTTTGGTCGCCCCAAAAATTATACTTTGCCAGGCTCAAGCCGAAAGTTTTGAGGAATGTCATAAAAAGATAGCCATGGCTTACTGCCGGGTTAAGAATTGAAATTTCAGAAGTCCGGGAAGCCCAATATTCAGGATGGGCGTAAAAAAACGTATAAAACATTGGAGCAGCCGCCAAACTTGCAAAAAGAGTGAAAATCACGAGATGCTTCCAATAAATCTTTATAAATTTTTCCTGCGAAAGCATGAGAAAAATCAAGGCCGCGGCAAGAATTAGTGGAGCCACGCGGAATGCGATATAAGTATGAAGTCCCAGTCCGAAAAAAATTCCGCCAAAGGCAAAAACAAGCAGTTTTTTGGTCCGCAATCCTTTAAACAAAAAGTAAAAAGAAAAAGAGAGGAGAAAAGGAACCATTATGGCGCGGAAAGCGATGCGGCTGAAGTCAAGAGGCCAAAAAGAAACTGCCACCAGAAAGGAGCTGATCAATCCGACGCGCTGGCCAAAAAGCTCTTTAGCTAGAAGATAGATGCCTAGAATAGTCAGCGTTCCGAAAATTATGGAAGGGAGTTTAAGTGTTAGGATGCTTACTCCAAACAGCTTAAAAGAAAGGGCTATGAGATTTATGAACAATCCCTCGCGGCCGTTATTGTCAGGATAAAACCACTGATATTGTCCCGTATCATTAGCTTTGAGAGCATCTTGGCCGTTAACCGCTTCGTCCGGATAAACTCCGGGCGGAGCGTTATTAATATTGTAAATCCTCAAAAAAAATCCCAGGGCGATGATTAAAGCCAGCAGAATGTAAATTTTTGTTTTTTTACTCATTTTTATATTTGTTCCTATGTTTTGACTATAACATAAAAACGGTTTGTTATCCACAGCTATTATTGAAGGGCGATTTGTGGTATAATTTAAACAGGCTAAGATAAATAATTATAGGAGCTATGGTTTTTACAATTAGGGATCAATTCGAAAAAGGGTCTTCAGATGTTTTAATGAAAAAATTAAAAAAAGGAAGTGGTGAGTCTTCCAAAAAACCCGAAAATACGGGAAAAATTTTAGAGACAGCCAAAAGTGTCGGCGCGGCTGCGGCTGGTTTTGAGTTTCCAAAAGACGTTTTTGACACATATGCGGGAGAAGATAAAAGAAGCATTGAAAAAATAACAGAATATCAGGAAGAAATAAGAAAACAGCTGGCGGAATTTGGAGATGGAGGGAATAAGGTGGATAAAAATCAATTTGCCTTGGATTGTTTGTATCTTCTGGGCAATAAGGCTCCTAAAAAATTAATAAAAGCTTTTGAAGAAAAATTAAAAAAAGAAAAGCAAACAACTCCGGTATTGAAATCCGAGCCAAAGCCGGAGCCGAAACGGGAAATTAAACAAGAACAGAAGCCAAATCCGGAGACAGAAACGGAAAAGAAAAAAGAAATAGAAGAGGAGGAATTTAAGGAGGGGCTAAAAAAAATAAAAACCGGGGAAGAATTACTGGCTTATCTGGAATCATTAGGAGAAATCGCGGTTAGAAGCGAGCAAGAAGGAGTAATATTTTTTCCCGTCTATATTAAAGAAGTAAAAAAGAGCTTAGAAGACAAGCATGAGGTAATTTGGAAAACTATGCGGGATAAAATCAGGGAAATAAGGGGCGATAAAGAAACAAAAAAATACGAAAAAAAGGAAGAAAAACTTTCCTTTGAAGAATTCAAGGGAAAACATAAGGATATATGGGAGAAAAAATCTTTTTGATGAAAAATGGGGAAAGTGGATGTTTATACAGGATTATGACGAAGAAAAAGGCGCCTGGGTCAGGTTTGGAGAAGGAACAAGATATCTTAAACCAAAGCATATTCCTCTGGATGAATTAGACGCTCTTTTGCGGGAATATAAAAATAAGGAAGAAAAAATTAAAAAAGACGATTCTGCGGAGAGAGCGGAGGAAATTAAAAGCGCAGAAAAACAAATGGAAGAAGCGGAAAGAAAGGTTTACAAAGAATATGCCGATAAGTTCTATTTGAAATTAAGCGATGAGGAAAGAGTAAATTGGGCAGGATACACGGCGAAGCAGAAAGTAGAAACCCTTGATATTCAAACGCTGGTATTTTTACAGAAAGAACTTTCTCAAAATCCAAAATATAAAGATCATGCCGAAAAATTAGCCAAAGAAATTTTTGAAGGCAACTAAAAAAGAAGAGAATAAAATATGGAGAAACTTGATCCAATAAAAGCAGCGGGGGTAATAGGCGCGAAGCTTGGCGCGGAACTCCGAAAAAAAATTATTATTCCTCAAGAAAAAAAAGGCGTTTCTAGGGGCATTAAGGCTCCAAGCCAGGAGACTTTTACTGATGAGGATAAGAAAAAGAAAACAAAAAAAATAAAACCAAAGCTGACGGTTCTGTCAAATGAGGAAAAGGATAAACAAATCAGGAGATTTTTTGGAAAAGACACATCTGGTGTTGTAACTGAAGAGCCCTTTCTTAATACTAAAGAAAAAATAGAGGACTATGTAAATTCAACTCAATCTGATTATGAAAGAGAGGCCGGAATCAAATCGATGTCTTTTCAAAAGAGGATGAAAATAAAGGAAGAAAAAGAACGCAGAGAAGAGAAAAAACCAAAGGAAGCGCAAAAGATTTTGGAGAAAGATGAGGTGCTGGAAAATATTATGGCCAGAATGAAAATGGCGGCAGAAGTTGGAGATGAGGAAGAAATAAAAAAGCTGGATGAAGAAATAAAAAAACACAAAGAAGAGCTGAAAACCGGTGAAGAGCTTTTTGAGGAAGCACAGGCGCTGGATAGTGGACAGAAAAGAGCAGAATATCTTCAAAGAGAATTGGAAACTAAAAAAGTAGAAATGCAAATAGCCGAAAAAGCCTATCTGGAAAAGAGGGGTCAAAATGAAGGATTTTTGCGTAACATTGGGACTCGGTTGGGAATTAAGTCTCTTGGTCAGGCTGACTTGGAAGAGGGAGGGTTAAAAGAGGAATTTGAAAAAGCAAAAAAAGAATATGATGGCGGGCTTTCTGAATTAAAAGAATTGCAAAATCTTTTCAATGGCAGAACAAAAGAAGAAAAGCCGGAGTCGGAACTGGAAAATATCCAGCGGACGGAAAAAGAAATCTCCTCTTTGCCCGAAAAAGAAAGAAAAAAAACAGGGCTAGGCCTTAGAAATGTCGGTTTTTATGCCGAAGAACTAAAAAATAAATTTTTTGCCGGAACTATTAACCTTGCCGCCAAGAGATTGCCAAAAAGCGAGGCTAACATTGCTGAACGAGGCAGCTTTGCGCGTTTTTTAATTTCTCTTTCTGAAAATTTTAAAAAAGACGAGCAAAAGGCCAGGATGGCTATTAATAAAACCAATGAAGGAGAAGCAAAAAAATTTGCCAATGTTGGCTATTTGACCGGTAATATTTTGCGTTATGGCAGAATCGCGACTGATTTTACTAAATGGACGGTTGCGTCTCCTCTAAAATACTGGATGATGTCCGCCATGGCATTATCAAGAAGTTTTGAGGCCATAAAAGAGGCGCGGATGAAGGGAAAAAAGCTGATAGATAAAACCAGGATTCACGATGTTGATGAAGCGGCTGAAGAAGCCTGGAAAATATATAGTGAAGCCATGTCGAACAAGGATTCTGTCTCCAAGGAAGATTTAGAAAGAGCGTATACCAGAAATATTCCCCAGGATTTATTGCGCAGGCTTAACAAAAACAGTCCGGAAGTTGTTGCTGGCGGGTTTGCCCGGAATATTATCCGCTGGGACGTCAGAAAGCTTACGGAAAAAATAAATAAAAAAATAGATAACATTGAAAAGAATGACAAATTATCTGAACAAGCGAAAGAAGAACAAAAAGAAAAAATATTTGTAAAATATTCAGATTACATAAAGAGTTTTGACAGGATAGTTTCGCAAGCCGGAACAGTTGACGCTTTAGCGATGGGCGCGCAGTACCTGAAAACCGGATCAAAAGCGGTGGTCTATGGAGTGACGGCGGAAACACTGGCTGTTTTGACTCAAAAAGTTTTTGAAAATACGCCCCACATTCTTGGCGAAGTGGAAAAAATAATTCATCAGTCGGCTGAGAAAGGCGGGGGACACAGCATATCTTTTCTGGACAATACGGAAATTTCGCAGGAAGGGCACCCCTTGCATGGACCCTTTAATGAATCGCCAGGTGAAAATTTAGGAGCTGGTGAACCGTCAGGCGAGGCTGTTTTAGAAAAACCAATTAATTTGACAGTTGAAAAGGACGGTAGCTTGGAGGGAACGTTGATTGATCATTTGGAAAAAGGCGGCATGGATCATGATGCAGCCGGAAGGCAGGCAGATATTTTTATTAGGCATTATGCTGATGAAAAAGGAATACCTTTTGAAAAACTGAATCATGTTTTGCCCGACCAGGAAATTGAACTTAACCCGGATGGAACAGTGAAAAGTATCCCTGGTTTTGAAAGCGCACCGGCAGACATTCCAGCGGAACCGAAAATTGAAGTCGTCCCGGATAATATCAAGGAACCGGAAATCGAAATTGTCCCAGATAATGTTGCCGAACCGGCGCCTGAAAATTTGCCCAATCCGGCGGATAGCCATTTTGGAAGAAATGTTTCATATGTTATGGATGATCTGGATAAGCACATTAATGAAAATACCAGTGAACTTTCCCGTCCGGAGACGCATGACGCGGAAGAGCTCGCGGCCTTTAGAGAAAAAATTGCCGATTTTGGTTATAGCAGGGGATTTTTGGAAAATTTCCGCGACTCCGTTTTTCGGGGAAATATGGAAGAGGCAACAAAATCATTTCGCAGCGCTATATCACTGGATGAAAAATGGGATAATATAAAAGGCATGAATTTTCGCGAAGCCGCGAAAAATATGAATTGGAGGGCGAGTGATAAACTGGACACCATTTTTAAATGTCTTAAGGAAACACTGGGCAACGACGCGAGGCCGGGGGGCGGGGAAACGCTGGAAAAATGGACGGAGAGAGTATCCAAGTTGGCTATTGAAAAAACCAAATAATTAGACTATTTTAAATATATGCCCGGTAGTAGAACCTAGACTGGCCTTAGCCGTCAAAGTCGGAAGACCGGGAGGGGTACCATAATTAGTTAACAACAGAAACCTCGATGATTATGCAGAACTAAAAATTGTCGAAGTTTCACTACCGAGTATGGCGGATAATTTAAAATCAAATTTGGAGCCGATTGAAGACGCGGATTTGAATTTGAAAAATAAGTTTTTAGGAGACGCGGAAAAAATCGCGGCGGGCGGAGAAAAAAAGGAAGCGGGAAAAAAAGTGGAGACTTTGGCGTTCGGCGAAAAAGCGCCGGAAAGAAAAGAGGGCGCTGCCGAAAAGGAAGCGGTCTATTCCAAAATCTTGTCCAAAGTGAAAACAACCAAAGCGCCGGCGGACGATTCAATCGCGGACGACGCCAAATCAACAAGCGCCGAAAGAAGCGCGGAGGCCAAAATTGAAAGACTGGTCCAACTGGCCACGCAAAAGGGCGTGATTCACGCGGTCAAGGTGGCGCGCCATTTGGATGACAATTATACCATGGATGAATTTCATGACCGGCTGATGGTCGAGGAATTGCACGACGCGCTGGTAAAAAAGGGGCTGATTAAAGAACTGTAGAAAATTTTAGTATAAATACAAAATTCGAAAAAAATGGTTAACGCGGATTTAAATTTAATATTGACTATCCTGATTATAATATCCGGCACCGCCGCTTTGCTGTCCGGGGCCTGGCTTGTATGGCGCAGTTTTGTTCTTTTCCGCCTGCACATCAACCGTTCGCTGAATA
Source organism: Candidatus Moraniibacteriota bacterium (assembly GCA_963775955.1). GTDB lineage: Bacteria > Patescibacteriota > Minisyncoccia > Moranbacterales > UBA2206 > JBAZPT01. Next base: position 183,249 of record CAVZKT010000002.1, read on the forward strand.
TGGATCTGGATATCATCCGGGTTTCCAGGGTTATCAAACAAAGCAATGAAAACGAAAAGCAGGAAATGTGGAAAGAAGAGATTGGAGCGATGGAGCAGCTGCTAACCTCACTGTCAACTCTCAAGGAAAGAGGCGGAATTATGCACCGCTTGCTGTATGACAATCCCTATATTTCTTTTGAAATTGCCAATTCTTCCAAAGATGAAGAAATCATATTTTTTGTCGCCATTCCCAAGAAATTCACGGAATCCGTGGAAAAGCAGATTAACAGTTTTTTCCCCAACGCGTCGCTGGAAAAGTCCAAAGATTTCAATGTTTTTGCTCCCGGCAGTTTTACGCAGGCGGCAGTTTTAAAATTAAGGAGAAAATATGTTTTTCCCATCAGAACTTATGAAAATTTGGAAGTTGATCCGCTAAATGCTATCACCAACGCTTTGAGCAAACTGGACACAGTTGAGGAGGGAGCGGCCATTCAGCTTGTAATAAAACCGGCTAGCCCCGGCTGGCGTTCATCCGGGCGATCAATTGCCCATAAAATGCAGCAGGGGAAAAGACTGAAAGACATTCATTCAAATTCTTATGCCATGAAGGTCGGAAAAGAGATTGGCAGCACTTTTTATGATACTGTCGTCAAAACCAAAAAAGACGAAAGCAATCCGCTGGGTTCCAAAACAGTGCAGTTGACGCCGGAGGAGCAGGAGATGGTGAAAGGCCTGGAGCAGAAGGCGAGTAAAACCGGATTTAAGGTCAATATTCGCCTGATTGCGTCGGCTAAAACTGATGAAAGGGCGCAGCAAATTTTAGCCCAGCTTGAAAACGCTTTTTCCCAGTATGAAAACGCCGACATAAATTGTTTCCAGGTCAAAAGCCGGATTAAGGGAAAAGATATTGCTTATGATTTTATTTTCCGCAATTTTATTGAAGAACAGGCGATGATCCTTAACACCGAAGAAATCGCGAGTATTTTTCATTTGCCGATTTCCGCCACGGAAACGCCGAAAATAAAGTGGCTCAAAGCCAACTCTGCCCCGCCGCCGCTGAATATTCCGCAAGAGGGAATAAAATTGGGATTCAATAAATACCGGGGGATTGAGACAGTTATCAGGATTTCCGATAGCGACCGCAGAAGGCATATATACGCTATCGGTCAAACTGGTGTTGGTAAATCCAACTTTCTTCAGGAAATGGCCAAGCAGGACGCCCGCGAAGGCAAAGGTTTTTGTTTTATTGATCCGCATGGCGATGCTATCGAAGATATCCTGACGGCTATTCCCAAGGAAAGAGCGGAGGATGTGATAATTTTCAATCCGGCGGATGTGGAGCGGCCATTCGGCCTTAATATGATGGAATACGACCCGGCTCATCCGGAACAGAAAACTTTTGTGATCAATGAAATGATCGGGATTTTTGACCAGTTATATGATTTGAAAACTACCGGCGGTCCGATGTTTGAACAATATATGCGAAACGCCATGCTTTTAGTGATGGAAGATCCTGAATCAGGTTCGACTTTGATGGAAATTCCAAAAGTTTTGGCCGACGAGGAATTCAGAAGAATGAAACTTTCCCGTTGCCATAATCCGGTAGTGGTGGATTTTTGGACCAAGGAAGCGGAAAAAGCCGGAGGCGAAGCTGCCTTAGCCAATATGGTGCCATATATCACTTCCAAGCTCACAACTTTTATTTCCAATGATATGATGCGGCCGATTATCGCCCAGCAGAAAAGCACGATCAATTTCCGCGACATTATGGATAACAAAAAAATCCTGCTCATCAATCTGGCTAAGGGGAGAATCGGCGAGATAAACGCCCGGCTTTTAGGCATGGTTATTGTGGGAAAAATATTAATGAACGCGCTTTCCCGCGTGGACGTTCCCGAAGAAAATCGCACGGATTTTTATTTGTATATGGATGAGTTTCAAAATGTGACTACCAGCTCTATCGCGCAGATCCTTTCGGAAGCCAGAAAATATCGGCTCTGCTTGATTTTAGCTCATCAGTTTATCGGCCAGCTCAAAGAGGAAATTTCCAAAGCCGTTTTTGGCAATGTTGGCTCAATGCTTTCCTTCCGTGTCGGCCCGGAAGACGCGGAATTTCTGGAAAAACAATTTCTGCCGACTTTCACCGCCAATGATCTGGTCAATGTGGACAATTACAATTGCTTCGCGAGAATTCTCATCAATAATGTTCTGACCAAGCCTTTCAATATGCAGACTTATCCGCCGACCAAAGGCGACCAAAATGTCGCCAACGCGCTCAAGGAACTTTCCCGCCTCAAACACGGCCGGGATAAAGACATCGTGAACCGCGAGATTATGGAGAGGACGAAAATGAAGCCGTTTGTAAATTCCTAGAACCCCGTTCTAGGAAAGATATTTTGGCTTGTTTAAGCCATTTAAAAAGTCAGAAGAATGTAAAAACGCTGTTTTCAAGCGTTTTTTGAGTTTTGGGCTTGACAAAAAAGCAGAAAGAGAGTATAAATAAAAGTCGCATGCTATTAAGGAGGAGCGTGCGAAAAAGGCCATATAAGGGTCAAGGGTCAGAAGTACTTTATAAATCATTTTTCAAAAAGGAGACACAATGGAAATCGCGAAGAACTTATCGGAAGAAAGAATTCATGAAATTGCGTATGCGATATTGTTGATTGTATTGAGTAAACAGGATTTGGAACTCAACCCCGAGAAGTTAAAGCGGGAAATGGGAAATATTCCGCAAAAACTTCAGCACATGCCTGAGCAATTCAGGGATATTTCTGCGGAAGAGCTTCAAGTAGCCACCAAGGCCGTCTGTCATGATTTAGTGGAGTATGCCTTTGGCTTTGATTTAAAAAAGAAGAAGAAATCAGGAAGGTAGTTGGGTTAAATGAAAGCAAGGTTTGAGGTCGCAAGATCTCACTAAAAGGGTAATTGTTTCTCTCCGCTAAGCGGATATTGAACAGAATAAGAACCTTACCTCCTTTCTGGATCCAAAACGCGGGTGTTAGCACAAAATGCTGATACCCGTTTTTATTTCATCCCAAAAGATTTGATAGCGGTTGAAATTGCGAAGTAAATAATATTATTGATTTCATCGATGGCGAAGTTGCTGGCGTTGGCGATTTCGGAGTTGTAATATTGCGAAATAATATTGCCATTGAGATCAAGTTTGACGATCCGGGAATTTTTGGTATCCAGAACATATAAATTTTGGCTGTCTCTTTGCGTCCAAACTTTAGCCGGCGCGATTGGGGTGGCGGAGGTTTCTAGATTAAAATCAACTTTTTTGCTTTTGAACATTTTGGTGATAGTCGTGCCATCAGTGGCGAAAATATTGTCGCTCAAGGCGACGGCGGAAATTCGCGACAAGTCAACCGCGTCTTTGAGCCAATTGACAGCCGTTCCAAATCCGTCGCCGGCGCGCGGATAGCGGTAAATCTGGTTATTTTTCGTGTCAATAAGATAGAGGTAGGTGAAATAGGTACCAGCCGCGGTTAGGTTTGCGTTTTCCTGAATAATAATGCTGTCAAAATTAAATTTCTTGGATACCGGACTCCAGGACAGAAGTTTGTTTTCCTGGTTAATCAAAAAAATCAAATTCAAATCGTCCATGCCGGCCGCCAATTTTATTTTTCCGAAATCTTGCGGCAGGGCAAATTTTTCCTGGTTTTCTAAGGCAATAATTTCTGCAAATGTTAGTCCAAAAAACTTACCACTCAAGTTTACAACTCCGGAGATATTTTCATTATCCAAAACATCATCCAGGTTTTCTACGCGCGTGACATTTTTGTCCTGCGCGAGTGGCACAATGGCCGGAATTTCAGCCGCCAGCTGGACATTTTTGCTCCGCATATTTTTTTGAATTTTCAGGGCGAATAGCGGCACAAAAACAATAAACAGGACAATCAGGGCGACATAGAGGCGCTGCTGATAATTCAGGCGGGCGTTGATTTTTTTCAACCGAGAGAAACTAGGCAGCAAAAAGGGGCCAATTTTCTTAAGATTGGCTGTGGCCGGAGCAATAAAACTCTTGAGCCTCGCAAAGTTATTTTTTTCAGGAGCGATTGTTTTTTTGGAAACCGGCGAAGGAGCGGCGGGTGAAAGCTTTGGACGCGGCCGGTGAATATTCTTAGCTATGCCGGACAATAAGCGGAAAAAAGCTTTAACCAGTTTGATAAACTTTTTCCAGAGAGTGCCTGCCAGTTCTGAAACTACAAAGAAAAATTCGGCGAATCTTTTTTGTTCCGACATAACCCTTTCTGTTTCTTTTATATAGAGGTGGTTAGTTTTTTCCGTGGTTTCTTCCATGCTCTTTTCTGAAGTCGGGGAGAGGAAGGCATGGGCGTCTTTTGCGCCGTAGGATTCACCGGCCTCATCCCGGTTTTGCCGGCTGGATTTGGGGGACTTGGCAAAAGCCGCTGAACTGAAGGCGTTAACTGGCTCTTTTTCGGCGTAAAAAGACTGGTAAGACTCTTCTTTTTGTTTTAAATCAACAATTAAAACAGCCGCCCTTTCCAGTTCATTGCTTAAGGCGGTTTTTAAAAACTGGACGAATTTTTCGGCAGTAAACCGCAGGGCGCTTTTCTTTATTTCTTCCGGAGAAAAAATATTAAAGATTGCTTCCGTGGTAATAATAAGTTTATCCATATTTTCCAGTTTTCCGCTGGAAATGTTGATGAAGGTTTTTAGCGGGTGGGGCTCGCTTTCAGGAGAAGCTAACCCCTCGCTGATGTTCGTCAGGCTTTTTGAACGCAGTAAATATGCCGAAGCATTTCCAGCCTGTGAGAGATAAAGATTGTTTTTCTCAATGACTGCGATTAAAGCGTTAATTTTTCCAATCCATTTGATATTCCCGTGCTCGGCCAGCTTTGAAAGGGCGAGATTGGCTTTATGCAGAGCGGCCTCGAAGCTTTCAATCGCTTCGCGCTTGGGGCGGGAAGAATATTCTTTTTTGATCACGGAAATCAGGTAATTGACAATGTAAGAGGAATCTTCCGAGGTGTCGGTAATTTCAAAAACGCCCAATAGCGTCCCAAGATTTTGCTGAACTATGTTTTCGGGCTCATGGACAAAAACTTCAAAGAAGGGCTTGAGTTTTTTATTGTTGCAAACAAAAATATTCTCAAAAAATGGTTCCAGTGTTGATATTTTTTTATCCGATTTTCTTTTAGCCATAATCGTGTGGGGCAAAACTGCCTCAATTATAACACAGTTGCCGGCCGCAAAGAACTTGTGCCGTTATAACTTAGTCCAGTTTAATGTAAATTTAATAAATTGAATTTATCCGGAGATTTTCTAGCGCGGGCAACTAGATTGTCTAAGTTATAATGGCATTAGAAAGCTTTTTCGTTTTTAAGAATCTGGCGGGCCTGGTATTTTTTATAAACAGTCAGAATCGTATAGAAAAAAATGGCGGCCGCAAAAATAATAATGCCGGCGTATTCTATGTAATCGTTTATCTTTTCGAAGGCGTAGCCGAAAAAGTAGCCCATGGCAACCAAAAAACTGCTCCAAACAATTCCGCCCAGAAAAGACCCAAGGAAAAATTTTTGGAACTTCATGCGCACGGTTCCGGCGGCGATAAATGTGATCCAGCAAAGTCCGGTAGTTGCCTTTACGGCAAAAATTGTTTTTTTACCATGGAGTAAAAAAAGTTTTTCCAGCTTGGCCACTATTTCCGGCTTGACTTTAAGAATTCTTTCAGCTTTGGCCAAAATACGGGCGCCTCCGGCGTAGCCGATGATATAGAGAATGATATCGCCCAGAATGTCGCCCAGCATGCTTAAGCCGAAAACGATGAAAATGTTAAAAAAGCCAAGGCTGGCGGCGAAGGCGGCGAGAATGGTCGCAATCGGCCCTTCGACAGTCATCAAAATCAGCATTGTCGGGTAGCCGATAGTTTTTATGTAAGTGAGAATTTGGGGATCTGCCAGACTTATTAAATGAAACATTGTTTTACTGTATTTTAACACAAAATTAGAATAAAAAAAACAGCCGGCTTGCCTATTTGTTTGTTTCTTAATATAGGTTATAATGGTAAAAAGGAGGCTAAAAACCTTAATAATTAATAGGCTCTAAAACAATGTCGGAAGTATTAATCGGCCTTTTTGGCTCAAAAGAAAAAACCAGGTTGTTGCGCTTTTTTTTGCAAAACCCGGAATTAGAGTATTCCTTGAAGGAAATTGCCAGGCGCAACATGATTAAAGCGAAAGCGACAAAAAAAGAACTGGAAAATTTGAAAAAAATAAAATTTATTTTGAAGCGTTCTAAAAAAGGAAAAAACACCTATACGCTTAATCAAAACTTCATTTTCTATCCGGAACTCAAAAATCTTATCGCCAAAAGCAACATCTACCCGCAGTCGGGAAGCATGGATAAAATAAAAAATATCGGCAACGTAAAGCTGGCGGTAATCAGCGGAGCTTTTATCAATTATCCGAAAAGCAAGGCGGATATGATTTTGGTAGCTGACGGAATAAGCCGCGCGAAACTCAAGAACCTCATGAATAGTTTGGAAGCGGAGATCGGGAAAGAAGTTGATTTCGCTTTGATGACGATGGAAGAATTTAAATATCGCCTGAATATGCTGGACAAATTTATTCTGGAATTTCTGGAAGGTCCGCATGAGGAAATAATAAATAAAATCACCGGCCTAAAGCAATTTATCGCTAACAGAAAATAACATGCTCTATGTCCTAGTCGGTATCCTGGTTTTGATAACCCTGGCTCTGGTCTGGCTGGTTTTTGGTTTGAAAAAAAAGATGGAAAGCGGGGAAAATGGCGAAAAAACGGCAGCGGTGATGGAACGGCTGGCCATGCTCTCGGAGCAGAACCGTGAATTGCGCCGCACCATTGACGGCAAGCTTTCCGAGACTCACCGGGCAACGCAGGAACAGATAAATCACACGATAAAGACGATGCAAGGCATTACCGGCCAATCAGCGCGCCAAATCGCGGATGTAGTGGCGGGGCTTACAAAACTTGAAGAAACCAACAAGCAAGTGGTCAATTTTTCGGCGCAACTCCAGAACCTGCAGGATATTTTGAAAAATCCGAAACAGAGAGGAGTACTGGGAGAATATTTTTTAGAAGAAACGCTTAAAAATGTTCTGCCGCCCGATGCCTATCAGATGCAGTATGCATTTAAGGACGGAGTGATCGTGGACGCCGTGGTCAAAGCGCAAAATAAAATAATTCCGATTGATTCCAAGTTTTCATTGGAAAATTACGAAAAAATATTAAACGCCAAAGACGCGGAAGAAAGAGAAGGGTGGGAAAAATTATTCAAGCAGGATTTGAAAAACAGAATTGATGAAACATCCAAATACATCAAACCAAACGAGGGGACGATGGATTTTGCTTTTATGTTTATTCCATCCGAAGCCATATATTACGATCTCCTGGTAAATAAGGTCGGCGCGGCGCAAATCAACACGCGCGACCTGATCGAGTATGCTTTCAGGGACAAAAAAGTGATTATTGTTTCTCCAACCTCCTTTTTTGCTTACTTGCAAACGGTTATGCAGGGATTGCGTGCCCTAAAAATAGAAGAAAGCGCCAAGCAAATTCGCGCCAATGTTGAAAAACTGGGTAAGCATATTTTAAGCTTTGAAGATTTTATGAAAAAAGTGGGCGGCAGCCTGGGAACTACCGTCAATCATTTTAATTCCGCCTATAAAGAGTTGGGCAAAATTGACAAAGACGTGGTCAAAATCACTGAAGGCGAAAAAACCATAGAACCGGCGCTTTTAGATAAACCGCAAAGCGAATAAACAATGATAGGGGAAAGCTCAAAAAATAAAGGCAGGAGCCTTAACCTGAAGAAAAAAATCAGGTCTTTTTTTGCGCGGGAATATTTCAAAAGCCATATTGTCCGTTGGCTCTTGGCGTTTATTGGCATGGCCAATCTGGCCAACTGGGCGGCGCTTAAAATTTTTGTCCAGCCGGTTGACTTGCCGATAATTCTGCACTATAATGTTTATTTCGGAGTGGATATGCTGGGCGGCTGGAAAAACCTGTTTTTACTGCCGGCGGTAGGCCTGATTTTATTTCTAATTAATTTTTTTCTTTCCATCCATTTTTATAAAAGAAAAGAAAGAATCGCAAGCTACCTGCTTCTGATGGCGACACTAATGATCCAGCTAAGCCTGATTGTCGCTTCGGCCAGCGTGATAATAATTAATTATTAACACATGACACATAGCACATAACATGTTTAATTTTCCTAACCCAAAAACTACCGAGCCGAAAGAGAGAAGGGCGCAAAGAATTCTGGAAATAATTCCGGGCGTTTTAACTTGGACGACTTTTTTAGGCATGATAATTTTTTCTTTCTGGTTGCCGGTATGGGTGGCGGTTTTTGTCATCATTTTCGATATTTACTGGATTTTTCGGACCATTTTTATCGCTTCTTATTCTGTTGCCGGATACCGCAAGCTTAAGGAAGGCAAAAAAATTGACTGGTGGGAAAGGTGCCAGAATATTTCAGATCCGGCAAAATATAGGGAAGTGATAAAAGAAAAAATAGGCCATATGCAAAATGTCCTCAAAGACGGGAAATTTATAAAGCGCCGGGAGAAAAAAATTTTGATGCGGGAAATAAGCAGGCAGGAAAAATATCTCAAAGAGGTAGAGTGTTTGCGAAAAATTAAAGACCAAATACTGGATTGGCGGGAAATTATCCATGTGGTTATGCTGCCTACGGCCGGTGAGCCGGCGGAGATTATTGAGCCGGCGATTCAATCAGTAGCCAACGCCAATTTTCCTAACCGCCAGATTATAATTCTTTTGGCCACGGAAGGGCGTGAGGCAGAAAAACACAGGCTGAAAAAAATTGAATATCTTAAAAACAAATTCTCGGGAATATTCCGGGATTTTATCGTGACTACCCATATTGTGAGCCCCGGAGAAATAAAATGCAAAGCTTCCAACGCCACTTTTGCTGCCAGAGAACTTATAAAATATCTGGACGAACGCCAAATAGACTATAAAAAAGTTGTGTTTTCCAACTTTGACTGCGACACTGTGGTTCATCCGGAATATTTTGCCGCCCTCACCTACGCTTATATTACCGAGCCTAAACGGCTGCAAATGGCCTATCAGCCCCTGCCGATGTATCATAACAATCTTTGGGATACCAATGCGTTTGTGCGGGTTATTGTGACTGGTTCGAGTTTCTGGCACATATTTCAAAGCACCCGGCCGGAATATATGGTCACTTTTTCTTCCCACAGCGAGCCTTTTGACACGCTGGCGAAAGTGAATTTTTGGCCGGTGAATATGATTAGTGAAGACTCAATAATTTATTGGAAATGCTTTGCATATTTTAACGGAAATTATAAAGTCAAGCCGATCTATCTGCCTGTTTCTTTGGACGCAGTGTTGGCGGAGTCCTATTGGAAAACAATTGTCAATCAATACAAGCAAAAACGGCGCTGGTCTTACGGCATTGAAAATTTTCCGGTAATCATGCGGTCGCTTTTTCCGAATAAAAAAATCAGCTTGGTAAAAAAAGCGCGAGTGGCCATTGAAATGCTGGAAGGGCATCATTCCTGGGCGACAGCGCCGTTTATTCTGGCAATCCTGGGATGGCTGCCGCTGATTGTCGGAGGAGATGTGTTCGGGCAAAGCGTTCTGGCGCATAATCTCCCGCTGATGACCAGAAATCTTATGAATCTCGCTATGCTGGGCCTGATTGTTTCCGTTTCTCTGAGTTTTCTGCTGATGCCTCCTCGGCCCAAAAAATATTCCAAGTGGCGGAATATTTATATGGTTTTGCAATGGGTGCTGGTTCCGGTTTCCGCCCCCTTCCTGGGCGCGATGCCGGCCGTTGAATCCCAGACTCGGCTCATGCTGGGAAAATATTTCGGTGAATTTTGGGTAACTGAAAAAATAAGAAAACGATGACCCCGGTTAAATTTTCCCTGCCTGCCGGCAGGCAGACGCCCCGGGTGGAATTTAACAGGGTAAATTAAATGATTAAATACTCGGTTCCATTTCTAGTATCCTTCCTGATTACGGTTTTTTTGATTGTCCTGGGAATATATCTTGGTAAAAAAATCAAATGGGACGGTCGGATTTCTTCCCGGCATATTCATCGCGCGGGAGTGAAGCGTCTGGGCGGAATGGTTATGGTAGCCGCGTTCAATCTGGCGATACTCTTAAACAAAGATCTGGTAATTACGCCGGAACTCTATGGAGTAATGGCGGCTTCGCTGGTTTTGCTTTTAGTCGGCGTATGGGATGACATCAGGGAGCTTTATTGGAAGGTCCAATTTTTCTTTCAAGTGGCCTTGGCTGTCATAGTTTTCATCATGGGGGTCAGGATTTATTTTGTTACTAACCCGCTGACGGGCGGAATTTTGAATTTAGATTCGGGAATAGGCGTGGTTTTTTCTATAGCGCTGGTTATTTCATGGATTATTTTAATGATAAATTCAATGAATTGGCTGGACGGAATTGACGGACTTTCCGGGGGCATTACCTTTATTGGGGCTTTCACGATCTTTTTTTTAAGCCTTAGGCCTGAAGTCAATCAGCCTCCAATGGCGATTCTTTCCATAATTGTGGCGGGCGCTGCTCTGGGTTTTCTTATTTTTAATTTCAACCCCTCGCGGATCTTGGCTGGAACCTCCGGTTCAATGTTTATGGGTTTTATTTTGGCGGTTCTGGCGATTTTTGCCGGCACAAAAATCGCGACTTCAATTATGGTTATGGCTATTCCCGTCATTGACTGCATCTGGGTTATTGGAGAAAGAATCAAAAACAAAAAATCGATTTTCAAGCCGGACAAGATGCATTTACACCACAAGCTGTTGGAATTGGGGTGGTCGCAAAAGAAGATCGCTTTCTATTTCTATGGTGTAACAAGTTTAATTGCAGTTGTGGCGTTAAATACCAGGTTTATCGGGAAAACAATAACTCTTTTGGCGGCAGCCGCGATTATGGCCGTTTTTTTGCTGATAATCAACAGAAAAATGTCCGGCAAGCCCAAAATCGCCCAATGAAAAAAATATATTTAGCAATTTTTTTGGCTCTGGCTGTTATTTTAGCAGCTGTTTCCTGGTTTTTAATAAGGGGAAAAACAATAAACCCCCGGTCTTCCCGGTCTGGAAACACAGTTAAAGAAATCCAAATTAATGGTAAAAATTTTTCGGCGGAAATCGCTGCAACTCCCGAAAAAAGAGCGCTGGGGCTTTCAGGCCGGCGGGAATTGTGCCAGGATTGCGCCATGCTGTTTATTTTTGAAAAATCGGGCAATTTTTCTTTCTGGATGAAAGATATGCTGTTTGATCTGGATATCATTTGGATTGCGGGTGATGAAATCGCAAGTATCAATAAAAATGTTTTCCATGAGCGGGGAAGCGCGGAAGTCGTCCACCCGCGAATTCCAGTGGACAAAGTACTGGAGATTAATGCCGGTATCAGTGACCAGCTGAATTTAAAGGTGGGGGATAAAGTTGAGCTTTAGATTGAGATATAAAACGCAAAAACCTGCCGAAGAGGCAGGTCTTGCTATTGGAAAGTAGTAATATACTCAAATTTCTCAAAAGAACATTAGATTTTTTTTGTGTTTTTCCGGTTTGAATGTTTCAGGAAAATCAAGACAAAGACGGCACCAGCACTGCGTATTTGTGCAAATTATTAAGTTGTTTTTCGTTCAGGTTTTTGGAGTTTGCAATTGCTTTTTGAATCAAATCTTTGGAAAATTCTAATGAAGTTCCAACGAAGACTCGCTGGGGCGGCACATTCTTTCTGAGAAAATCCTCAATATAAATCTTGTGTTCCGGAGTCAGGGCTGAATCAGGATTTTTTTCCAGATAGTTCGCTAGCGCTCTGCGAGCTAATTTTGTCATACTGTCTCCCTTGCCTGCGGTTTCAACAAAAGATTTTTCAGTTTCCTGGCTGGTAGCGGCGGCAATTACCTGCTTTTCTTCCTTACTTTCAGTTGTAGCCGCTTCGTTTTCGCGAAATTATGCTTTCTCCATTAACTTCTCCTTGTGAAGTCATTTCCTGGCTGGCCAACTCTTGAGATGGCGACTGGCTTCTCTTAGAATAGGAATAAATTCCTCCGGCAATTGCAACAACGATTAATATGCTGATAATAATGCGGAGATTGTCCTGGAGCCATTGTTTTGCTTTTCCCGTTTCAATTTCTGTTTTTTGTTCATTTTCCATTTGTTTCACCTTCCTTTCTAGTTTGCCCTGTTAAATACCGCAAAGCGGTAATCCCGAGTGCTCGGGATTATTTAATGGGGTGAAAATTATTAATGCTTGCCCCGCACCAATTTTTGTAAAAACTTCCGTAATTAATTGTCAGAGCCGATAGGTGGCTTCGCCTTTGGGCTATGCAATAATTCATAGCTTTGTTTGAAATTGGTGCCGGGGTGAACTTTCATTGAAGCTTGTCTTTGAATTTTAGCAAAACAGGAAACCGCGTCAACTGGACAAAAACGCTTGTCTAGGGCATAATATTGGGATAAAATCTCAAATCCTAAATCTTAAATCCCAAATAAATCCCAATTTCCAAAATCCGAAATTTTTTTAATTATCCGATAAAAAGTTTTTAATTTTGAAAATTATAATTTTGAATTTATTTAGATTTTATAATTTTGAATTTGTTATTTTTAAACCAGAAATGAAAAATTATTAGAATAAAAACACGGTTTGTTTGTAATAATTTATGAAGTTTGGTAAAAATACTACCTGTGGATAACTTTCTTGCTATTGCAAAATAAAAAAATATGGTGTATAATTAAAAGCAAGTAAAATTATTTTATCAAAATAATTTTATGAAAAATAAAAATCAGGTCGAACAAAAAACATTAAAATACCAACTCAAGGCGAATTTCGCCAAACAGTAAAAAAAATAGAAAGGACGGTGAAACAAAATGGCAAAAAAGAAAAAGGCTGCAAAAAAGAAAAAGAAAGGTGGAAAAAAGAAAAAGAGATAGTCTTTTGTAGCTAATCCCGGCCTGCTTCTGCTCGGCACTAATAGGGTGCAAGCACTTGGTAGGCTGGAAAATATATTATCAACTTTTGGTTTTTAAACTGCTTTTTAGCAAAAAAGATCAATTGTTATAAAGCAAAAAACCCTTGAAATTTCAGGGTTTTTTGCTTTTGAAAAGGCTTTTTATACCGTTACAACTTAAACAATTCTAATTATATTATATAGAAAATCCACTAGACAGGGTCAATGTATTAATATAAAACTGGCATGAATTAAGTTGTAACGGCATTAAATTTAAAAGACAATCCTGCAGACCCGCCATTTGCCAGCCATGTCTTTTTTAAACTCAAGTTTGGCGCCTGGCAGGATGAAAGCCGCTAGCTTTGTAAGAGCAGGTTTTTGTTCAGGACTAATTTCCATGAAACATGAAACATGAAACATGAAACATTTACTTTTTATTTTTTTTATTTGTTTTAAAAGTTTTGTGTAATGTCCTAAACCGCTCTGCGAACTAAATAAGGCGGATTTTGGCTCGAAATTTTTAACATCCCGCGGAGTTGAATTATAAATTTCTTTTGAAAGGTAGGGAAGATTTGCCAGGATAATTAAATTGCTACATTGTTGTATTGTTGAATTGTTACTAAGTTTTTTGTTTTTTAGCAGATCAGATTTTAAAAAAGTAATATTTTTATCCACTTTATGTTTCCTGGCGTTATGTTTTGCAACCAAGAGGGCTTTATTAGAAATATCAATGCCAAAAAATCTCATATTGTTCCATGTTCCATGTTTTATGTTATGTGCCAAGGATGTTATTATATTTCCGCTGCCGGTGCCAACATCTATAATAGTTTTTGGTTTGTAGTTTTTGGTTTGTAGCTCCTTGATAGCTAATTCTACTAATAATTCAGTTTCGGGGCGGGGGATGAGCGTGTGTCTGTTTACCTTAAAATCAAGCCCAAAAAACTCCTTGCGGCCTAAAATATAGGCCAAAGGCTCTCCGCGTCTGCGGCGAGCCAGCAAGTTTTTAGTTTTTAGTTTCTGGTTTTTAGTGAGGTTGTGTTCCGGATGGGCTAAAACAAACTCACGAGTTTTTCCAATCTCGTGAGCGATTATGAGCTCCAAATCCAGAGCGTCAATTTTGTTATGATATTTTTTGCAAATTTCTCTTATTGTCATTTGGCCATTTTCAATTTTATATCTTCATCGGCCAGAGCGGTAATAATGTCTTCAATATTTCCGTCCAGAATACCGATGGCAAATTGCTCCAGCTCTGCTTAATCGCGGTGGTCGGTGACGCGGTCCTGCGGGAAAATTATAAGTCCTAATTTTTTCACTGCGGTCGCCGGTGCCAATTTGGTTTTTTCTGACGTCGCCCGTTTCTTTGGCTCTTTTTTCTTCTTCCGCCTGCAATAACCGCGAACGCAAAACTTTCATGGCCTTATCCTTGTTTTTAAGCTGGGATTTTTCGTCCTGGCAGCTAACTATTAATCCGGTGGGAATATGGGTGATACGCACGGCGCTTTTAGTGGTGTTTACTGACTGTCCGCCCGGGCCGGAAGAGCAAAAAGTGTCAATTCTCAGGTCTTTTTCTTCAATTTTAAGCTCTACTTCTTCAGCTTGGGGGAGGACTGCCACCGTAGCGGTGGAAGTATGGATTCGTCCCGATTTTTCTGTTTCCGGAATTCTTTGCACGCGGTGCACGCCGGATTCATATTTCATCTTACTGAATACATCTTTTCCATTTATTTCAAAAGTAGCTTCCTTGAAACCGCCGATTCCAATGGTACTCGAATTTAAAAGCGCCGTTTTCCAGCCGTTTTTTTCGGCATAATGGCTGTACATGCGGAAAAGATCCGCCGCAAAAAGGGCGGACTCGTCTCCGCCGGCGCCGGCGCGAATTTCTACAATGACATCTTTGGAGTCATTTGGGTCTTTGGGAATCAGAATTTTTTCCAGTTCTTTTTCCAGCTTCGCTTTTCTTTCTGAAAGTTTGATATTTTCGTCCATGGCCATTTGTTTAAGCTCGCCGTCTTCCTCTGAGTTTATAATTTTGGCGTTTTCTTTCATTTCCCTTTCTGTCTTCTCGTATTCATTAATAACATTCACGACTTCGGCCAGTTCCGCCTGTCTTTTGCCAAGTTCCGCCATAATTTTCCGATCAGAAACCACCTCGGGATCGGCGAGTTTTTCCTGGATTTCGGCGTATTCTTTTTTAATCTCGTCGATTTGGTTACGCATATTGATAAAAATACCATAATACACTTTGTTGCGGCCGTACGATAATGTATTTTCTATTTACTCTAGAGGGCTTTTAATTCTTTTTAAATTAGGGTTGGTAACTTTTGTGTATAACTGGGTTGTGCGGATATTTTGGTGTCCCAGTAATTCCTGCACATATCTCACATCCACGCCATTTTCTAATAAATGAGTGGCAAAGCTGTGGCGCAGGCTGTGGAAAGTGGCGTCTTTTTCTATTCTAGCTCTTTTCAGCGCTTTTTCAAAGACCAGTTGGGCCGTCCTTTCGGTGAGTTTTCCGCCGCGCTCGGACTCAAAAACATATTCATTGCCATGCTGGAGCGCCATAAGTTCAGAAAGATCCGCCTTTAATTTTTCCGGAAAAACGGTAATCCGATCTTTATTTCCCTTGGCGTTTTTTAAATGGACTGTTAATTCATTCAGGTTTATATCCCTGATTCTCAGGTTTACAGCTTCGCTGACGCGCAGTCCGGCGCCATAAGAAAGGGAAATGAGCAATTTATGCTTTCTGTTTTCAATTGAATCGATAATTTTTTCTATTTCAGCCCGCGAAAGCACTACCGGCAGTTTTTTAGAGGTTTTGGCGAATTTAATGTCTATGCGGATCCGGCTTCTGTATATTTCCCGGTAAAAATATTTAATGGCGTTGAGATGTAAATTGATCGTCTGTGGTGATTGCCCGCGCGCCTGTTTTTTCAGGAGATATTTTTTAAGCAGGGGAATATCCGGGTCTCGCT
Source organism: Candidatus Moraniibacteriota bacterium (assembly GCA_963775955.1). GTDB lineage: Bacteria > Patescibacteriota > Minisyncoccia > Moranbacterales > UBA2206 > JBAZPT01. The sequence continues at coordinate 199,166 of CAVZKT010000002.1, forward strand.
TTACTACTTTTATGTAACTGAAATAGTCTGCCAGACAGCCCAAATAACTTTCAATCGTCCGGGGACTATAATTTCGCAATTTCAACTCATCTTTAATTTTACCCAAAAGCTCTTTTAAGTCCATGCCTTTTATGCTATAATTATTCCAGTGAAGTAATTATATCACACTTACAATATACTTCGCAATACCATCAAATTTAAGCATATTAACCAACATTAATTCGCATAAAAAAGAGTTAGCTGAAATATTCCTTTTCTTTTCTGGGCTATCGCCCAAATTGTTTTAAAAAATTTTCAAATTTCTTTTTCATTAATTAAAGAGGGGTAATAAGGTGTTTTCTCCGCTCCGCTACGAAAACGATTTATTTACAAGGGGAAAACGAATATAATAATACTAAACTAATCTTAAAAAATACTATGGAACTAGATAATTTTCAAAAAAGCTTATTGAAACATACAGAGGATTTTCGCAAAATTTTGGCTACACCTTCGGGCGACTGGTCGGTTAAGGGCTTTATTGATGTTGCGAAAAACATCTATACAATTTCAGTTGACACAAAAGTTGTTTCTAAAATTATTGAGCTGATGATGTTTCCTGTTTTACAAAAATTTGCAAAGGAAAATGGCTTTGAAATGCAATTTTTGCACGGAACAAAATCATTATCCTGATGTTACTTTCATAACAAAAGACAAACAGAAAATTGCACTTGATCTAAAAAGCACTTACAGAAAAGAAATCACGACGATGTTTCTGGTTTTACCCTCGGGGCATTTACGGGATATTTTAGATTTAGAGATTCAAACAAAAATATCACTTTTCCATACAAACAATATAGCAAGCACTATATTTTGGGGGTTATTTACACCCAACAAGAAGATCTTATCGATGAAAACAAAGTTTATACAATAGATGACCTCGAAGAAATTTTATCTGTGGTAAAAGATTTTGATTTTATTGTCCAAGAAAAATACAAAATTGCCAAAGACCGCCCCGGAAGTGGCAACACAAAAAATATTGGCTCTTGCGTTAAAATTGCCGAACTCAAAGAAGGCGCAGGGCCATTTTCAAAATTGGGCGTAAAAATATTTGATGATTTTTGGATGAACTATATGACAGCGGAAATGTCGCGAAGCGCAAAATTAAGAAAACCGCCATACACAAACCTAAAAGAGTATTTAAAATATAGAAATATCAAAAATGTTTAACGTTATTACCAAGACAAAACAAGAACAATCGCAACTTTTTAGCGATTTACCAACCAGCAAAGCTGGTGTTTTGCCGTCCACACGCTACCAAGGAAGTAAATATAAAATTTTAAAATGGATTGATTATTATACAAAGGATTTAAAATTTCATTCCGTTCTTGATGCTTTTGGCGGCACTGGTTGCGTTGGTTATATGTTTAAGAAAAACGACAAGCAGGTTTTTTATAATGATTCTTTAAAATTTAATCATTATGTCGGTCTTGGAATAATAGAAAATTCAGAAACTACACTAGACAACGATGATATTGATTTTATTTTACAAAAACACTCAAAAATTAAATATCCGACTTTTATTTATGACACATTTCACGATATTTATTTTACAGATGAAGAAAATAAATGGCTTGATGTTGTTATAACAAACATTGGTCAAATAAAAGATAAATATAAACAAGCATTGGCTTATTACGCGCTTTTTCAAGCGTGCATAATTAAACGACCCTATAATTTGTTTCATCGAAAAAATTTATACATCAGAACGGCAGAGGTTGAGAGAAGTTTCGGAAATAAAAAAACTTGGGATACACCATTTGAAGATCATTTTAGAAAATTTATTGAAGAAGGAAATAACGCCGTTTTTAATAACGGAAAGGAAAATAAAGCTTTTTATTCAGATATTTTTGATTCAGATGCTAGTGCCGATTTAGTTTATATTGATACGCCTTATATTTCTGCAAAAGGCATAGGCGTTAATTATTTTGATTTTTACCATTTTCTTGAGGGTATTGTTTTTTACAAGCAATGGCCAAACTTAATTGACGAAAAATCAAAGCATAAAAGAATTAAAAACGGTAAAAACGAATGGTGTAATAAGGGTGAAATACATCAGGCATTTGAAAAATTATTTGAAAAATTTAAAGATTCTATTTTGGTCGTTTCTTACCGAGATGACGGAATTCCAACGATAGATGAATTAGTGAAAATGCTTGAAAAATATAAAAAATCCATTGACGTAAAAAAACTTGATTATAAATATGTTTTGAGCAATGGAAATTCAAAGGAAGTTTTAATTGTTGCTAAATAATTTTTATTAAATTATGGACATTGAATTAATAAAAAATTGGGCGAATCAAAATCAGGGCTTCTTAGCTATTATTTTATTTTTAATTTCGTTATTTGTTGGCTGGATTTCTGGATTTTTTAAATGGCTTTTTGGAAAGTTTGGTAAGAAAAATCCTTATATAAGTGCTGGCAGGGATATTAAGGCGGGAAGCGATATTTTTGTTGGCAATAAGACATTTATTCAAAAAAGTGGCAAAAATAGCGAAAATATTCAAGGCGAGAATATAACTGTAAACAAATATGGCAATGATAAGTAACCAAAAATCAGGCGATGATTCCACAAATCTGCAAGCTGGCAGAGATATTGTTGTAAACACCGGCAACTCAATTGCCCTTTATTCAATCGAAGAAGTCGCCAAACAGCTTATGGGTTCTGTTTTCGGCGAATTACCAGATGAAACAAAAAAGCAAATAGAGGCTAACCAAAAATCTTATTTTCAAGCACTGTCTGAAAATTTAGGAAAAATAATTAAACAAAATGATGAACTGAAAAAAGTTATTGACTTTCCTGATTTTCAATATATTTCGAAAACTGCTTCAATTTCAGCCAGTCGGTCATCTTCAGCAGAATTGCACAAAAACCTGTCATCACTGATTATTCAAAGAATAAATAATGACAGCGAAGATTTAAAACGGATCGTTTACGATGAGACAATTTCAACTATCAATAAATTAACGAAAGATCAGTTAAAAATATTGACTCTTTGTTTTTTGTTGAAACGAACAAAAATGAATGGACTTACAAATATCACTCAATTTAATCAGTATTTAGAACAAAGAATAAAACCATTTATTGACTTCAAAAAGACGACTGCGGAATTTGAGCATCTTGTTTATACTGGCTGTGCGAGCATAAGCATTGCAAGCCACGATATAGACGGTTTATTAAAGGGAAATTACCCCGAGATTTTCAAAGACGGTAATACACCGGAAAAATTATTAACTGGTAATGAAACGACTACAAGATTAACAAGCGTTTGGAAAGATACTCAAATTCAAAATATGAATTTGACTTCGGTTGGCATAGTGATTGCTAGCACATTTTACGAACAAGTAACTGGTGATAGAATAAACATTGATATTTGGATAAATTAAGTAAGGTGTTTTGGGCTTCGGGCATTCACCCCTTAATCCCCTCTACCCTTCGCCCAAAACGGAAAAAGAAATTTGAAAATTTTTTAAAACAATTTTCTTGTCGGAAAACAAAAGAAAAGGAATACATCAGCTAACACGGCATATCTGGTTACGGCTTTTATACAAAAGCCTCCGCCCATATTTGCCTCCGCTGCGCTACGGCAAACATCAGATATGCCGAAACGTTGTGGCGAAATAATGCAGGACGCCGTTGAAATTTAAAAATCCCGATTGCTCGGGATTTTTTAAGGTATTATTTTTTCTTAGTTTTCCTTACTGGTTTTTCAGTTTTTTCCGCCTTAACCTTCTTAGTCTTGGCAGCCTTTTTAACTTGCGCTTTTTCAGCCAGTTTTTTGAAGCGGTCAACCCGGCCAGTCGTATCCAATACTTTCTTCTTGCCGGTGTAGAAAGGATGGCAGGCGGAACAAATTTCCACTTTCATTTCTTTCACCGTGGAGCCGGCTTTGATTATGTTTCCGCAGGCGCAAATAATTTGCGCGTCCGGATAATATTCGGGATGAATGTCTTTTTTCATGATTTCTTGAGGTATTTATTACTGGATAAGATTAACATGCATATCAAAAATTGACAAGGGCAAACAGGTTTGTTATACTTTTTAGCGTATATTCAGGTATACAATTCTCATACTTTGCGTGGCCTAACTTGCCCTTGAATAAAGGGAAATAAAAGCCGATCAAGCGTAAAGTAGCGGATGTTCTCGCTAGAGAGAACATAATAAACAAGTAATTAACAAAATATGATGGCAGAAAAAAAGGCTGCGGCGCAGTCTCAGGCAGTTGAAGCTGCTGCGACCAAGGCTTCAGGCGGCGAAAATTATTTCGCCAGTTTTGATTTTGGGAGCCTTGAGGTGGACATGAAAAACATGCTCAAAGCCGGAGTCCATTTCGGACACCAAAAATCAAGAAAAAATCCAAAAATGAAAGACTATATTTTTGGAACGAAAAACGGCATCAATATAATTGATCTGGAAAAGTCGGTGGAAAAATTGGAGGAGGCGAAAGAGTTTATTGAAAAGACGGTTTCCGCCGGCGGAGAAAATTTTTTTGTCGGAACAAAAAAACAAGCCAAAAATCTGGTGGAATCAGCCGCTAAAAGGTGCGGCATGCCTTATGTCGTTGAGCGCTGGCTTGGCGGAACTTTTACTAATTTTAAAAATATTTCCGGGCGGACCAAATATCTGCGAGACGGACAGGAAAAAATGAAAAAAGGGGAATATTCCAAATATACAAAATTTGAGCAGATGAAAATCGCCGAAGAACTGGAAAAACTTGAATCAAAAATGGGAGGCATTAAAAATATGACAAAATTCCCGGCAGCCATTTTTTCCACTGGTGTAATTGAGGACAGTCTGGCCATCGCGGAAGCGCGCAAAAAAAATATTCCGATTATCGCGCTGGTTGACACGAATGTTGATCCGTCTATTATTGATTATCCGATTCCAGCCAATGAAGACGCGGTTTCCTCTTTGCGTTTGATGCTAGCCTATGTGTGCCAGGCAGTAATTGCGGGAAAAGAAAAAATGGGACAGATAAAAGAAGTCCCAGCACCAATTCCGAATACAAAATAATCTTGTAGAAAGTTTATATCACGGAATCGCCTGCGGCTTAGTTTACAAAAAATATAAAAATTAATTATCGAATTGGTGCGGGATGCTCATTTTTGTAGCTTCTCGCTCTGCTCGAAGACAAAAATGGCAAAAATAGATCAAATTAAAAATTTAAGAGAGAAAACCGGTGCCGGGATTGTGGATATAAAGAAGGCTTTTGAAGATGCCGAAGGAAACGAAATTAAGGCAGTAGAACTTTTGCGGAAACGCGGACAGGAAAAAGCCGGAAAAAAGGCCGGGCGCAGCGCGGGCGAAGGCGTGGTAGTTTCTTATGTCCATTCCAATCGAAAAGTCGGCGCCATGGTCAAATTGCTCTGTGAAACGGATTTTGTGGCGAGGAATGAAGAATTCCAGCAACTGGCGCAGGATATTGCGATGCACATTACGGCCATGAATCCGGAGTATATCAAATCCCGAGGATGTTCCAATGGAAGTTGTGAAAAAAGAAAAAGAAATCTGGATGGAGCAGCTGGCGCGGGAAAGCAAGCCGAAAAATATTCTAGCCAAAATAATTGAAGGCAAAGAGAAAAAATTCAGGGAAGAGTTGGCGCTTCTGACGCAGCCTTTTGTCAAAAATCCGGAAGTGACTGTAGCAGGGCTTATCAGCGAAAAAATCGGAAAGATCGGGGAAAATATCCAGGTCGGAGGATTTTACAGAATGGAACTTTAGAAGCTTAAAAAATATGGTTAACCCCGTTAGAAATTTTACCAATCCAACCGGGGCAGAATAATTAATTATCAATTTTCAAGTTTTATTTTTTCTAATAATAAGCTTGTAAAATTTCTAACGGGGTGAAGATTTTAGTTACATTGTATCCATGGGAAAGTCCCAGGCTTTATAGTTGCGGCAACAAAGTCGCAGTCGGGGACAGCGTAATAGTTAAAGCCGAATATGGCAACGAAGCAGGAGTTGTCAGCGCGATTGAAATTGAAACCAGCGAGGAACCGGAGGAAAAAATCGCCCGCATTGCGACGGCCAGAGACAGAAAAGTGTTTGCGGAAAATATCGCCAAAAAAGAGAAGTTGCTGGAAATTTGCAAGCAGGAAGTCAAAAAACTGGCGCTCGAGCTTAAGCCTCTGGACGCGGTTGCGAGTCTGGACGGAAAGCAGATAATTTTCGCTTTTACGGCTGACGGCCGGATTGATTTCCGCGAATTAGTAAAAAATCTCGGGGGAATTTTAAAAAAATCCATTCGTATGCAGCAGGTCGGTTCGCGCGATGAAGCCAGAAAATTGGGTGGCTACGGAATCTGCGGGAGAGAGTTATGTTGCGTGCGCTTTCGCGGAAATATGCAAAGCATTACCACGGACATGGCCAGAGTCCAGCAGATTGCGCATCGGGGAACGGACAGAATCTCGGGACTCTGCGGACGGCTGATGTGCTGTCTGGCTTACGAAGCCGGGCAGTACAAAGAAATGTTGAAAGGCATGCCGGAACTTTTCAGTGTTCTGGAAACCAAGGAAGGGAAAGGAACAGTTGTGGAAATTAACGCTCCTACGCAGGAAATTAAAGTCAAACTGGAAAGCGGAAAATATGTAACCATAAAAAAAGAAGAAATCAAATAAATTATGTTGTATTCAATAATACCTCCAATTTTAATAATCATCAGTCTAGCCGGAATCATTGTGTTTCTAATGAAAAAATCCGACAAAGTTTCCCGGCTGTCGCTTGAAGAAATAATCCGCGAAGAAGAAGAGCGGAAAATCATGATGGAAGACGCGGGCTTTTTTCAGAAGATAGGCTTGAAAGTAAGAGGCGTCAAGGGGGACGATTTCAAACATGCCATTCTCGCGCTTTTGGAAAAAATAACCAGAAAATCGCGTGTAGTTTTTTTGAAATTGGAATCAAAATTCGGCAACTGGAGCGTAAATATCCGGGAAAAGCGCAAAGCCAGGACGGGAAAAAAGATGCTGGCGGGAAATTCCGGAAAAGGCGGAAGCATTTTCCAGAAAATTAAAGGATATAAGCCGGAGTGGAGGCCGTCGTGGCCGGAGAAAAAAGAAGAAGCAGGAACAGAAATGAAAAAACCGGCTTTTGAAAAAAGCGCGCTTCATAAAATTAAAGAAGAACCCGCCTCGATTCGCCCGCCTAGATTCGGCAAGGCTGGCGGAGACGCTTCATCGACGCGAGACGGGGAGAAAATTATCAAGCCGATTATCAGTGAAAAGGTAGTCCGGCCGCACAGAGCCGAGATGAAAGACCGCCTTGAAGAGCTTTTAATTGAACGGATTGCCGCCAATCCCAAGGATTTGGAAGCCTATGAAAGGCTGGGACAGTATTATATGGAAATAAAAGGCTACTCGGATGCCAAAGAGTGTTTCAAGCAGGTAATCAAGCTTGATCCGGGCAATCGCAACGCGAAGTATCGGCTGAATCGTCTGGAAACTTTGCTGGCGCAGTAATATTTTAATTAAAGGCTGCCGTTGTAGCTCAGCTGGTAGAGCAACTCCATGGTAAGGAGTAGGTCCGCGGTTCAATTCCGCGCAACGGCTCAAGCGTTTTAGTCAAATGAATAAGTATCTGAAACCATTGCATTTTTTCTTGTTCCTTGTATAATTTAATTATGGCAACCATTAATAAAAAATCAATAGAAAAAGTTAGAAAACTTTATTATGATGAGCAGTTAAGTATTCAGGATGTTGCAAATAAACTAAGGGTCTCAATTGATGCAGTATTTTATTGTATGCGAAAGAACGGCTTTAAGAGAAGAAAAATTTATGAAAGCAATGCCATAAGATACGAAAAATCAAATCCTTCCTTTAGTCTAAAAAAAGTAAATAGTGAAAAGCTAAAAATATTGAAAGTCATCGGAATAATGCTTTATTGGGGGGAAGGACACAAATCAAAAACTGCTAAAATTATTGATTTTGCCAATAGCGATAAAGATATGATTAAGCTTTTTTTGAAGTTTTTGAGAAATGTTTGCGGAATAGATGAAAAAAAATTAAGAGTGTATTCCTATTTTTATTCCAATCAAAACATAAATAAAAATATAAATTATTGGAGCAAGCTGACTAAAATTTCTAAAAAACAATTCACAAAGCCATATATCCGAAAAGATTTTAGGGAGGACAAAAAAGATAAGATGCTTTATGGTTTGATTCACATAAGGTATGGAGATAAAAAATTATTACGATTAATGAAGAAATGGATAGAGGAATATAAATATTTTTAAAATGGGTGGATGGCAGAGTGGCCAATTGCTCGCGACTGTAAATCGCGCGTCCTCGGACTTCGGGGGTTCGAATCCCTCTCCACCCACAAAGCCGGAGTAGCTCAATGGTAGAGCAACGCTTTTGTAAAGCGAAGGCTGGGGGTTCAATTCCTCTCTCCGGCTCAAGGAAATAAATAATTTTATAATAATTATAATAAAATGGCACGAGAAAATTTAGTCAAAATGAAATGCGATGTGTGCAAGCGAGTCAATTATTTCACAATTAGAAACAAAAAAAAGCTCAAGGAAAAACTGCAGATGAAAAAGCATTGCAAATTTTGCAAAAAACATACATTGCATAAAGAGACAAAATAATATTGGAATTTCTAATTTCTGATATCTAATTTCTAAACAAATTTTAATTTTCAAATGTTCAGAATGTTTTACGTTTGTAATTTTGAATTTTATTATTGTTTAGGATTTGGAGTTTTGAATTTAGGATTTTAATATTGCGGGGTTCGTATAGTGGTAGTACGAGAGTCTCCAAAACTTTTAGCGCAGGTTCGATTCCTGCACCCCGTGCTGGTCAAAAAAAGGCTTGTTTAAGCCTTGTTTTGGTTTAGGGGTGGTGGGAATTAGAACCGGGATGATAGGACGATTGACATTTGCATTGCTTGATTATAGACTTATACAAAATAAAAAATAAGCAAAAAACGATGAGTAAAAAAGCGATTATAATTGGTATTTTGGTTTTAATACTGCTTGCCGGTGGTTTATTTTGGTTAATAAGTAAAAAGGAGAGTAAAATTGAGCCAGTAAGTAATCAAAATGAGTCATTACAGCAGGGGTCAGTAAATAATCAAGGTTCGCAACAAGGGATAGATACGAGCGATTGGAAAACCTATATTAATAATGACTATAAGTTTAGTTTTAAGTATCCAAATTCTTGGAAGGTTGATTCTATAACACCAAGTGATATGGGAGGAAAATGGTTTTCTGTTGCTCCTGAAAAAAATTCCAATAATGATGGATTAAAATTTGAATTCGCTGTCTTTAATTTTGGAAAACCATTTAAATCTGAAAATACGCCTGATTCTTGGTATAAAAATAATATTGAAAATCCAGACATAATTTCTGGATATAAAGGAGAAACAAGAAATTTAGAAATAAATGGCAATCCAGCTTATTATGTGGAGGAAATAAAAGATTCATTTAATAATGGTATCAGTTATACAAATAAAATATATGTGATTTCTCATAACGACATAGTTATTCACATTAGATTTGAGGAGAGAATAATTTATTATAAAGATACTGAGGGAAAAAACATTAAAAAAGATCTTAATTATTCTAATTACTTGTCTAATTTTAATAGTTTTGTTAATTCAATAGAATTTGCGAATTGAGAATATTTTGATAGATAATTGTAACTTAACAATTCAAAGAGGAGGAAGAGATGAAAAAGTTAGCGCTATTGATGTTGTTTCTTGTGGTTTCAGTCATATTGGTTGATAGCCCATTATACGCAGCGGTAAATCAGGACTATGAGGATGACAAGGGTCCTTCACAATCATGTCCTGATGTAGGGCAAGTATCAGATTCATGGTGTTTCTATACCTGCAATTGCACCTCATACGTTGCGTGGAAATTGAACGAGTATTTTACAGAGAGGTCGGCTTCCAATCCGCTCTTCACGAATTCGTATTATGGGCTTTATTGGGGTCACGCATATAACTGGAAACGATTGGTTGATAACGAAACATTTGCTCATTACAATAGAACACCGGAATATCTATCATCAAACAGCCCGTCATATCCATGGAAGTTCTACGGAAACGGGGGAGTGTTTGATGTAAGAGCTGCAGTCGCTTGGTGGGATAGTAGTGGCGGTGCCTGTGGTAGTGGTGGTTTGAGTTGTGGCCATGTTGCCTTTGTTGAAAGTGCAAACTGGAACGATGGAGTGGTTGAAAGCATAGTTGTGTCAGAATATAACTTTAACAGCCCCTTGCAATATACCGCGAGCAGAACTTTATATCCGGGAACATCCAATTACCCTGACGGTTTTCTGTATATTGTTACAGATACCTTTCAGGAATGCGATTTGACCGGATTATGTCAAGGTAGCGGCAGTTGTAGCGGAGGAAGTGGTGGAGGATCCGTTCCTGACTTTATCGTTAATGATATCTGGCTGGAAAACCAATTAGGACAAACTAAAACCGTCTTTCGTCCAGGTGAAACAATTACAATGAAGGCAAAGATTAAAAATGTCGGAACCAACAGTCCGATGGGTATTGAAGCCAAGTTTTATCTTTCCAACGGCGAAGAAGTAGATTCAGACAAAGAGCCAAAAGAAACCGTCAATATTGATGAGAATGATCTGGAAAGCGGGGAAACGCACACCACAGCAGAAGAACTCTTTGCTCCCAGCGCGCGAGGCACATACAACATCACAGTCTGTGCTGATACCGATGAGGAAGTAGAAGAAGAACATGAAAGAAACAATTGTTCGGACGAGGCAGTTTTTAGAGTTGATGATTTTGCTTGGCTGGTGCCGATTATTAATCTTATCTTGCAGTAAAAAAAGGAATAAGGAGGAACAGCCATGAAAAAAGTACTTATCATTGCAGTAATGCTCGCTTTATTGGTACCCTCAATGATTTTCGCCGAAGGCATTGCTAACACTTTCAGCGTGGATTATGTCAGGATAAGCTCTGATGGACGGGGATTCGTGTTTTTCACTTCTGATCTGGATGGCACACCGCCGTCTTGCACTGAAACAAACTATGCAAATTCTCTGGCTTTTGATACCTCAACAACCGGAGGCAAAGCCATCTATGCTTTGGTTCTTACTGCCAAAGCCAGTGGAAAAAAAGTATATGCCAAAGGCACGGGAACCTGCACCGTCTATACGTTAGCAGAAAACTGGTCGTGGGGCAGAATCGAAGAATAGGTCAATAAGAAAACGAGCAACAAAAAAGGGAGAGGTTAGTCAGAAACTGTGACGCCTCTCTTTTATATTAGACTTAATTTTTTAGAAATATTAAACTAGATCTGGAATATAAACATACTCCTTTTTCTGCACAAAAATAGTTCTAACATCCTTGACTACCCCGTGCTGATATCTAAAACGCTTGTGCAAAGCGTTTTTGTGTTTTTGGCTGTGTGCATAACTTTTAAATCTTTTTGTGGTATAATAAAAATATAATTTATAATCCCTGTTAAATAGGTTCCGTTTCACGGAATTTAACAGGGTTAACGGGGTAAAAACAAAAAATATGAAGATTTATTCAATCGTTATCACAATTATTGCGGTTATTGCGATTGTATTTGCCGGCTTTTTTTACTTGCAGACAAGCAAATTTTCCCAATTAGCGGCAAGTTGCCAAAAAGACAACAAACTTTGCCAGACTGACAAATCAGGACTGGAAAAACAGGTGACGCAGGCGAATGGAAAATTATCCAATCTGCAAAAGACAACGGATGTTTTAAATGCCGCGGCCAATTCTTTTATGTTCGCGGGCGATATGAAAGCCGGAGCAGTTGGTTCCCGGGAAGCAGCCGAGGTTGAACAGAAAATAAACAATATGACGGATAAAGGGGATCACATGGAAACGGAAAAAAACTGGAATGATTTTAAAACTACACTGCGCTTCAATCCTTTTTTCGGGCTTTTGCGGGGCCTGGTTCAAAGTTTAGACCGGAATTTGTCGCAGCAGCCCGGAAATCAGGCGCCGCTCCAATAAATAGGAATACTTTAAAAGAATTTTTATTTTGCCAGTTTTTTAATTTCTTTCATTAACTCGGCTAGGATTTTGGATTCCGGCACGGTTTTTATGACCTTGCCCCTGACAAAAATAGCTCCGCATTTTTTACCGCCTGCAATCCCAATGTCGGCCTCGCGCGCCTCACCGGGGCCATTGACAACACAGCCCATCACCGCGACTTTGATGGGTTTTTTAATTTTTGTGAGCGCCTTTTCAACTTTAGAAACCAAGTCTATGAGATTTATTTCGGTTCTCCCGCAAGTCGGGCAGGAAATAAGTTCCGGTCCGCGTTGCCGCAGTTCCAGCGCTTTTAAAATAGCCCAGCAGGTTTTTATTTCCTCAACCGGCGAGGCGGTAAGGGAAACGCGGATAGTCGCTCCAATCCCTTTATGCAATAATATTCCAATGCCGATGGCATTTTTAATTGATCCCATGAAAACCGTGCCGGCTTCGGTTACGCCCAAGTGGAGCGGATAAGGAACTTTTTTGGCCAGCATTTGATAGCCTTCTATCATGCGCGGCACATCGCTGAATTTTATGGATATGACGATATCTTTAAAATTCAGTTTTTCCAAAATACGCACATGGCGCAGCGCCGATTCAACGGCAGCGCGCGGAGTGGCGCCGTATTTTTCCAGTAAATCTTTTTCCAATGATCCCATATTCACGCCGATACGGATCGGAATTTTTTTCTTTTGGCACGCTTCAACTACTGCTTTGATTTTTTCCGGCGAGCCGATATTTCCAGGATTGATTCTTACTTTATCTATGCCTTGCCGAATTACTTCCAAAGCTAACTTATGATCAAAATGGATGTCGGCGACGAGCGGAATATGAATTTGCTTTTTTATTTTTCCGATAACTTTGGCGGCGGCCATATCCGGAACCGCGACACGGATAATTTCACAGCCTTCTTTTTCCATTGCCAGGATTTGCCGGACTGTGGCTTGGACATCGCGCGTGTCCGTATCGCACATGGACTGGATGCGGACAGGATTATTCCCGCCCAGTTTCAGGTTTCCAATCTGAACGATTTTTGAAAGATATTTTTTAGGCATATGAAGATTTATTTAAAATACTCTGAAATTATAGTAGAAAAAGGGCAATTTGACAAAAAACAAATTTCCACATATAATATGCCTGAAAGCAAGTTACGGAGGCCAGCCAAATAGGTGAGGCAAAGGATGCCAGGTCGAACTTCCATTATCCGCCAGCTTTCAAGATAATAAATCAAAGAATCACCAATATGGCAGATCAAGACAGGGATTTTGTTGAATATGTTGTCAAACAAATAGTCAACAATCCGGACGCTGTTAAGGTTGACAGAAAAATCGATGAAATGGGCGTTCTTATTTCTTTGGACGTAGCTCCGGAAGATATGGGAATGGTTATCGGTCGAGAGGGCGCAACCGCCAAGGCTCTCAGAACCCTTCTGCGGGTTATCGGCGCAAAAAACAATGCCCGGGTAAACCTCAAAATCAACGAACCGGAAGGTTCCGAGAGAAAGCCACGGGAGCAGAGAAGCATTGATGAAGTTGTCGGAGGCATTGAAGTTTAGGTTAAAAATCAGTATTTTGTTTAGACAAAAAGGCCGCAAAACGGCTTTTTTGTTTTGATAAAATGTGGTAAGATTAAATCGCATGCGCTTTGAAATAATTACAATTTTTCCAGAAATTTTTAATTCCTATTTTTCGGAATCAATAATTAAGCGCGCCCAAAAAGCGGGGCTGATTGACGTTGGAATTAATGATTTACGGGATTTTACAACTGACAAGCACAAAACGGTGGACGACACGCCATATGGCGGCGGAGCGGGAATGGTGCTCAAAATTGAACCCATCTGGCGATGTGTCCAATTTATAAAATCCAAAATCCAAAATACCAAATTCCAAATAAATCCAAAATCCAAAACTCAAAATTCAAAAACGCGGATTATTTTATTTTCCGCCAAAGGAAAAAAGTACACGCAGAAAGATGCCAAGAGACTGGCTAAATATGATAATTTAATTTTAATTTGTGGGCGCTACGAAGGTGTAGACGAACGGGTGGCAAAATATATTGCCGATGAAGAAATTTCCATCGGCGATTTTGTGCTGACTGGCGGAGAAATTCCGGCGATGATCTTGGTTGATTCAATATCCAGGTTAATTCCGGGGGTTTTGGGGAATATTGAAAGCGCCAAAGAAGAATCGCATAATATTGAAGGTTATTTAGAGTTTCCCCAATACACAAAGCCGGAGATTTATAATAAATGGAAAGTTCCGAAAATTTTGCTTTCCGGAAACCATGAAGAAATAGAAAGATGGCGGAAAAAACATTCTAAAATTTTAGGAGCTTAGCTCCTGATAAATGTAACTTATGGCAAATAATGAAAATAAAGCCGACAGAATATTATTGTATCTCACTTTCGCGCTGTTGGTTTTTGGATTGATTATGGTTGCTTCGGCCGGGATTGGCTATTCGCGCAGCCGGTTTGGAGATTCATATTTTTTCTTCAAGCGACAGTTATTGGGAGTCTCTATTGGCTTGATTATTTTATATCTGACACAGAAAATAAATTATAATTTTTGGAAAAAAATATCCTTCCCTTTTTTTGCGTTAAGCGTGATTTTTTTAGTTCTGGTTTTTGTTCCTGGAATCGGATCAAAAATTTATGGCGCTAATCGATGGATTCAGTTGGGCATTATTTCTTTTCAGCCCTCAGAAATGCTAAAATTATCACTCATTATTTATCTGGCGGCGTGGCTGGAAGGGCGGGGAGAACGAGCCCGCGATTTTTTTGAAGGTCTGCTGCCGTTTGTGACGATTATGGCGGCAATTGGTTTTTTACTGATAAAACAGCCGGATATGGGGACGCTTGGCGTGACGGTTTTAATAGCGATGACTATTTATTTCATAAATGGCGCGAAAATTTCCCATATACTTCTTCTGGCGCTGGGCGGTTTTTTGAGTTTTTATACGCTTATGAAAACCGAGAGCTATCGCATGGATCGCTTTTTGGTTTTTTTACATCCGGAACTAGATCCTCAGGGCGTTGGATATCAAATAAACCAGGCGCTGTTGGCCATTGGATCAGGCGGAATTTTAGGCGTCGGTCTCGGGCATAGCTTGCAAAAATTTAATTATTTGCCGGAACCGGCCGGCGATTCCATATTTGCTATAGTAGGAGAAGAGCTGGGGTTGATTGGAGCCGGGTTTTTGATAATTCTTTTTGTCGCGCTGTCTTTGCGCGGGTTGCGGATCGCGCGCAACGCTCCGGATATTTTTTCAAAATTATTGGCCGTGGGAATTGTGGCGTGGATATTTTTTCAGGCGTTTATAAATATTGCGGCCATATCAGGGCTGATTCCTTTAACTGGAGTGCCATTGCCGTTTATCAGCTATGGCGGGACCTCAGTGATATTTTTAATGGCGGGAATAGGGATATTATTGAATATATCTAAGCAAGCTAATTTAAATAGTTAATCAAAAAAATTCACCCTGTTAAATAAATTTTGCTAGAACCTGCCTGCCGGCAGGCAGGCAAAATTAAGATTTGAGAAAAAAACAGGAGAATTAAAAAATAAATTTTAATATTAAGAAAAATAAGTTGTTTCTATAAAACATAGACTTAAATCTTATTTAACAGGGTAAATGCGTATTGTTTTAACAGGCGGGGGAACAGGAGGGCATTTGATTCCTTTAATCAATGTTGCCAAAAAAATAAACGAAAAAATCGGGCGAAGTTGAATTTTTATTTATCGGTCCCGAAGGAGCTTTAGAAGAAAAGCTGATAGCAAAAGAAGGTATAACTGTTAAAAAGATTCTAGTCGGAAAAATGCGGCGGTATTTTTCTTTAAAAAATTTTCTGGATATTTTTAAAATTCCAATCGGAATAATCCAGTCCCTGTGGGCCCTTTTGATGTTTATGCCGGATGCTATTTTTTCCAAAGGCGGATTTGCTTCCTTTCCGGTAGTTTTGGCTGGCTGGCTTTATCGCATACCCATTTTCATCCATGATTCTGATTGCGTGCCGGGCCTGGCCAATAGCATTTTGGGAAAACTGGCGACACGCGTGGCGGTTTCCTATCCGGAGGCAGAGCGGGAATTTACGCCGGGAAGAGTTGCTTTAACGGGAAATCCAATTAGCGATGACATAAACCAGGGAGATCCGGAAGAGGCGCGAAAAATGTTTTCTCTCACCGATATTAAAAAAACCATATTTGTCTACGGCGGTTCGCAGGGAGCGCAGCTGATTAATAACAAAATTATTAAAATTCTTCCCCAGCTTCTTAAAAAATATCAAGTGATCCATCAGACCGGAGAAAAAAATTATGAAGAAGTTGTGCACAAGGCCGGGCAACTGGGGATCAAGGCCGGACGCGACGGCTATTATCCAGTTGCATTTATCCATGATGAACTTAAGGATATTTTGGCTGTGGCTGATTTGGTCATATCGCGCGCCGGAGCCAACTCGCTTTCGGAAATCGCGGCCAACGGCAAACCGGCAATTATTATTCCTATTGAGCATTCGGCTAACAACCACCAGCGAATGAACGCCTATTCAATTTCCAAAGCCGGAGGTTGCATCGTGTTGGAAGAATCAAATTTGGGAGAAAATATTTTTCTTTCCCGCGTTGAAGAAATTCTTGCAAAACAACGAATTAGCCGGAAAATTATCTCAAAATATCAAGCAATTTTACCATCCGGATGCGGCTGACAAAATAGCCGATGGCATTATTGAAATAATTAAAAAATAATTATGCTGGATTTATCCAAGATCAAAAAAGCGTATCTTATCGGCATCAAAGGCGCCGGCATGGCGGCGGTGGCGGAAATTTTACATGGGCGCGGAGTTAAGGTTTCTGGATCGGATACGAGTGAGAAATTTTTTACCGACGAAATTTTGGGGAAAAATAACATAAAATATTTTGAAAAATTCTCCACTGATAATCTTCCTGCCGACGCGGATATAATTTTATACGCTACATGTTATGGCGAAGATAACAATGTGGAACTGGCGGAAGCGAGAAAAAGAAATTTAAATATATTAAGCTATCCCGAAATTTTAGGTGAATTATTCAAGGAAAAAATGGGCATTGCGGTTTGCGGGACGCACGGCAAAACAACCACAACTGCGCTTTTGGCTGAATGTTTGCGCGTGGCCGGAATTGATCCGGGTGCGATTGTCGGCAGTAAGGTTATTCAGTGGCAAGGAAGTTCACTGGCCGGCAACGGGAAATATTTTGTGGCTGAAGCAGATGAATATCAAAATAAATTGCAATACTACAATCCATTCGCGGTGATACTTACCAATGTTGACTGGGATCATCCGGATTATTTCCCGACATTTACTGAATACAAAAAAGTATTTGCTGATTTCGTGGCGCGCATTCCCAAACACGGATTTTTGACGATCTGGGGAGACAGCACGGATACGCTGGATATTTCTAGGCAGGCTAGGTGTGAAATTTTGTCCTATGGTTTTTCTGAAGATTGTGATTATACAATTTTCAATTTTCAATTTTCAATTTTCAATGAAATTCTAAATTCCAATGACCAAAACTTTCAAAAATTTGATTTAAAATTTAAAGAAAAAAGTTTGGGGACATTTGAAATAAAATTAGTTGGCAAGCATAATGTCTTGAACGCCGCGGCGGCGGTTGCAGTGTGCCATAAACTGGGAGTTGATATGGAAAAAGTGCGCGAGGCTCTCAAAAATTTCCAGGGAACAGCGCGGCGGTTTGAATATATCGGTGAGCGTAACGGCGCGATTCTCATTGATGATTATGCCCATCATCCGGAAGAAATTAAAGCCACTCTTAAGGCGGCGCGGGAAATTTATCCAGAAAAAAATATTATAACTGTTTTTCATCCGCACACTTTCACTCGCACTAAGGCGTTTCTCCAGGAATTCGCGCAGAGTTTTAATGATGCTGATCAAGCCATCATCATTGACATTTACGGCAGCGCCCGTGAGGTTCAGGGGGGAGTTTCTTCCAAAGAACTGGTTAATTTAATTAATAGATATGATCGCGATAAGGCCAAATATATTCCGACAATTAATGAAGTTATGGAATGCCTGAAAGATAAAATCGGCGCCGGGGACGTTGTCATTTCAATGGGCGCGGGGGATGTGTGGAGGGTGGTCAGTCAGTTGAAAATATAAAAATTATTCTTTATAATATAAACAAAGATGCAGGCTCTCCCGTATTCCAGTATACGGGAGAATGGTAATAATTGTAATTTTTTAGCACAATTAAATGTCTGGAAAAGTCAGATATCACGAATTATCAGAGGATGAAAAGAAAAAATATTTGGGCGAATTTTATTCAGTGGTAGCGCTCATAAAATCGAGAGATCAGGCCAAAAGATTTTTCAAGGATCTTTTAACTCTAAGTGAGATTGTTATGATTTCTCGGAGAATTCAAATTGCCAAAATGCTATTGGAAGGATACACGCAGGAAGGAATTAGAAAAAAATTGAAAGTCGGCTTCACTAATATAAGCCAGGTTGAAAAGTGGCTCAATAATGGTTTTGGCGGATATAGAGAGCTTATAAAAGAATATAAAAAGAAATATAAAACAAAAGATGAATTTGAAAAGTACGGCCACTCTCCTTTTTCAAGGGAATGGGTTGGTAGTAGATATCCGGCTTACTATTTGCTTTCAAATATTATAGGTAGTATTGGAAAAAACAAAAAATAGCATTCTACCGTATTACAGTATACGGGAGAATGTGAAACAATAATATTTTTATAAATATATGGCAAGAGAATGGTCTATAAAAAATTCAAATATCCCGCCTGTGCCGACGGAAGATAAATTGGAAGAAAAAGCAGAGGAAACAAAGAAAATGCAGGAAAATCCAGCCGCCGAAAAACCGCCAAAAGCGGAAAATGTGAAAAATGTAGAAAGAAAATCTGGAATTACGCGTATCGTTAATGCTGGGGATAAAGAACAGGATATACTTAATGAAGTTGAGGATATTTTTAATGATCAAACCATAAGTGAATATGACAGGGAAAAAACAGAAGAGGAAATAACCATTATAAAAGAAATAAGTCAAAAAGTTTTTAATTTTGTGGGCAATTTCGGAGGTGTTCCAGTTATGGTAAAACCTGAGAACATTCATTTGCTAAATATATCGAAACTGACAGAAGAAATGGGAAAGGAGGTAATAAAAAAATCTCATGGATATTATATGCCAGAACTTCAGGGTGTAGTTATTTTTGACGAATTAAAAAAAGACAGAGGGAGTTTTATTAAAACCTTAATTCATGAATTATTGCACTTTAATTCTTTTCAATCATTAAAATTTATAAATAATAAAGCTGAAATAAATAGAATTGGATTTGGCGTATTTTCATATAAAAATAACAAGATCTTTTTTAACAATATTGAGGAAGCAATAATATCCGAACTAACTGTCAGAATTTGCTCTAATTTTTTAGCAAAAGATGAACTGAATAAAATTTTAATGGATTACCAATATCGTCTTACACCCCCATGGATTACAATGGATAATATCTATCAAAAAAATAAAGATAAATTTAATAATAAGGAAGATGTGTTTACCGAATTCGCAAAGGTATCTTTTGTTGGTGGATTAAAAAATATAGCAAAGCTAATTGAGAATACATTTGGCAAGGGATCATTTAGAAAATTGGGGGAGAGAAATGCTGAGAATATTAAAAATAGGATAGATGAAAAATAAGCAAATCTACAATCTAGCTTCCAAAGAAGTCTTGAAAAAATTCGATACTTCTTTTCAGGGGCTTTTAGAAGGGGAGGCGGAAATAAGGCTGCAGAAATTCGGGCCTAATAAGCTCACTGAAGCCAAAACAGAGAGCCTGCTGATGATTTTTTTGCGGCAGTTCAAAAGCCCGCTGATTTATGTTTTGCTTCTGGCGGCGCTGGCGGTTTTTTTTACCAGCGATATTTCTGATGGATTCGTTATTATATTTGTTATATTTTTTAATGCTGTTATCGGCACAATCCAGGAGGGCAGGGCTCAAAATACGCTCTTGGCTCTCAAAAAAATGACGCAAACCGACGCCTCGGTTATTCGCGGCGGCAGAGAAACCATTATTTCGTCTGAAGAATTGGTGCTTGGGGACATTATTGTTCTTAGGGAAGGCGACAAGGTGCCGGCGGACGCCAGAATTATTCATGAAGACCTTTTTAAGGTTGATGAAGCAGTGCTGACGGGGGAATCTTCTTATAAAAGTAAAACCAGCGAGCCTGTTTTAAAAAAAGCACTTCCTCTAACTGACCAGGAAAACATGGTTTTTAAAGGTACTTTTGTTGTGGCCGGAACCGGTAAGGCGGTGGTAATTTCGACCGGCATGGAAACGTATATCGGTAAGATATCCCAAAAAGCGGCTCTTATTGAAAGCGACATACCTCTCAAAAAAGACATTAAAAAATTATCCAAAATTATTATTATCGCCGTTTCGGCAATTGGAATTTTACTGATGGTCTTCGGAGTGCTCTCAGGAAACGCAACTATGGATATTTTTAAAGTGGCCGTGGCCGTGGCCGTTTCCGTTGTTCCGGAAGGACTGCCTATCGTGATGACAGTTGTGCTGGCGATGGGAGTTTGGCGAATGAGCAAGCACAATGTTTTGGTGAAAAGACTGCAGGCGGTTGAAGCGCTGGGACAGGCTAAAATTATCGCCGTTGATAAAACCGGCACGCTCACTAGAAATGAACTTACGGTGGAAAAAGCGTATTGCTACGGAAAAAATTTCACTATTTCCGGAACAGGATATGAAACGAAAGGAATGATAAGCTACGAAAAAAATATCATAGATCCGCTAAACTATCAGGAGCTTCTGATGGCAGGGAAAATTTCTTGTTTTTGCGCCAACGCGCAAGTAGCTTATCTTCCAAGCGAAAAAATTTGGAAAATATCCGGTGATCCCGTGGAAGCCGCTATGCGGGTTTTTTCTGAAAAAGTCGGTTTTCGCAAAGAAGTTTTGGAAAGCGAAATGCCGAAAATCAGTGAGATACCTTTTGATTATAAAACTAAAATCCACGCAGTTTTAAACGCAGGGGAAAGAGATAATTTTTTAGCGGTGGCGGGAGCTCCGGAAAAAATAATTGATAGGTGCGGAAAGATCTGGCATCCGAATGGAAGCGTTGAAATTTCCCAAGAAAACAAGGAAGAACTCAATAAAATTTTTAGTGATATGTCAAGAGAGGGGCTGCGAGTTATTGCCATCGCCCGTATGAAGACCGCTGCCAAGGCTATTTCTCCGGATGATCTTAAGGGGCTGGCATTTGTGGGATTTTTAGGAATGAAAGATGTGTTGCGCGAAGAGGCCAGGGAAGCAGTTAAAAAAGCGCAGGCCGGGGGAATAAAAGTTGTGATGCTCACGGGGGATCATAAAATAACCGCTCAAGCTATTGCCAAGGAGGCGGGAATATATTTCAACAAAGAAAAAATTATTGTCGGAGATCAAATAGATTTAATGAAGGACAGTGAATTAGAACAAGCGGTTGGCGAAAGCCATATTTTTGCCCGGGTTACTCCGGATCATAAACTTCGGATTATTGAAGCGTATCGGAGGCGGGGCGAAGTGGTGGCAATGACCGGCGACGGAGTGAATGACGCGTTGTCGCTGGCGGCCGCGGATCTGGGAGTGGCGATGGGAAAAATTGGGACCGAGGTGGCGCGCGAAGCCTCCGACATAATTCTTTTAGACGATAATTTTGGAAATATCGTTCTGGGCATTAAGGAAGGAAAAAATATCCTGCGTACGATGAAAAAGGTAATTTTATATCTGTTTTCCACTGGAGCGGGGGAGCTGCTAACGATATTTGCAACCTTTTTAATTGGATTTCCCCTTCCAATTTTGGCGGTCCAAATCCTGTGGCTCAATCTGGTGACTGACGGTTTTTTGGATGTGGCGTTGGCGATGGAACCGCAGGAAAAAGGATTGCTCCGAAAAACAAAAAGAAATTCTTCAAAAAATCTTATTGACAGCCTGATGGTGCGAAGGATAGTGGTTATGGCGCTGCCAATGATGGTTGGAACACTTTTTCTTTTTGGTAAATATTTTGGACAAGATCTGGCTAAGGCCTGGACAGTTTCGCTTACCACCCTCGCTGTTTTTCAGTGGTTTAACGCCTGGAATTGCCGGTCAGAAGAAAAATCAATTTTTCAGATGAATCCTCTTGCCAATTTTTATTTGGTTTTGGCTACGGCGGCTGTGATTGCTCTTCAGCTTTCAGCGGTTTACGCTCCGTTTATGCAAAAATTATTGCACACAGTTCCGCTGGAAATTTCAGACTGGCTTTTGATTATTCCGGTCGCTTTTAGTATAGTGATTATTGAAGAAGTGCGAAAAGTAATATATAGATTTATGCATAAATATGACTAAAATCCCGATGAATATTCAGAAAAATATACCGCTCAAAAATTACACAACCTTCCGCATTGGCGGGCCGGCGAAGTTTTTTGTGGAAGTAAAAAACGAGGACGAATTAATAGAGGCTTTAAAATACGCCAGAGATAATAATTTGGGATTTTTCATTTTAGGTGGAGGCAGCAACCTATTGGTAAGCGATAAAGGCTTTGATGGCTTGGTTATAAAGCTGCGGGTTATGGGGTGCAGGTTAAAAGACAATTTTATTGAAACCGGAGCCGGCGTTCCGCTGGCAAAAATTGTTCAAGAATCAGCGAAACATAATTTGACCGGCCTGGAATGGGCGACAGGAATTCCGGGAACAATTGGCGGAGCAGCGCGGGGGAATGCGGGAGCGTTCGGCAGCTGCATGAGAGACATTGTTGAGGATGTAAAAGCTATCAGCACGAAGGATTTAAAAATAAAAACTTACGATTTAAAAACCTGTGAATTTGATTATAGATCAAGTGTTTTTAAAAAAAATAATAATTTAATAATTTTGTCAGTTGTAATAAGATTAAAAAAAGGAAATAAGAAAGAAATACAAAGTAAGATCGTAGAAATAATTGAAAAAAGAAGCTTAAAATATCCAAAAAAAAACAGCGCCGGGTCATTTTTTAAAAACCCTATTGTTGAAAACAAAGAATCAATGAGAGAATTCGAGCGGGACCAGGGTATTAAATGTAGGAATAACAAAATTCCGGCCGGGTGGTTAATTGATCAAGCTGGATTATGCGGCAAAAAAATCGGCGGGGCGATGGTGAGCGAGAAGCATGCTAATTTTATTGTGAACACTGGCACAGCGACGGCTGAAGATGTTATAATGCTGGCAAGTTATGTCAAACAGCAAGTGAGGGACAAATTTGGGATTGAATTGGTTGAGGAGGTGCAATACTTAGGTTTTTAATTGTTAAATTGCTAAATGGCTAAATTGTTGATAATTTTTAACCATTTGACAATATAACAATATAACAATTTAATCGTATGACACAAGAAAACAGTTTCCGTATTTTTTTCAAAGGCGTGAAAATTGACGAGCGGACCGAGGATTATATTAAGAAAAGACTGGCAACGCTGGAAAAACTTTTGGACAAAATCCTGCGCGTAGAAGTGGAGATAGATTTGGACAAAAAAGGAAAGTTTCGGGCGGAAGTTATGGTGAAAACTCCCTACCAGCTATACCGCGCCGAGGAAACAACGGAAAGCATTGAAGGTTCAATTGATATGGTTTCAGAGCAACTCAAGGTGCAAATTCGAAAGGACAAAGATCGCGTGGTGGCTCTCCGCCGCCGGGGCGGGAGATCCATTAAAAAGAAGATAACCATAGACCAAAACGCAAGATTTTAATGATTTAAAAAATAAAAACAAAAATATTTACCCCGTTAGAATAAAGATTTGTTTTTTGATGGGGTTAGGTTCTAATAATTTATATCATTTTATACTATTGTTTTTTAAACAAGTAATAGTACAAAATTCTAACGGGGTGAACACGCCCGTAAAAACCTGGATCGGGGTAACTATAATAATCGCCGCGGCGGTTATGGCTGGAATGTCTATTTGGTACTGCCAAAAGAATTACGTAATTAATTACGTAAATATTGAAACGCCGCAAATAAATAAAAAAGCTTGCACTGAAGAAGCGAAAGTTTGTCCCGACGGCAGCGCCGTCGGCCGCACCGGGCCGAATTGCGAATTCGCGCCTTGCTTCGGCGAAGGAAAGGATATGGTCGGCAATGACCGCGATGAGCACGGCTGCATTGGATCCGCCGGATATTCCTGGTGCGAAGAAAAACAAAAGTGCCTGCGGACTTGGGAAGAATCCTGCGGGACAGAAGAATGACAAATGATTATAAAAAGAATCCTTTCCGATTTTAAATTTATAAATTAACAATCGTTTAGAAAAGCCTTTCATCTTTGACTCGGGAGGCTTTTTTTGGTAGGATGAAAGGGTATTAAAATATTTAGAATGGCTTTTTTTACGAAACTTTTTGGCTCAAATCAGCGGGAAATTGGTAAACTTCATTCAGTTGTTGAGAAGATTAATTCTTTCGAACCGGACATTCAGAAACTTTCCGACGAGGAGCTGAAAAATAAAACCCAAGAATTTAGAGAGCGAATCGCTAAAGGATGAAACTCCGGATGATATCTTCCGGAGGCTTTTGCGGTGGTCCGCGAAGCGGTGAAGAGAGTTATAAATGAAAGGCTTTTTGATGTTCAGCTTATGGGCGGCATCGTTTTGCATCGAGGGAAAATCGCCGAAATGAAAACCGGTGAAGGAAAAACGCAGACTGCCACTTTGCCGATTTATCTCAACGCGTTTACCGGCAAAGGCGTGCATGTGGTCACCGTCAATGATTATCTGGCCAAGCGCGACTGCAACTGGATGGGGCCGATTTATCATTTTCTGGGGCTTTCGACGGCTTGCATCATGCACGACGCTTCTTATATCTACGAACCAAAAATACATGATGCCGATGAAGTGAGCGTGGAAATGGAAAATCTGAAGCCGGTTTCGCGCCGCGAGGCCTATGCGGCCGATATCACATATGGCACAAACAATGAATTCGGTTTTGATTATCTGCGCGACAATATGGTGCAGAGCTTGGAGCAGATGGTGCAGCGAGAACTGAATTATGCCATTGTCGACGAAGTGGACTCAATTTTGATTGATGAAGCCCGCACGCCGCTCATCATCAGCGCGCCGGACACGGAATCAACCAAACTATATCAGCAATTTGCCCAAATTGTGCCGCGGCTCAAAGAAGACGAAGATTTCGACAGTGGATGAAAAAATGCGGGCTGTGACGCTCACGGAAAAAGGAATTGCAAAAGTGGAAGAAATGCTGGGCATCGGAAATATTTATGACATCTGGCAAAATCTCCTATGTCCATCAGCTCGAGCAGGCCTTGAAAGCCAATATTCTTTTCAAGCGCGATCGGGATTATGTCGTCCGGGACGGGCAAGTGATCATCGTGGATGATTTCACGGGACGTCTGATGCCGGGCCGGCGATATTCGCGAAGGACTTCATCAGGCGATTGAAGCCAAGGAAAATGTGCGAAGTGCAGAAAGAATCGCGAACTCTGGCGACAATCACTTTCCAGAATTATTTCCGGATGTACAAGAAACTGGCCGGCATGACCGGAACGGCGCTCACCGGCGGAAGAATTTGCCAAAGTTTACAAACTCGATGTGGTTCCGATTCCGACCAATAAGCCGATGATCCGAAAAGATCTTGCCGGATGTGGTTTATAAAACCGAAAAAGGAAAATTCAAAGCGATGGTCGGAAGAAATAAAGAGCTGCAACGAAAAAGGCCAGCCGGTGCTGGTGGGAACAATTGCCATTGAAAAATCGGAATATTTTAGCGAGATGCTTACCCGCGAGGGCGTTCCGCACGAAGTTTTGAACGCCAAAAATCATGAAAGAGAAGCGCAGATCATCGCCAAGGCCGGGCAAAAAGGAGCGGTGACGATCGCGACGAACATGGCCGGGCGCGGAACGGACATCAAACTGGGCGAAGGAGTGGTGGAGTTCGGCGGACTGCATATTATCGGCACGGAACGGCATGAAGCGCGCCGGATTGACAATCAGCTGCGCGGACGCGCCGGCCGGCAGGGCGATCCGGGAGTTTCGCAATTTTATGTTTCGCTGGAAGATGAACTGATGCGCCGGTTTGGCGGCGACAGAGTGAAAAATATGATGGATCCGCTGGGCCTTCCCGAAGACCAGCCGATTGAAAACAAAATAATTTCCAAATCAATTGAAACTGCCCAAGCAAAAATCGAAGGCTTCAATTTCGACATCCGAAAGCACGTCCTGGAATACGACGACGTGATGAACAAGCAGAGAGAAGTGATTTACAAAAAACGCCGGGAAATTTTGGAAACGCAGGATGCGAAAATGGAGATATTGGAAAACATCAAAGAGGAAATTGAAAGGATGGTTTCTTTTCACGCGGTAGGAGATGAACCGGACTGGAATATCCGGGAAATAAGCGAAAATTTTAAAAAGATTGTTGCCCAGCCAGGAAAACATCTCTGGGAAAGCTGGAAGAAATCAGGGCAAACAAAAGGGAGGGAACAGTTGAAAAGATAGGAAGCATTATTGAATATCTTCTAGGTGTCGCGAAGGAAGTATATAATAAAAAAGAAATGGAAGTTGGCGCGGATCAGATGCGCTTGATTGAAAAAATGATCATTCTCCAGACGATGGATATGATGTGGATGAATCATCTGGATGAAATTGATTATTTGCGGGACGGCATAGGACTTCGCGGTTATGGGCAAAGGGATCCATTGATTGAATACAAGCGCGAAGCTTTCAATATGTTCTCCGCGCTGCTTGAAAATGTCCGCTCATCGATTGTGAACACGATTTTCAAAATTAACATTATCGCGCCGGCGCCAGCCGAAACTCCGGCCAAAAATTTGCAATTCAAAGGCGCGTCCGGCGAAGTGGAACAGTTTGCCAGTGCCCGCAATGCTACGCATAGCGTTGCAGGCGGGGGTGCGGCTAAAAAAATGCAATCCGGAAATAATAATGAAGAAGAAGGCAAACAAAGTCCGATTGTCAACCAAAATAAAGTTGGGCGCAATGATCCTTGCCCATGCGGTAGCGGAAAGAAATATAAACGCTGCTGCGGCGCTTGAAATTGCGTCGCTCGCCCCAAATGAAAGCAAGCTTTCGCTTGCGAGCTCGCTAGCAATTGTAAAAAATGTTGTGGTAAATAAAAATATGATCTCGTTTGAAAAATCAGTTGGGGCGGTAATATTTAGAAAAAGCGACGGCGCGGTCATGTATTTGCTTTTGCATTATCCTTCGGGACATTGGGATTTTTCCAAAGGCCATATGGAAAAGGGGAAACAGATGAAGAAACTTTGAAAAGAGAAATTTTAGAAGAAACAGGCATAGACGACTTAACTATTATTCCAAATTTTTCCGCTCAAATCAGATATTTTTACCGGGCCGGCGAAGAGGAAAAACAAAAAAGAAAAAAAACCGGAAAATCTGCCAATGTTATAAAAAAAGTTGTTTATTATCTGGTGGGGACTGAAACTAAAAATGTCAAAATTTCACCGGAACACATCGGCTTTGAGTGGCTGGGTTATAAGGACGCGCTGGCCAGAATAACCTACAAAAACGGAAAGAATGTCCTAAAAAAAGCTGACCAGCACTTGAAAAGTGTGATATAATAGAGACAAGAAATAATTCACCCCATGGAGTAATTTTTCTTTCGGAAAAATAATTTCGTTCTACGAAATTTACCCCACGGGGTAAAAAAATATGCCTTTAACTTATTTGGGAGCTGAATATTCCAAGGAGAGCTTGTTTAATGAAATTAAGGAAGCCGCCAAGCGTGAGCGGATTTCGACATTGGTTCAATATCGGGATTTGATTGATGAAATTGTAGAGGAAAAAAGAATTTACGGATTTTTTAGCGATGATGAAGATTTGAGCCAGGTGAAAAAGGATTTAGAATCACACTGGACAGAAGTAGAAAAATTATTAAATAAACATTCTGAAATCGACGTGCCGTAAAGTTGCTAAACGCCGTATTTTCAGATAAGATAAAAAAGACGAACCCCGTTAGAAATCTATATACATATCTGGCGGGTGGACATTTCTAATTATTTTCTATTTCTAACGGGGTGAACTTCAAAAGGAAACTTTTAACTAAATTTATTCTAATAGTAGTCTTGGCTTTGGCGGCGGGGCTGATTTCTTATCCTCAAGCGGTTTCCAAAATCTCGCCGGTTTTTAATGTTTTAAATAAGCTGAAAATAAATCTAGGCCTGGATTTGCAAGGCGGAATTCATTTGGAATATAAAGCCGATACCGGCCAGGTTGATGGCTCAAAAGTGGATGACGCGATGCAGGCTCTCCAAGATGTAATTGAGCGCCGGGTCAACGCTTTTGGCGTGGCGGAGCCGGTGGTATATACGACCAAAACAGGGTCTGACCGCAGGCTGGTGGTGGAATTGGCGGGCGTGAAAGATATTAATCAGGCCAAAGAAATGATCAAAGCCACTCCCTTTTTGGAATTTAAAGAAGAAGGCCCGGAAGAGGAAATTCCACAGGATGTTTTGGATAATTTTAACAAAGAGGCGAAAAAAAAGGCCGGAGACATTTTGAAAAAAGCTCTGGCGGGCGATGATTTCGCGACTCTGGCCAGGGAAAACAGCGGAGATCCAGGCAGTAAAGACCAAGGCGGTGATTTGGGCTTTGTGAAAAAAGGAGCTTTTGTTCCCGAATTTGATAAGGTTCTTTTTGAAGGAAATTTGCAAGACGGAGAAATATACAACCAGTTGGTGGAAACCCAATTCGGCTGGCATATTATCAAAAAAATAGAACAACGGGGAGAAGGCGATGACTTGGAGATTCACAGCGCGCATATTTTGATTGCCAAAATGACCAACCCGGCCGCGGCGCAAAAAAATTATGTTTCCACGGGGCTCACCGGAAAAAATCTGAAAAATGCCGCGGTTGAATTTCAAAATCAGGGGCTCTCCGAACCGCAGGTCGCGTTGCAATTTGATGCCGAGGGCACTAAACTTTTTGCGGATTTAACTAAAAAAAATTTGGAGAAAACCATCGCGATTTATTTGGACGGGCAAATCATAAGCGCGCCCAGAGTGCAGGCGGAAATTACCAACGGACAGGCGGTGATCACCGGGAATTTCACAATTGATGAAGCCAAGCTACTGGTGCGCAATCTCAATGAAGGCGCCTTGCCGGTTCCCATCAATCTGATTTCCCAACAAAGCGTGGAAGCTTCGCTCGGGCAAGTTTCACTGGAAAAAAGTTTGAAAGCCGGCCTCATTGGTCTTTTGGTAGTTATGCTTTTTATGATTATTTATTACCGCTTTTTGGGAGTGGTGGCCTCATTCACTCTTCTCATTTATGCGGGACTGATGGTTTCAATTTTCAAACTTTCGGCGTTTTCTCCCTGGCAAATTACCTTGACGCTCCCAGGCATTGCCGGCTTTATTCTTTCTATTGGCATGGCGGTGGACGCCAATATTCTTATTTTTGAACGCACTAAGGAAGAAATAAAAAGGGGACGCAATATTTTAGGTGCTGTGGAAGAAGGATTTAAGCGCGCCTGGACGTCAATTCGCGACGGCAATGTTTCTTCAATTATTACCTCATTGATCCTGATAAATATGGGCACCGGGTTTGTGAAAGGCTTTGCGGTAACGCTGATAATTGGAGTCTTGGTTTCAATGTTTACAGCCGTGGTTATTACCCGCACAATTTTGCGTTTTGTGATGGGGGAGTGGATAGAAGATAAGTTATGGATGATCGGAGTTAATAAAAAGGACACTGCTATTGATGAAAGCAAAAATTAGCGTCATGCTGTCAATTTCAAACGAAATTTTATGATAAATATAATTGGTAAAACTAAATATGCTTACATTTTTTCAATAACCCTCGACGGTTTTGAGCGTGGTTAGTCTTTTTGTTTGGGGCTTGAAATTCGGCATTGATTTTACCGGCGGGACGCTGGCTGAAATCCAGTTTGCCAATTCAGTTCCGGCCAATCAGGAACTGGAGAATACGCTAAAAAACCTGGATCTAAAAAGTCTTACTTTGCAACCGACCACTAATAATTCCGTGCTTATCCGCTATGCTTCCGAAGACGATAAGATAAATCAGGAAGTTTCACAGAAAATTTCCGAGAGCTATCCCGGAGCCAAAGAATTACGCGCGGATTTCATCAATTCCTCGGTTTCGCAAGAACTGCGCCGGAATTCTCTCTGGGCGATCGTTATTGCGATTTTAGGAATTATGGCCTATATTGCCTGGGCGTTCCGCAAAGTTTCCCGCCCGGTTGAATCCTGGAAATACGGGCTGGGCGCGGTGATCGCGCTCGTGCATGATGTCCTGATAACCATCGGCGTTTTTTCAGCGCTTGGGCATTTTATTGGCATTGAAGTGGGCGTGCCGTTTATTGCGGCGCTGCTCACGATTCTCGGGTTTTCCGTGCATGACACGATTGTTGTTTATGACCGGACGCGCGAAAATTTGCTGCGCAGTTCCGCCAAAGAGCAATTTCCGGAAATTGTCAATCGCAGCTTAAATGAAACATTAGTCCGTTCAATCAACACATCGCTCACGGTGCTCCTCACGCTTTTGGCGATTTATATTTTTGGCGGGGAAACTATCCGCGATTTTTCCCTGGCGCTCCTGATCGGCGTATTTTTCGGAACTTATTCCTCGATTTTCATCGCTTCGGCGCTTTTAGTGACCAGCTACAAGTTTCAACTTGCTAAGAAATAATTTATGTGGCCCCGTATAATCTTACGATTAACGGGGTAAAAATCCTATGTTTAATATTTTCAAACGCAATAAGAAGTCTGATGACACGCAAAAGATGGGGATGCTTCAAAGAATCGCGATGAAAAAAATGATGAATATGAGTCCGGAGGAAAGAAATAAATTGACGCAGGATATGATGAAGCCGGAAAATAAAGGCAAACTTTTGCAGGCCATGGAAATGATGAAAAAAACCGGGCAAATAACGGACGAACAAATAGAAGAAGCGAAACAGAAATTGGGAATGTAAATTAAAAAAAGGAGGTCAATAGATTCTTATCTATCGACCTCTTTATATTGGTACATAATTTCATCCGACTTTGCCAGGAGATTTTCAATAATATTTTTTTCAGAAGAGTTGCCGCAGCAAAATCCGATAGAAGCAGAAAATCTGATCTCAATTGTTTTGTTCCAATATCGCATGCCGGACATTGCTTCCTGAAGCCTCGCGAGAAATTCATCAGTTTTGTGCATATCGGCGGTTGTCCACATAATAATAAATTCATCCCCGCCTTTTCTGATGATCAGATCTCCGGATCTGACAGTATTCGCCAAATGATTGGCGAAAAAAACCAAAACCTTATCTCCAACAGCGTGCCCATATTGATCGTTGATTTCTTTGAATCGATCCAAATCAACAAAACAAATACAGATTTTTTCTTTGTAACGCGAAGCTCTGGCAATAATCATCCGGCAATCATCAAGGAGAAACCGGATGTTATGGAGTCCCGTTAATGCGTCCCTTATGGCCAGTTCTTTTTGTTTTTTCCTGTCTTTTATTACAACAGAAAAAAGCTTAAAGAAAAGAAGCGTTACAATAAAAACTAACATCTGCCAGCCCGGGGTTCGGTATCCGGTTTTTGCCAGAAGGGCATCAAAATATTTTGCTGTGCATGACACAATAACAGCAAAAAGAACATACATTACGCCCCTCCAAGAAGGCCGCAATGCATACCATTGATCCACAAACTTATCTATTTTCATTAGTTTCTCCTTTTGTTAATGAACATTTTATTTTGATTGCTCATCATACACCCAAAATAACTTTTTGTCAAATGCTTGCAAGCGGGCTTTTTTGGTGATAATATTTGAATATGAATAAAAATCTGGAAAATAAAATCGAAGAAATTCTGACGCGGGGCGTGGAGAATGTTTATCCTGCCAAAGAGGCGCTTAAAAGCGTTCTGCTTTCAGGTAAAAAGCTGAGAATTTATAACGGCATTGATCCGACCGGCAAACTTCATATTGGTCACGGAGTAGTACTGAAAAAAATGAAACAATTCCAGGATCTTGGACATGAAATAATTGTTCTTATCGGAGATTTTACTGCGCGTATTGGTGATCCCACAGATAAAATGGCAATGCGAAAGCAATTAACAAAAGAAGAAGTCGAAAAAAATGCGGATGGTTATAAAGAACTTATTGGAAAAATTTTGGATACTAAAAGCGCCAACATGCGGTTTCTTCGTAATGAAAAATGGTCGAATAAATTAAAGCCGGTTGATATGCTGGATTTGGCTTCACATTTTACAGTTTCACAACTCCTTGAAAGAGATATGTTTCAGGAGCGCTTAAAGGCAGGTAAAGAAATTTATGCGCATGAATTTTTATATCCCATATTTCAGGCCTATGATTCAGTGACAATGGATGTGGATATGGAAATTGGAGGCAACGACCAGACTTTCAATATGCTGGCCGGAAGGACGCTGATGAAAAAAATGAAACAAAAGGAAAAATTTGTTTTAACGGTTAAATTATTAACTGATCCGACAGGGAAAAAAATGGGGAAAACGGAGAGCAATGTTGTAAATTTGGATGATAATCCGCAAAATATGTTCGGTAAAATTATGGCCTGGCCGGACAATTTGATTATAGTAGGTCTTGAAATTTGTACGGATATTCCAATGGAAAGTATTAAGCAAATGGAAGCGGATATGCAGTCCGGAAAGATTAATCCACGCGACGCTAAGCTTGATTTAGCCGAAGAGATTGTGAAAATTTACCATGGCGAAGGCGAGGCCAAAAAAGCGCGGGAATATTTTGTTAATACTTTTTCAAAAAAAGAAATACCGGAAGATATTCCAGAAATTAAAATCAAAAATATCATTAAAGTTAAGGGCGGATCTAGAGTTGGAATTACTAAGTTATTGGTTGGTGCAAGATTAGCAACAAGCTTGAGTGATGCGCGTCGGAAAATAGAACAGGATGGAGTTTCAATTGAAGGAAAAAAAATAAATGATTGGAAAATGGAAATAGGCAAAGAATATCACGGTAAAAGATTAAAAGTTGGAAGGCATTTTGTGAAAATTAAATTTCAATAGAAAATCAGCTCATTGAAGCTGGTTTTTTAAAGAAGAAAAGGGAGGTTCTTTAAAATGGAAATAGTTGGTAGTATTTTAGAATGCTGTACTGGCGGCCTGGTTTTAACCATAGTTGTAATTATAGTGGTTATTGCAGAAAGTATTGGGAATGAAAAAAGAAAAACCACGATTTTTAAAGTCCCCCTTGGGTGGTTATGCATTCGCATTGAAGATTTATTAACAACTCTCGCAATCAGTTGGTTTCGCTGTAAATACCCGTTTTTATTTTTAGAAACAGAAGAAACGAAACCCTTGCAGATTACCCATAAAGGAGGGAATCATGCCAAAAAGTTCAACGCTTAGGACGAATGGCGGCGTTTGGGCCCATGCGGTCGATAGGCTAGTGGGCCAATACGGTTTTCGAGGCAGCAGAAAAGAAGCCCGCAAGCTCCTGCGCAAATGCCGGGAGGAAGCGGATAAAGAAGATCGGGTATTGATATCCAGCAAAAATCTCGGCATAGCATCTGCGGAACTTTTGCGTTGGGGCATTCCCGATTGCAGTTTGATTGCTATTATCAGCAGAGGCGAAGTTGTTTCAGTTATCAGTTAAAGAGAAAGGATGAAAAATATTAACAATTCGTTAATTTTTTAACCCCTGCGGCCAATTTCGGCGCAGGGGCGTATTTTTTTGGCTCCGCTTTTTTTATTTCCCGATTCTGCTATAATAAAAAAATGCAAAATAAAAAAATAATTCAGTATATATTAATCGCCATATCAATCACGATTTCATTTTTCGCCTTTTGGTCGGTTGAGCGGGCGGTGCGCGTTCCGGAAGCCAGTAATTGGCTGGCGCCGATAGTTTGGTTTTCTCTGCTTTTTATAATTCTTTGTCTTAATATCGCGCTGGTTAAGGATAAAAGAATCATATATCCGGCCATTTTTGCTTCTCTGCTTGCCTGTCTTGTTTTTTCTCCCAGCTTCTGGCAGTTTTTAGCCGTATTATTCGGATTTCTTTTGCTTCTGGCGGCGCGCGCGCGGATCCAGGGCGATATTGATTATGGCAAAAAAATCAAACTATGGAGATCTTTGCGTTTTGGAAAATCATATATATATCTGGCGCTGGCGCTGGTCATTTCCGGCCAGTATTATTTTTTGGTCAAAGACGCTCCGGCGCAAAATTTCATTCCGGATTTCAAAGTTGACGGCCTGACGGAATATCTTACGCCCAAAATTCTTTCCGCTGTCAGCCCGGATCTTGCGTCTTCAGTCGGCGGCGAGACGACCATAGATCAATTTATCATCCAAATGCAAAAAAGCCAGTTGGATCAAGCAGGATATAGCCCGGAGAAACTTGCTAAATTGCCACCCGATCAGCGCGTAGCTATCCAAAAACAAATTGATGCGGAAATAGAAAAAAATCAGGATGCCCTCCTGGAAGAAGGAAGAAAAAAATTCACAGATCTCGTTGGCCGGCCGGTAAACGGATCAGAAAAAGTTTCCGCTATTTTTTCGGAAATAATAAACAGCAAGGTGAATGACTATTTAAAACCCGGAAATATTAACATAGGTTCACTTCCAGTGGCGCCCATCGTTGCGTTCATATTGTTTTTAACGGTTTGGTCGCTGGGATCGTTTTTGGGAATAATTCTCGTACCAATGGCGGCGGGAATATTTTGGATTCTTGTTCAAGCGAAACTAGTTACGATATCAAAAATATCGGCGGAAGTGGAAGTAATTGAGTAGGCGCCGTTGATTCTAAAACTCGGCTTTTTTAGATTCCTGCCGGCAGACAGGTTTAAAGCTGAGTTTTGAAGATACGATTAGCACTCGGGGGCAGAGATTGCTAATTTTTTTGTTTTGTGCTAAATTGAGATAAATATATGGCAAATAACTACTACGATATTTTAGGTGTTTCCAAAAGCGCTTCTGACGACGAAATCAAGAAAGCCTACCGGAAGCTGGCGCACAAATACCATCCGGACAAAGCCGGTGGAGATGAAAAGAAGTTCAAGGAAATAAATGGGGCGTATCAAGTGCTTTCCGACAAGGCAAAACGCCGGCAATATGATCAGTTCGGGCAAACCTTTGAACAAAGCGGAGCCGGACAAGGATTTGGAGGCTATTCATCTGGTGGCTTTGAAGGTTTTGACTTCGGAGATATTTTCGGCCAGGCCAGGCAGGGCGGCGCGTCTAATTTCGAGTTCGGCGGAGATTTTTCCGATATTTTTTCCGATATTTTTGGCGGCGGCCGGGGGCGCAGCAGGCGGAAAGCGAAGGCCGGCCGGGATATTCAGGTGGATGCCGAGATAAGTTTTGAAGAAATGGTGAGAGGCGCGGCGCGGAATATCAGACTATACAAAACTGTGAAATGCTCAGTTTGCAAAGGCACGGGAGGAGAACCGGGAGTTCGGGAAGAGACTTGTCCGGTTTGTCATGGATCAGGGCAGGTGCAAAAAAACACCCGCAGTTTTTTTGGCAGTTTCTCTCAAGTTTTAACCTGTCCGGAATGCGCGGGCTCAGGCAAGGTATATTTAAAAAAATGCAAGAAATGCGGAGGCGACGGCCGAATTAAAGAAGAGCAGGATATAAAAATTGAAATTCCGGCTGGGATTTCCGACGGACAGACGATTTCGCTTGAAGGACAGGGCGAGGCCGGCGAAACCGGCGCGCCTAGCGGAGATCTTTTCGCCAATGTCCATGTCAAACCGCATGCGAAATTCAAGCGGGAAGGAAATAATATTACTTCATCAGAATTTATAAATTTTTCTCAAGCTGTTTTGGGAGACAAAATTTTTGTAGAAACTATTGATGGCCGGATTAAGATGAAAATTCCTTCCGGAACGCAATCGGGGGAAATTTTCCGCATTAAAGGCGAAGGTGTTCCCTTTTTGCAAAAAGGCGGGCGCGGGGACCATCTGGTAAAAATAATTGTGAAGATCCCCAAAAATATTTCACGCGAGCAGAGAGATTTGGTGGAAAAATTGAGGGGTGAGAATGTTTGATTTTTTGTTATGCTGATTTTGTGGTATAATATTTTTATGAACCCGGTAGTGAAATTTTGACTAAAAATATTTTTTAAAAATATTCCAGGCCGCCGGGACATAAAAAGCTTAAAGCATAATACAAATTTTGATCTTTCTATTTTTTAGAAATGTCAAAATTCTACTACCGGGTGAACCCCATCACAATCTTATCCAATCTGGGCGTGCCGACTAATCTGACGCAGGACATAATGCTCTTGCTTTTTGCGGCGCTGGCCAGCTTTGTTTATGGCACGCTGATCGGCCGCTGGCGCCTGATGACGGTGCTCATAAACATTTACGTGGCTTTCGCGGTTGTTGCGGTTATTCCGGCAGATTTAATTTCAGATTATAACACGGAACTGCTGATATTTTTTATTCTGCTGATTGGCATGACGCTTTTGAATAAAAGATTTTTTGACATTTCTTTTTCCGGTTCAGGCACAAATTATATGATGCGCGTGTTCGCCATGAGCTTTTTGGAAATTGCTTTGGTTTTGAGCATCGTTTTTTCGCTGGTGCCGAAGAAAGTGGCGCTGGGGTATATTTCCGCCAATGCCTACGGTTATCTCGTTGCCGGCTATGCCCCGCTGATCTGGATGGCGCTGCCACTGGTTTATATGTTTTTTATGTATCGGAAGATGCGCCGGTAATTATTGACTATTTTTTTACGCATGTTACAATCCGTAATGTTATTTTAATGCGCTCATAGCTCAGCCTGGTAGAGCAGTTGCCTTTTAAGCAAACGGTCGCAGGTTCGAATCCTGCTGAGCGCACCAACGAAAATCCTGCTATTGGGATTTTTTGTTTTTGTCTTTTTGTGCTACAATTTATACAATGAAAAAGTATCTATTTCTATCCATATTAATAATTACGCCGGTAGTCTTTTCCGGTTGTTCTTTGCTGCCGGCCGATACGAACACGGCTAGCGCGCCGGTGGACCAGACAAAATCCAAGGGCAGCCTGTGGGAATCGGTTGATGGCGGTAAAGTCTGGGTTGATAAAACCGTAGGCGCCGCGGCAAAAGTTGACACCTCCGGCGCGGATATTTTGAGTTTAATTGTTAATCCTTATGACGCGAACACGGCCTATGCCGGAGCGCGCGGCGCGGGAATTTTGAAAACCGAAGACGGCGGGCAGGACTGGCAATATCTGCCTTTTCAATCCGAAAAAGTTTACGGTTTGGATATGGATCCGATCGACAGCAAAATTATTTACGCGAGCGGAGTCTGGCAAAAGCGCGGGAAAATTTTCAAAAGCCTGGATGGCGGAAAAACCTGGGAGGAAATTTATACATCGCCTTCCGCGGGGCCGCTGATTATCGCGCTTCAGATTGATAAAAAGAATCCCGGCAATGTCTATGCTTCCACCAGCGACAATCAGGTTATGAAGACAACTGACGGCGGCGGGTCGTGGAAAAATATTTTTGCCGCTCCCGGACCGGTTATTAGAATTGCAATCGACAAATTTAACGGTAATTTAATATACTTCGCAACATTGGGAAGGGGCATATTCAGAAGCGCGGACGGCGGAAAAAATTTTGAAGATATTTCCAAAAACATCTCCCGGCTTATTCTTGGAAACCAGGACATAAATGCGCTGGAAACCGATCCGCAGAATGCCAACTGGGTTTACGCGGCGGGCGGCGTGGGAATTTTAAAAAGCAAGGATGCCGGCAAGACCTGGGGAAAAATAGAAGTCCTTAACAATCCGGCCGCTTTTCCGGTAAAATCTCTGGCCATAAATCCCAAAAATTCGCAGGAGCTTGTTTACGGGGCGGCGCAGGCGGTTTATAAATCAATTGATGGCGGGGCCAACTGGGCGACGACGCAGTTTGAAACAGCCAAGACAATAAATATTTTGAAATATTCCGCAGCTAATCCAAGCATGCTGT
This sequence comes from Candidatus Moraniibacteriota bacterium, assembly GCA_963775955.1. Lineage (GTDB taxonomy): Bacteria > Patescibacteriota > Minisyncoccia > Moranbacterales > UBA2206 > JBAZPT01. Next base: position 237,096 of record CAVZKT010000002.1, read on the forward strand.
ATTTAGGCTTAAGTAAATAATTTTTAAATTTAATTTTTTTATGTACCAGGAACTAATCGAAAACAAAAAAAGCGAGATGGAAAATTCCATTGAACATTTTAAAGAAGAACTGAATCAGCTGCGCACCGGCCGGGCTTCAACGGCTTTGGTGGAAAATATTCTCGTGGACTATTATGGCGCGAAATCGCCGATGAAGCAGGTGGCGAGCATTACCATTCCGGAACCGCGCGCCATTGTCATTTCTCCGTGGGACAAGGGGACACTGGTGAATATTGAAGCTGCTGTCCGGGAATCGCAGCTGAATTTGAATCCAAATAATGACGGCAATGTAATCAGGGTCAATATTCCGCAGCTTACGGAAGACCGCCGCAAAGAACTGGTAAAAGTTCTGAACCAAAAAGCCGAGGAAGCCAGAATTGCCGTCAGGAAGCACAGGGAAGAGGTGTGGGAAGAAATCCAGGAAATGGAAAAAAGCGGAAAAATCGGCGAAGATGATAAATTTGCCGGCAAAGATGAATTGCAAAAATTGGTGGATGAATACAATTCTGTAATTGAAGACATACGCAAGAAAAAGGAAGCAGAAGTAATGACGGTTTAATTTTTTATGCTGACCATAATTGTTTTTATTTTAATCCTTGGCATATTAATCTTTGTCCACGAGCTGGGCCATTTTTTGACGGCGCGGCGAAACGGAATAAAGGCCAGTGAATTCGGCTTTGGTTTCCCGCCGAGAATTGTCGGTTTTCAATTTATGTCCGGCCGGAAACACGAGGAAAAGATGGAAATAGAAAGTTTGCAAGTTGAAAAAGTTGACATAAAAACCGGCGACAATGAAGAAATAATCAAGGAAACAATCACCGAAAAAATGCGCCGAATTGATGAAATTGTCCCGGTGAAAAAATGGAGATTTATCTGGGGCGGAAAAGACGGCGATGATGAAAATGAAAAACGGGATTTGGCGGAAGCGCGCGAAAATCAGGAAATAGGCGGAACGATTTATTCCATAAACTGGATTCCGCTGGGCGGCTTTGTGAAAATAAAAGGCGAAAGCGGAGAGGCTAAAGATGATCCGGACAGTTTCGCCGGCCGGCCGGCCTGGACGAGAATAAAAGTTTTAGCCGCGGGAGTGATTATGAATTTTTTATTCGCCTGGCTTTTGATTTCTTTCGGGCTTATGATCGGCGCGCCGGAGGCTGTTGAACCGAATCAGTCCGATCCTAATTCCAAGATTCAAATTTCGGAAGTTATTCCGGATTCACCGGCGGGCTCAATGGGGCTGAAGGTCGGGGATGAAATTTTGAAAAACGGGCAATTCAAAAATTTGGAAGATGTGCAAAATTATATCAATGCCAATAAAGGGCAGGAAGTCATATTGCGCGTAAAAAGGGGCAATAAATTTTTTGATTTGAAGGGAACGCCTCGGGCAGACGCTCCAGTTGGGCAGGGTCCGCTGGGGGTAGGCCTGGCGGAAACAGTTATAACCAGGTATTCGTTTTTTGAGGCTATCTGGAAAGGTCTGGTCGCAACCGGTAATTTAATCTTAGCGATGGCTCTGGCAATTTATGAGATACTCAAAAATCTTTTATTCGGACAAAATGTGATGGTGGAAATCGCGGGGCCGGTGGGCATTGCGGTGCTCACAAAACAGGTGACGGAATTGGGATTAATTTATATTATCCAATTCGCGGCGATTTTAAGCGTCAATCTGGGAATAATTAACGCGCTTCCTTTTCCGGCGCTGGACGGCGGGCGCATTCTTTTCATTCTGATTGAAAAAATAAAAGGTTCTCCGGTCACCCAAAAAACGGAACAAATGTTCCATACCATCGGCTTTATGCTGCTTATTCTCTTGATGATCCTCGTCACTTTCAAAGATGTCGCGAAGTTTATCAAATAAATTCGCACTTAGACCTTGGAGGTCTAAGTCGATAAAGTCGCCCAAAATTAAGAATAAAATAAAAGTACATATCCGAGTATGTACTCGGGAATGTTCTATTAATAAGTTTAAATAAAAACATGGCAAAACATTCGCGAAAATTGACCCGCACTTCAAAGCACAGCTTTTATGTCGTCATCCCGAAAGAGCTGGTGACTAAATATGGCTGGCGGGAAAAACAGAAGCTGGTTCTGGAGGACAAAGGCCGAGGCAAAATCGAAATCCGGGACTGGAGAAAGAAATAAAGCCTGTTCGGCGCTTTTGACTTCGCTCTGCGGTTGGGGTATAATATCCAAAGCCCTAGCTGGGCTGAAAAATAAAAATATAAATAAAATAAGCAAACGACATTTCAGAAAAATGTTATTTTTTATTTAGTATTTTTTCTTAAACATAATTGGTGTGGGGATAAATGAATAAAATCAGTAAATTTTTTAAAAACATCACCGGCGATTTTTTTGGCAAGTTTTCCAAAGACATCGGCATTGATTTGGGAACGGCGAATACCCTGGTCTATGTCAAAGGCAGGGGCATTGTCATTAATGAGCCTTCAGTAGTGGCCATCAATAAAAAAACCGGCCAGGTTTTGGCGATCGGCAAAGAAGCCAAAAAAATGGTCGGCAAAACCCCCGGGCACATCGTGGCAACCCGGCCATTAGTCAATGGAGTGGTAAGTGATTTTGAAGTCACGGAACAGATGCTTAAATATTTCATTGACAAAGTCCACCGCGACAGCTTCACCTTGTTTCCCCGCCCGCGGGTGATTATTGGCATTCCGTCTGATGTTACCGAAGTGGAAAAAAGAGCGGTCATTGATGCGGTGATGAACGCCGGGGCGCGCGAAGCCTATCTTATTGACGAACCGATGGCGGCGGCCATTGGGGCGCGCCTGCCGGTGCAGGACGCGGCCGGAAATATGGTGGTGGACATCGGCGGCGGAACTACGGATATCGCTGTTATTTCATTGGGGGGCGTGGTGGCTTCGAGAAATTTGCGCATTGCGGGAGATGAAATGAACGAAGATATCATCCATTATTGCCGGGATGAATTTAATCTTTTGATCGGAGAAAAAACCGCGGAAGACGTGAAAATCGCCATCGGCAGCGCGTGCCCCCAAGCAGAAAAAATGCAGATGCCGGTGCGCGGCCGGGATTTGGTGACAGGCCTTCCCAAGGAAGTTATGATTAACGACGAGCAAGTGCGCGAAGCGCTGTCCCGTTCCATCCGTATCGTCGTAAATAATATTAAAACCACTATTGAAGAAACTCCGCCGGAACTTTTGGCTGACATTATGCAGCGGGGAATTATTCTGGCTGGCGGAGGAAGCCTGATTCGCGGCCTGGACAGATTAGTTGCGAATCAAACCGAAATGCCGGTGCGTATGATGGAAGATCCGCTGACGGCGGTTGTGCGCGGAACCGGCATTGTTCTCGAAGATATTGAAGCGCTCAAAGACGTCTTAGTTGAAAACCAGCATGAAAAATCCTTAATCTAAAAACTAAAAGATGCCTAAAAAATATTTTACTTCCAATATAATTAAATTTTTAATAGTAGCGGCAGTAAGCCTGGCTATAATTTTTTTAAATCCCCAAAGAATTTTCAATCCGGTGCGCAGAATCCTAGTGGAGGTTGCCTATCCGTTTCAAAAAATATTTTATTTGGGAAGCCAAACAATTTCAAAATCTTTCGCAGTTTTAGGATCGATTGGCGATCTAAAAACAGAGAATGAGAATTTACTCAAGGAAAATAACACGCTGGCCTTCAAGGTGGCGGAAAGTGAAAATGAAAAAAAAGAAAATGCTATGCTTCGCGACCAGCTGAATCTGGCGCCGCGAAAGAAATTTGATTTAGTTGCCAGTTTTGTCATTGGGCAGGATCCGCAGCGGCTGGGAAGCTGGATCATGATTGATAAGGGAGAAACTTCCGGCATAAGGCCGGGAATGCCGGTAATTGCCTACGAAGGCATAATTGTTGGAAAAGTTGAGGAAGCTTATCGCAACAGCTCAAAAGTCAGCTTGCTTACCGATTCGGAAAGCGCCGCGAATGCCAATGATATGGAAACTGGAGCGCGCGGAATTTTGAAAGGGGAATATGGACTGGGAATTATTTTAGATATGGTAACGCAGACGGAAATTTTAAACGTCGGCGATACGATTATGACCTCTGGCTTGGGAGGGGACTTGCCCAAGGGGCTTTTGATTGGGAAAATCCGTGAAATAAAAATTACCAGCGACAAGCTTTTTCAACAGGCGATTGTTTCTCCGCGCGTTAAATATACTGACCTGGAGTCAGTTTTTGTAATAAAAAAATAATGACCCAAAAAATAGCGATTTTTCTCCTGTTGTTTCTTTTGGCTATTTTCCAGATTTCTGTTTTGCCGAATTTTTTTCCGGAAAATTCCACTCCCAATATCTTGCTGGTGCTTTTGATTTTTTGGACGGCGCGCAAAGGGATGGAAAAAACCTGGAAATTGGCAATTTTAGGAGGCCTGATAAGCGACTTATTTTTGTTTATTCCCGTGGGAGTTAATATCTTTTCTTTTTTTGTCGTAATCACCCTTATTAATTATTTGGCCAAGCGATTTTTAGTTACCCACCAGGCTTGGCGTGTTGCAATTTTATTTGTGCTGGTCGCCCTGGGGACGCTTACAAACGAACTCGTACTGGCGCTAGTTGCAAAAACATTTTTTATTTTTCAAAAAGCGGCCATAAATATTCCGCCGCTGATCGACTGGGCGTTGGCGTATAAAATAATCAACAGCCTTATTATTTTTATGATTCTTTACTGGCCGTTTAAAAAAATAGAAGCAGTTTTTAATTTATACGGATCGCGGACTAATTCCAAATCCAGTGTTAGGTAATATTTTTCAAAGAAAAAAAACTTTAAGGGGAGCTGAAATAGAGGATTCCATAATGACTATCACTCAAGAGGAAAAAGCTCTTATTGAAACTCCCTACCGCAGAAAAGGGCTTGGCGGGCTCTGGTTTTTTATGGCGGCAGTCTTTGTTGTTTTGGCTTTCCGCGTATTTTATCTGGATGTCATCAAGGGAGAACATTATGCGGAACTGTCCCGGGGCAATCGTATCCGTTCGCTTGTCATCAAGGCTCCGCGCGGCAAAATTTTAGATAAATTCGGCAATGCCCTGGTATCAAATATTCCCAGTACTGATGTAATTATTATTCCCTCCGATCTTCCTGAAGAATACGAAAAACGCAAGCTTCTGGCGCAAACGCTATCCGGCGTTTTGCATATGGAGGAGGGGGATATTGAAACAGCCATTGAAAGCCAGAATCGAAAATTATTGGACCCGGTTTTACTTAAAGAAAATATTTCCCAGGATGAAGCCCTTATTTTAGCGGAAAAAGCCAAAAATCTTCCCGGAATTTCAGTGGAAAACACTGCCATCCGCAAATATGAGAATAGCGTCATATTTTCCCCAATCATCGGCTATGACGGAAAAATTACCCGCGAGGAAATAACAAAAAATCCAGGCTACTCAATGACAGACTATATCGGTAAAACCGGGTTGGAAAAATATCATGAAGAAGAACTTAAGGGAAAAAATGGCGCCAGTCAAGTTGAGGTTGATTCGCTGGGTAATATTAAAAAAAACTTGGGAAGCATAAGCCCGCAGGCCGGGGATGATTTAATCCTGAATATCGACGAAGGATTGCAAAAAAAACTGTATGACAGCATGGCGGGCATTTTAGAACAAACTGGGACTAAAACAGCGGCGGCCGTAGCGATTGATCCGCGAAACGGCGGAGTATTGGCGATGGCCAGCTTGCCGAGTTATGACAATAATTTATTTGCCCAGGGAATTTCCAACGCGGATTACCAAAAAATTGTAAATGACAAAAACCTCCCGCTTTTTAACCGCGTTATTGCGGGCGAATATCCGCCTGGTTCAACTTTTAAGCTGGCAGTGGCGGCGGCCGCGCTTACTGAAGGCACGATAACTCCAGACACGAAAGTAAATGACAGCAGTGGAGCTATTAATATCGGTTCCTGGCGGTTTGGCGACTGGAAAACTCATGGTGTGGTGGATGTGCGAAAGGCGATTGCTGAAAGCTGTGATGTATTTTTTTACAGCGTCGGCGGAGGCTACGGAAATATTCCAGGGATTAGGAATGGATAGAATGAAAAAATATGCAAATCTTTTTGGGTTGGGCAGCCCGACCGGCATAGATCTTCCGGGAGAATCAAGCGGATTTATTCCCAGCGAACAATGGAAGCTCGATAAGCTGGGAGAAAAATGGTATATCGGCGATTCCTATCACTGCGCCATCGGCCAGGGCTTTATCACGGTTACTCCCTTGCAGCTGGTAAATTATATCGCTTCCATTGCCAACGGCGGGATTTTATACGAACCGCATGTTGTCAGTCAAATCAAAAGAAGCGACGGCAGTTTGGAAACTATAAGTCCAAAAATAATCCGCCAGAATTTTATTTCCAAGAGCGTTATAAATGTTGTGCGCGAAGGCATGCGCCGGACAGTTACCGATGGAACGGCGCAGACGCTCAAAGATTTGCCGGTAGCAGTGGCGGGAAAAACCGGAACGGCTGAGTTTGGAGGAGAAGGAAAAACCCATGGCTGGTTTGTTTCTTTTGCGCCCTATGATAATCCGGAAATTGCCATAGCGGTCCTGGTGGAGGGCGGAGGCGAAGGGCACTCAACCGCCGTGCCGATTACGAAAGATGTTTTAAGCTGGTATTTTTCTCAACGTAAATAGAGTATTTTCTTACTGTTGACAGTTTTTAGCTACCTGATACAATGGGGCTTGTGACTAACTTCTTATAAACATATCACAACTTTTTGGGGTGATATTTTGTATTATCAGAAAAATTATGCCAAAATTTATAACCGAAGAAGGGCTTAAAAAAATCAAGGACGAATTGGAAAATAGAAAAACTGCGGAAAGGCAGCGCATCGCCGACGCGATCAAAGAAGCTAAGGAGCAGGGCGATTTGAGCGAAAACGCGGAATACAGCGAAGCCAAGAGGCAGCAGGCGGAAAACGAAGCCCGTATCGCGGAATTGGAATTTCTACTCAAGGAATCAACCGTAGTTGCTTTCAATAAATCTTCCGAAACGGTGCAAATGGGTTCCAAAGTCAAGGTGAAATTCAACGGAGCGAAAATGGAATTCCAGATTGTCGGCTCCAACGAAGCCAATCCAAGCGAAATGAAGATTTCCAACGAATCGCCGATGGGCAAGGGCTTTATGGGCAAGCGCAAAGACGATACGGTGGAAATTGACACTCCCGGCGGGAGGATGAAGTATAAGATTTTAGATGTGAAATAATACTAACTTTCCTTTCTAGAAAAGAAAGTTACAAAGAAAAGTCCGAGCAGGCTCATAAATTGGCAAATTCACGATTTAGTTTGCTAAAAGTTCCGGTTGCCCCGAGGCGGACCTGGAACTTTTTTAACGCAAACTTCACCGGAATTTGTAGCAATTTATTTCGCAATGCTCGTTTTTATATTTTTGCAAGTTTTGCTTAAATGAGGTAATATTAAGGTGCTAAAAATAAACTAAATTATCCAAATGAGAGAGGATATTTTAAAAACTAAACTGGAAAAATTGGAAAATATAAAAAAAGCCGGGCTGGATCCGTATCCGGAAAAAACAGAACGGTCTTTTACTAATGCAGAGGCCCTAGAGCAGTTTAATAAACTTACTGCGAAAGAAATTGCGCTGGTCGGGCGGGTAAAATCATTCCGGCCGATGGGCAATGCTGCTTTCGCTCATATAGAAGACGGCACTGGGAAAATCCAAATTTTTTTGGGCAAAAAAAACATGCCCGAAACTGAATATAAATTATTTGTTAAAAATGTTGAAGTTGGCGATTTTGTGGAGGCCCGCGGAAAACTTTTCAAGACCAAACAGGATGAAAAAACTCTGGAAGTATCCGGCTGGAAAATGCTGTCCAAAAACATCCGGCCGATTCCAACCGAATATTTCGGTCTCAAGGATACTGAAGAACTTTTGCGCAAGCGCTATCTGGATTTGATGATGAATAAAGAGACGCGCGAAATTTTTAGAAAGAAAAATGTTTTCTGGCAGACTGTTCGTAATTTTCTCGCAGAAGAGGGATTTTTGGAAGTCCAGACTCCGGTCCTGGAGCATATTCCGGGCGGAGCGGAAGCAGAACCTTTTGTAACGCACCATAATGCGCTGGATCAGGACTTTTATATGCGCATTTCGTTGGAGTTACCGCTTAAAAGGCTATTGGTCGGCGGTTATGAAAAAGTTTTTGAAATCGGGAGGTTATTTCGCAATGAAGGCATGGATCGCGAACACCTGCAGGAATATGACGATGTGGAATTTTATGCGGCTTACTGGGATATGCAAAAAGGCATGGAATTTTCCGAGCAAATGTTTAAAAAAATTGTAAAGCAAGTACTTGGAAACGAAGTTTCCAAGTATGAAGACAACGAAATTGATTGGAGCAAAAAATTTCCGATCGTTGATTATTTTACGGAATTTAAAAAAGCAACCGGATTGGATTTGGAATAAAGATATTTCTGTGGAGGAATTGAAGAAAAAAGCCGATAAGCTTGGAATTAAATACGAAAAGTCCTATGGTAAAGGCAGGATGATTGACGCGCTTTATAAAAAAACCGTGCGTCAGAAGATTATCCAGCCCTGCTTTTTAGTCGGGCATCCGATTGAGGTTTCGCCCCTGGCTAAGAAAGATCCTAAAAATCCGAAAAAAGTTTTGCGTTTTCAAATTGTGGCGGGAGGAAGCGAGCTTTGCAACGCTTTCGCGGAACTCAATGATCCCGTTGATCAGAAAAACAGATTTTTAGAGCAGATGAAAATGCGCGAGGCGGGCGATACGGAAGCGCAAAGGATGGATGAGGATTTTGTGGAAGCTTTGGAATACGGCCTGCCGCCGGCCTTCGGTTTCGGCATGAGCGAACGCTTTTTCGCCTTGCTGATGAACAAATCCGTCCGCGAAACCGTGATTTTTCCGACGGTGAGGACAAAATAGTTTTTATGAATAAAAAATTTTAGGCGATCTCATGAAAAATATACGAATTGTTAAAATGAAAAAAGAAGACCTGCGTCCTCTCTATAAATTTGGAATGGAATATTGGGATGGATTGCCTTATGAAGATTGGCTAACAATGGAATATATGAGAGTTTCTTTTAATCAGCCGGGACTTAACTTTACGGCGAAGGATGGCAAGAAGGTTGTTGGCGGCATTATTGTTGCGATAGATGAGGTTGTTCCCAATTGGATACGTTATCTTGTTGTTAAAAAAGAATATGCGCGGAAAGGAGTCGGGATAATGCTCATAGAAAAAGTTTGCTCCAGCCTAAGAAAAGGCGACAGTATTTTCGTGGATACTGGCTTTACGGATAAAAGTGCTTTGAATTTTTACAAAAAAGTCGGTTTTAAAAATCGAGGAAAAATTAACAGTTTTTATGGGAATCATCCGGGATCTCCAGGTTATATTTTAGAGAAAAACGTATGAGTTGGTTTTTTATTGCGCTGTTAGCACCGGCCTGTTATGCGGCAACGAATTATATCGACAAGTATTTAATTTCAAAATACTTCAATAATCGCGGAACTGGAGCGGTAATGATTTTTTCTACGCTGGCCGGGTTAATAACCCTACCTTTTATTTTATTGTTTCAGCCGGATGCGATTTTTTTATCATTTAATCAAGCCATATTAGTATTGCTAAGTGGTTTTATTCAGGCCTTTGCGCTCCTTCCTTATTTTTATGCGTTAAAAGAAGACGAGACTTCTGCTATCGTACCAATTTATCAAAGTATTCCTGTTTTTAGTTATCTATTGGGATATTTTTTATTAAATGAAATTTTAGCATCAAAACAAGTATTGGGGATGATTTTGATTATTGCGGGTTCAATGGGGATCTCTCTTGAATTAATCGGTAAAAAAATTCGCTTCAAGGCAAAGCCCTTCTTTTATATGATTTTTTCGTCTGTTTTAATAGCTGTCAGCAGCCTGATTTTTAAATATGTTTCAAATAGCGAAGGATTCGGCAAATCTATTTTTTGGTTTTTTATTGGCGCAATTATTTTTTCCTTTACTCTTCTGATTTTCATAAGGTCTTACAGAGAGCAATTTTTTGATGTTTTTAGAAAGAACGGAATGTTTGTTGTAAAGCTTAATTTGATTAACGAATTTTTTGAAAAAGTAGCCGAGTTTAGCATGAATTACGCAATCGTTTTAGTCCCGGTGGCTTTAGCCTGGACAGTTAATGGTTTTCAGCCATTTTTTATTTTCTTCTACGGAATAATCCTGTCAATATTCTTTCCGCATATCATCAAAGAAAATTTAGCCGCCAGACATTTGATAAAAAAACTGGTATTGATTATTATAATATTTATTGGAGGTTATATGTTAGTAAGATAATTTATGGGCATCCAAGTTGAATTTAATCCGGATTTGGCGTTGCGGGATATTTCTGAATATAAAGCCGGAAAAAGAAAAAAAGAAGAATGCGTTCCCAGTCCTTTAAAGAAAGGTAAAGTTTATAGTTTTCTGAAAAAGGGTCAAAGACTTTATTATTTGAGCGATAACAGGTTTTGGGGCAAGGGACAAATCCCTCTCATGCGAACTTCCGGCGGTGAAAAATTATCTCGCCCGCTGGCTAGCGTCAAGATTTTAGAAGCGACTCACTTTCTTAAAAAAGGCGAAGTTTATACGAAAGGAAAATATAAAGTTATAGAAGTGTTCGACGAAAATGATCCAAAGATTCACTTTGAAGCGTGTAAAATAATAAAATGAAAATTATTTTAGCCACAACTTCTCCGTATCGACAGGAAGCGTTTGGGATGCTGGATATTGATTTTGAAGCGGCGGGAAGTAATATTGACGAAACTTTTGACGGACGGCCGGATAATCCGGAGGAGTTAGTCTTGGAATTAGCGAGAAAAAAAGCAGAATCTGCCGCCGCAAATTATAAAGAAGGCATGGTTATCGGTTTTGATTCCGTGGGCTGGTTTGAGGGTGAAATTTTGGAAAAGCCAAAAGACAGAGAGGAAGCTTTTCAAAGGCTCAAAAAATTATCAGGAAATATCCACAAATTCTATACGGGCATTCATTTGATAAATATTTCTGAAAATAAAACTCTTTCCAGTGTGGCGGAAACAGAAATAAAATTACGCGAATTATCGGACGCGGAGATTAATAAATATCTTGATCAGGATCCTAATTTTATGACCTATGCGATTGGGTTTGATCCATTATGCCACTTACAGTTCCTCATTCACTAAGAAGCATCAAAGGAAGTTACAATAATTATTTGCGCGGCATACCACTGGAAACAATCGTCGAATTGCTAAAAGAAATCGGATACAAATTATGAAAATAGCGAAGAAAATTTTTGATGCGGAAATCGCAATATGCCGGAAGCTTCATAAAAAATCTAAAGGTTGTCGGTGGGGGAAATGCCAAGATTGCGGCGTGATTCCCTTGCTCTATAAACTTCACAAGGGGCTTTTAATTGAAAAAAAGAAAGACATTTCAAAATTAAAAAAATCTATCCTAAGCTAACTAGGTCAAAAATTAACATATAATCCAACTTAATCAACCTGATTTCCTTATATCCACATGTCCACATAAGGAAATGCAAAAAAAACAAAACTAAATTAATTTACATTTATGCCTAAAGTTAAAGTTTATTCAATTGATCCAAGAGAAAAATATAAAATTACAGGGAGAATTATTTGAAATCATTGCTAATTTACGAACCAAAAAAGAAGTCATCGAATTTCTAATTGGCCTGCTTACTCCCAGTGAAATGCTGATGGTCGCAAGACGATTGCAAATTGCTAAATTGCTGCTAGAGGGCGAAAATGATTTTGAGTTTATTCGCAGAAGAATGAAAGCCAGCAATCAAACAATAGTAAAAGTAGAGCATTAGCTAAGAGACGATGAAAATAAAAACGCGTTTATTGTCAGGAAAATTAAAGAAATCAAAAGAAGGTCGAATTATAGCGGTGGAACGGGAAGCTTATTAGATAAATATGCACAGCATAAAGTTTTAAGAGATTTATTTTAAAAACATAAATTTAGGGCGTAGTGTTTACCTGATTTCCTTATGTCCACATAAAGAAATACATAAGTAAATATATTTCATGTTCTATATTCACGAAAGATGTATGATGGTATAATATTTTCGTAAGTTACAAATTATTATGGAAAAGTTTATAAAAATCCAAGACAAAAATTTATTTCTTCTGAATGGTGATCTTTTGGGACTTGCGGAGGTGCAACTTTGGATCGGCCGGCCGGACGGACCGGCAGATGATGACGACGTAAAAGTTGCCGCCAGGAGAAACGAAGACAGAAAAACTAATGCTCTCTTGGGAACTGAAGCTATGGATTTGAAGGTTAGCGAAAATTTTCCCGGCTGGTTTGAGGTAGATACGAACAATTGGCCGGTTGGAATTTATCGCTTCAATATCCACAGCCGGGCAAATATTCCGGCGCCCAACGGGACAAAACTTCAAAATTTACGGGATCTGCAATATTCCTGGCCGAAATTTTCAGATGATGACCTATTGAATTTGCCGGAAAACCAGAAAGAATTTTTATATCTGGAAAAAAACAAACGCGGCTTTTGCATGCGCATTGAAAAAAAATCAGATGGCGAAATCAAACCGGCCGGCGATGGAAAAGATTGGATTTCCAACTGGCCGGAAATTAAAAAAGAAACTAAAAAACATATGCAGGAAAAAATAATCAAAACAAAAAATCCTAAAGGCATCATTGGCATTATTTCACTTCTAATTGTTGTGGTTTTGGCGGCGCTGTGGATGGCCTATCTTATGCGCCATAACTGGTTCAATGTGCCGAATATCACAGAAAATCCAGGTTCTACGGGAAATCCAAGTGTGCAAAAGGACGTTCCCGCGCAGCTGGATGACTTGAGAAATCAGATGAAAACTATCACCGACAAAAAAGATAAAGAAATAAATGACGCGCTAAAATAAAAAAATGTTGAGCAAAGCGAAATCCGCCTTTGGCGGAATAACAAAAATGAAGAATCTATTTACGAATTTCAGCGGATACGCCTCGACTTTTTCCATTTTTATAATTGTAATCATCCTGGTCATTTCCAGTTTTTACGGCTGGCAGAAATATCAGGAGTATAAATTTCCGGAAAAGGCGGCGCGCGGCGAAATAACCGGGTCGGCTTATTATGCCAAAGCGATTAAGCTGGAAATTGACAGGATTTTGAGCAATAAAAACCTGAAGGACAAAAGGGCGATGGAGCTGGCCGAAAGTATCAAAACTATTTCCGATAAATCCGGTTCGTATTCGCTGGAAGTGCCTCAAAGCTGGACGACAGTTTCCAGTGATGGCCTGAAAAACAATAAACTTTCAAATCTAGTTATGCAAAGCGCATATTTTTCTACTCACGAAACTGGCGGAAAAAAGTATTATGACGCGGGAGCGAAATTTTCAGTCTCGGCTTTTGCCGGTGAAAATAAAAATATCATAGAAGGAAATGGCGGACACGCGGAATCTTATTAAAACTGGAAAATATGGCGGACAGGCAGGCGAATTTACTTATCATATTTTTAAAGATCCGGATTCGGAAAATGGAGAGGTGATGGACGGGCATATTGCCCGCAGCGGAAAAACTTATTTATTCGCCATAACTTATAATCCCGAAACTTTTTCCGACGCCGAATTCACTTTTCAGGAAATCCTGGATTCGGTGAAGTTTTTGAAATAATCGCAAAATTTTGAAAAGAGTAGATAATATGCTATATTTGATATATGCTGGATATTAAGTTTATTCGAGAAAATAAAGATTTAATAAAGCAAAACTGCGAAAATCGCGGGGTCAAGTGCGACATTGACCGGCTTTTGGTTTTGGATAATCAAAGGAAAGAATTATTGCAAGAAATAGAAAAATTAAGAACCAGGAAAAATTTGCTTAGTGATTTATTTAAAAGGAGTTCAGGAAGAAATTAAAAAAGCTGGTTTCAAAAATAGAGATGAAACAATAAAGGAGGGAAAAGAGATTAAAGAAAAATTGAATAAAACGGGACCAGAATGGGAAGAGGCTGAAACGAAATACAGAGAGTTTTTATATAAAGTTCCCAATATAACACATCCGGATTCTCCGATTGGCCAGGATGATAGCGAAAATAAAGAAGTTGAAAGATACGGCGAGGAACCTAAATTTGATTTTACTCCCAGAAATCACGAAGAGCTGGGGAAAGATCTGGACATAATTGATTTTGAAAGAGCGGCCAAAGTTTCAGGTTCAAAGTTTTATTATTTAAAAAATGAAGGAGCGCTTTTGGAGCTGGCGCTTATCCAGTTATGCTTTTGAAAAATTAATCCAAAAAGGATTTACTCCTTTCATCACTCCCGATTTAGCCAAAGATAAAGTCTTAGAAGGGATAGGCTTTAATCCGCGCGGAAAGGAAACCCAAGTGTATTCTGTTGAAAATGAGGATTTAAGCCTAATTGGCACGGCTGAAATTACCATGGGCGGTTATCATATGAATGAAACTATTCCGGAAGAAAAACTGCCTCTCAAATATGCGGCGCTTTCCCATTGTTTTCGGACTGAAGCCGGAGTCATACGGAAAGCACAGCGCCGGGCTTTATCGGGCGCACCAGTTTACCAAAGTCGAAATGTTTGCTTATGCAATTCCGGAGGATTCGGAAAAAATTCATGAAGAAATAAAAAATATTGAAGTGGAAATTTTTAAAGGTCTAGGTGTGCCTTTTCGGGTAGTGGATATTTGCACAGGTGATTTGGGCGGTCCGGCATATCGCAAATATGATCTGGAAGGATGGATGACATCCAAGAACGGCTGGGGGGAAATTACTTCAACTTCAAATACAACTGATTATCAGGCCCGGCGGTTGAATATTAAAGTCCAAAGAAAAGACGGCAAAAAAGAATTTTTGCATATGCTTAATGGCACAGCCATTGCAATTTCTCGGGCTCTCATTGCGATTTTGGAAAATTTTCAGCAGACGGACGGGTCGGTAAAAATTCCGGAAGTTTTACAAAAATATATGCCGGGGAATATAAGTGTAATCAAATCAAAATAAATGGAACAAAACCAAAATCATCATAGCAAGCTAACTTCAGAGCAGAAAGCGGCAGACAGGATTACCGCCATTGTCGGCAGTTGGACTTTTATAATCACGCAAAGCATCATCTTGGTTTTGTGGATTATAGTTAATGTTATAGCCTGGATAAGCCACTGGGATCCGTATCCCTTCATACTTTTAAATCTGGTTTTGAGTTTTCAGGCAGCTTTCACGGCTCCGATAATCCTGATGAGCCAGAACCGGACGGCCGAACGGGATCGGCACAAAGCGGAAATGGATTTAGCGACAGATCGGCTGGCAGAGCGCGAAATCAAACAAATTCACGAACATTTGGAAAAAATAGACAGCGAAAAACTCAGCAGGATTTTGGAGATTTTGGAAAAGAGATAATTTTTGCTATAATTTAAAAAGTCTAATAATTATTAAACAAAAAATATTTACCCCGTTAGAAATTCAAATGAATTTTATGGTGGGGCAAAAAACTATGAAAATTTCTAATGGAGTGAAGAAATCCGTCGCAATTATTTTCTCGACTGCAGTATTATTTTCCGGTAGTTTAGCGCTGGCTAACAGCCAGTCTGCTGCTTCGCAGCAAAACAGAGAAGAAATAAAAAATCAAATAGAAACCAGAAAAGCCGCTCTGGCGGAAATTAAGACGCAATGGAAAGAACAACGAGTGGCGCTTCTGGACAAATTAAAATCGGAAAAAGAAAGATTGAAAAACGAATTTAAGGAAAAATTTACCGAAGAAAGATGCAATAGAGTTCGGGCTAGAATAGAAAACAGAAGCGGATTTTTTGCGGGCGCCAAGGAAAAACACATGAGCGTTTATACTAATCTGGTGAATAGAACAAATAAATTTATCACGCGGGCGGATGAGCAAAATCTGGACACTGCGACTATTAATGGCCATCTGACTGAACTGGAAACTAAAATCGAGGGATTTAAAGAAGATTATGCCGCATATGCCGCAAAACTGGCTGAAAACAAAAATTATACCTGCGGTCATGCAGAAGGTGAATTCAGGGGGGTTTTACTTGAATCAAAAACACTTTTAAAGCAAGTTCATGCTGACGCGGCCGATATCAGGACATATGTCCGCGAAACAATTTTGGCAGATCTGCGCGCGCTCAAAAGCCAAATGACTACCGCAGATGATACGGAAGAAGATGAAACGGAAGAGGCTGCGGGAGAAGAAACAAGCGATTAATTAAAATAATTTTTTTACAAAACAATGAGTAAGCGAATTGCAATCATAATTATAGTAATAATCCTGGCGATTACGGCAATCGTTTATGTGGGGATTTGGAACGCGAAAAAAGAAACAACCGTGAATCAAGACAAGCCTATTTCAACTAAACAGCAGACAAAAGAAACGACGGACAACACAACAGCGAGGGAAACAGCCAAGTCAGCTGATAGTGATATTTCCGGCATTGAATCGGATCTGAATTCCATGAGTGACGACAGCTTTGCAGAGGATACCCTTTCCGATTCGGAGGTTGGGCTGTAAAATGGCTTAAAGAAGCCATTCAAAAACCGACGAGAATGTGGGGTTGACCCAGCACTAACTTTGCTTTATACTATAGGAACTGCGCATAAGGCATTTTGGACATAGTTATCAACAGGGAAAGTTAGTGCTGGGTTGACAATATTTACAGAATTGCTAAAATAGTAAAGCTTTAAAAAGCAGTATGCGAAAAGCGCACTTCGAATATTTAACATATTTAACAATCAAAACACCAAAAAACATTAATTGAAAATTTAATGAAATTAGGGTGAGAAGAAACTACATTTGAGCATACAAAAGAGTTGCTGTATGTTGAGATGTAGTTTTTGAGTTCTTTAAATATAAATTTTCGGCGACTAAGCAAATAGCCGTGCGAGTCTGAAAATAGTAGGACGCATGTCACAGAGGGGCAAATTGGGTTTCATCCTGAATCCGCCAAACTCTATGCTTGGCTAAGTTTAACTGTGCGCACAGCGCTTAGTGGAGCTGGAGTTCTAAACAAGGGAATTGCAGGAGTGCTATTCCTGCCCTCTTAGTCTCAGTGCCGAAATTAAACCTTTAGCGGTTAGCGCGGTAATTTCAGGATTCTCGCAGAGAGAACCACCGCCTAACCGCTGAAGGAAATTTAAAATTAAAGCTCGGTCGGCCGAAGAATTTCAAGCGTGACCAGAGACATGCTTGACGGCCTCCACTGGCCGACCGGGACTAATCTGTATAACTTCAAAGAAGTTAGGAGAAAGAAAAAAAATCTTTCTCCTCATCACTTTGCAGTTATGGATAGTAATTTAATAATTGAATATGTTCAGCAAACCCCAGTTAAATAATTCACATACAGTGAAATTTAACGGGGTAAAATAAAATAATCGCAATTTTTTGCGATTAGTCCTGCCATTCCGAAGCTCGCAAGAGCGAAGGATGGCTAGTACAGAAATGTACAAAAACCCTCCTACGTCCGCCTCGGCGGACTTCGGAAGGGTAAAGAGTCTATTCAAACAAAGAATTTATTTTCTTTAAATAAGGTTTATTGATCCGTCTTCTCCGCCTTCGGCGGATTCGGCGGGATCTAATAAATCTATCGAAAAAAATTATATTTTTTTCGAGATTTATTGAGAGTTTGATCCTAGCTCAGGATGAACGCTGGCGGCGTGGATAAGGCATGCAAGTCGAGAGGGTTTAGACCCTCGGCAAACGGGTTAGTAATACATAGGAACTTCCCTGAAGTCGTGAATAATCCGGAGAAATCCGGAATAATACACGATATGCTCTACGGAGTAAAGATTTATCGCTTCAGGAGGGCCTGTGTCCTATCAGCTTGTTGGTAGTGTAAAGGACTACCAAGGCTATGACGGGTAGGGGGTGTGAGAGCACGGCCCCCAACATTGGGACTGAGACACTGCCCAAACTCCTACGGGAGGCTGCAGTCGAGAATATTCGTCAATGGGCGAAAGCCTGATGGAGCGACGCCGCGTGCGGGATGAAGGCCTTCGGGTTGTAAACCGCTTTTCTGAGGGAAGAATTTCGTGACGGTACCGCAGGAATAAGAGGTTACTAACTCTGTGCCAGCAGTAGCGGTAATACAGAGACCTCAAGCGTTATCCGGATTTATTGGGCGTAAAGAGCATGTAGGCGGATATATTAGTCAGATGTCAAATCTTCGAGCTCAACTCGAAAACTGCATTTGAAACGGTATGTCTAGAGAGAGTGAGAGATCGATGGAACATATGGTGTAGCAGTGAAATGCGTTGATATCATATGGAACACCAAAGGCGAAGGCATTCGATTGGCACTCTTCTGACGCTGAGATGCGAAAGCGTGGGTAGCGAATGGGATTAGATACCCCAGTAGTCCACGCCGTAAACGATGCATACTAGGTATTAGGAGAATCGACCCTCCTAGTGTCGTAGCTAACGCGTTAAGTATGCCGCCTGGGAAGTACGAGCGCAAGCTTAAAACTCAAAGGAATAGACGGGGATCCGCACAAGTGGTGGAGCATGTGGTTTAATTCGACGGTAAGCGAGAAACCTCACCAGGGCTTGAAACTTAGCTGCATTGTGCAGAAATGCACAAGCCTTCGAGGGTGCTAAGCAGGCGCTGCACGGTTGTCGTCAGCTCGTGTCGTAAGATGTTCTGTTAAGTCAGGAAACGAGCGCAACCCCTATCGTGTGTTACATTGTGTCACACGAGACTGCCCAGAACTTTGCACAAGAGTGCAAAGTAAATTCCAAATTACAAATCACAAATCCCAAACAAATTCAAAATTCTAAAATACAAATTTCAAAACTTTTAAAAAATTGTTTTGGACATTTGAATTTTGGTCATTGGTGCTTGTTTGGAATTTGGTGCTTAGGATTTGGTGCTTACTTTGTCACTCGTGGACAAAGTTCTGGGAGGAAGGTGGGGATGACGTCAAATCAGCGTGGCCCTTTGACGCCCTGGGCAACACACGTGCTACAATGGTAAGAACAAAGGGTTGCCAAGCCGTAAGGCGGAGCTAATCCCAAAAATCTGATCTCAGTTCGGATTGAGGTCTGCAACTCGACCTCATGAAGCCGGAATCACTAGTAATCGTAGATCAGAATGCTACGGTGAATACGTTCTCGGATCTTGTACTCACAATAAAAGCGCTGGGCAGTTGTAAATTCTAAGGAGTTTAAATCTCCTCTCCCGATTTCGTCATCGGGATGTAGCTGAAAGGTAGTCGTTATCCGCGAGGATAATGGTGAAGGATCTGGAAGCAAAAAATAGTCCGACAAAATCCGCCAGTTGGCGGAGCGCGCATCGACCTTCGGAAGGGTGGTGAGCGAAGGGAAGACGCAAGAATAAGCGCAGTCGGAATGTTTGGAAAAGAGTTTATAATGACCCCAGGAGATCTTATGCCGTTCTGATTATGTGTTATAATATAATCAGGTAATGAAACTTACGCGGCGTAAGAAGTCAGCTGAATCGTAGTATCCCGAGTTCTCGGGAGAAGGATTCACTCAGTGCATATGGAATTAAATCCAAATTATATCGTTGGTCTGGTTGATGGAGAAGGAAGTTTTACAGCTTATGTAAAAAATCCGGATTCAACCAAAAAAGTTCAAAGGCGGACAAAAGTTGAGCCAAGGTTTTTTCTGAAACTTATCGAGAAAGATAAAAAAATTCTTGATGAGCTTAAAAAATTCTTCGGATGCGGCAATGTTTATTTTCAAAAAGATAAGCGCGCCAATCATCAAAATTGTTATCGTTATGAAGTAGCCAACCGCAGTGATTTGGAAAAAATAATAGTTCCATTTTTCAAAAGGAATTCTTTGCAGTTACGCTCAAAGAAAAGTGACTTTGAAATGTTTTGTAAGATTCTCAAGATGGTTCAAAAAAAGGAACATCTGAAAGAATCGGGATTAAGAAAAATATATAATCTCAAGCAAAAGATGCATTAGAGCTCGTCGTGTGCGGGAAATCCGCAGGCACGATGGGAACATCAATTCGTAGTTTTACGAAAATATTCGCCCGTCACACCAAGAGAGTCGGTAATACCCGAAGCTCCTGTTTTAAAGCAGGAACCACGGTAGGATCGATGATAAGGGTGAAGTCGTAACAAGGCATCCGTAGCGGAAGCTGTGGATGGATCACCTCCTTTCTAGGGAGAAATGATGGAATTCCAGAGCACTGCACTCCGCCAGTCGGCGGAAAAGGTATTCAGCGTCAAAACTAAATATCGTGTAGTGTGGATTTCATCCGCTGGTCGAATCTACTGAATTATCTCAGTAGGTAACAGCAATGCCCAGCAGTGCTATATGAAACTGCAGGTGTGTTTGTACACGCACCGATGGACACTCGGCCCGCCTGCAACGCTTTGCGTAGCAATGTGGGCAGGACTAATCGCAAAAGATTGTTGATTTTTATAACAAGGCACCCGCATAGGGTGTCTTTGTGTTGGTCTACTCCGCTTGAAATATATTTATCACTTGACCGTATTATATAATGGGTATATATTCATAACATATAGACTCAGTTAAAAAGCTAAAATAGAAAGGCGGGTGATTAATATGCCACGACAAGACAAAACAGGCCCGATAGGAATGGGACCCGGAACCGGCCGAGGAATGGGTCCTTGCGAAGCAGGTTACGGTCCAGGACTGGGACGGGGACGCGGATATGGAAGAGTGATGTGCGGATGGTTCTATCGGAAATATCAGACAATGCCAGAAGAGGAAAGAAAGGATTTGCTCAAAGAAGAAATTGAAGATTTGAAGCAAGAAATGCAAATGGCGGAAGAAGAACTGAAGGGACTGGAAAAGGAGTAATTTCCATCAGAAGCAGTCTTTCTCCTCCTTTAGCTAGCAGAGAAGGAGAAGGTTGTTTTTGGTGGTATAATCAAGTCAATAAAGAAAAATTTATGGTGAGACCAAGAATGTGTCGGAGGCTTCGTTTCAAGCCAAAAGCCCGCTATTTTAAACCACGAGGAATTCCAATGCATCAATTGGAAGAAGTGGTTTTAACCAAGGAGGAAATAGAAGCTGTGAAGCTCAATGATTTTGACGGTTTGGAACAAACTGAAGCCTCGGAAAAGATGAATACCTCGCAAAGCACTTTTCAGCGGATTTTAGCTTCCGCTAGAGTTAAAATTGCCGAAGCGATTATAAGAGGCAAAGCGCTGAAAATTGAAGAATAGCCAGGGGACTAATCGCAAAAGATTGTGAAATTTAGCAAGAACCGCTTAAGGGCGGTTTTTTGCGTTGACTGAAAAATCTCACTACTCTGCTTTTACCGCTTGACTTATTTCAGAATCTAGCTTAAAATATCGTATTGAGTGAAATATAAAGAATAGGACATTAGGACATTACAAATAAAATAAAGGGGGACAATGAAATGGAAAGGATTAGGGAAAGAAGCATTAACGCAATAATGCTGGTTGCAGAAAAGAAAGGTCTTCCATTAGTTCCGAGGAAGTGTGTTGAAAGTGCCTGGAACGGATTAGAACAGGGAGAACTTAACACATCGTTGTATGCGGGCGGTTTATTTTTTGAAGCTATCCATGGGATCGCAACTGAGCTTTTTGAAACGAAAGGACGCCATAAAGCTTGTCGCCAATATTGCAGTGAGATAGTTTTTTGCCAAAAGGGTAAAATTTGAAAAGTTTAGCACAAATGGGGGATTTGGTTCATATAACCTGCCCTCTTCTTTTTTTACCCCTGTCCGCAACGTTTCGCATAGCGATGCAGGCGGGCAAAAATCCTCGTTAACATAAAAAGAAACGACATTCTAACATTCTACAGAAAGCCAGAATGTTATTTTTATCTTTACGCGGCATCCTAACATTCTTAAGAATGTTAGGAATGTTCATGTAAGTAATTAATTCCTGAATTAATTCAGTAATTTCCCCAGACCTCGCCCAAAGCGGGGTTTTATGGTATAATAAAAATATAATTGGCATCAGTCAAATATAAAAATGAACATAAAAAATAAAAATATTATTATTGCGGGCATTATCATAATTCTGATTATTTCGGCGGCGGTTATGGCCGGCAAATATTATTATCTGTTCAAACCGGCAAAAAAATCGCCGGAATCCTTGACTGCGGCAACTCCGGAAAAAAATGAGCAGCTCGCAAAAACTGACAAAGTTGAAGAACCGGTTCCGGTTGTAGAAGATAAAAATTCCACGGACAAAAATTATGTTAATTCTTCAATAAAGCTGGTTGCCTACAATGGACAAATTTATTCCGCCAAAATTCCCGAAGGCTGGAAAGTTGATGAAAGCATCAGCGGAATCAATATTGCCAATCCCGAGGACAGCAATATGGGCGTGGCCTTGATCGCGGTTTCAGGCTGGCCCGGGAAAAGCAGTCCCGACGCTTTCATCGAAAAAATAGCCGGCATGGGAGGCTTAAAAGATATAAGCCATATTTCAGAATCCAAAGAGGGAGAGCTCACAAATCCATCCGCTCCCGGATATGTCTGGAAAGAAAAGACAAAAATTTTTACCTGTAAAAAAGACGGGACTTCTCTGAAAATTAAAGCCGATGCCGGGGTTATCAACGGCCAGGGGCAATACGTGGCTGTTTTTAAAGGTTTCCAGACAACGCCGGACAAATGGGACAAATGGGCGCCGCTTTTGGAAAGGATAGCTTTGAGCGCGGCCATAACTAATCCTTCCAAGGTGGGAGGCGCGGATAAAGTCATATTGCCTTCAGCCAAAGATCTGGCCAATGATTCCAGCCCGCTGATGGATGCCTGGAATTATCGCAATGGCGTTGAAGACCGGGCCTCCCATAATTTCAGCGACGCCACGATGGGCGTGGAATCCGATCTGGTTTCTCCTTCAACCGGGCAAAGTTTTACTTTGCCGCTTTCAAGCTATGACCCGACAGAAGGCGGTTATCACAATCCCAATGATTATTCGGAGATTTTGGAAGATTCATATAAATAAACAGAAGAGGAGTTTTTTGACTTTGCTGGCCCGGGAATGAACAAACAGCAACCGTTGCCTCATAGGCATACGGCAAAACACCTTAAACGGGTGTTTTTTGCAGGAAAAATCGCTTTTAGGGCGGTTTTTATTGTGGAAAAAGACAAGAAGGAGATCTCCATCTTTGTGATAACTGTATAGTAGCTTGACATCTAATAAAAATAGGCATATAAATAAGGCATTGGTTTTATTCAAACCAAAATAAAAGTTGAGAGGTGGTATATGTGGTTCCTTGTTTTTGTTTGTCCTCCGGCGTATTTTTTTATAAGGAAAAAGATAGGCGCTGGCATATTTAGCTCTGTTATTATGCGCTCTGGCGCTTTTCACGCTCTTCGTGCCTCCAGTTGCAATAGTTTTCGCTTTTATTGCAGTGGCTCACGCGGCGGTAGATTATGGGAAAAAAGAGCGGACCAGTTTTGCGAAGGAGCAGGCCAGGGAAATTGCCAAGGAGATGAAAGGGCGGGGATGAATCAATCTGCCCATTTTAAAAGGGGCTCGTCTATACGCGAGCCCCCATCTTATTTTTTAAACAAGCAAAAAAGCTTGTTTTCATTTTACGCAAGTTGTGGTATTATATTTGCATGGATCCAGCAGTGAAAATTCGAAATAATATTTTCTTCTATACCTACCTAATAAGAAGTCGTGAGTTTGATGAGATATATGTTGGCTATACCAATGATTTAAAGAAAAGAATTAATGAACACAACCTGGGTCTGAATAGTTCTACAAAAAGATATATGCCTTGGCAACTGATTTACTATGAAGCCTGTCTTGATAAAAATGATGCTGCAAGAAGGGAAAGATACCTAAAAACCTCTCAAGGCGGGCGATTAATTAAACGACGCCTGAAGGAATATCTATTTAGAAATAAGCTTAATCATAATAAAATATAAATTTGTTTTGGGCTTTCAGCCCATTCGAATTTCTACTGCTGGATGGATAAAAAATCAAAAATATTATTTCTTATTATCGGGCTGTTGATTGTGGCGTCGGTGGCGGTGACCTATTGGCGCATTATGGTCAAAAAAGATTATATCATTGAAGCGCAGACGGATTGCGATCCGTATACGGACAAGTGTTTCATTTGGGAATGCGATCCGGAATCGGATGTTGAGGGGGAAGCTTGTACGGGAGACCCTGATACGGACACTTGGTATTTCCAAGTCGTAAAGCGAAATGCCAGCCAGATTCCGCTCTGCGATCCTAACACGGATGAAAATTGCGAAGCGCTGGTGTGCGGTGAAAACGAACCAGACTGCGAATATGTTTTTTGCACCGAAGAAAATATGGAAGCGCAGTATGCAACTGCCTGCAACGACCCGGAGCAATACACGTTAGAAAATCCAATTGACGAGGAAGAATGCGATCCGGAAGTGGACGAAGATTGTGAAGCGGCTGAAGAATGCGATCCGGAAATTGATGAAAACTGCGAAGCGGCTGAAGAGTGTGATCCGGAAGTTGATGAAGACTGTGAACCGGCTGAAGACTTGCCGGCCGATGAGGCGGAGGAAAGCGGAATTGAAGAAGACACTGTGGGCGCATTTCCGATAGAGTAAAAATCAAAAATTATGTTTTGTGGAGAAGATCTGCAAGGTTTAGTAAAAAAAATATCTGAGCATAGCCGCCTTGCCGGTTCAGAGGGGGAACAGAAAGCTCTGGATTTTATTAAAGGTCACCTGCAAAAAAGCATAGGTGGAAAGTTGAATTTTCAGAAATTTAAATTTTTGGCGTGGTCGGAAAAAAAAGGCTCCGATTTTTTTTGTGGCGAAGAAAAAATTCCCTGTAAAACAGTCTACTATAGTCCCTCCGGACGTTTTCAGGGCAAATTGGAATATTTTGGAAAGAATGATGATGAGGATGATAATCCATTTGAAGTATTCGCAATTAAAAATAGCAAAAAAGATATTCTGGCGCTGATTTATGTTTCCATCCGGTTTTCAAAACCATTCTTCTATAACACCGGAAACCTGGGCTATTTGATCCCGAGCGCGATTGTGGGTTCTGAATATCTGGATTTAATTAGAAGTAATGTAGGAAAAGAAGCCTCTTTCTCGTGTTCTGGAAAAATTTCCATAAAATATGATCATAATCTAATTCACAAAATTAGCAATCGAAAAGGAAAATTTAAACTAGTGCTGGGCGCGCATGTTGATACGATTCCATATTTTAAAGGAGCGCTGGATAATGCTTCTGGAGTAGCGGCACTGATGATGCTTTCTGAAAAAGTATCTTCATTAAAACTTCCTTTTGATGTTTGGGCGGTTTATTTCTGCGCTGAAGAAAATTCAATGATTGGTTCGAAATATTTTGTGGATATGCTGTCAGAAAACGATCGGGAAAAAATTAAATTTATGATTTCGATTGACGGAACCGGTCTTGGCGACAGAGTTGTGGTTTTTTCCGATAAGGATTATTTTCCCCAAGTTGAGAAGGCTTTTTCAAAAATCGGTGACAGTTTAGATATCTTTAACATGGAAAAAAGCTTGGATTACAGCGATCACTATTATTTCAGTCTTTCCGGAATAGATTGCGCTTTTTTTAGCGGAGAGACAGGAGATTATTATTGCCATAATCAGGAGGCGGGCAAAAAAGAAAACATGAATACTGATCTGGCGATTAAAGCCTTAGAGGGGACACTTAATTTTGTAAAAAATATCCAATTCAAAACTCCGGACATTGATTTTAAAAGCAGAAGAACCAGAAAAAACTTAATCAAAAAGGCTCTGCGCCTGATATTTCAGTAAAAAGGGCAGCCGAGACTGAAGAAAAAAACAACAAAATGCTTTATTTAAGCGTTAAAATAGCTATTCTGCTTGACAGGATGGTTTTTTAGGTGTATAATGGCAGGTTGATAGTTGCAGGTCTTTGGCCGAGCTATTAACACAGTTTTTTGACAAAATTAGAAAGGATCCCAGTAGTAGAATAGGATTCGCTACGGGGTAAAGGTGTCGCGATGAGCGGAATATTGAAAAATATTGCCGCGTTCATTGCGGCATGGAAAGAACGGATAGCGATTATAGGGCTGGGGCACACTTTTGGATACATATTTGACTATGGTTTCAACTATGCGATTTATATTCCCATTGTTGCAGTTTATGGCCCGATAAAAGGCGGAGTTATTATGGCGATATTGTCAGTGCCGGTTAACTACCTTTTTATCAAATTCTATGACTGGTCAAAGAAGGATTGGTTTGGAATCGAAGCTGCTAAGGAGGCGGCAGAGTTTGGACCGGCGTGGATTAGAAAGTTGAGCGTAAAATCCACTTTTGGCAAAGTTCTTTGGTGGCCATTTTCACGGATGATTCTTATTATTCTGTGGGCAATTAAAAAAGGCGGCGTTGTAGCATTTTTTGCCCTTAGTATGTATACCGATCCGTTTGTAACAACGGTATATTTCAGAAAAGAATCCTTTGGCGGACTCAAAAAGAGAGATTGGATGATATTTTTTGGGAGTCTTTTAGCGGGAGATATCTACTGGACATTGCGAACAGTATTAATAATCTTTCTCGCAAAGAAGGGAGTAAGTTTATTCTAAGGCATTTTATCGGAGCAACGATAAGATGCCTTTTTCCTTTGCAAAAAATCGTTTTAAGCGTATGATAAGGGTAAAGAGAAAGTTTCGTCTGTTTTTTATCATTAAGTTTAAATTATGGGTGAAAAAGGAAAAACAAAAAAGAAAACTGAAAAATTTGATATCAATAGTATCTATACGCCTTTATCTGTTGCTAAAAAGGAGATTTGGAAACGGCGGAACGATAAAAAATTGCGCAAGAAAGTAGAAGCTTTTTTAGGTGGCGATGTGCCAAAACCATTCAAGAAAGGACTCAGAGCTGTTTTATCGCGCAGTATAATAACTCCCAATCAAGAACTTTTCTATTTTCTCGATTTAGCTAAGAGTACCAAATTAAAGCCCCTTGGATTGGAAGGAGTAGAGGATAAATTTTGCACCAAAAATTACGATAAAGTTTCATTAGGAAAGTTGTCTTTTATTAGTAATAAAGAGGTTAAGAATAATATAAAGAATAGTGAGTGCAAAAAAACTGTTACCAATGTTATAGACATGATGGCCTCTGATGGCAAGAGGCTTTGTGATATAAATACATTGTGGGGAGAAGACTTGGCTGGTTTCCACCACCGAATGCTGGAATCCTACAATGCAAAAATCGAAACATTTGATGATTTTAAATGGTTTGATCATAAGGGAAAGAAAAAAGGAATACGCCAATATTATGAGAATTTTTTTACATTTTTTCTTTGCCACGGCGTACTTTTTGAAAATTTTATCAGGAAGAGAAATGAGAAAGAATTTACGGACAATGTTATCATTGAAAGTTATCTGGAAGTTAAAAAAATTTTTGGAAAAGCTCCCTTGATTGTCCCTTTGCTTCCAATGGAAGATGACGATCACTGGTATTTTAGAAGTTATATCAAAGAATAAAAAAACAGCAGAGTTATCCGGCCAAAATCGAAAGAACCGCCAAGGAGAGGATGGGGAGGAAAAAGAGCGGTTGAGCTTGACTTTTCTTATATAATCTCATATAATCTTATATAGTTAATACATAAGATAACTATATGACCAAAAATAGCCGATTTGAGGCAAGATTAGCTACTAT
This sequence comes from Candidatus Moraniibacteriota bacterium, assembly GCA_963775955.1. Lineage (GTDB taxonomy): Bacteria > Patescibacteriota > Minisyncoccia > Moranbacterales > UBA2206 > JBAZPT01. Next base: position 264,673 of record CAVZKT010000002.1, read on the forward strand.
TCCAGCCGAAATCTGGTCTAAAATTACTAAAATAGATGAAACAAAAGGAAGATGGATCGGTGGGGTTAATCTAAGCCCCCAGATTTTAGGTCGCCTTAAAAAGTCGGTTCTCATAACTTCTGCTGGAGCTTCTACTCGCATTGAAGGAGCAAAACTGACCGATGCAGCAGGTGGAAAAGATGATGCAGGGAGTAATACCAAGTAAATGGGAAAGCCGAGATGAGCAAGAAGTCAGAGGATATTATGAACTGCTTAAAAATGTTTTTGATTCCTGGAAAGAGCGTATCTTTTAGCGAGAGTTCCATTAAGCATTTTCACAAAGAATTACTGAAATATGTGGAGAAAGACGAGAGGCATCGGGGTGAATACAAAAAAACTGAAAATACAGTGAATATGCTGGATGAAAAAGGCAATGTAATAGGAGTGGTTTTCAAAACTGTTCCGGCATATCTAACTCCCAAAAATATGCAGGAGCTGGTTGATTGGACGAGGATGGCGTTGGAGCAAAAGAAAATCCATCCGCTTTTAGTCGTTGGTAACTTTGTTGTTGAATTTCTGAACATCCATCCCTTCCAAGATGGAAATGGAAGGCTTTCGAGAATTTTAACAAACCTTTTATTGCTCAAGGAGGGTTATTTATACATGCCTTATGTTTCGCATGAAAAATTTGTGGAGGACAATAAAAATGATTACTATATCTCTCTGCGCCGGAGCCAAAAAACTTTTGGTAAAGTTGAAGATATAACCGCTTGGCTGGATTTTTTTCTGACGATGATTTTGAAACAATCTGAAATGGCGGTTGAGCTTCTGGAAAGTGAGCAAGTTGAGAAACTGCTTTCGCGAAAACAATTGAGTGTGTGGGAATATCTGCAAGCTGTAGTGAAGCTGCTCCGGGAGAAATTGCCGAAAAAACCAAGGTTGCCAGACCGACCATCAATCAGGCGCTAGTGAAGCTACTTAAGTTAAAAAGAATCGAAAAAATTGGCTTTGGCAGGGGAACGAGATACAGAAAGCTGTAGCTAGTTTATTGTTGGGTGTAATTGCATATAATTTGAGATAATCAATTTTTTTATGAACAAAAAACCAAAATATAAAACTTATTATGAATGTTTGAAATGCGGAGACAGGATTCCTATGGATACAAATAAAAAGATGATCCACTGCAAATGTAAGGCGATTGCTATTGATGGTTGTGAGTTTTATACTAGAATTATTGGAAATAGAAAGGACTTGAAAGAAATTTGCGTTAAATTATGAAAAATAAAAATTTTGTAAAATGTGAGAATGAATTTGACAAAAATCCCGATTAATGATAAAAATAGATAAAGTTAAGTATATGCAAAAGTATCACGAAAATCGAATGAATCTGAAGTCATCCGGAATTAATCCGGTAGCTTTTGATTGCGATGCAACCAGAAAAGTTGCTCGTTTAGCCCAGGCGGTTTTTGTGAATTTTAATAGGTTTAAGCATAAAACTTTCTAAACTTTTTATATAAATTCATATCCAAAAGACCATCTCGGCTAGATAAGAAGCCGAGCTTTTTATTTAGCGGAGCACATTAAAAATTTATTAAGAGGGGATGTTTTTTGAAGTTTTTAGGCAGGGGACGCTTATTGCTAACAATTAAAATGGAGGAAAAAAGTTATGTTAAAAGGCAAAAGAATTATCCTTAAGGCTGTGAGGCGGGCTGATCTGGCGAAAATTCTAGAATGGTTCAATGACGCGGAAGTTATCCAATACCTAACTCTGTATCTGCCAATGACCGAAAAGGGTGAAGAAAAATGGCTGGAGGATATCAGCACCACGCGAAAAAATTCAGACGTTGTGTTTCTGATGGAAGTTGTCAGGGGTAAAAGAGTGACTTCAATTGGGACTTGCGGATTACACCGGATCAATTGGAAGGATCGTGACGCAGAATTCGGCATTGCTATCGGTGAGAAAAAATTCTGGAGCAATGGCTATGGCACGGAAGCGACAAAACTAATTTTGGGCTATGCTTTCAATCATCTCAATCTTCATCGGGTTTCATCCGGAGCTTACGACTTCAACGAAAGAAGCATTAAGATGCATCTCAAAATTGGCTTCAGGGAAGAAGGCCGGGTCCGGCAGTCTATTTTTAAAAACGGCCAATACCGCGACAAAGTTCTTTTTGGGATTTTGCGAGGAGAATGGGAGGAGAAAATGAAAGTTGAAGAATTGAAGCAGAAAATCGGTTTCGGAGCGGCAGTAGTTGTATATTATTCAGATTCAAGGAAAGGTTTTCCAAGCGGTTTGAAGTTTAGCGAATTGGTTGATGTATACAAAGAATCTCCTGAGGGAAGCAATCTTAGAAAAATATGCCAAAAGAAAATATTAAGAAGGGCTAAATCATTTCAAGACTGGTTTCAGACATATAAAACTCTCAAAGACGATGCTGATCTTCAAGGTAAGCTGCTAAGTAAAGTGAAAAAATCCGCTCGAAGATTTTAATGAATGGATGGATATTTATATCGAACTTGAAACTGGCAAGAAGACGAAGTCAGAGATTGAAAAAATAATGCTCGATGTTGCTGAAAACTTGGAAGAACTATTTACGCTTTACTATGTGATTTGTGAAGAAAGTAATTTCGCTGAAGCAGTTGTTGAAAGAATTTCAGAACAAATTGCGCCGATTGAAAAATGGGTTGAAATTTACGAACGGATTCCGAGAAAAAAAGAATTCTTTATAATTAAAGAAATCTTTTTCAAGAAGATGGCAGGTTCTCCTGGAGAAATAAGAAAAGCCGGGTGGGTAAAATCTCATCCGGCTTTTAAATTTTCACATCAAAAATTAAGAAAAAGTTCATTTGGTATCAATACTTGCGATATTTCTAGTTCCCGACTGAATGTCTAATCTTAATAATTCGTGGTTATTGAATTGTTTCCAACGGACACCTTTTGGAGCTATTTTTTCTGATGAAACTATATCAGAATTTGAATTTTCGGTGTGTCCTATATAAAGCGTATAGTACTCAAGCATTTTTTTTCTTTTAACTAACTCGCTTTTTTCATTTATCTCACGAAGTGCCCACGCATTTTTACCGTCTGTCAATAAAAAATTTAATGCAGTGTAATCAAAATTTTTCTTAACAAAAGAAACTGCCTTCAGGATACCTTTTTGAATGGAATTTGATGTTTGTTTCTTATCTTTAATGTTATTAATACATTGTAAAATGTAAACAAAGAACCTTTCTGAATCAGTTTCCCCCTTAATTAGATTTTCAAATTCATCAGTTAAGGGAAGTCGCTTACTGTTAAAAATAGTGCCATTTTGACAAAAAGAAAAATTTTTTAAAACAAAAGGATGAGAGTTGAAAAATTTATTTTTGCCTGTCGACGCTTTACGTAAATGACCAATAACAATATTTGAATCTAAATCCCTTATTTCTTCAATGATTTTTTTATAAGCTTTACTTTTTATTGCGCTAGAGCCCTCCTTTCTAAAAAGAATTATTCTTCTGCCCTTATAAACAACCACACCCCAACCATCCTCGTGTCCAGACTGCGATCCTTTAGGAACACTTCCTTTTTTAGAAAGTAATCGAAAATCAGCCAAAACCTCAGAGTTGACTTTTTTATTAAAATTATTTACCAATATCATTCTACACATATGTTAAAATTATCATAAAATAAAAATTTTTAAAAATTGTGGGAAGCGGAGTTTTATCCGCTTCCCACTCAATCATGCTTCCAAGGCTTCTTTGCAAAGAGAATGACATCTTTCTGCCCACATCACTACTTCATCCAAATTCTCAGTTGAGCCGAACATTCTGAACTCGATTGTGCCATGAACAGAGATGCGCACAATGTGCCAACAACTTCTGGGATCATTTACAAAGTTTTTTTCAGTCGCCTCACGATAGAAATCTGTGAAATTTTTATAACGAGGCGGGTAAAAATCGGGAGCTACTACTCTGTAGATATCCAGGCGCCTGCCGTTGGATTTGTCACCAAGTTTGCAGAGCAAATCAACTTTGTCTATGACCGAGTTGTACACCTTTATAGCAGTTTCATGGTCGGGCATACCAATGTGAATATGAATACCCGTTACCTGACATGCTGCAAGCAATACTTCTTTTGACATTTTTTCAGTTATACGCTGATATCTTCCGCTGGGATCGGGATATACGTCGAGGGGCATATCATCAGGTGCTACTTCAAGAAACAGACGTTCAAAACCAATTTCACTTTCAGCTTTTTTAATTTCCTCCTCATTCTTCAATAATTCGATTTTTACGTTTTTCACTTCGGTCGGGCCTATCCTATCTTCAAGTTGACAAGCAGAAAGTTCAAAACCGAACCGTCCATTTATTCCTATCCTTGTGAGAACCTCTGGTGAAATAGGAGATATCTTTCCTTTTTTTACCAAAAAGCATTCTCGTTCGACACCGACCAGTAAGGCACCGTCTTTTCTGAAATTAAACTTCCTGAGAAAGTCTTGCATTTTAAACCTCCTTGGAAAATTTTTAGGGAACTAAAAGGAATTTAAAAACTCCTCATCCTCACCGCACAATTAAAAATTGTGCGAAAGGACGAAGAGTTTTTGTTTTACTTCGTGATGCCACCTTTCTTTTGGAAACAAAAAATCTGCCGTGGCAGACCAGTTTCCACTCATCGACTCAGGCTTCTGATAAAATCAGAACGATATCGATTATCCTATGATTACGGAGGATGCCGGATTTCCACTATTGCAGAAACCGCCTTGTCCGAAGCTTTATCGGACTAATCCAGACCCAGCCCTCCGAACATTCGGAGGATCCAGACTTAGGCTTTGTTATTTTTAAAGTATTTGTAGTATAGCAGACACAAAAAAGTTGTCAATAGCCGTCTGTGGATAAGCTGATTTAAAAAAATTCAGGGAGGCACGCGTTAGCAATGCCTCCCTAACATTAAACTTTCTTTCCGCATCCCGGATGGTTTTCCAAGATACATCCCTCACATGATTTGGGCACCATATCTTGGAGCGCGCATTCCGAATATGAAGGGCGTGGGAAAAATCTACAAGGCATTTTCAAATGGTAATTTTACATATTCATCTCACGCTGCTATTTTTGTTGGTTTTACGCCAGGCAATCCGCAATTGAGAGAAACATTTATAAATCCAAAATTCGGAAAAATATTTAAAATAAAAACAGACGGAGATTATATTGGCCCCGGCATTGATCATGTAGTACTGGATGGTAAAAATATAATCGATGGTTTTAAGCGTAAGGGGTATGTGACAATCGGAACAGCTGCAATGGATTGGTTTGATCCAGAATCAGAATCTGGACAGACATTGATGGCTGACTTTGATCATTTTCTATATTCCAAAACTGATTTTTTAAGGCAAAAAGAATATGTTATTCAGAAAATTACTGAATGCAACGATAATCCAATATTTGTATTTATGAATATAGGTGAAACGCATGTTCCTTATTATTTTAAAGGGGCACCCTGGTCTAAGCACGACAATCCCTGTGTGCCTTTTGGAAGCGATAATTCGCTTGAAAAGAGTAGTTTCAGACAGGGGAAATGCCTCGAGTTTATTGATAATAATATAAAAGAAATACTGGATTTGTTTAAGGATGATAATATAATAATTTGTTCTGATCATGGTGATTGCTGGGGTGAAGATGGATTGTGGGAGCACGCAATTCATCATGAAAAAACCGTAACTGTTCCGTTGCTCTTTAAGCTGGAGAAATAAGCATTATTATAGTAATAAACACTTCGTCAATGGCTGATTTGCTCCCTTGACTTTCGATTTTTTAAGTGTATAATTAACAAGATTTACGCATATTAGCTATGTGGAAGTCAGATGTTCTTTGACAAAAATCCTGTTTTTGACTTATGGCTAATAATGCTATATAGTTGAAATATGTTTGAAAACACTATTATGCAAAATAAAGGGGGTAATATGGAAATGAAGGAAAAAAAACAAGACGAGTTTGAGAAGTACAAGCTGGAGGTGGCTGAATCCGTAAGCGCGGTTCAGAAAAAAATCAGCGAGGAAAAGGATAGTCGCGAACTTGTTGACTTTGATAGCTATCCATCAGAAAAGCTAACGGCGGAGGTAGCTGAGGTTGTGAGAGAGTCTATCGGTGTCCAAGATGTTGGAGAAATAGGACTGTCAGTTCCACCAGCTCACATATCCGGCGATTTTGCTTTGGAGGTTTTTGATTTAGCAAAAAAGCTGGGGGAAAAACCAAATGTGCTGGCAAAGAAAATTGCTGATAGCATAAATGGGCGAGAAATGGAGTTGGTCAAGGATGCTTCTGTGGCAGGAGCTTTTGTAAATGTGGAAACACGCAAGGAGACCCTCTACCGAGATATTCTTGCAAAAGTTCTTAAGCTCGGAGAGCGCTATGGCGAAAGTGATATCAATGCTGGCAAAGTGGCAGTCATTGATTATTCGGCTCCGAACATAGCAAAGCCTATTGGAGTCGGTCACTTAAGATCTACAATCATTGGGCAAGCTCTTGCTAATCTTTACCATGAAACTGGCTACAGCGTTATCAAGGACAATCATCTTGGTGATTGGGGCACGCAATTTGGATCACTCATTTACGCCTATAAAGAATGGGGTGATGAGAAGAAAATAGCGGAGAACCCAATTGGAGAGCTTAAGGATCTCTATGTTAAGTTTCATGCATTTTCTAAAGAGCACCCAGAGGTTAAAGATAGTGCTCGCGAGTTGTTTACGCGACTCGAGAAAAAGGATCCCGAGCTGGTAGCTCTTTGGAAGCGTTTTAGGGATTTAAGTCTCAAAGACTTTGATCGTGTCTACAAGCAATTGGGAATCGAATTCGACACTAATATCGGTGAGAGTTATTTCACTGAACAAGCTGACAAACTGGTGGGTGAGTGTATGACAAAGGGTTTGTGCAGAAAGGATGAAGCGTCGGAGGCTGTTGTTGTTGACCAAATGGGAGAAATTCCGTCTTTTCTATTAAGAAAGCAGGATGATTCGAGTCTGTATTTGTCGAGGGATTTAGCCACGCTTCAGTTTAGGGTCAAAGCCTTCAAGCCCGATGCTATTTTGTATGTGGTGGGCAATGAGCAGGATTTAAACTTCAAACAACTGTTTGAATTTAGTAAGCGCGCCGAATATCTTCCAGACGGCGTGGAAACGAAACACATCGGATTTGGAATGGTCTTGAGAGACGGCAAGAAGATGTCTACCAGAAAGGGGACACTCATTGAGTTAGAAGACCTGATTGCGCAGTCTGTAGAAAAATCAAAGGAGATATTGCTCCAAAAAAATCCAGACGCTGATCCGCAAGAATTGGAAAAAGTGGCTGAGATTGTTGGTGTCGGAGCAATCATTTACAATGATTTGCGCCAGTCGAGAGTAAAGAATATCTCTTTCGATTGGGACAGGATGCTTGATTTGGAAGGTGGAAGCGCGGTTTATTCTCCAGTACTCATATGTTCGAATCAATTCAATTCTCAGAAAGCTAACTGAGACTTATGGCGAAATTGATTTGAGCACTTTGGAGAAAGGAGAGATTTCTTTCACGAGCAAGAGTGAATTTGATCTTGCGAAGAAGTTAATGATGTTTCCTGCAATCGTTGTTAAGTCGCAGGAAACTGATTCTCCTCATCATCTCTGTGTGTATTTGGAGGAATTGGCTCAGTTTTTCAACAGCTTCTACAATGAAGTATCGCTTCTCAGGACCAAAGATGCAAAGCTTCGTAATTCAAGAGTGGCTTTAAGCAAAGGTGTGGCCTTGGTGATCAAAAAAGGCCTATCTTTACTGAGTATCAAGGTTCCGGAGAAGATGTAGAATGAAATAATCACGGCGGTTTCCCTGAAAAGAAACCGCCTTTTTATCCAAATTTAATTTTTTTCCAACTGCCAAAAAGGCGGTTTTTTGTTTTCTCAAATTTGTGCTATAATAACCTCATGGTCAAGTCGAAACCCAAAAAACTCAAAAACACCTTTTCCTGGATGAATCCAAAGCTGGAAGTAAAAAAGACTGATAAATATGGGAAGGGAGTTTAAAAAAATGTTACTGAAAATATATGGAAAATATTTACGTTTCCCTAGATGAAGCGCGGGAAGAAATAAAAAAGAGGTGGAATGATGTTGAATTGAGAAAGAGGGTTGAAAAATGAAATAAAGGACCTATTACTGTTAACTATACAGGCGCTTGACATTTTTTAGAAATCTGCTAGTATACCATGAACACCAAGTCAATATGACTAGTGTCAGGCAAGTAACTTGAAAATAATGTTCTAAAAGGAGGATTTGTTATGAAAAACAGGCTAATTTCCAAAGAGAGGTTAGCTAAGGCACTAGCCATAAAAGATCTCTCGGATCCAGCGAATGGAGTTCATGCGATTAACTTAGTAGTCAGTAAAATTTTTGACTATCTAACAAAAAAAGCAGGGTGGCCAAAACCGGAAATAAGAAGAGCGAGTCCTATTTCATCAGTCAAAAATGATTTTGATCGGCTGTATTTCCCACCAGATAATCTTACTCGTTTGCCTCGCTACACGCGGTATCTTGATGAAAAAACCATATTGAGGACGCACACAACCGCCATGATACCTAATATACTCATAGAGATACGAGAAAAGGGCTTGATGGATTTCTCTGTTCTCTGTCCTGGCATATGTTATCGCAGGGATGTGGTTGACAGTAGGCATACGGGAGAAGCCTCATCAAATGGATATTTGGAGGATTAAAAAAGGCACACCAAGGCTTGAACGCAAAGCCCTCATTGATTTGATTGAGTTGGTGCTGGAAGCTGTAATTCCAGGAGCAAAATATAGGGCCAACGAGGTAAATCATCCCTACACAATAAATGGACTTGAGGTTGAGGTCCTTGTGAAGGGATATTGGCTTGAATTGCTGGAATGTGGCGAAGCGCACCCAAGGCTCCTCTCTGAGGCTGGACTTGATCCGAAAGAATACTCCGGACTGGCGATGGGTGTTGGACTTGACCGATCGGCCATGTTGTTGAAGGACATTGAGGACATAAGAATACTGCGTTCGGAAGATCCTCGTATCAAGCAACAGATGACCAATCTTAGTCATTATAAGGCAGTTTCAAAATATCCGCCCGTACGCCAAGATCTCTCCGTTTCAGTTTTGCAAGAAACAAATGAGGAAGATGTATGCGAAATAATCAAAGATGCTCTTGGTGACAATTCAGATGTTGTTGAGGAAATTACCATAATGTCGGAACAAATTACGACCGTCTTCCTGCTAAAGCAATTGAAAGGTTGGGCATAAGACCAGGACAAAAAAACATGCTGATAAGAGTTATTTTAAGATCGCATGAAAGATCCCTCACTCATAAGGAGGCCAATGAAATGAGGGACAATATTTATAGAACAATTAACCAGAGCGGTACCGAAGGTTATCTTGCTGGCATTAAATAAGGAGAAGTTCACTTTTTTAAAGCCATTCTTTCAAAGGAATGGCTTATTTTTTTTCTACAAAAATGAACACATTGACATAACCACCAATTTAGCATAGTATCAATACATAATAAACTAATTATAAAATTAACAAAATGGAAGAAAAAACAACCCTGAAAACCGTCCAAGAGGAATGGATGGGAGGCACAAAAGAAAATGGTCAGGAGCAACAAGAAGTTGTGGTCAGAGAATGTTCTTGCTCATTTGATTAGCCCCAAAAAACCTAAATATAAGATAAAAAAGAAATTTTGTAATCGAAACTGTTTTTGTGTTTGAAAAAATGAAAACATCACCAAAAAAATCTGAATTGCACTATGCTTTATGGGAGGTTACTCAAAAATGCAATTTGCGATGTATACATTGTAGGGCGGATGCCTCTCCCGAAAAAGAAGAAGGGAAATTAATAGAGGGTAGGGATGCTTTCAGATTAATAGACCAGCTTAGCGAAATGGGTTGTCCAACCCTAGCGATTACCGGAGGAGAGCCGCTGCTAAGAAAGGATTTGGTTGAAATTGTAAGATATGCAACTTCGAAGAATATACGAACAAGAATACAAAGCAATGCCCAACTTTTAACCGATGATATCGCAAGCCGACTAAAGGAGGCCGGGCTTTATTCCTACGGAGTTGGGATGGATGGGTCAACGCCTGAAATAAATGACAAAATAAGAAATAAAAGCGGAGCTTTTGACAAAGCTATTTCTGCCATCAAATTATTAAAATCAAAGGGGCTTAAAGTGCATATTGAATTTACACTTACAAGGTTTAATTTGCATGATTTGCATAATACTCTTAATCTGCTGGAAAAATTGGGAGTCGATACCTTTTTAGCTAGAGCTGCCATATTTACTGGTAGAGCCATGGCTAATAATGAAGCATTTAGATTATCGAAACTTGAATATAGAAAATTTCTAGAAGAGATTAGCAGGGAAAGACGGGAAAGAAAAATTACTCTAAACTGCCAGGATCCACTATATCACCTAGTTGATGACTCTATTACAAAAAAACTTAAAAATTATGGTGATATTTATTCTGGATGCGTACTAAGCGGATGTACTGCAGGACTCAATATGGTTCATATTCATTCAAATGGAAATATTGGCATATGTACTTTTCTGCAGAACATTATTTTGGGAAATATATTCGAAAAGCCTCTTCAAAAAATTTGGAACGAAAGACTGGATGTCCCGGAAGTAAGAAGATTGGTTAAAAGAGAGTACGAAGGAAAATGCAAATCTTGTTCTGACAGATACATCTGTGGTGGATGCAGGGCTAGATCTCTTTGTATCTCAAATAATTTATTTGGGCATGATCCTTACTGCTGGAAAAATGAAAAATAATCTTTCTTTAAATAAAGACATTTCCATAAGAAAGTGTCAAAAAGACGACCATGCTTTTATCCATGATCTTTCCAAAAAAAACATGGAGAAATATGTAAGAAAGTATTGGGGTTCGTGGAATAGCAAAAAGTTTAAAGAAAAATTTAATATAAATAACATATCTATTGTTCAATTTGAGGGTAATTCAGTCGGTTTTTTTGATTTGGAATTTAAAAAAAATTATTTATATTTGCACAATATCCAACTGGATAAATCAATTCAGGGTAAAGGAGTGGGAAGCTATTTGATGAAAATAATAGAGGAGAACTCAAAAAATAATAAATTTAATAAAATTAGGCTAGAGGTTTTTAAAGATAGCCCTGCAAAAAATTTTTATCTAAGTTTACATTACAAAATTACTGAAGATAACGGCACTTCAGTTACGATGGAAAAACAAATTTATACTTAAATAAAAGACGCTTTGTTTTAACCAGAGCGCCTTTAATTAACATTCTCTTATTTGTTCAGAATGAAAAAAGTTTTTTGGCCGTGTTATAGAAAACATTTTCCATTACTGTATATCTTTTCTTCTGAAACAAGTCTTTTACAGCTCCCACTAAAGCTTTCATGGCTTGCCAATGTAGATGAATGCATCCTTTTGCCAGGCTGCCATACTTTTTGTGTTCATCTGGATCAACCCAGTGATATAGGTACTCCGTTATTAGCCTTGTTCCCAGATGGGGGTTTGTGTACAGCCGCGCCCGTATCAGATTGCATGGCTCATCTGATCCAAAAACGATTCTGGCTGGATCAAAAAATCTTAAAGCTGCCACCACGACATTATAATCAGTGGCTAGAGAAGTATCCATATAAACCTGCTCATGTCGAGATAATTCCGCGTAAATCTTTTCCAGTAAACTAGAGTGTCCAGTTGGAGAACCTAAATGGGCAAAAATAACTTTTAGCTTGGGAAAATCTTTGAGCATTTTCCAAAAATCACCTCCCATATCTATTGGTTTGGGTGGATGAAAAATAATTGGAATCCCCAGTATCTGGGCATGTTCAAGAATTTCTGGCTTGAAAAAGTCGTAGATCTTTTCTGCCGGTGGGACAGTGCTGAAGTTGTACATTTTAAGAGCGACAACACGTTCATCGGTTAGTATGTCTGTGGTATAAATAATATCATCTCCTATGCCACAAACAGCCACTTTATCCAAACAACTACTATTTTCAAGTAAATACCTATTTGCTTTCCGGAAATCAACTCCCTGGATGGGAATCGAGAACCTTAATGCGGTTATCTCATGTCCAGGATATAAATATCCTTGCAGATTTCTAGATTGTTCAAGACTAAACTCTGAAAATGTTGAAGCCGGATGATTCAAGATAGCATCCTTGAAGTCGGCATGCTCTGAAAGAAAACAGTGAGCATGACAATCGATAATTTTCTCTGGCAATAATTTATGGATCTCCATTAGCTTTTTTTCCTTCTCAGTAAAAGCCAATGCATACTGCAGGCAGTTGCAATTGTTTATAGTTCTCATTTTATCAGTACCTCCAAAAGATAGGTGCTACAAATGCGATAATCATCCAGTTTCGTGTTAACATCCGGCACCTCCTTATTTTTAAGTTTTTAAAAAACTGCTTCATTAACGATCTCCAACCCTCGATATATTAGTGTACATCTAATTCCGCTTTTGTCAAATGTTTTTTTGTGCTATAATAATTTCATGGAAAAGGACAATATTTATGTTTCGCTTGATGAAGCGCGGGAAGAAATAAAAAAAAGGTGGAATGATGTTGAATTGAGAAAGAAGGTTGAAGCGGAATTGGGAAACAAGTTCATGCCGAGTTTTAAAAATGAACCAAGGGGTGTGACTTTTCGGCAGCTTTGTTCGCCAGACAATGGATTTACTTTTTTTTACCAATGTGTAAAATATATTGGGTTAGAACCGCTGATTATGGAATATCATGATGATATATTCACGCACCTCAATGAAGATAAAAAGGGATTGGGTCGGTTGCGTGTAATACTAGAAGATGGTACAGCGGCTATGGTTGATATTATAGACTTTCATGCAAATGAAAAAAAGAAATTAAGTGGGTGTGTCCTGAAAACTGGTGAAAAATTAATCAATTTTCATCACGATCTTATTAAAATGCTAAAATATCCTGTTGATTCATTAGAAAATTCAAAATGGTTTAAAGAGATTGGCAAAGCATCAGATTATTACTACTATTTGTTACTCCATTTTATTGCCCATGGAGTGTTATGTGAACTTTTTTTTGATGTTGATGAGAGTAATATTGATTTTGCTAACAATATCATACTTCCATCAATTGAAAAAATTTATAATAAATTTGGGCTTAAGCCATTAATTATAAGGCAATATCCGCAAAATCAAAGCGAAGCAGAGGATTTTTATTGGTGGTGTTATCCTCCCAATATAAATAAATTTATTATTAATTTTGCAAAAAATAATAAAATAGATTTTAAAAAAATTTAAACCTAGTTTAATAGTATGTTGTTGGTAGAAACAAAATTATACAATAGTAGCTCACATGGAATTGGTTGTTTTGCTAATGAATTTATTAAAAAAGGAACAAAGATTTGGGAGTTTAATCCCGAAATTGATTTAAGGTATACCGAAAAAGATCTAGAAAGATATCCTGAGACTTATGCCAAAATTGTTCGCTTCTATGGCTTTACAGAGAAGGATGGTAATCAAAAGTATTATGTTTTTTGCGGAGATCACGCTCGACATATAAACCATTCCGATAAGCCAAATTTATTGCCTGATTATAATAATAATTGTGATTATGCCGCAAGGGATATTGAAATAGGAGATGAGCTTACGGCAAATTATTATGAGTACTATGATGATCCAGATGAAGGTTTGCACAGAAGTATGGATTAAGGATATGATACGCATCATCTGCCTTTAATTTTTTAATTAAAAAATAAATGGATAGCAGTTTTAATTTTATTACTAACATCGAGAGTTGCTATGTGGATATTCCTAATTTGCTGTATTATTCTCATCTTCCAGCAATAATCATTTCCTTGCTTTTTAGTTTTTTCGTTTATTTTAAAAATAAGACACTATTATCAGCTAAGCTATTGCTTTTAGTGTCCTTGCTTTTTTCAGCTTGGTCAACTTTTGATATAATAACTTGGGTATATACCGATAGTAGGATTATAATGTTTTTTTGGGCGTTAATGAATATTGTTGATTCGCTCATGTTCGTTTCTCTGCTATATTTCTCTTATTTTTTTATTGAGAAAAAAGATGCTTCTATTGCTTGGAAAATTTTTGTCATGTTGCTTTTGTCGCCAGTGATTATTTTAATTTCATCAAAGTTTAATTTAACAAAATTCAATATTACTGATTGTGAGGCGACACAAGGAGGATTATTAAGTTACATATATTTCCTTGACATTCTATTTTCTTTTTGGATTATAGTTTTTTTGATTAAGAGCTATATAAAAGCGGAAAAAGAATTTAAAAGGCAAATTATTTATTTGTTTTTAGGAGTGACTTTGTTCCTTTTTGCTTTTTTTTGGGTTAATACTATTACGAGCATAACGAAGAATTGGGAAATGGGTCAATATGGACTCTTTGGCATGACATTTTTTATGGGCATGCTGGCTTTCTTGATCGTCAAATTCAAGGCTTTTGATATTAAACTCATTGGGACGCAGGCGTTGGTGGTGGCGATGGTGATTTTAATCGGCTCCATGTTTTTCTTTGTCCAGGGGACAACCGCGGTAATTCTCACTGCCGTGACGCTGTTTCTGACGCTGGTTGCCGGCTGGGCGCTCGTGAAATCAGTGAAATTGGAAGTTTTGCGGAAAGAAGAATTGCAGTTGATGTCCGACAAGCTGGCCAATGCCAATGATCAGTTGCGGAAATTGGATAACGCCAAATCGGAATTTATTTCCATCGCTTCGCATCAGTTGCGCACACCCCTCACCGCCATCAAAGGCTTTGTGTCTTTGCTTTTGGAAGGTTCATACGGAAAGCTGGATCCCAAACAGGAAGACGTGCTGAATAAAGTCTATTTGAGCAATGACCGGCTGGTGAATCTGGTGGAAGATCTTTTGAACATTTCCCGCATTGAATCAGGACGTATGGAATTCAAATTTGAATTGCGGCAAGCAGAAGACATCTGCCAGGAAGTGATAGACACTTTTGTCATCAGGGCCAGGGAGCACGGGCTGTTGCTGGAATATAAAAAACCGGCGGAACTTTTGCCGAAAATTATGGTTGACGGCGCCAAAGTCCGGGAGGTTATTTCCAATATGATGGATAACGCGATCAAATATACGCCGAAAGGCGGAGTTACGCTTAAAGTTGAAAAAGTATTAGGTGATACGCAGAGTATTCCAAGCCCGGAAGGCTCAATCAGGATTACAGTTTCCGACACCGGCATCGGCATTCCGGAAACCGAACTGCCCTATCTTTTCGCCAAGTTTTCGCGCGGGAAAGATATTAAGCGCTTGAGCGCCGGCGGCACGGGCCTGGGCCTGTATGTCGGGCGCAATATGATTGAAGCCAGCGGCGGCAAAATCTGGGCCGAATCGGGAGGACAGGACAAAGGCTCGCGCTTCATCATTGAACTCCCCATCGGCGAAAACAAAGCCGAGGTGGAAAAACGGCTGGAGAAGTTTATTGAGAAGATATAGAAAGTTATAATTTATGAATTTTGAAAAAAAAGATTTTGAGCAAAAGGGATTAATAATAGATAAGGATAGGGCTTTAGTTTATTCACAACTGAGTTGCCCCCTGGATTGCAAGTATTGTTTTGTTGAAGATCTGAATTTCAATCAAAAGAAAAATGTCTCATATATATCTGAAGAGCAGTTTGAATTAATTGAAAAACTTCCTGAAGAAATTTCTATAATTATGCTGGGTTGTGATACTGAATTTTTTCAATCAAGAAAAAACTCTTTGGAAATTTTGGAAAGATTGTCAAAGCTCAATAAGGATATATCTGTAATAACGAAACTGTCATTATCGAAAGACTTTATTGAAAAGATAAAAGAAATTGACAAAAAATTAAATTACCACAATAACTTCCTGTCCTTCTCGATATCTTTGTCGTCCTTGGACACAGCTGAAAAGTGGGAACCAAAAGCTCCAAGCCCGGGCAAAAGGATTGAAACACTAAAAATAGCATATGAGTCAAATTTGAAAACTTTAGTTGCCTTACGGCCATTATTACCGTCAGCATCGGGGGAAGAGATAGAGAGAATAGTAGCTATGACTGAAAAATATTGTTATGGTTATTATTCTGGCCCACTTTATCTTAAAAAATTAGAATTGCCGGGGAATGAAGATATAACTGGCTTAAAAACAGAAAAACTGCAGCCACACTGGATGCCAGAAGGCAACATTTTTTATAAAATAGAAAAAGAAGGCCAGATGGATTTGCTAAGACAAGTTTTGGCAAAATATAAAAAGCCTTTATTTAGCGGAGCTGCTGAGGGAATGGAATATTTAAAAAGATTATGAAAAATATTGAATTAAAAATAATTCTAGAAAATTTTTCAAACATTGTTCAGATTTTGAAGAAGAGCGGAGCACAATTCAAAGGTAAACTTCTGCAGGTTGATACCTACTATAATTGCAAAAATGGGCGATTAAAATTTCGAGAGATTAATAATAAGCAGTTTGAGCTTATATTTTACCAACGTCCAAATAAAACAAATTCAAAAATATCGGATTACCAAATACTTAATTTTAATAAAAATCAGGCCAGAGGTATTGAAAATATTCTAAAAAAATCTTTAGGAGAAAAAGTCGTAATAAAAAAAGAGAGAAATCTATGGATCTATAAGAATACAAGAATACATCTGGATATTGTTGAAAAGTTGGGACATTTTTTGGAATTGGAAACTGTAGTTCAAGGGAATAATTTAAAAAATGCCAGGAAAGAGCATGCGGAAATAATAAATTTGTTAAAAATCGGCAGATTAAAAAAAATAAGCGTTTCATACAGTGATTTATTATTAGTTAAATAGTATGAGAGCAAAAGAAAAACACTTTGTCGCATCCGGATTGATTATTAATGAGAAAAAGGAGGTATTATTGATTAATCACAAGAAATTGGGGGTATGGTTGTATCCAGGCGGGCATATAAGCAAAAACGAAACTCCCGAGCAGGCACTTATCAGGGAAGTAAAAGAAGAGACAGGCTTAGATGTTGAAACATTGGGCGATAAGGATGAAAGTTTGGGCGATAAAAAGAATGATGTTTTCCCTCTGCGCAGTCCATATATTATTTTATGTGAAAAGATAAATGAGAAAAAAGAGCATTATCACATTGATCTTATTTATTTTTGTAAAATTATAGGAAACAATAAAGACAATTTGCAATATAACCTAAAAGAGGTTCAGGGCATCGGATTTTTTAGCAAAAATAATTTAAAAAATATCAATCCTTTTCCAAATTTTAGAAAGTTATTAGAAAAAGTTCTTGAATGATAACGATCGGTAAAAACCAAGCCGAGGTGGAAAAACGGCTGGAGAAGTTTATTGAGAAAATATAGTCCGTGGGAATTTTAAATTTTAAATTTCAAATTATAACATTATGATTTCGGCTATTTTGCATTTGATTTTAGCTTTAATTGCGTTTACGGGAGGCGTAGCCGTATTTTATCTCTGGAAAAAACAAAAATTTGGCAAAGAAACTTTGATAAAAAATTTTATCAGCCTTTTTGCCTGCCTAGTCCTGTATCATTTATCTTTGGCTTTTTCGTATTTTTTATCTTCCGGCAATCTCTTTTTTATGGCCTGGGGCTACATAATCGCGATTACCTGCCTGTTTTTGCTGGTGTTTTTTGTGTTTAGAATACTATCTTATTTTTCCGGTTATTCCATGCGGCTGTCTCTTGCTTGTGAAATTTTTATTTTATCCGCAGCCGCGTTGGTTTTTTTCATTCAAGTATATGATTTTCGCCTGCCAAGCATTCTTCCTTCAAATTTTATCGTATGGAACGGCAGTGTTTCAGCGACTATCATAATGGTAATCGTGCTTTTAACAGTAACATTAAATTTTATCGCTACGTTCGTAAAGAATCTGAACAAGGCGGATATTTTTATTGAAAAATTAAAGATTTATCTTTTAATATCCGGCACTTTATTTATGAATCTCTCATTGATATACTTTTTCGCCAATACTTTTTTTCTGGTGATACTGGCCTTCATTTTGCACTTTTTGGGAATTATGCTTTTTTCCGCCGCTTTTCTGGCGTACCGCATAGTCCGGGTAAGAATATAACTTTCGGAGTTATGGGTTACAAGTCGCGGGTTATGCGTTACGGGACTGGGGCGGCAACGCCTTTTTTGCTTGCTAAATAAAGTTTTTTGTATTAGAATTGGGAATATGACCGACTGTATTTTTTGCAAAATTGCCAGAGGGGAGTTGCCTGCCCACAAGGTTTGGGAGGACAAAAAGCACCTGGCTTTTCTTTCCATTTTTCCCAATACAGAAGGCTTTTCAGTGGTAATGCCCAAAAAGCATTACGGGAGTTACGCCTTTGACGCGACGGATAAAGTTTTGGCGGATCTAGTCGCGGCTTCCCGAAAAGTCGGAAAGTTGTTAGATCAGAAACTAAAAGATGTAGGGCGCACGGGGATGATTTTTGAAGGCTACGGCGTGGACCATCTGCACTCCAAACTTTTTCCCATGCACGGCACTAGGGCCAAAAATTGGCAGCCACGCGCGTCCAAAGTCAATAAATATTTTGAAAAATACGCAGGCTATATTTCTTCGCATGACTACAAACGCACCGATGACGGCAAACTCGCCAAATTGGCGAAAAAAATCAAGAAGTAGGGCTAGTATTATTCCGGGTTTATAGCCCGGTTTTTCATTTGGCAAAAAGCCGTATTTATAATACACTAAGAGTATGAAAATAGTCACGAATAGCGAGAAAATAACCCTGAAAGAATTGGGCGAAATGGCCCAGAAGATATTTGGCAACCTGGTTAAGGGGGTAGTTGACATTGAAAAAGAAATAATGGCGGTTGACGCGGATTTGCACGCGGATGAAGAGGCGCTTCTTTTGGAAAAAGGCTCCGAGCAGAAGAATCTGTGGGGAATTAATTTTTACCCAGAAATGAAAGGTGATGATTTTGTGGAATTTGATTCTATGATTAATTTGCGCCCTTCACAGGATAATCGCAGCCGTAGCGTAGAGAATGCCGAAATTCGGGAAAAAATAATAAAAATAGCGGATAAATTAATTATAAAATGAACATCCAGCATAAAAATTTAGCTGATGGGCGCTGGAATGAACTTTCTTTTTTCGAGCAGATGGCCAATGTGGGCAGCGAAGTGGAGCGCACAATTAATTGGAAGAAAAAAGGAAATGCGGAATACAGCCAGATGGCGCTGGAAAGAGCACTGGAACTGCTGGATTTTTCCAGAGCTGACCAAAAAAACAGAAAACGTCTGAAAGAAGTTTCCCGAGTAAGAGAAGCGATTGTCGATCATTTTTTTGGAAAGAATGAATATGCATCTTCTGATGAATCTTGGCAGAAATATTTTTACGCTTTCAATTACGCGGCGAGGGCAGCGCACTAAAATCATAAATCATTTATTTATTTTTTATGTTACAGTCTAAGCTATTCACTAAAACCCAAAAAGAAGCGCCTAAGGACGAGGCGAGTATCAACGCCCAGCTCTTAATAAGAGCCGGCTTTGTTGATAAATTAATGGCGGGAGTTTACACCTTTTTACCGTTAGGACTGCGCGTGATGAAAAAGATTGAAAATATCATCCGCGAGGAAATGAACGCCATCGGCGGGCAGGAAATTTTTATGCCCGCGCTCCAGCCCAAAGAAAACTGGCTGAAAACCGGACGCTGGGACGCGATGGATGATCTGTATAAAGTAAAGGACGCCAGCGGCAAAGAATTCGCCCTGGGGCCGACCCACGAAGAAATCGTGGTGCCTTTGGCGCAAAAATATGTCAATTCTTACCGCGATTTTCCGTTTTACGTTTATCAGTTCCAGAATAAATTTCGCATGGAACTACGGGCGAAATCAGGACTTTTGCGCGGGCGGGAGTTTATGATGAAGGATTTGTATTCCTTCCACTTAAGCGAAGAAGATTTCAGCGCATATTATGAAAAAGCGGCCAAGGCCTATGAAAAAATTTTTCAAAGAATAGGGATTGGCGAAAAGACTTATAAAACTTTCGCGTCGGGTGGATCCTTTTCCAAATATTCCCACGAATACCAGACCGTGACTCCGGCCGGCGAGGATCTCATTCACATTTGCAACCAATGCGGGCTGGCGATTAACGACGAAATCAAAAGTGAAACCGAAGCATGCCCGAGTTGCAAAGGCGCGGATTTTCGCAAGGAAAAAGCTATTGAGGTTGGGAATATTTTTAATTTAAAAAATAAATTCACCAAGCCGTTTGATTTCAAGATAAAAGATGAAAAAGGCGGGGAAAAAGAAGTGATTATGGGTTGCTATGGCCTGGGGCTTAGCCGGCTTATGGGAACAATCGTGGAAGTTTTTCATGACGAGAAAGGCATTCTTTGGCCGGAAGCCGTAGCGCCGTTTAAAGCGCATTTGATTAGTCTGGGAAAAAATAGCGAGGCGGAAAAGATTTACGCGGATTTGCAGAAAAAAAATATTGAAGTGCTTTTTGACGACCGCGATGTAAGCGCCGGAGAAAAATTTGCTGACGCGGATCTGATCGGCATTCCGTATCGCGTAGTCGTGAGTGAAAAATCACTGGCCGGCGGCGGACCCGCCAGCAACGCTTCGCGTAGCGATACGGGTTGGGTGGAAGTCAAAAAAAGAAGCGAAAAAGAGGGAAAGATTGTTGAAATATTGAAACTCTCAAAGATGCTATAAAAGTTTCAAAAAGAATCGCAAAAATATTTTCTTTGGGGGCTTTTGTTAAAGTTAAGGTTATTTTAATTTAACTTTGCGGCTTTATTTAAAATTTTTAGACTAATTATTTACATCTGACCCCTGAAAGAAAAATTTTTGCGATTCTTTTTTACTAAACAATAAAATGAAGATTACCCTGTCCAAATACGCCGGGTTTTGCGAAGGAGTAAAACGGGCGTATGAAACCATAATTTCAGCAGTGGAAGACCCGAAAGTGAAAAAGCCCATTTATGTGCTGGGCTCTTTAGTGCACAACGCCGACGTGGTAAAAAGCCTTGAAGATCTGGGCGTGAGAAAAATCAAAATGGACCGGAATTTATTCAAAAACCTGCGGAATATTAAAAAAAATATCGGCACGCTGGTGATCACCGCGCATGGAATGGGGCCGAGCATTTATGAATTTTGCAAGAGGGAAAAAATAGACCTCATTGACACAACCTGCCCGCGAGTCGTAAAAGTGCAAAGACTGGCCAAAAATTTTTCCGATAAGCTCCACAAGCTTATCATCATTGGGGACAAGCATCACAAAGAAACTCAGGGCATCAGCGAATGGTCGGGCAATACCGCGCGCGTGGTGGAAAAAATCGGAGATTTGAAAAAAATGAAATTGCCTTCGGCTAAAAAAATAACCGTTCTTTTTCAGACAACTCAAAATCTTGATTTTGCCGAAATCATCAGCGCTTTTATGGGAAATTTTTGTCCCAACGCCAAAATTATGAATACTATTTGCCTGGCCACGCATCACCGCCAGAATGAAGTGAAAAAAATCGCGAAGGTAAATGAGGCGGTGGTGGTCATCGGGTCTCCTGATTCCGCCAATTCCCGGCGCCTGTGGGAAATCGCCAAAAAAATAAATCCGCAATCCTATTTTGTGGAAAACTTCCGGCAAATTGAAAAAGAGTGGCTTGAGAATATCAACCGGATCGGCATTGCCGCCGGAGCTTCAACTCCGGAATGGGTGATAAGCGATGTCGTGGCATATCTCAAAAATTTTTAATTTAAAATTTAAAATTAGAGAGCCCATTATTGCCTTTCTTATTTTGTTAAGCTATAATATAACTATAAAATCAACTTCATAATTAATTGCAAAAATATGCCTGGCATTATTATCGTTGAAGATGATCCGATGATTTCGGAGATATACCAGAAGAAATTTACTGACAGCGGATTCCAGGTTTTTTTGGCGACTTCTGGAGAACAGACTTTGACTATTGCTAAAAAAGAAAAAATTGACTTGGTTCTTTTGGACTTAATTATGCCGAAAATGAACGGTTTTGAGGTGCTGGAAAATTTGCGCGGCGGCGGATATGATCCGGATATAAAAGTAATCGTTTTCAGCAATTTAAGCTCAAATGAGGATCGTGAAAAAGCTGCAAAATTAGGAGCCAACGGTTTTATCGCCAAATCCGAATTTTCTCCGAGCGACTTGGTAAAAGAAGTGAGGAGGCTGATGGGCCAATATCAGGAGCAGGAAAAAAATAATTCGCGTGCTATGAACGGCGAAACGGCGCCTTCCGGTTCGGCCAAAAAAATCCTGATGATTGAAGATGAAGATATTTTTGTTGAGATGTTTGGGGAAAAGCTGAAACAGGAGGGTTATGCGGTTTCCTTCGCGCGCAATGGCGCTTGGGGCATGAAAGACGCGCTCAGTGGCAAATTTGATCTTTTTATTATTGATATGGTGATGCCGGCCATGAGCGGAGAGGAAATGGTAGCCAGGCTCAAAATGGAGGACAATACTAAAAATATTCCAATTATTGTTTTATCGGCTTCCGTGGAAGACGAAACGGCCAAGCGCGTTGAGGAAATGGGAATAAACGCCTTTTTTGTAAAAACTCAAGTTACCCCCAGCGAACTGGCCAAGAAGGTGGAAGAATTATTAAAATAGTGGCTAGTAATCAGTAACTGGCAGCTAGCAGTTTATTTATGAACAGAAGTTTAATTAATGAAACTCCAAATTTAATCGGCCAAATTGTAAAACTGGCTGGCTGGGTAAATGTGCGCCGCGACCATGGCAAGCTTATTTTTATTGATCTGCGCGACCGCAGCGGCACGGTGCAGATGGTTGTCATTCCCGATAAGGAAGAAGCGTCCAAAATCGCCAAAGATATCCGCAGCGAATATGTCATTGAAGCGGAAGGCCTGGTTAAACAGCGCCCGGGCGGGGCGAAAAATGAAAAACTTCCCACTGGCGGAGTGGAGATTGAGGTGGAAAAGATCAATGTTTTAGCCAAACCGAAAGGCGAATTGCCGGTGGATATTTCCGAAGATGATTTCAATCTTCATCTGGACACGCTTCTGGATAATCGGGTTTTAACGCTTCGCAATGATAAGGTCAAGGCTATTTTTAAAGTTTATTCGGAAATTTTGAAAGCTTACGCTGATTTTATGAAAAGGGAAGGTTTTGTGGAAATTAAGACGCCGAAAATTTTAAGTTCGGCGACGGAGGGCGGGGCTAATTTTTTTAAAATAAAATATTTTGAACGGGAGGCCTACTTGGCGCAAAGCCCGCAATTTTATAAGCAAGCGGGCGTGGGAATTTTTGAAAGAGTTTTTGAAGTCGGCTCAGTTTTTCGAGCCGAGCCGCACTATACAACGCGCCATGTAAATGAATACATAGGCCTGGATGCGGAAATGGGCTTTATTGAAACTTTTGAGGATGTAATGGTAGAACTGGAAAAAGTGATGGCGTATATTATGGAGGAAATTTCCCAAAATTGCGCCGGGGAACTGGAAAAATATGCGGCCGAAATACTTCCAATGGCAGCCATTCCGCGCTTGAAACTTACCGAAGCGCTGGATATTTTAGACAAGGAATTTGGCAAAAAAATGGAAACAGTTGATATTGACGCGGAAGGAGAAAGAATGATCGGGGAGTGGGCGCGAAAAAATCATAATAGCGATTTTATTTTTCTCACGCACTATCCCGCCAACATCCGCCCGTTTTATTCCATGCCGAGCGTTGATCCGGAGTATACGGAAACTTTTGACCTGCTTTATCGCGGGATGGAAATTGCGAGCGGCGGCCAGCGAATTCACGGTTACAAACAGCTGGAAGCCAATATAAAAAAACATAAGTTAAAACCGGAAGACTTTGAACATTACTTGGATATTTTCAAATATGGCATGCCGCCTCATGGGGGCTGGGGACTGGGGTCGGAAAGAATTGTGCAAAAAATACTCGGCCTTAAAAGCATCAAGGAAGCCATACTTTTCCCGCGGGATGTTAAAAGATTGACGCCATAGCCCGCTTCGCGGGAATTTTCAATTTTCAATTTTCAATCAATGACCAATGACTAAATTTTCAAATGATTTCAGTGGATAATTTTCACGATGAAAAATTAGACGCTGGGCGGATTCACCTAACCAGCTTTGTTTCTTTCTTGATGGGATTTTCGCAGGCGGTTTTGGTTTATGTAATATCTTCATATTTCAAGCTGGCGACCGGCACGGAAAATGTGGGAATTTTTTACGCCGTTTCCTATATTATTTTTTTGGTTGTTCTTTTGAATCTGCACAAAGTAATGCGGGCATTGGGCAAGGCCAATGTTTTTTATTTTGCCCTGCTGGCGAAAATTATCGCCATTGTTTTTTTGATTTTTTCAGATCCTTCCGCTGTTGGGATTTTACTTCTGATGCTGTATATAATTCTGGGGCACATTGAATGGGTGGCGCTGGACGTGATTATTGAAAGTTTTTCAGTAGACCGCATGTCGGGCCGGATCCGCGGTTTGCACTTAACCATACTTAACGCCGGATTTTTATTCGGTCCCTTTGTTTCCACTTATATTTTGGGCAAAATCGGCTTTCAGGGAATTTTTGTTTTCTCCTTGATTTTTAACGCTTTTGTTTTTATTTTCGCGCTTTTGAGTTTCCGCAAAGTCAATCATCGTTTTGAGCAGAAATTGAAAATTATTGATGTCCTTAAAAAAGTCGCAGGCCGGAAAAACGTAATGCGCATTTATTATATTTCTTTTGTTTTGGAATTTTTTTACGCGCTGATGCTCATCTACACGCCTTTATATTTGCGCGACCTGGGATACTCGTGGGAAAGTATCGGCATCATGTTTACGATTATGCTTATTCCGTTTGTTGTCTTACAATATCCAACTGGAATTTTAGCGGACAAAAAAACCGGAGAAAAAGAGCTGCTTATCCTTTCGCTTTTTATTATGGCGCTGGCGACCGGCGCAATTTATTTTGTCGGCGCGGGCAGCGTGGTTATTTGGGCGGCGATTTTATTCGCAACCAGGATCGGAGCGGCGCTGATTGAAATTTTGCGCGATTCCTATTTTTTCAAAAGAATTGATGGGTATGATGTTGATCTAATTGACTTTTTCAGGACTACTTTGCCAGTCGCTTATATCGTGGCGGCGACACTTTCCTCATTCATCCTCTTTCTTTTTCCGACAAAATATATTTTTATCCTGACAGCCGCGGTTGTTTTATCCGCCCTTTATCCGGCCATTAGGCTTAAAGACAGCCAATGTGAAGCGGAAGTTTTAGCTCAAGCCAAGCCTTAAAATGGCTTATTTAAGCCTCTTACAAAGTCGGAGGAATGTAGAGATGCCTGCGAAGAGGGCGCTTTTTTTGATTTTTTTTGCATTTGAAAAGAAGGCGTGAGTGTGCTATGATATTAGAGTAAAAATTAAATTAACAAAATGGCAATATCTAAAAAAATTATCAAATATCTGGAGAACAACAAGTATAAATACGAAATTGTGGAGCATAAAACCACCTATACCGCCTGGGACACGGCGCAGACGGAAAAAATCAAGCCGCAGGAGGTGGCGAAGGCTTTAGTTATGAAAGCTGACGGCGATTATGTTTTGGCGCTGGTGCCTGCCAACCGGAATCTGGACAAGCAAAAATTGCTGAAAGTAATAAATTCTGCCAGGAAGAAAACTATTCACCCTGTGGAATACCGCGGAGCGGTATCCCGCCAGGGCGGGATATTCCACAGGGCAAGAAAAATTGATTTTGCCAAAGAGGCCTGGATGAAAAAAAGTCTGCCTGGCAAAGTCGGCGCCACTCCGCCATTCGCTAAAATTTTAAAAATAGATATTTTTATTGATTCCCTGCTGGCCAAAAACAAAAAAATATATTTAGGATCGGGGGAATACACAAACTCTGTTAGAGTAAGTACCGGACAATATTTAAAGATAGAAGATCCAGTCAAGGGCAGTTTTAGCAAAAAGAAAAATTAGCATGTATCAATGCAAATTGGAAAAATTTGAGGGCCCGATGGATTTGCTTTTGTCGCTGATTGAAGAAGAAAAGTTGGATATTGCCGAAATCAGCCTGGCGCGCGTGGCCGATCAATATCTGGGATATATTAAAAACAACGAAAAAATAAAGCTGGAAAACCTGGCAGACTTTTTAGCGGTGGCTTCCAGGCTTATCCTCATCAAATCCCGGGCGCTTTTGCCGACGTTGAAACTTTCCGGCGAAGAGGAAGAGGAAATCAAAGATCTGGAGCAGCAGCTTTTGGAATACAAAAAATTCAAAGAGGCTTCCCTGGCGCTGGGAAAGATGTCGCAGATGGGAAGAATCTGCTATTCCAGGGAGGGCTTCAGCGGCGTGCGGGCGATATTTTATCCGCCGGAGGACATCGGAATTTTTGATCTCAAAAAACATTTTCTGGCGGTGCTCGCGGAAATTCCGATAATTGAAAAACTAAGCGAGGAAATCGTGGGCGAGGTAGTGACTTTGGAAGAAAAAATAAACGATTTGCAAAATGTTTTGCGCCAAGGGATTGAGGCGACTTTTTCCGATATTACCGCCGGAGCTAAAGACAGAATTGAAATTATAATTTCATTTTTGGCAATGCTGGAGATGGTGAAGCAAAGGATAATTAACGTAGAACAGGGAGACTTGTTTAGAGAAATAAAATTAAGCGTAAAAAAAGTTAACGCCCCGCAATGGAACAAAATAAATTAAAATCGGCGATTGAAAGCATACTCTTAATAAGCGGAGATCCGGTTAAAGTTTCCCGCATTGCCAAAATTACCGGCGCGCCCAAGCCGGAAGTGGAAAACGCCGTCAGGATTCTTTCTGGAGAATATTCGTCTGGACAGCGGGGGTTTGTTATAATCAAAAAAGAAGACGAAATCCAACTGGCGACCAATCCGGAAAATGCCTCAATTGTTTCGGATCTGATTAAAAGTGAAATCCAGGAAAATTTAAGCAGAGCGTCTCTGGAGGTGCTTTCCATCGTTGCTTATCGCGGTCCGGTTACGCGCGCGGAAGTAGAAGCCATTCGGGGGGTTAATTGCAGTTTCACGCTGCGGGCGCTTCTGATGCGCGGGCTTCTGGAGCGGATGGACAATCCCAGAGACAACCGAAGCTATATTTATAAAATTTCTTTCGACTTTTTGAAAAAAATGGGCATTGGAGAGCGCGGACAAATTGCCGGATTATGAGAAACTTTCAAAAGATGAGAGAATAGAAAGCATCATTAATTAATTTAAAATTTAAAATTCTTTTGTTATGTTTGATATAATTTTAACTTTGATCCTCCTGCCGTTTATTCCCGCCTGGTCGTATGGAAGCATTCCCATCGCGGCGGGGGACATATTTACAGGCTCCAGCAAAACTATTTGCCTTGAGAGCGCGGAGTCTGATTGTAACAGCGAACCGCAGGCGCCGGGAGAACAGAAGCAAAACGAATCAACGGGAAATTTAGAGAGGCTGGAAAGCGGGGGATTTAACGGCTATAATCTTTTTCCGATTGACAAGGCGCTGGCATCCGGCTTTGTGCCGGTGAAAAACACTAGCGCGCCGGACATCCATCTGTGGGCGGATTCGTCCGTTGCCATTGACGCGGAAAGCGGGACACTTCTGCATTACAACAACGGCCGCCGCCATATGCAAATCGCGTCGCTGACTAAAATGATGACGGCGGTGCTGGCGATGGAAAAAATAAACGATCTCAATGCCGAGGTTACGCTGGATAAAGAAACTCTCAATCGGGCGGGAACAATTGTCGGCTGTCCGACCAGCACTTTTTGCAACGGCTACACCATGGTTGGCGGAGAAAAAGTTCGCGCCATTGATCTTTTAAAAGCTATGCTGATGAACAGCGCCAACGACGCGGCGGCGGCTTTAGCCGTCCATATTTCCGGATCCGAAAAAGAATTTGTAAAGCTGATGAATGAAAAAGCCGAAGACCTGGGGCTCAAGGACACGCATTTTTGCACGGCTTCAGGGCTTGAAATCGACGGGCAGGAAGACCAATGCTATTCATCGGCCTATGATATCGCGCGCATCGCCGCTTACTCCCTGCAATACAAAAAAATCTGGGAGATTATGGCGATTCCGGAAGGAAAATTTTATTCAACCGACGGGAAATACGAACATGATCTTAAAAATACAGACTTGCTGCTGGATAATGTGCCGAATTGCATCGGCGGGAAAACCGGGTTTACTCCGCTGGCCGGAAAGTCCTTGCTTTTGGGGGCGCTGGACCCGGCGCGCAAGCACAAAGTAATCGCGGTGGTGCTTAATGACGAATACCGCTGGGACGACATGAAAGCTTTGGTCAGCTGGGTTTTTAGTAATTATAAATGGCAATAGGTTTTTTGGAACTGTCCCGCAGCCAATTCCAACGGAGTTTATATATAGTGGATAATTTTGTTTGTGAATTCGCCTCGCCTCGATTCGACGAAATATCTTATCGAGTCAAAGCGGGCTGCGGCTAAGTTTAGATAAAAGATTAAATTTTAAATAGCGAATTGGCGCGGGATGCTCATTTTTGTTCCTGCTCGCTTCGCTCGCAGACAAAAATGGCACATATAGCCAGCATCGAAACAATTCCAATAGTTGTAAATATTTTGAAAATACTTTTTATCGCGCTGATCGCGTTCATGGTGGCGTTTTTGGCGACGCCGCTTCTGACAAACTTTTTATACAAGAAAAAGCTGGGCATAAAAATAAAAGAAAAATCGGTTGACGGCAAGCCGCTGCAATATGTGAACGTGCTTCATAAAGACAAAAGCGGAACGCCGACCATGGGCGGGATTCTGGTGTGGGCGACAGTGTTGATCTTGATTTTTGCCTCGCATTATCTTTTTCCGGTTATTGCCAGATGGACGAATACGAATTTTATCGCCCGGCTGGATTTTTTGAGCCGGGCGCAAACCTGGCTGCCCCTTTTCGCGCTGGTTACGGCTGGGGTTCTCGGGCTATGCGATGACTGGATGAGCGTCCGCCGCGTCGGATCAAACAAGGGAGGCGGAATGCGTTTTGCCAAGCGTTTCGGCTGGCTGATTATTATTGCCGTTTTAGGCGCGTATTGGTTTTATTTCAAGCTGGACTGGCATTCTATCCATGTTCCGGCAGTGGGCGCGTTTGATATCGGCTGGTGGTATATCCCGCTTTTTATTTTTGTTATTCTTTTTACCGCCATTTCTTCCAATGAAACCGATGGGCTGGACGGGCTTAACGGAGGAATACTTTTGACGGCCTTTGCCTCTTTCGCAATCATCGCGTTTGCGCAGAATAAAATGGATCTAGCCGCTTTTTGCGCGGCCGTTGCGGGGGCGCTGCTGGCCTTTCTCTGGTTCAATATTTATCCAGCGCGGTTTTTTATGGGAGACACGGGAGCGATGTCGCTCGGCACGACCTTGGGCGTAGTGGCCCTGCTCACTAATTCCGTCCTGGTTTTGTTCATTATTGTTTTCATTTATTTTCTGGAATCAGGCAGCGTGGTTATTCAGCTCGCAAGCAAGAAGTTTTTGCATCGTAAAGTATTTTTAGCCGCGCCACTGCACCACCATTTTGAGGCCAAAGGCTGGCCGGAAACCAAAGTCACGATGCGCGCCTGGATTTTCACTTTCGTCACCGCCGGCATCGGCCTCATCATCGGGATTTTGGGGATGGGAAAGTAAAAAGCATAAATAATTATTCTCCTAATAAAATCATCCTTAAATACTCCAGTTTTTAAGGATGATAATATATTCAAAATTACATAATTATTTACCATTAAACTTGCATCAATGAAAAATTATTTTGCGTTTATTTCCGCCGGATTTTTCGGTTTTTGGCGGAGGCGGGCGGAGATGAAGGCGGGGATAAATGCAATCTATAAAAACGACCAAAAAACGCCTAAAATAACCAACCGCAGGGATAAATAAAATCAGTGTAAGGCAGACTTGACACTAAATGCGTAAAGGGTGTAATCTGTAATTAGCGCTAAAAGTTTAAAGAAAATGACCGTAAATAAAGAAAAGATAAGGGAATATATAAACGATCAAATTTCCCAAGCGGATTTTCGCGCGAGGGCGTATGTTTTTGACGCGCAAAATAATAAGCGTCCCAATAGAAATATTTTCATCAGAATACAGTCGCATCTCGATCAATTTCTCGCCGGAAATAAATCTTATCGCTGGGTTGCGCTTACCGGCTTGCGCGGAGCGGGCAAAACGACCATTATGTACCAGCTATATCACGCCAAAAAAAATATTGACGGGTATTTTTTAATTCTTTCAGTAGATGAAATAACGCAAACCCTGGAAAGCAATATCAATGAGGTAATAAATGTTTTTGAGGAAATTATCGGCCGTCCGATTACAAATTTGGACAAACCCCTGTTTTTATTTTTAGATGAGGTGCAATATGATGAAAAATGGGGAGTGACTTTAAAAACTGTCTATGATCGGGCAAATAATGCCTTTATATTTTCAACCGGATCAGCGGCCGCGCTTATAAACAGCAATTCTGACATTGCTCGTCGCGCCCTGTATGAAAAAATATACCCGCTTTCATTTACTGAATTTATTAAGATTAAGCGGGATAAATATGAAATAAAGGGATTATCGCAGGAATTAAGAGAAATTATTTTTGGCGGACATGGCGCCGCGGAAGTGTTTAGCGCGCTGAAAAAACAAGAGCAGAAAATAAATGAATATTATCACGGCATCAGCCGCCTGGATTTTGAAAATTATCTTTATTACGGATCACTGCCATTTATGATTGCGTTGGAAAACGAAGCGTTGGTGTATGATCAAATAAGTAAATCGCTTGAGCGGGTAATCAACAAGGATATCCCTCAGATGCGCGGGCTTTCTTCTGAAATTATCAATAGAATTCCGGCAATTTTATATTCAGTGGCGGATATGGATGCCTTGAATTTTACAACTTTAGCGGAAAAATTTGGCATTTCCCGCCCAAAGATATCTGAAATTTTTTCGGTGCTTGAGCAAACTGAAATTTTGCACCGCATATATCCGCACGGATCTCATTTTAAACAGGTGACGCAAAAGCCGTCAAAATATCTTTTTTCTTCGCCGGCATTTCGCGCGATGTATTATAAAACCATCGGTAATATTATTACGGATCAAAACGCGCGAGGAAAGCTACTGGAAGATTTGGCTGGAATGTATCTCTATCGTTTATGCGATAAAAAACCAACATTTTCCTTGACTTATGACAGTGCGAAAGGAGGAGCCGATTTTATAGTGAGCGCGGGGGAAAATAAAATAGTGGTTGAAATCGGTGTGAATAAAAAAGAATATAAGCAAGTGATGCAAACGGCGGAAAAAGTAAAAGCGGTTTACAGTATTATTATTTCAGAAGGCGCTAATGTTTTAGAGTATAATCCGGAGGCTAACGCGCTAAAAATACCGCTAAAATATTTTCTTTTGATGTAATTATGAAAATTTATAATTTTATGAATCTAAAAAAGATCCAGGACGCGGATGTGGAAAATAAAAAAGTTTTGTTGAGGATTGATTTTAATGTGGCATTGAAAAATCAAAACGCCAAGGAGAAATACAAAATATTTTCCAGCAAAGAAACGATAGATTATATTTTATCCCAAAAGGGGGCGAAACTGGCCTTGGTGGGGCATCTCGGACGGCCGACAGCGCTCAAAAATTGCCTGATTTCCGGAGAAACATTGTCTCATCGCGCGGCGGAGCAAATTGACCCGCAGTTTTCCTTAAAACAATTGGCCGACGATGTCGAGCGCATTTTGGAAATTAAAGTTAAATTTGTGCCGGATTGCGTCGGTGAAAAAGTGAAAGAATCCATTGAAAATCAAAAACCGGGCGAAGTCTTGCTCTTGGAGAATGTTCGCTTTTATTGCAACGATGAAAAAAATGATCCAGAATTTTCCGAAAGGCTGGCGGAAAATTTTGATATTTTTATCAACGACGCTTTTAGCGTCTGCCATAGGAATCAGGCATCAGTGACCGGACTGGCGAAAAATTTACCAAGCTACGCCGGTTTTTGGCTGCAAAAAGAAATTGAAAATCTGGACAAGGTGAAAAATAATCCGGAACATCCGGCGGTGGCGATCATCGGCGGAGCCAAAATTGAAACCAAGCTTCCTTTGATAAAAAAACTTGAGGACGAATACGACCATATTTTAGTGGGCGGCAAAATTGCCAATGAAGCGCTGGATCAGGGATTGAAATTTAGCGAAAAAGTGCTTTTCCCCGTTGACTTTTTAGGCGACCGGCTGGACATCGGACCAGAGACAATAGAAAAGTTTAAAAACATCATATCCAGCGCCAAAACTATCGTGTGGAACGGCCCGATGGGAAAATTTGAGGAAAAGCCGTATGACATGGGAACAAATAAAATTCTTGAAGCCGTCGTGAGGAGTGGAGCTTTCATTTTAATGGGAGGCGGAGAATCAGTGGAAATCTTGGAAGGACAAAAGGCGATGGATAAAATTTCCTTCGTTTCCACCGGCGGCGGCGCCATGCTGGAATATTTAAGCGGCAACATCCTGCCGGGCATAGAAGCTCTAAAAACATGATATTCTTTAGAATAATAGTGAAAATGGGGACAAAAACCTCATTTTTTGTTTTGTCTTTATGTGATATAATATAATCATAAAGCATGAAGCATAAAACATGTAACAAAATTTATTATGCCAAAGATTAAAAAAGTTTACGCCAGGGAAATTTTAGATTCGAGAGGCAATCCAACGGTGGAAGTTGAAGTAGAGCTGGAAAGTGGAGCAAAAGGAGTCGCGGCAGTCCCGTCCGGCGCGTCCACCGGAACATATGAAGCGCTGGAACTTCGCGACGGCGACATCGGACGCTATGGGGGCTTGGGCGTCTTGAAGGCGGTGGAAAACGTGAATACTTCTCTGCAAAAAGCTGTTATGGGAATGGACGCCTTAGATCAGAAAAAAATTGACCGAAAAATGATAGAGCTTGATGGAACGGAAAATAAATCAAATCTTGGCGCCAACGCGATCCTGGGTGTTTCTTTGGCTGTCTGCCGCGCCGCCGCCATGGAATCAGAATTGCCCTTATATAAATATATATCTAAAATGCTTTAGATTTCCGCAAAGGCGTCACAGGATTATAGAATTCCCGTTCCTATGTTTAATGTTTTAAATGGCGGAATGCATAGCGATTCAGGCTTGAGTATTCAGGAATACAAATTGATCCCCAATGGCCTAAAAACTTTCAGGGAACAATATCGGGCGGGGAGCGAAATTTTTCACAAATTAAAAAAATTGCTTTTAGCGGAAGGACATAGCACGGCGGTGGGAGATGAGGGCGGTTTTGCGCCCAAATTGGAAAGCAATGCCAGGGCCTTAGAACTTGTAAATAAAGCCATTGAAGAAGCCGGTTATAAAAGAGGCGCTGAAGTGAATATTGGCGTGGACGCGGCCGCCTCATCTTTTTATAATGAAAGAGAAAATAAATATCTTTTTAAGCCGGAAAACGCCAATCTTACCCGCGAAATGCTGATGAATATCTATAGCGAATGGATCCAGAAATATAATGTAATTTCCGTGGAAGACGGTCTTAATGAAAATGACTGGGAGGGCTGGAAAGCTATGAATGAAAAATTGGGAAAGGACATTATGCTTATTGGCGATGATCTTTTGGTGACCAATGTTAAGAGGCTTAAAAAAGCGATTGAAGAAAAAGCCTGCAATGCGGTACTAATAAAAGTCAATCAAATCGGGACGCTTACGGAAACAATTGATTGCATTAAACTGGCCAAGAAAAACAAGATGAAAACCGTCATTTCCCACCGCAGCGGAGAAACCACTGATGATTTCATCGCCGATCTGGCCGTGGGAACAAACGCGGATTTCATCAAATCCGGCTCACTTTCCAGAGGGGAAAGGATTTGTAAATATAACCGGCTGCTTAGGATTGAGGAAGAAATAAATGCAAAATAAAATTCCTACAATTTTAGTTATTCTGGATGGTTACGGCATTGCCCCGCCGGGAAAAGGCAACGCTGTCACTCTGGCCAAAACACCGGTTCTGGATCGGCTGTTTAAAATTTATCCTTCCACGACTTTATGCGCGACCGGAACTTGCGTAGGGCTTCCTGACCGCAAGATGAGCGGATCGGAAGCCGGGCATATGAATATCGGCGCCGGCAGGATTGTTCCTCAGGACTCAAAATACATATCAGACAGCATTAAAGATGGAAGTTTTTTTATGAATCCGGCGCTGGTGGGCGCGGTTGAACATGCTAAAACTTTTAATAGCGATTTTCACGTAATGGGGCTAATGGGTAATATGGATAGTCCGCATAGCAATCCGGAGCATTTTCGCGCTATTCTGAAACTAGCCAAAAGCAATAACGTCAAAGAGGTTTACTGCCATTTGTTTACCGATGGCAGGGATTCGTATCCCAAAAGCGCTCTGGAGCACTTAAAATATTTCCGGCAAATTATGTCCGAAGAAGGAATTGGAAAAATCGCGACGCTTTCCGGCACGATTTTACGCCATGGATCGCGCCAAAAATTGGAAAAGGCTGACGCAGGCTTATGATGCAATGGTATTCGCCCGCGGCGAAAAAGCAGGTTCTGCCGAGGAGGCGATTGAAAAAGCTTACAAAGACGATTTGACGGATGAGTATCTTCCGCCGACATTTATTGAGCAAGACGGAAAGCCTGTGGTGCAGATAAAAAAAGACGATGCAGTCATATTTTTTAATTGCCGATCCGACCGGGCGCGCCAATTCAGCAAACTCTTTATTGCAATCGATGAAAAAAGCATTTTGAGCGATGATATGCCAGTAATCGATAAAATAAAAAATTTATATTTCGTAACACTGACCGAATTCGGGCCGGGCCTCGATGAACACACGGCTTTTCCCGGGACATACTATTTCCGCGACATTGCCGATGGCAGCCGGAAAGTTGAAACAGCTTTATATCGCCGAATCGGAAAAATTCGCGCATGTCACCTACTTTTTAAACGGCGGTTATGCCGATCCGGTTGATGGCGAAGAAAGAATGATGATCAAATCTCCGGTCGTTGATTCTTACGCTAAAGCCCCGGAAATGTCGGCGCAAGAAATAACGGATGTGGTTGTGCGGAATATCCAAAATGATGTCTATGATTTTATAACCATCAATTATGCCAACGCGGATATGGTAGGGCACACCGGCGATTTGCCGGCCACAATCAAAGCCGTGGAAACATTGGACAGGCAAATAGAAATTTTAGAAAAAATTATTTCAGAAAAGGGCGGAAATCTGATTATAACGGCCGATCATGGCAACGCGGACGATATGGTGGATTTTGAATCCGATCAGCCAAACACATTCCATACCAAAAACCCAGTGCCGTTTCTGCTGGTGGGCGAGAAATTCAAGGATAAAAAATTACGCGACAAGGGGGTTCTGGGCAACATCGCGCCGACGATACTTGATATAATGGGAATAGAAAAGCCAAAGGCGATGAAGGGAAAATCATTATTGAGCTAATAAATATAATAAACTCGGGAAGCTTCCTAGAACTCGGTTCTAGGAAATTCCTAGAGCCGAGTTCTAGGAGCATATGAATAAAATAATTTGCATTGGAAGCGGGGCGAAGGACGTTTTTTTCCCTTTGTCTGAAGCGGAAATAAAAATAATTGATAATCCTTCCGATATTACGGCGCAAAAGCTCATGGCCTTTGAATACGGGGCTAAGTATCATATAAAGGATCGTTACGAAGCTCCCGGGGGTTGCGCGGCCAATGCCTCGCAAGGGCTGTCGCGGTTGGGTCTGGATGCCTTTTGTTATTGCCGGGTTGGAGAAGACGCGGATGGCAAATGGGTGGTGGAAGCGCTGAAAAAAGAAAACGTTAATACGGATTTAATTCAACATGACTGCGATTTTCGCACGGATTTGTCCTGTATTCTCGTAAATGAAAAAGAAGGGGACAGAACAATTTTTTATAATCGCGATGCGAATGAAAAATTAATAGTCAACGCTGAAGATCTCAACGCCGATTGGATATTTGTCAGCGCGCTAAACGGCAATTGGGAAAAAAACCTGGATACGATTTTGCGGGCAGCAAAAGAAAAGGGAATAAAAGTAGCCTTCAATCCAGGACAGGAAAATATTAAAGACAATCCGGGAAAAATTAAAGAGGCCATCGCGCAAACGGAAGTTCTGTTCGTGAATCGCGACGAAGCAACAGAGATTGTGAATAAAAATGACAATGAGATAAATATGTTATTTCACGATCTGTTTGGGCTGGGGGCAAAAGTGGTGGCGATTACAGATGGAAAAGACGGGGCTTATGTTTTGGATGGTGAAAAAATATTGTTTACCGACGCACTGGTCAAAAAAGCGGTGGACATGACCGGCGCCGGGGATGCTTTTTCCAGCGGATTTCTGGCGGCGCATATTAAAGGTAAAAGTTTAGAAGAATGTTTGAAATGGGGAACGGCCAATGGCGGAAATGTGGTGAATTTTTACGGAGGCGTGGAGGGATTGCTTCGCGAAAGCGAGATTGAGGACAAAATTAAGGATATTGAGGTCAAAATCGTTTAATATGGCTTATATAAGCCTCTCAAAAAGCGGGAGAAATGTAAATAAAAACAAAAAAAATGAAATTAGACAATTTTTTTAATCCACCATCTATTGCTATTGTTGGAGCCTCCGAGGAGGAAGGCAAAGTCGGCAATGTGGTAGCCAAAAATATCTTGCAGCTTGGCTATGCGGGTAAAGTATTTTTGGTAAATCCAAAACACGAAACGCTTTTTGGCCGGAAATGCTATAAAAGTCTAAATGAAATTGAAAGCCAGGTTGATCTGGCGATCGTTGTCATTCCCGCCAAGTTTGTGAACGATATGATTAAAGAATCGGCTGGTAGGATTAAAAATTACATTGTGATATCCGCTGGCTTCGGAGAAATAAATATTGAAGGCAAAAAAAGGGAAAAGGAACTCTTAAAAATTGCTGAAAAATACAAACTGAATATTTTAGGGCCGAATTGTCTCGGCTTCATTATCCCGTCTTTAAAACTCAACGCGTCATTTGCCGGCGGGATGCCGGAAAATGGAAACATCGCGTTTGTGACGCAATCGGGAGCGCTGGCGGTGGCCATAATGGATGCGGCGAAAAATTATGATTTTAAATTTTCGCAGATCATTTCCATCGGCAATAAAATGCAGATTGACGAGGCGGAGCTTTTAGAATATCTGGAAAAAGACGAAAAAACAAAAGTAATCGGATTGTATCTGGAAGGCATAAAAAACGGGGAAAAATTTATCACAGCGATGCAGAATTTATCCAAGCCCGTGGTTGTTCTCAAAGCCGGAAAAACCGAGCGCGCGCAAAAAGCGATTGCGTCGCACACCGGGGCGCTGGCCGGAAGCTCTGAAATAATAAACGCTGTTTTTAAAAATGCGGGAATAATCCAGGCGGAAACCCTGGAAGAATTTTTTAATTTGTTGCATTTGATTTCTTTTTGCGACGCGCCGTTTTCGCGGGAAGTCGCGGTGGTTACCAATGCCGGCGGAGCCGGAGTGCTCACAACGGACGCTTTTTTGGGAAAATCTCTGAAATTGGGTGAATTAGACGAAGAGGCTAAAAAATATTTGCGCAAATTTCTGCCGGAAGAATCTTCGGTGGAAAATCCAATTGACCTTTTGGGCGATGCCAGAGAAGACCGGTATGAAAAAACACTGGATATAGTTAACTGGCAAAAAGATATCGGGTCGGTAATTTGCGTTCTCACGCCGCAGGACCAGACGCCAACGGGAAGAATTGCCGGAAAAATTATTGATTTCAAAAAAAAGACAAAGAAAGTTATCGCGGCCTCGTTTATCGGCGGGGAGCGGGTGGAAATTCCGGTCACCAAGCTCAGATATCACAACGTGCCCTGCTTTTCTTTTCCGGAGCAGGCGGTCAGCGCTTTAGATAAATATTATCAGTGGAATAATTCTCAAGTCGAGGCTTCGCCTCGGTTCAGTCGAGGCGAAGCCTCAATTGAAATAAATATTGAACGGAAAAACAAGGTTTTGGAAATTATTCAGAAGGCCAAAGCGGAAAAGCGCGGCGCTTTATTGTTCAGCGAAGCCAAAGAAGTGATGGAAATGTATGGCGTAAAAACAGCGGATTTCTGGACGGAAATTTCGGAAGATATTATATACCCTGCGGTTGTTAAAGTTGACAGCGATAAAGTTTTGCACAAAACCGATAAGCAGGGATTAATACTTAATATAAAAAATCGAGACGAACTTCGTGAAGCGATTAAAGAAATAGAAAATAATTTTCCAGGCGAGAAATTCATCATCCAGCCGATGCAAAAAATACAAACGGAATTGATAATCGGCGCGAAAAAGGACGCTGCCTTCGGGCCGGTGGTTATTTACGGCTTGGGAGGGATTTATACCGAAATTTTCAAAATGGTGGATTTTTTAATCTTTCCGCGCGACCGGGCGGAAATAGAAAAATCTGTGCGCGAGAGCAAGATAAAATTTCTTTTTGAGCCGACGCGCGGCCAAAAGCCATATAATCTCGAAGAAACGGCCGGAATTTTGTGGGGGATAAGCGCACTTTTGCGGGAAATAAGCGAAATTAGCGAACTTGATATTAATCCACTTTTTGTTTATAATGATGGCAAGGAGGCAGTGGCGGTGGATGTTAAAATAATCATATAACATATAATATTTAACATAAAATATATGAATAAAGAGAGAATTAAAATCTTAATCGTGGACGATGATGAGGCGACGCGGACAATGTATGCCGAAGTTTTTAGGAAGCACGATTTTGAAGTAGAGGAGGCCGTGGACGGAGTAGACGGGCTGGACAAAGTCACAAAAGGCGTTCCGGATGTAATTTTTACCGGAATTATTATGCCGCGTATGGATGGCTTTGCGCTTATTGAGGCGCTCAAAAAAAATGTGGCCACGAGCCATGTGCCAGTAGTGATTTCCTCCCATATGGGGCGGGAAGAAGATAAAAACAGGGCAAAGGAAATGGGCGCCAAGGATTTCATAACCCGCGATTTTGTTACGCCTAATCAGGCAGTTGAGAGAATAATGGCGATTTTTAAAGCTGAAGAATATAGGCTGAAATTTTCTCCCGGCGAACTGGATGCTGCAAAACTGGCCAAAGACATGAACTTCAGGGAAAATTTCCAATGCGCCAATTGCGGCGGCCAGCTGGTTTTGGTGGTCAAGTTAAAAGATATTAAAACAAAGGAATACTCCGCCAAGTTTATCTGTCCGCAGTGCAATCAGGCGCAAAACTAAAAATCAAAAACTTAAAAATATTTAAGCGGGGTTGCAAAGCCTCGCTTTGATTTAAGGAATAAAGATGCTTTGGAGCATAAAAGAAAAAAGTAAAACAGAAAATATCAGAGAACTGGCCGGGAAAATCCATCCGGTAGTTTTGCAGCTGCTTTTTAGCCGTGGAATCAATCAAAAAGCGGATATCGAAAAATATTTTAACACTGATTATGCAGCAGATGTTTTTGATCCATTTCTTTTTTCCGATATGGAAAAGGCGGTAGAAGGAATTGCGCAGGCCAAGGAAAAGAAAGAAAAGATCGCGATTTATGGTGATTATGACGCGGACGGAGTTACGGCAACCGCCCTGCTTTTTGAAACATTGGAGAAATTGGGCTTTAAAAATGTAATTGTCTACATTCCCGACCGCCAGCTGGAAGGATATGGCATGAATATGGAAGCGGTTGAATATTTGCACAAGGAAAAAGTTGGTTTGATAATTACGGTTGATTGCGGCATAACCAGCCAGGAAGAAATCGAAAAAGCCAGAGAGCTGAAAATGGATGTCATTATTACCGATCATCATCATGTTCCGCAAATGCTTCCTCGGGCGCTCGCGATTATAAATCCAAATATAAAAGGCTGCCAGTATCCGGAAAAAAATTTAGCCGGCGTGGGCGTGGCGTTTAAGCTGGCGCAGGCTTTATACAAGAAAATTAAACCTGAAGAGGCCGAACAGCTTAAATGGTCGCTGGATCTGGTGGCGATTGGAACAATAGCGGATTGCGTACCGCTTTTGGGGGAAAATCGGGTACTGGCGAAATACGGGCTGATTGTGCTTTCTAAAACAAAAAGAAGAGGGCTTTTAGAGATGTTTAAGGTCGGCCGGATTTTAATTTCAGAAGACGACCTGCCGAACACGCACAAAATTTCTTTTCAAGTCGCGCCCAGGATTAATGCCGCCGGACGCATGGATCATGCCAGTTTTTCCTTTAAACTGATGATTGAAAAAGATTCGGCGAAAGCGCGCGGTATGGCGCTGGAAGTGGAAAATAAAAACCAGAACCGGCAAAAAATTACCAGCGAAATCACGCGGGAAGCGCGCGCGATTGCCGAAAATTTGTTTAAAAACAAAAAATTTATTTTTGCCGAAAATGAGCACTGGCCAGTGGGGCTCCTGGGACTGGTGGCCGGAAAAATAGCGGACGAATTCAATAAGCCGACGCTGATTTTGCAAAAACAAGAAAAAGAATTTGTCGGATCGCTCCGCAGCATTCCACAAGTGAATATTATTGAAACACTGGAAAAATGTTCGGAACTCTTGATAAAATTTGGCGGGCACGCGCAGGCAGCCGGCGTGCGGGTGGCGCACGAAAAAATTGAAAAGTTTTACGCGAAATTCGGGCAACTGATTAAAGATCAGCTCAAGGGAAAAGATATATCGCCGCAGATTGAAATAGATATGGAAATAGGCGCTGAAGATATAAGCTGGGAACTGGTAAGCCAAATAAAAAAAATGGAACCATTTGGAGAAGGCAATAAGGAGCCGGTATTTTTGGCAAAAAATATAATAGTTGAAGATTTAAGAATTGTGGGCAACGGCAGCAAACACTTAAAATTGGCGCTTAGAGCCGGAAACGCGAGCCCGAAAATATTTGACGCTATCGGCTTCGGCCTGGGAGAAAAATTTCCCAACCTTAAAAACGGAGATAGCCTGGACATTGTTTTTAATCTGCAGGAAGACGAATGGAATGGAAACAAAAAAATTCAGTTGAAGCTGATTGATTTGAGAGTAAAAAAGTGAATTGATAAAGTCCGTGAAATATGGTAATATTTGAACAATAATAAGTAATTTTTAAAATTCACCCTGTTAAATAAATTTTGCTTTGGCAAAATTAAGATTTGAAAAAAATAGGGGAATTAAAAGATGAATTGTAACTATTAATAAAAATAAGTTGTTTCTATAAAAAGTATAGACTCAAATCTTATTTAACAGGGTAAATGGAACAGCAAACACAACCGCAGCCGCCGGCCGGCCAAACTCCGCCAAGCGCTCCGGCTAAAAAATCCAATGTTTGGGTTTGGATTTTGGGCGGGTGCCTGATAATTATTCTCATAATTGGAATTGTAATGGCAGGACTTGCCTGGTGGGGAGCCAGAAAAGTCAAAAACGTCATTAAAGAGAACCAGCCGAAACTGGAAGAAATGCAGAAGGGAACTGAAGATATGCAAAAAGCCGCCGAAGAGTGGCAGAAGCAAATGGAAAAATTGAAGGACCAGGTGCCGGCAGCCGAGTAGTAAAAAATAGCGCAAATTTGTTGGAATTGCCTGGAGTTTTTATCCGTGTTACTATGTGTCTATGGAGAAAATCGTGATGTATACGGACGGCGGATCAAGGAATAACCCCGGGCCGGCGGCGGTCGGTGTTTTTATCGAGACGCTTCATAAGCAATATGGGCATTATATCGGTGAAAAGACCAACAACGAAGCCGAATATGAGGCGGTAATCCTGGGACTTAAAAAAATCAAACAGATAATTGGGAAAGATAAGGCGAAAAACGCCGAAATCGAAATATTTCTTGACAGTGAGTTTGTGGAAAGGCAGATGAACCACCAATATAAAGTCAAGGAGCCGGAACTGCAGAAATTGTTTTTGGAAGTCTGGAACAGAACGCTGGATTTTGGAAGAGTGACTTTTAACCATATCCCCCGCGAAAAAAATAAAATAGCGGACAAAATGGTCAATGAAGCGCTGGACGAAAAAGAAAGACAAGGAAGCTTGCTATAATAAATACCGAATTAATAATATTTTTTATGTCTCGGCGCAAAAAATATACAATCTGGATAATAATCTTGCTTGTCGTTGGCGCGGGTGTTTATTATTTCATCCAATCCCGAAAACCGGTGACGACTTACACTACGGAAAATGCGGTGCGCGGTGATTTGGCGCAGACAGTTTCGGAAACGGGCAATATCAGCCCGGATTTAAGCGTGGATTTGTCTTTCAAAACTTCCGGCCGTCTGCTTTATGTAAATTTTGATGTTGGGGACTATGTAAAAAAAGGCGATCGTGTTGCCGCCGTTGATTCAGGCTTGCTTTCAGCGCAGCTTCGGGAGGCGGAGCAAAATGTAAAAGTCCAAAAAGAACTGCTGAATAACATGAAAGAAAGAGACGATACTTATAACAGCGAACAGCGGGATTCCCAGCGGGCGACAATTAAATCGGCTGAAGCGGCAGTGGACGCGGTGCGTGCCCAGATTTACGACACGGTAATGTATGCGCCCATAGACGGGATCGTTACCAAAAGATATGCTGACACCGGAGAAACAACGGCTTTAAATTCCACCGTTTTGACTATTGTTAAGGAAGGTGATCTGGAACTGGATGTTGATGTGGCTGAGTCGGACATAACTAAAGTAAAAATCGGCCAAAACGCAACCTTTACGTTGGACGCCTATTCTTCGGATGCTGTTTTTCACGCTCAAGTGACAGAAGTTGAGCCGGCCTCCACTGTTATTCAGGATGTAGTTTATTATAAAATTAAACTCAAAATGGCTGACCCGGATTCTGGTTTCAAGCCCGGGATGAGCGCGGACGTGGACATACGAACCGCGGAAAAAAATAATGTGATTATGATACCTCTGCGCGCTATCCAGGAAGAAAACGGCGGAAAGTTTGTTGAAATTCTCAACCCGGACGGCCTGTCAACTTCCAAAGTAACGGTCCAAACCGGTCTCCAGGGCGATGAAGGCATGGTGGAAATTACCTCCGGATTATCTGAAGGGCAGAAAGTGGTGACGCTGACGAAGACGCAGTAGTTGCTTGTACTTTTTTGTAGGACAAAAAAAGTAAGAATAAGAAAAATATGTCAAGTGCGTTAATTTCTGTCCAAAATCTTTGCAAGACTTATGAAAACGAGGGCGTGGCGACCAAGGCGGTCTGCGGGGTGTCTTTTGAAATTGAAAAAGGAGAATTCGTTTCTATTATGGGTCCGTCGGGTTCCGGCAAATCCACGCTGATGCAGCTTCTGGGATTTTTAGATCGGCCTACGGAGGGAAAATATTTCTTAGAAGGCAAAGACACTATTGATTTTTCCGATGATAAGCTGGCCGACATTCGCAATCGCAAGATTGGGTTTGTTTTTCAAACCTTCAATTTGCTTCCGCGAACCTCCGTTTTTGAAAACGTGGAATTGCCGCTTCTTTATGACCACGCGCTATTATCGCGAAAAGACAATTCGGAAAAAATTATGCGGGCGCTTAGGGCGGTGGGCATGGAGCACCGGGCTAATTATTTATCCAACCAATTGTCCGGCGGGGAAAAACAAAGAGTGGCGATCGCGCGAGCGCTGGTTTTGGATCCGGAAATTATTTTTGCCGACGAGCCGACGGGAAACCTCGATTCCAAAAACGGCATCGCGATTATGGAAATTTTCCAGGAACTCAACAATCACGGCCACACCATAATTTTAGTTACCCATGAAATGATTACAGCCGAACACGCCAAGAGAATATTACAGATGAAAGACGGAAATGTTATCGCGGATGAAAAAGTAAAAGACAGAAGAATCGCGCAGGATGGCGAGATGTTGAAATAAAAAGGCCACCCGATAAACTCAGTGGGGCGACCTCATGGAAAAAGAGATTTTTTTGGTGGTGGAGGAAATATTTCTACAATAGGTTCATTGTCTTTAAAAAATACTAAATTGCCATTTCCGTTAAATTTAGCATTTTTGATAATTAGAGCGCCATTCACGTTTTCTGTCACATTTTTTATTTTCGTGAAGCAATGCGTAATATTTTTGCAGGCGTTAATTATGTCTTGAGGACTATTTATAGCACCAGCGGGAAGAAAGTCTTTATCATGATGCAACTCTTCAAAGAACAAATTATTATTTTTCATTTTTACCTCCTGTTTCTGGATAATAACACTAGACTGAAAAAAAATCAATGCTCCTCATAAATCCTATAAAAATATCATACAAAAATCTCATTTCCGCCAAGTGGCGGTCGTTTTTAACGATGCTGGGGATTATCATCGGCGTGGCGTCGGTAATTCTTATTATGGACATCGGAAAGTCGGCGCAAGTGTTGATTTTAGACCAAATCAGCGGAGTGGGATCGAATCTCATCGGTATTCTCCCGGGGGCTTCAGACGAAAACGGCCCGCCAGCGGCAGTATTGGGAATTTCAGTAGCAACTCTTACTTATGACGATCTGCAATCTTTGAGAAAAACTTCTAACGTCCCGGAAATCGAAGCGGCA
The DNA here is from genome assembly GCA_963775955.1 of Candidatus Moraniibacteriota bacterium. GTDB lineage: Bacteria > Patescibacteriota > Minisyncoccia > Moranbacterales > UBA2206 > JBAZPT01. The sequence goes on from CAVZKT010000002.1 coordinate 309,045, forward strand.
GCCGGCTATGTCATGGGAACGGCCACAGCTGAACACGAAGGAGAAAACGTCAACGCGTCATTTACTGGAACAACGGCAAGTTATATCAATGTGGAAAACGCGAAACTTACCGAAGGACGTTTTTTCAATTCAGATGAAGAAGTAAATCTTTCCCGGGTGGCGGTTCTTGGGAGCATGATTGCCAAAGATTTATTTCCCAATGCTGATCCGCTTAATAAAAATTTCAAGCTCAAGGATCAAAACTTCACTATTATTGGAATTTTTGAAGAGAGGGGAGCTACCGGTTTTGGCGTGGGCAGCCAGGATGATACGGTTTTCGTTCCGCTTAAGACCGCGCAAAAACTCCTTCTGGGTATCAATCATTTAGGCTACATCCGAGCCAAAGCCAAAAGCCAGGATGCCATACCTTACGCCATCGCGGAAATAAAATCTTCTTTGCGCGAGCAGCACAAAATCGCTAATCCAGCCGACGACGATTTTTCGGTGCGCGATCAGGCTTCGGCGCTTAGCATTATAACCAGCGTCACTAATGTCTTGCGTTATTTTCTTCTGGCTATCGGGTCTATTTCACTTATTGTCGGAGGCGTGGGAATAATGAATATAATGCTTATTGCGGTTTCACAAAGAATCCGCGAGGTGGGGCTGCGAAAAGCAGTCGGAGCAAAAACCTCTGACGTAATGGCGCAATTTCTGGTAGAATCGGCGTCTGTTTCGCTTTTGGGCGGAATTATCGGAATTTTTATTGGATTAACGCTGTCTTTTATTATTTCCATCATTATCCGGCAGTTGGGATATAATTGGCCTTTTCTGGTTTCCGGCCAGTCTATAATCATTGCGGCCGGAGTTTCAATTTTAATAGGAATAGTTTTTGGGATTTATCCTGCCCGCAAGGCTTCGCGAATTTCGCCCATGGAGGCGTTGAGATACGAATAATATGCACGAAATTTTTTTATCAATCAAGCTGGCTTTTAAAAATCTCCGCCAAAATGCCGGGCGGACAACTTTTTCGCTTTTAGGAATCGTAATTGGGGTAACCTCCGTTATTTTGGTTCTGTCGTTCGGATCGGGGCTTAAAAATTTCGTGCTGGATCAGCTTTCATCTTTCGGAACCGACATATTTGAGGTGGAAATAAAGGTTCCAAAAACAAAACAAACCTCCTCACAAAATATCGGCGGCCTGGTGGGAGGGACGCAAGTCACGACACTCAAGCTTCAGGATGCTGAAGAGGTAGCCAAACTTTCCAATGTCAAAGCCTGGTATGCGGGCGTAATGAGCCAGCAGATAACAGCCTATGAAGATAAGAAAAAGCAAGCCTTTCTGATGGGAGTTACTGCGGGCGTGTCCCAAGCTGACGAGCAGACAAAAATTGCCGAGGGCGCCATGTTTACGGAAGAGGACGACAAAGCGCTGCGCCAGGTGGCTGTGCTGGGATCTAATATTAAAGATTATTATTTCGGTGAACAGGAGGCTATTGGCAAACCCATAAAAATTAAAGGTAAAACTTATCAGGTGGCCGGTGTTCTGGCCAAACGCGGCCTCACCGGGTTTTTTAATTTTGATGATGTGATTTATGTGCCGTTGGAAACTTTGCAGAAAAAAATTATGGGCATTGATTATGTAAGCTTTGCCATTTTCAAAGTGAAAAACCTTGCTCAAATTGATTATACCGTTCTGCAGGCCACTGATATTATGCGCGAAAGGCATGATATTAAAAAAGCCGAAGACGAAGATTTCGCGGTACTGGCCATATCTGAAGCGCTGTCAATCCTGGAACAGGTTTTTTTCGTGATCAACGCCTTGCTTTTGGCGCTCACTTCCATTTCGCTGGTCGTCGGAGGCGTGGGAATAATGAATGTGATGTATGTGGCGGTTATAGAGCGGACTTATGAAATAGGGCTGCGAAAATCGGTAGGAGCCAGAAATTCGGCAATTCTTCTGCAGTTTCTTTTTGAAGCCGTTTTTCTCACGCTACTCGGCGGAATTGCCGGAATTCTGATTGGTTTTGGAATTTCTAAAATCGCTGAATTTGTGGCAGCCAGCCAGGGCTACTTTATTTCTCTCAGCACAACTTGGTGGGCTATTCTCATTGGCTTTGGCTTTTCGGCCGCCACTGGAATAATTTTTGGATATTATCCGGCCCGCAAGGCTTCGCATCTTTCGCCTATGGAAGCGTTGAGAAAAGAATGATAACAACACAAATTTAGTGCTGGGTCAAGTTGATAACGAAAGCGGAAAGTGCTAAAATTTGGCTATGAGTGAGCCAGTAAAAGATAATCAATTAAAATTACTTGCGCCGCCGGCAGAGAATGATGGCGAAAATGAAAAAGGTAGAGCGGATTTTTATATTGAAATCGCGTTGATTTTTGTTTTGGGAATTCTTATCGGCATTGCGGTAAAAACCGAAGCGGTGAAAAGAATTACCATGGGATATAATGATTATCAAATTAAAATTGAAGACGATCGTTACAGCATCAGCCAGCTGGAAAAAGATTTGATTAGCAAGCAAAGCAAGGAAACGGAAAGCCAGCCGGTAATTCCGGAAAGTTCAAGCAACAACGATAATAATCAGTAAAGATATTTTTTCTGACAATTTAGTAATTTAACCATTTAACAATAAAGCATATGGCGGAAGATAAAAAAGTCGAAAAAGCGGAAGGAAAAGATGAAAATAGCAGAAAAATAAAAAATTTGGTTTCTACTGTGATAATTTTATCCGGGCTTTTTGTCGGCAGTCTTTTTGTGGATGTGGTGCAATTGGTAAAAGGCAACGGTTTTTCCGAGAAAAATTTGCAGAAGGGCGAAATTTTTGAAGCGGGAGGAAAAACCTGGGTGGCTTTTGATGAGCCGATTGTCAATGTGAAAGTTATCTCGGATGAAACCTGCGAAAAATGCGATCCGTCAGAAGCACTGGTATGGCTCCGCCGGATGGTTCCAACTATCAGCGCGCAAAAAGTTGATTATGCGTCCGCGGAGGGCGAGGCTCTCAAAGATCAATTTGCGTTTAAAACTCTGCCGGCCTTCGTTTTTTCCGATTCGATTTCCCGAACGAACTTTTACGGCCAGGCGCAGATTTTGTTTGATAAAAAGGGAAATTTATTTTCTCTAAAAACACAGGAATTAGGATTGGTTCCCGGAAAGTATCTTGATTTGCCGGAGCTTAAGGAAGGCGACGCAGTTTTGGGCAAGAGCGATGCCAAGGCAAAAGTTTATGTTTTTTCCGATTTTCAATGTCCGTATTGCAAACTGTTTTGGAAGACGCTTCGCGATACAATGAATCAGTATTCCGAACAGGCGCTGCTTGTTTATAAGCATCTGCCCCTTTCTTTTCACGCTCAGGCTGAAAATGCGGCACTAGCTTCCGCATGCGCGCTGAAGCAGGACAAGTTTTGGGAATACGCCGACAAGCTTTACGCCAGCCAAGCAGATTGGAGCAATTCTACGGGGACGCAGAAATTCAAGGATTATGCCAGGGATTTAAAGGTGAATACAGTGCAATTTAATAAGTGTCTGGATGACAAAAAGTATCAAGATAAAATTGAAGCTGATAAAAATGAGGCCAACAACTTTGGTATTTCCGGAACACCGGCTATCTTTATAAACAGCCAATTCAAAAACGGCGTCATTAGCGCGGAAGATTTAAAAGCGGCGATAGAGGAGGAAATTAAGAAATAGTTCTTACTTTTTCTTTCCGCAAGAAAAAGTAACAAAAAGAACTCTCAGCCGGACAAAATTTCCAAACAAATTCTGCGTTCGCGAGCTAAAAGTTCACGGCTGCTTCCGCCAGGGGCGGAATCAAGGAACTTTTTTAACGCTCGCTCGCTTGAATTTTGGGGAAATTTTGTAGGCTGAAGGTTTTTTTATTTTCTTGTTTTTTGTGCTATAATACTTAAATGAAATTCAATAAAGAAACTTTTGAAATGATATTTTTTGCCCGGGCTGGCCAGGGAGCGAAGACTGCGGCGGAAATTATCGCCCAGGCGGCCATGAGTGAAGGTAAATATATCCAGGCTTTTCCCTATTACGGGCCGGAACGAAGCGGGGCGCCGACAAAAGCCTATGTTAGGATTTCAGACAAACCTATCCGGATCCATGAACCGATAACCGATCCGGATCTTGTTGTCGTGCTGGATGAAACGTTGCTAGCCAGCCAAAATGTGGGTAATAATTTAGATAAAAATGAATCACTCATAATCGCTACCAATAAAGGGCCTGAAGAAATCAGAAATTTAATTAAGAATTTCGAGGGAAAAATTAATCCTGTTGACGCGCTGGGCATAGCTCTGAAAACAACCGGCCAGCCCAGCATAAATTCCGTGATTATGGGGAAAATTATTAAAGTCTCGGAGGTAACCCGGCTGGAAAGCGTAATTGGAGAATTTCGAAAAATATTTGAGCGAAAAATCGGTAAAGAATTGACGGAAAAAAATATCCAAGCTATTCAGGCTGGCTATGACTCATTGTAAATAATAAATTTATGGCAGAGGAAGGCGCGGTTATCAAACATAATTTAAAAAAAGCTCCCATCACCGGTTACTGGCGCTATGCGCGGCCGGCGGTGGATAAAAAAAAGTGCATCGGCTGCGGCACTTGTGTTAAATATTGTCCGGAAGCTGTCATTGAGCTGGATAAAAACAAAAAAGCGGATGTTGATTATTGCTTCTGCAAAGGTTGTGGCGTCTGCGCGGCAGTCTGCCCCCAAAAGGCGATTGTAATGGAAAAAGAATCAAGCAGTATTAAGTATCAAGTTGAATAATTTATGGATAAGGCGGAGCAAAAAAGAATAGCCCTCACTGGCGGAGCGGCGGCGGCCGAGGCTTTGCGCCAGATTAATCCGGATGTAATGCCAATATATCCAATCACGCCCCAGACGCCGATTATTGAAACCTACGCCAAATTTCAGGCGGATCGCCGGGTGGACACCGAATTAATCACAGTGGAATCAGAGCATTCCATGATGAGCGCTTGCGTGGGAGCTTCGGCGGCGGGAGCGCGCACTGTGACCGCTTCCAGTTCGCAGGGCATAGCGCTCATGAATGAAATTTTGCCGATTGCTAGCGGCATAAGATTGCCAATCATGATGGTGGTTTCATCGCGCGCCCTTTCCGCGCCAATTAATATCCACTGCGATCATGGCGATATGATGAGCGCAAAAGATGCCGGCTGGATACAAATATTTTCCGAAAATGCCCAGGAAGCCTATGACAACACTCTGATTGGAATGAAACTGGCGGAAAAAATAAGAATGCCCGTAATGGTGGCGATGGATGGGTTTATCACCTCGCACAGCGTCGAAACTTTGGAGCTTATCCCAGATGAAGCGGCGAAAAAATTTATCGGCGAATTCAAGCCAGCTCAATCACTTTTGGATTTTGATGACCCCGTGGCCTATGGGCCGGTGGGTCTGCCGGACTCATACTTTGAATTCAAAATTGACCAGGCGGAAGCGATGAAAAATGTTTTTCCGGAGTTCGCCCGCATCTCGTCTGAATTCCATTTGATTTCTGGCAAAGCCTACGATCTCTTTGAAAGCTATGAAATGGAAGATGCGGAGCAGGTGGTGGTCGTGATGGGTTCAACTGCCGGAACGGCAAAAGAAGTCGTGGATAAGCTTCGGGTTGAAGGCCGGAAAGTCGGGCTCCTTAAAGTTAAATTTTTTCGCCCATTTCCCTATGAGGAAGTTGCCAGGGTTTTAGAGAAGGTAAAAAACATCGCGGTTATGGACCGGGTGATGCCCTTCGGCGCCTATCCGCCGCTTTACACTGAAATCGTAAACAGTCTATTCGAAATTCGAAATTCGAAATTCGAAATTCAATCATATGTCTATGGCCTGGGCGGCCGGGATATTTTTCAAAAAGATATCGAAAAAATTTTTGAGGACTTGATTGAAAATAAAATTTCCAAGGAGATAAAATATATCGGTAATAAAAAATGAACCCTGTTAGAGATTTTTCTGACCTGACTGGGTTAAAATAAAATTATTAATAAATTTTCGGGTATTATTTTTAAAATAATAAACTTGTAAAATCTCTAACAGGGTGAACAAAAAATTAACTGAAAAATTAGCTCCAGGGCATTCTACCTGCGCCGGCTGCGGGATCCCGGCAATATTCCGGACAGTTTTAGGCGCGACAGATGAACCGGTGATTGTGGTGAACGCTACCGGCTGTGGAGAGGTGACCACGACCCTTTACCCTTATACTGCCTGGAAAGTGCCTTATATCCACAATGCTTTTGAAAACGCGGCCGCCACGGCTTCCGGAGTGGATGCGGCGCAAAAAGTATTGGAAAGAAAAGGGAAGATAAGAAAAAAAGCCAAAATTGTTGTTTTTGGCGGTGACGGGGGAACTTATGACATCGGACTGCAAAGTTTGTCCGGGGCGCTTGAACGGGGCCATGATTTTCTCTACGTCTGCTATGACAATCAGGGCTATATGAACACTGGCGGCCAAAGGTCAGGGGCTACACCCTATGGAGCATCAACGGAAACAACCCCGGCGGGAAAAAGTGATATCGGAAATGAAATGATTCGCAAGGACATCATTCAAATTGTGGGAGGACATGGATTGAAATATATTGCCCAAGCGAATGTGGCGTTTATTGATGATCTGGCGTTGAAGGCCAAGAAAGCGCTGGCCATGGACGGACCGCGATTTTTGCTGGTGCTTCAGCCTTGCACCAATCTTTGGAAATATCCGACGTCGCAATATGTCAATATCGGAAAGCTGGCTACTGAAACTAATTTCTGGCCGCTCTATGAAATCGAAGACGGGAATTACGTAATTAATTACGTACCTAAAAATCCGAAGCCGGTGGAAGAATTTTTGAAAGGACAGGGGAGATTTAAACATTTATTTAAACCCGAAAATAAAGAAGTGATTGAAAAAATCCAGGGAATGGTGGATAAAAATTGGGCGGAGCTTAAGAAAGTATCTGGCATGTAGTATTTTGTATAAAGTATATTTAGTGAGCCATCTGCCGGGATTGAACCGGCGGCCTGCGCGTGGAGTTTATCCGCCTTTGGCGGGAGTGCGCCGCCCCGCCAATATTTGAGCCCACGGTCGGGATCGAACCGACGACCTATGCGTTACGAATGCATTGCTCTACCAGCTAAGCTACGTGGGCGGGTAAATCTACCAACTGAGCTAAGATGGCAAATACAATAAGCAGTATAATTAAAAACCATTAAAAAATCAACTAAGAATAACATTCTGACATTCTGCAGAATATAAGAATGTCCGTAATTTGTAAATTTGTAATTAATTTGTATTTTTGTAAAATTATGAAAACATTTATCTGCGAAATTTGCGGGGATGCGTATGTGGGCCTTGAAAAGCCCAAAAATTGCCCGTTCTGCGGGGCACGGGAAAATTATATCAAGCCGGGAGCGGAAGCCCAGCCGATTGTGAACGAAAAAATAGAGTTGAGCGAACAGACGACAAAAAATCTGAAAGCGACTTATGATCTGGAAGTCAATGCCTCAGCGCTTTATGTTTGCATGGCAAGCAAAGCCAAGACTTATGAAGTAAAAGCGATGTATAAAAGGTTGGCCAAGGTGGAACTTGAGCACGCAGTTATAGTTACAAAATTATTAGGAATTGATCGTCCTGCGGTTGGAACCGAAACTTGCGGCGATGAGGATCGGGAAAATTTCCAGAAAACCATTGCGCTTGAAACTCACGCGGCTGATATCTATAATAAATTTATGCAGGAAGCAGAAGAAAAAAATATAAAAATATTATTTACCGCGCTGGCTCAAGCCGAAAGCGATCATATAGAATTGATTAAAAATTATCTGGCGTAAATAAAATAATACAGAGAACGGTTCTTTGTATAACTGATATTTTAACTCTTTTGGAAGTTGAACTTCCAAAATTCATAAATGGCTATCTGGCTTTACACCCTAATTTCCGTAATTATTGTCAGCTTGATATCTCTTGTCGGCGTTTTTACGTTTGCTATTTCGGCTGAAAAGCTTAAAAAAATCCTCATTTATTTTGTGAGTTTTGCTGCCGGCTCGCTTTTAGGAGACGCCTTTATTCACTTGATTCCGGAAGCATTCCAGAAAATTGAAAACACAATTTTTTTGTCTCTTAGTGTCCTGGCTGGAATTTTAGCATTTTTTGTGATGGAAAAATTTTTGCATTGGCGGCACTGCCATAAAGTGGCCTGCGAAGATCACCCGCATCCATTTTCCTATATCTTGCTTGTTGGAGATGCTCTGCATAATTTCATTGACGGGCTGATTATAGCGGCTAGTTACCTGATAAGCATTCCAGTGGGAATTGCCACGACGCTGGCAGTGATTTTTCATGAAATACCCCAGGAAATAGGCGATTTTGGCTCACTTATTTATGCCGGGTTCAAAAAAACAAAAGCGCTTTTATTTAATTTTTTCACCGCCCTAACCGCGGTCGCGGGAGCGCTGTTCGTGCTTATTTTAAATATAAACGACGGAGAGTTTACGAGATTTTTGATCCCATTTGCGGCGGGGGGATTTATCTATATTGCCAGCTCCGATCTGATTCCGGAGCTGCACAAAAATACTGAACCCAAAAAATCTTTCTGGCAGCTTTTCTCCTTTATTTTGGGAATCGGATTAATGCTACTATTAGTAATGTTTGAATAAAATGAAAGAGCTTCAAGAAAAAATTCAAAAACTAAAAGATAAACACGCTCTTTTGAGCGACTATCTTTGACTTGGCCGGGAAACAAAAAAGAATAGCCGAGTTGGAAAATAAATCGAACCAACCTGATTTTTGGAGCGACTCGCAAGGAGCTTCCGGGAGTATGCAAGAACTGGAAGAATTGCGCGGCACGATAAAAATGCTAAGCGACATTGAAACAGACTTGGGCGAAATCAAGGAATTGTCGGAAATTATTTCCGAAGCGGAAGTCGGCGCGGAAAAAGAGAAAGCGGATCTCGAAAACAAGCTTTCTGAAATTGAAGAAAAAATAAACCAGCTGGAATTCAAAACTCTCCTTGGCGGGGAATATGACCGCAACGGTGCGATCATGAGCATTCATAGCGGAGCGGGAGGAGTGGACGCGCAGGACTGGGCGGAGATGCTGCTGCGCATGTATCTTCGATTTTGTGAAAAAAATAAATTCAAAGCAAAAATTATTGATGAATCCCGCGGATCTGAAGCGGGGATTAAGAACGCGACTCTGGAAATATCCGGGCCGTATGCTTACGGTAATTTGAAAAGCGAAGGCGGTGTGCACCGTTTGGTGCGGCTTTCGCCGTTCAATGCCGATAATTTGCGCCAGACATCGTTCGCGCTGGTGGAGGTAATGCCGGTCATCGAAGATATAAAAGAAGTTGTAATCAATCCGGCGGATATCCGCGTGGATGTTTATCGCTCATCCGGCGCCGGCGGGCAAAGCGTGAATACGACTGACAGCGCGGTGCGCATTACGCATGTTCCCACGGGAATAGTGGTGACTTGCCAGAATGAACGCAGCCAAATGCAGAATAAAGAGCAGGCGATGAAAATTTTGCGCGCCAAAATCCACCAAAAATATCTGGAAGAAAAAGAGAAAGAAAAAGCCAGGTCTGCGCGGAGTTGCGGTTTCGGCCGAATGGGGGAGCCAGATCCGTTCCTATGTCCTGCATCCGTATAAATTGGTAAAAGACCACCGGACAAAGCATGAAACAACTGATACTGAAGGAGTTCTGGAAGGCAATATTGGTGATTTTATTGAAGCATATTTGCGCTTTACCCGAATTAAAAAATAGGTTATAATATGGGCATGATGGCTAAAATAAAAAATACAACTGACATTTCCAAAAAAGAGGAAAATGAAGAAAAGGAAATCGCGGATTCCAAGGATGGCAGCGGAGTGATTATTGAGTTTGATAATGTTTCTAAAATTTTCAAGGATAATTCTTTGGCGCTCACTGACGTCAGTTTCAAGATCAAAGAAGGCGAGTTTGTTTCTTTTGTCGGGCCCAGCGGGGCTGGAAAATCAACAATCCTGAAGCTTATTTCCGCGGAAGAAATACCAACTACAGGTACTGTCTTTTTTGATGGCAATCCGCTGGATAAAATAAAAAGAAGCAGTATCCCGCTTCATCGCAGAAATATCGGAACTGTTTTTCAGGACTTTAAATTGCTTGGTAAAAAAACTGTTTTTGAAAATGTGGCTTATGCCCTGGAAGTTTGTGGAGCTCCAGCCTTGGAAATTAAAGAAAGCGTTCCGCAGATTCTGGATATTGTGGGGCTTGGCGAAAAAATGGAAAAATTTCCCAAACAATTGAGCGGCGGCGAGCAGCAAAAAGTGGCGCTGGCGCGGGCGCTTATCCACAAGCCGATTGTAATTTTGGCCGATGAGCCGACAGGAAATCTGGATTCCGCGTCTTCGGTGGAAATTGTGGAACTTCTGCTTAAAATAAATGAACTGGGAACTACGGTTCTTTTGGCGAGCCACGATAAAGAAATTGTCAACAAGGCCTCCCGGCGGGTGATTTTTTTGGACAAAGGGAAAATTGTCGGAGATTTGGCTAAGAGCAAATATAAAATGTAATTTTTTTAATCTTTTTTCACTATGTTTTTGACAATAAAAAGAACATTTAAAGAAGCGCTGACGAACTTTTTGCGGAACGGCTGGCTAAGCCTGGCGACAGTGAGCATTCTTATTCTTTCTCTTTACGTGGTCAGCGTGATTTATGTGGTGACGCTTACGGTAGACGGCGTTCTTAAAAATGTCCAGGAAAAAGTCAATATCAGCATTTATTTCAAGCCGGACGTGGCGGAAGGAAAAATCACGGAAATGGAAAAATATCTCAAAAATTATACGGCGGTGAAGTCTGTGGATTATGTTTCCAAAGAACAGGCGCTTGAGGATTTTAAAAGGAACAACGCCAACGAGCCGGTTATTATGCAGTCGCTTCAGGAAATTGGAGAAAACCCCCTGCAGGCCTCGCTGGTGGTCAAGGCGAATAATGCCGACCAGTATCAGGGTGTCGTTGATTACATAAATAAATCCGATTTTAAGGAAGATATCGGCCGGATAAATTACGGAAAAAATAAGGAGATAATTGAAAAACTCAACAGCATCATTGCGGCCATCCGCAAAACCGGAATCATTCTAAGCTTGATTTTCGCGGCCATTGCCATTCTGGTAATTTTCAATACCATCCGGATTACCATTTATACCCACCGCCATGAAATTGAAATTATGCGGCTGGTGGGAGCGTCAAATTCCTATATCCGCCTGCCCTTTGCTTTTGAGGGAATTATCTACGGCCTGGCGGCGTCGTTGGTTTCTATGGCGATCCTTTTTGCTACGCTCAAATTTATAACTCCCTACGTTTCTTCGGTGATACCCTCGGAAAATCTGGTCGCTTTCTATCTGGCGCATTTTTGGAAGATTTTCGGCATTCAGGTTGCTGTCGGATCGTTTTTGGGAATAGCCGGAAGCTGGATCGCTATGCGCAAGCACCTTAAAATATAAATTCTTTCCGCACAATAAAAACCCCTCCTTTTGCAATGGAGCAAAGAACCTATAGATTATCGATAAAATCGATTAATTATAGGCGAAGCTTCAATCAAGGAGGGTTTTCTTGTTCAGTAACTGGTTAAGTAATAGTTTAAGCAATAAAAAACAGCGTGCTAGGCACTGTTTTTTACATCCATTGATTTTATACCGGTTTTACGGTAAGATGAAGGACAGCTTCAAAAGTATTGGGGAGTAGCCAAGCGGCCCCGCACCAAAGCGAAGTTTGGTGTGGGGTAAATAAGGCACGAGGTGGCGCCTGTCCCGCCTAAAGTTCCGAGATCGTCTAACGGTAGGACGGCAGGTTCTGGTCCTGCTAATCTTGGTTCGAATCCAAGTCTCGGAACTTTATGCGGGAGTCCATGCATGCGGGGGTTCGAATCCCTCCTCCCCAACATGGAAAAAATAACTTACCCCATCCGCATTAATCGCTATTTGGCGATGAATAATTATTGCAGCCGCCGGGAAGCGGATGATTTGATTATGAAAAAAATTGTTAAAATAAATGGCAAGATTGCAAAACTCGGCGAGAAAGTCAATGAGGGCGACAAGGTGGATGTGGATACCGAGACGAAAAATAAACTGAAAAAATATTTATATTTCGCTTACAACAAGCCGATCGGTATTGTAACGCATACGCCGGAAGCGGGGCAGACGGAAATTAAAAAAATCGCCGGGCTTCCCGAGGATGTTTTTCCGGTCGGGCGCTTGGACAAAAAATCCCATGGCTTGATTATTCTGACGAATGACGGGAGAATAACCGACAAACTTTTGAATCCCGCTTTTGAACATGAAAAAGAATATATCGTAAAAGCCAACAAGCTGGTCACCAATATTTTTTTGAAAATTGCTGGTGGCGGAATACAGCTTGAAGATTTTAAAACCAAACCTTGCCAAATTAAAAAAACCAGTGAAAAAACTTTCCGGATAATTCTGACTGAAGGCAAAAAACACCAAATCCGGCGCATGTGCACGAATTTCGGTTTTGAAGCGGTAGATCTGAAAAGGACGCGGATTATGAATGTGGAGTTGGGCTCACTGCCGGCCGGGCAAAAAAGAGAAATGAAGGGGGAGGAATTGAAAGATTTTTTAAATAATTTGGGAATTAAACATGGCGCTGACCGATGAAGTAAAAATTAAAATCCACGCGGGGAAAGGCGGCGATGGCGTCGTGGCTTTTGATAAAATCATGATGAGTCTCGGACCGACCGGGGGCCGCGGCGGAAACGGCGGAAACGTTTATTTTGAAGGCGTCTCCGATTTAACCGCGCTCAATAAATACAAACACAAAAAGGATTACTATGCCGGCGACGGCAAAAATGGAAAAAAAGACAAATCCTCCGGGCATGCCGGCAGGGATTTGCTGCTCACGATCCCGATCGGTTCCGTGCTGCATAATCTGGATACCGGAAAAGATATTGATATTACCAAAGTCGGACAAAAAGTTATGGTAGGGGAAGGTGGAATCGGCGGCCGGGGCAATTTTTATTTCCGCTCGGCCAAAAATACCAGTCCGGAAGAATATGAAGAGGGCAAGCTGGGAGAAGAATTCGCGTTTTTTTTGGAATTGCGCCTGATCGCAGACATCGGCCTCATCGGGCTGCCCAACGCGGGAAAGTCAAGCCTTTTGAATGAACTGACTAATGCCAACGCGAAAGTGGCTAATTATTCTTTCACGACTTTGGAACCCAATCTGGGGGTAATGGATAATTTGATTATCGCGGATATTCCCGGGCTGATTGAAGGGGCATCGCGAGGCAAAGGATTGGGCATAAAATTTTTGAAGCATATTCAGCGGACAAGTGTTTTAGTGCATTGTCTTTCCTGTGAATCAGAGAATCTTGAAAAGGATTATGAAATTATCCGCCGGGAATTGGGAAATTACAATCCGGAACTTTCCGCCAAAAAGGAAATTTTACTGCTCACAAAAAGTGATCTTCTGAATCAGGATTTGATTAAAGAGAAACTCAAAGAATTGAAAAAAATAAACAGAGACGCGCTGGCTGTTTCCGTGCATGACTGGGAAAGGCTGGAAGTTTTTAAAGAGGCCATAAGAAAGGCTCTCTAGAGGTCATTTTTGAAATATGTTATAATAGAGACAATATAATAATTTTGTAAAACACCCCTGTTAAATATTTCGAAACGGAATTTCACCCCTGTTAAATAGGTTCCACTCCGTGGAAATTTAACGGGGTTAACGGGGCAAGAAAAAATGGAAAAAAATCTGGCACTGCCGCTCATTTTAGCTGTGATCTGGACAATTCCCTGGAAGGGTGCGGCGCTTTGGAAAGCGGCCCGCAGGGGACAAAAAGTGTGGTTTATATTAATGCTCGTTTTAAATACGCTGGCAATTTTGGAAATACTTTACATTTTTATTTTCTCAAAAAGAGACGACGGACAACGGGGATAATTTCTAGAGAAAAATATGTATTGGTTTTATTTGATTATTTTTATCCTGGCAGTTCTAGTTCCGGATGTAGTCCGCACGAATTTGTATTTTTTGACGGAAACCCGCCTGGAAGAACTCTTGATTTTTCTGCTTGGAATGGCCGGCTTTTTAATTTTTATTTTTAAAGAACACCAGCTTTTTATCCAAAAAGAAGAAAAGGTAAAAAGCCAAAAACGGCTCAGGCAAACAGCCAAAGACTTGGTTGATTCGTACAGTTATATCGGGGAAGTCAATCGCAAGATGGATATCCTGATGCAGGTCGGACTGGGACTTTCCGACCGGTCGGCCATTAATAAAAATAAAGAAAAAGAAATTTACCATACGATTATTGACGCGGCCAATTCGCTGATGAGGGCAAAATTTTCCCATTTACGGTTCGTGGATATGAAAAGCCGGCGAACGAGAAAAGAAATAATCACCGGCGATGGTTGCAATAAAATAAAAAATTCGGAACTCGCAGAAATGGGGGATAATGTCAATATAAGAAAGAAAAATGGCTATCTGGTGGCCGCTTCATTTAAGCAGATTGATAATGTTAAGGGATATCTTATTGTTGAAGAATACAATGAACTGGAAGCGGAAAACGTCAATAATCAGGAAATTTTGAAATTTTTGGCCACCCAAGCTCTTTTTCTCTTTATTTATATTTCCAGGGGTGAACAGGCAAGTTTACCGAATAAATAAATATCTTCGGCGGTATTTTTATTTTATCACCTCAAATCCCTTTTGCGTCCAGGCATTGAAGCCGTCGGAAAGGGCGTAGACATTCAGAACGTTCATATCAAAAAGTCTCACCGCTCCTTGAAAAGCCCAAAGTCCGTCCGTATCGTAAATTATAATTTTTTTGCCCAGCGGAATTTCCCGCCTTCTTTTTTCCAGATCATCAAGAAAAATATTAACCGCGCTTTTCAGATGTCCTTGGGCGTAAGCGTCGCTTTTACGGACATCAATAATATATAAATTATTTTCGGTCTGTGTCATTTCTTTCAGCTGGTCGCTCGCAAGATAATTAACCTTAGATTGATCAGTGAATGAATTAGGATCGCCGGCAGAAATTGTCGGGCTGAGCTTGTTTTTCCAACTCAAAAAACCGCCGGTTAAATAATAGACATTTTTAAATTCTTTCTGCGCCAAATTGGTGGCCAGAATTGCGCTGATGTTTTCATTGCCGTCGTCAACAATCACATAATTCTTATTTTTATCTAAGCCCTCAAGATTGGCCAAAAAATTATCCGCCGGAATATTTTGGGAATCAAGAATGTGTTCTTTTTGGAATTCGTCGCTGCTTCTGACATCGATTATATTTACAGGCTCTTTGGCTTGGATTTTTTTGAACAGATCTTCGCTGGAAATTTGTTTGGCAGAAGATGAATCTGATTGTAATTGAGAAGAATTATTTTGCTGGTTATTCGCCGTATTGGAAAAAGGCTTAAATATGGTAAATACTGCAATTAAAATTATCAGCCCAAAACCGACAATCAGGGCGATGGCGTTTTGTTTGTTTTCTTGTTGCCGCATAAATTTTTTTCAAATTCTATTTTAAAACGATCCGATAAAGTCAGGGTGGCCATTAAGAAAGGCTGCAATTTTTGTTTCTGGTTTGCCCTCCAACTGGACTGTCTCCAGTATAACAAAACCGCGAGAAGTTGCCACGCCGATTTTTTCTCCGATTCTAATAACTTCTCCTTTTGTAGCCTTATTTTTTTCTTTAGGCACACCCGCCTGCAATGCCTCGCGTAGCGATGCGGGCAGGCTTATTTTATTAAGTTTAATTCGGATTGATTTTCCACTGCGCTCCCAAGCGGAAAAAATGCCCGGCCAGGGATAAAGAGCGCGAAAACGGTTGTAAATATTAAGCGCGGAATCATTCCAATCAATTTTTCCGTCTTCCCTGTTTATTATTTGGCAGAAACTGGCCTTAAATCCGCTCTGTTTTTGCGGTGTGATTTTTTTTTCAACCCAAAGCGGAATTGTTTTCAGAAGCAAATCGGCCGAAATTTCTGCCAATCTTTCAGATAATTCAAAACCTGTTTCATCTTTCCCGATTTGAACCGGGCGCTGGCTCAAAATATCGCCCGTATCAATTCCTTCATCCATCAACATGATAGTTGATCCTGTTTCCATTTCTCCGTTTAGAATGGCGTTTTGAATAGGGGAAGCGCCCCGGTATTTAGGAAGAAGCGAAGCGTGAACATTAATGGCGCCAAAGACGGGCAGCTTCAGAACAGCCTCGGGCAGAATTTTGCCGTAAGCGGCGACAACAATGATATCCGGTTTTTGTTTTTTTATTTCCGAAATAGCGGCAGAATCAAGACGGCTGGGCGTGAAAACAGCGATGCCATTTTTTTCAGCGCTAATTCTGACAGGACTTTTTTCACTTGCTTGTTTTCGTCCGACTTTTTTATCCGGCTGGGTATAGACGGAAATAATATTATATTTTTCGCTGATAAGCGCGGATAAAATTCTTTCGGCGAATTCCGGAGTTCCCATAAAAATCGTTTTCAATTTTGACGGATCATTTGCCATTTTTTTTCAATCTTAGCTTTGCGCGAGGTGAAAAGAATGCCGTCCAGATGATCAATTTCGTGCTGCAGCACCCGGGAAAGCAATCCATCCGCTTTTATAATAATTTTATTTCCTTTGCGATCTTGCGCCTTGGCGGTTACTTTCGCGTGTCTTTTGACCGGAAAAAACAATCCCGGGAAAGAAAGACAGCCTTCTTCAAAGATGACTTTTTTCCAGGACTTCGATTTATATTTCAGGGTTGATTAAAATGTATGTTTTGCCTTCGAATTTTATGACGCATAAGCGCAAAGACTTTCCTACCTGGTTGGCCGCCAGTCCCAGGCCTTTGTTAGCTTCCAAGATTTCCAGCATATTAAAAACAAGCTCCTTAATTTCCGGGCTTTTTATATCCTTAATTTTAGATGTTTTCTTTTCTAAAATAGGATTTGGGTATGTTATTATGGGCAAAATAGGCATAATTATAAAATTGTTATCGGATCCACATCAATAATCCAGCCGTTTGGCAAGGATTTCAATATTTCTTTAAAATTTTCGGGGATATTCCCTGTTATTTTCAGAAGGATTTGCTTTCGGAAGCGGCCTCTTATTTTTGAAATAAAAGCATCCTGGGGTTCTGACAGCGTTATATTTTTTATGGCAGTTTCCTTTAAGAGTTTGTAAATTCTTTTTGTTTCAATATCTGTTTTTTTAAGGTTGAAATTCTGAAAAATCAGTTTAATTAATTTTCCAAACGGCGGGAGGCAGAGGTTTTTTCTTTCTTCAATTTCTTTCGCGTAAAATTCTTCCAGATTTTTTTCCGCAACTAATTTGAAAAATTTTTGTTCCGGCGCAAAAGTTTGAATAAGAACAATCCCTGGAAATTTGGCGCCTGGGCGGCTCGTTCTTCCGGCAACCTGTAAAATTAGCTGAAAAGCCCGTTCGGCAGTTGAAAAGTCTGGCAAAGACAGCATATTGTCTCCATCTATAATACCAATGAGCGCCAAGCTTGGCAAATCCCAGCCTTTGGAAATCATCTGGGTGCCAATTAAAATATCAATCTCTTGATTCATAAATTTCCGGTATAAGTTTTCCTGCGCATCTTTGCCTTGCATGGACTGGCTGTCGGCGCGGGCAAGTTCTGGCTTCCGGAAACAAGCCGGCAATTTCTCTTTCAATTTTTTGAGTTCCAAGGCCGATATTTTGGAAACTAATGCCTTTGCAATTCGGGCACTGCGGAGTGATGGATGTTTTGTAGGTGCAATGAACGCAACGATAAATTCCGGAGTTTTCATAAACCAGCGCGCGGTCGCAGCGCGGGCATTTTAAAACTGTCTTGCAATCGGCGCAAACGGAAAAAGCGCTCATTCCCTGGCGGTTTACGAATAAGATCGTCTGCAGTTTATTTTTGAGCGCGTAGGCGATTTCCGACTGCAGTTTTTTACTAATTGTGGAATAGTTTCTGAATCCAGCGTTCTTTTTTCATATCAACCAACTCAATAATAGAATTTGAAATTTGAAATTTGAAATTTGAAATTTGTTTGGAGTTTGTTATTTGCTGATTTAATTCAGGTAATTTTAAAAGTTGATATTTATTTTTTTGGGCATTATAATAAGCATTCAATGCTTGGCGTGGCTGACCCGCGTATAATTTTGGCCTTGTGGATTTCAGCCAGTTTTTCCGCCACTTTCCGCGCGTCATAACGCGGATTCATATCCCATTGTTTGAAAGAGGCATCCTGCTCTTCGTCAATAACTATCAGTTTAAGATTCTGAAAAGGCGCGAAAACAGCCATGCGGGTACCGATGATTATTTTTGCCTCGCCGGATTTTATCTTTCGCCAGTTTTCGCAAAGCTCGCCTTTGGATATTTTACTGTGGATTACTGCAATTTCTTCCGGCTTAAAATGCGCGCCGTATCTTTCAATTGCCTGCGGGGTCAATGTCAATTCTGGCAGAAGTATTAAAAACTGTGCGTCCTTGTTTTTTTCTTTCAGTTTTTTGATCGCGTGTATATAAACCTCAGTTTTGCCGGATCCGGAAGGACCATAAAGCAGAAATTTTGAATTTTGAATTTTGAATTTTAAATTTATTTTTTTTGCAATTATATCAACTGCACTAGTTTGTTCTTTAGTTAGTTTGATATTTTTTGTGTTTTGTTTGTGAATATTTGTGTTTTGTATTTTGTGTTTTTGTTTAACTCTCTTTGGAAGAAAGGATTTTAGGACAACTCCAAGAGGGGAGAGATAGTAATCTGAAATAAATTGGGCGAGTTCCAGTTGCTTTTTGTCTAAAAAATTTTCTTCCAAAACTTTTTCTATTTTTTTAAGCTGGATATTTCCAAAACGGCGGAAATCATTTCTATTGTCCAGCACTATGCCCTCAACATTTCTTTTAAAAAGGGGAATGGAAACCAGTGTTCCCGGAGAAAGTTTTTGGTCATGCAAATACGAAAACGACTGGCTTCCGGAAAGAGGAAGGCGGGTTATGGGGGCGACATTGATGATAATTTTTGAGAGAAATTTTCGCATGGCTTTAGTTTAACAAAGTTTTGCCATACATAACAGGGATTACTTTTCACCGCCTTGAAAATATGCCAAAAATGGGCTAATCTAGGGATATGAAACGCAAAATTTTTATCAGTATAAATTTAGCCGACAGGGACAAAAAAAGGCTTATCCGGGCCACCGAAAAATGGCAAGATTTGCCGGTAAAGTGGATTAAAGAGGCAAATCTGCATATTACCCTGGTTTTTTTGGGGCACGTTGCGGATGAAATTATGATTGAAATTTGCGAAAAAGTCCGCGGGGCGGTAGAAAATGTTGAAATTTTTGATTTGGAATTTGAGACGATCGGGCTTGGCCCAGACGCGAAGAGTCCAAAAATAATCTGGCTTAGCGGCCGAGCCGATGAAAATTTAAGAAGTTTGCATGAAAAAATAGAAAAAGCCCTAGGAATGTATATTTCCAGCAAAAAGTCTTTTCGACCGCACATCACCTTGGGCAGGATTCGCGGGCGCAAGTGGGAAGCGCTCGCGCCAAAGCCGGAGATTTTGGAGAATTATAATTTGATTGTTTCCGTTGAATCGGCGGACATTATGGCCAGTAAATTTGAAAATAAGGGGCAGGAATATACAATTATTGAGTCATGTCCGCTCAAATAAAATCAAGATAAAACCACTACCGTAATACTTATTACGGTAGCAGGCATAACATGAAAATTTTAGACGTCAGGGTTGATAATTTTGAAAAAAAAGAAATTCTTGAAAAAATAGAAAGTTTTTTGGCTAGCGATAAAATGTGCCAAATCGCGACCATAAACCCGGAGTTTATTTTGGAGGCGCAAAAAGATGATGAGTTTAAAAATATTTTAAACAACTGTGATTTAAATATTGCAGACGGCGTTGGAATAAAGTTCGCTTTTTGGCGATATGGAAAGAATTTAAAATACCGGATAGCCGGCGCTGATTTGATGGAAGAAATTTTGAAAGGAGCGGGTAATAGGGGATTGGGGGTATATTTAGTAGCCGATAAAAACGGCCTAAGCGCTTGGGAAGAAACAGCGGAAGCAGTAAAGAAGAAATATCAAAACATAAAAATAGACGGCATTAACTTGGAAACTTTGTTTCCAATTGGAAACAAAGTTTCCAAGTTAGCAATTAATCACGAGATTGTTTTTTGTTCTCTCGGCGCGCCTTTTCAGGAGAAATTCCTGCATTCGCTAAAAAGTCAGGAAAATGGTAAAATAAGACTGATCATGGGTGTGGGCGGAAGTTTTGATTATCTTACCGGAAAAATAAAAAGAGCGCCCCGATGGATGCGCCAACTCGGACTTGAATGGCTTTTTCGGCTTATTTTAGAGCCCAGATACAGGATAAAAAGAATTTTCAACGCCGTTGTGATTTTTCCAATAAAAATAATTTTGAGTTAAACATATGCCCGGTAGTGAAATTTCGACTGACTTTTCTAAAAAGTCCAAAAGCATAGCGTCATTTATTTTAGTAAATATTTAAATATTAATTAAATTTCTACGTATGTAAATTATTACAAATGTCGAAATTCTACTACCGGGTATGACAACAAAGGCCAAGCTAATTAAAACCATCTATCTTTATCTCGTCGCGGCTATCAGTTTGCTGTTTGTCGCCATTGGAACGGGAACAATGCTGAATATGGGACTCAAGTACTCTATTTTTCCGGAGGCGGAGAAGAAGAGCTATTATGAATGCAATAATCCGCCGCCAATAGGAGCAGTAATTTCCAAGGAAGGCGCGACCGAGGCCCAAAAGACACAAATTGACGAACTTCTTAAGGACTACGAAAATTGGAAAGAAAACCAGTCAGGAGACAAATGCATCGTGCCGGCCCGGCAGAACAAAATCATTGACGCGATAACGATGATTATAATCGCCTTGCCGATACTTTTGATTCATTGGAAATTAATTCGGAAAGAAAAAGAGGAGAAAGAAGCTGAATAGTAATATCGTATAAGTTTATATATCATGCCAGTTACTGGTGCTGGCAGAAAGGAGGTTGGTTATGAAAAAGAAGGACTATCAAAAGCCAGTAATCGAGAAAGAAACAAATATGAATTTCATGTTCGATGTGATTAAAAAAGATTTTAAAAAATCTTGCCGGCAATGCTCAAGCTGCCACGGTTGCAGATAAACACTTTTTCCGGGAGGCGACCAGTTGATCGCCTCCCGAAAATAATTTTAAAATTTTATGGATAAAAAAATCCGCGTTAGATTTGCGCCGTCGCCGACGGGCTATATGCATGTCGGGAATTTCCGGACGGCACTGTATACCTATCTTTTTGCCAAACAAAAGAAAGGGACTTTTATTTTGCGCATTGAGGACACGGATCAGAAACGCTATGTGCAAGACGCGCTGGAAAAACTAATCCAAATAATGGATTGGGCCGGTTTTGAGTATTCTGAAGGTGTTTATATTGAAAAAGGAAAAGTTATCCAAAGGGGTGATTTTGGCCAGTATATTCAATCGGAGCGGCTGGACATCTATAAAAAATATGCGGAGGAACTGGTGGCGAAAGGCCAGGCCTATTATTGTTTTTGCACGCCGGAGCGCCTGGAAAAAATGCGCGCGGAGCAGGCGGGAAAAAAGCAGGCGCCGATGTATGACCGTACTTGTTTAAATTTATCAAAAGAAGAAATTGCGGAAAAAATAAAGTCAGGTGAAAAATTTGTCATCCGCCAAAAAATAAACACCAAGGGGACAACGGAATTTGAAGATATTGTCAGGGGAAAAGTGATTTTTGAAAATAAATTACTTGACGACCAGGTGCTTCTTAAGTCCGACGGCTATCCAACTTATAATTTTGCCAATGTTATTGACGACCATTTGATGGAAATAAGCCATATTATCCGCGGCGAGGAGTATATTTCCAGCACGCCAAAATACATCCAGTTGTATCAAGATTTTGGCTGGGAAATTCCGCTGTTCGCGCATTTACCGCTGCTTTTTAATATTGATCGTACAAAACTTTCCAAACGGCAGGGCGATGTAGCCGTGGAAGATTATATTCACAAGGGATATTTAAAAGAAGCGATTATAAATTTTGTGGCCATGCTTGGCTGGAATCCCGGAGAGGGGAGTACGCGGGAAATTTTTTCCATGGAAGAATTGATTAAAAATTTTGATCTCAAAAAAGTCCACAAGGCCGGCGCGGTTTTTGATCTTCAAAAACTTGATTGGCTGAACGCGCAATATATTAAAAAATTATCCATCGGTGAACTTTACGAATTATCAAAAGAATTTTTAGAACAGAAAGATTTTTACATATCATGGAACATGGATCATGGAACATGGAACATGAAGGATAAGGAGGAATATATAAAAAAAGTTTTAACGATCGAACAGGAAAGACTGGTGAATTTTTCCGGAGTAGGGGAGAGCAACAAGTTCTTTTTTGAAGATATTAAATATGACAAAGAATTATTAAGATGGAAGAATATGACTGATGAAGATTTGAAAAATAATCTGGAAAAATCTAAAAATATTTTGGAAAATATTTCAGATTCGGATTGGACAAAGGAAAATTTAGAAAAAATATTACTTGAAGTCCGCCGGCGAAATAAGCGCGGAGAATTGCTCTGGCCGTTGCGAGCGGCGCTTACTGGTGAGCAAAAGTCACCATCGCCATTTGAAGTGGCTTGGGTGCTGGGAAAAACCGAAGCACTAAACAGAGTTAAAAAGGCTTTAGATAAAGCAAAATAGCGAAAGTCCTCAATTTGTGCTATACTGGCAATAGAAAGGGCTTTTTATGTTGACAAAAATAAAAAATAGCCGAATAGTCCTTGTTTTTCAGCTGTTTTTAATTGTGGCAATTTTTGGATTGCGGTTTTTTAATTTTAAAAATAGTAAAGCAGAAGTTTTTGATTGTGATAAATATCTCAAAAACAGTTCGGTGGCGGATATAAATTGCGATCAGCTGGAAGGAAACAATAAAGACGAATGTGAAAAAAAAGACAAAGCGATGAAGACATATTGCGATATTGTTGAGATGAAAAGCAAGCAGGGAAATACTTTGCAAAAACTGATGACCCTTATTGATACGGAACAGGCGAGAACTCAGTCGGAACTTATTAGTACAAAAAGCCAGGCTGAGGAATTAGCGGCAAAAATCAGCGATCTGGAAAGAGACATTAGTTATAAAGAGGATTTAATAAGCTACCAACGGCTGATGCTTATTGGGATGATGCAGTCGTATTATGAATATTATCAGCAAGGCGTTTTGGATCTGGTTCTTATAAACCGCGATTTCTCCGCGATACTTAATCAGGCGGATTATTTGCAGCAAACCAGCACAAAAGTTAATGAAATTTTGGATGATATTCAAAAAGCTAAGGCAGAACTGGAAAGTGAGCAAAATGATTTGGAGCAGAAAAAACAGGAAAGTGAAAAATTAAAACAGGAACTGGAAGACAAGAATTTAAATTTGCAATATACTGAAAATCAAAAGCAATCACTGCTTACGCAGACTCAGGGAGAAGAAGCCAAATATCAGCAGCTACTGGCCAGAGTCGAAGCAGCAAAAATTAGAACTTTTTGATTTTGGCACTGCAAGCAATCTTAATGAAGTTGTTGAAAGTGTCAGTTCTTATAAACAACCAGATAAAAAATATTGGGATTATAATCATTTTTATCTGCAATGGGACAGCAGATGGGCGAATAAAAAAATTGGAGGAACTAAATATTTAATGAAGGATTTCGGATGTGCGGTAACCTCAGTTGCCATGGCATACCAGTTTAATGGAAAAAATTACACGCCACAAACTGTTTTGTCGAGCGCGGATTTTACCAGTCAAGCGCTTATTTATTGGCCGGCTGGCTGGAAAAAACTTGCTTTTAATAGCACAATAGTTGATGGCCAATTAAAAAATGGAAAAGTCGTTATTGTTCATAAATAAGGAAGGGGAGTACTGCGGGGCACTTTGTGGTTATTCATCATTATAATAAAAATAATAACGATATTAACTCGCGCTACATAGTTCATGATCCATACTTTGGAGCCAATCTTTATTTGGGAACTTCTCGTGCTTTAGTTGGAAAATTAGGCACGAACAGTGGAACTTCGATTGATAGTATGATTATTTATCAATAATAAACTGGACGTATTTTAAATATCAAACAAAGCTTACAATACATAATGTCGTACAACCTACATTGTGCGACCCTCTTAATATCTAAAAAACAAGGCCTTTTCAAGCCCTATCCTCTGCGGGTGCTGGTATTATAATTTTTTACAAATTCCATGGGATCCGTCCAATCTTCCAAGCGGGTCCTTTTTTCTTTTTCATTGTGATATCCCGGCAGAACTCGTCCGCGAAACCGGCCGCGGAAAATTGCGAAGTGCAAATGCTCCCGTTCCCATATTCCGTTCGATTCGCTCATTGCTTTACCGCAAGCTCCTATAAGCTCCCCTAATTCCACCCGGTCTCCTTTTTTCACATACCTTCTTCCAAGGTGTCCGTATAAAGAATAAAAATTTTTTTTAGTAGCTGGATTTTTATGAGCGATAATGATAATTCCGCCCCAATTTCTTTGCGCAATCTTGCCGTCGGGAAAAAATTCACCCGGGTGCAATTTGGAATAAACAACGACTCCCCTGCCGGCGGAAAAAACTTTTGTGTCCTCTGGGATGTCTAGATCAACTCCTAAATGTATCCCCCAATATTTTTTGTCATAACTACTTGGCTCGGCAAACGGCAAACTTATATTTTTGAAATTTCCAACCGGATAATTTAGTACTGGAGTATTGCGAAACGGCATAAAATTAAATTACAAAAAATTATCGGCTGATTTTTTTGGATAAGTAATCTTTAATGGCAGCTTTTAGCGCTTCTTCGGCTAAATTGGAACAGTGCATCTTCACCGGAGGCAAACCCTTAAGCGCTTCAGCTACGTCCTTTTTGGATATTTTTGCGGCGGCCTTCAAAGACTTTCCTATCGCCAAATCGGAGACCATGGAAGATGTGGCAATGGCCGCGGCGCAGCCCAACGTTTCAAATTTTATATCTTCAATTACCTCTTCTTTTTTTTTATTCTTTCCCACCCGGATATAAATCTTCATAAGATCTCCGCAGACCGGATTGCCAACTACGCCGACGCCATCCGGTTTTTTTATCACGCCCTGATTATGAGGATGAAGAAAATGTTCTAAAACTTTTTTTGAATAAGTCATAATATTTTGCGGTTATTAACTATTTTAGCGCTATTTAAATTCATTTAAAACATTGCCGGATATTTTTCGCAATCGAGTGACAGTTTCTTTTATCCGGGAAACAGCCCGGTCAATCTCCTTTTTGGTTGTGTTTTTGCCCAGCGTGAGCCGCAGAGAACCGTGGATCTGCTCGGGCCGGAGACCCAGTGACATTAGGACATGCGATGGAGAAAGGGCGCCAGACGAACAGGCTGAGCCGGTGGAGCCGGCAATGCCTTCCATATCCAGAGAAAGAATCAGCCCCTCCCCTTCTATATTATCAAATCTAAAGTTGGCGTTGGCAGGAGATCTTTTTTTATGCGAACCGTTTAGGTGTGATCCGGAAATTTCTTTCAAAATTCTTTTAATGAGATAATCGCGAAGCGACGCAATATTTTTGATTTTTGATTTTTGATTTTTGATTTGGGCGACCGCTTCCCCGAGCCCGACTATCCCCGGAACATTATGAGTGCCGGCCCGCATTTTATATTCCTGGTCTCCCCCATCCTGAATTTTTTTTATGGGAGTACTTTTTCGTATATACAATGCGCCGACGCCTTTTGGACCATAAATTTTATGAGCGGACATAGAAAGCAGGTCAGCGCCCAATTTTTCCACATTGCAGTCAAAATAATTAACCGCCTGCGTCGCGTCAGTGTGAAAGATAATTTTAAATTCCGTCCGCCGCGGCGGATGAATTTTAAAATTAATTTTTTTAATCAGTCGGCCAATTTCGGCGATCGGTTGCACGGTGCCGATTTCATTATTAACATACATAACCGAAATTAAAATCGTATTGGGCTTGATAGATTTTTTAATGTCTCCTATTTTGATCAGCCCGTTTTTATCGGGCTTGATATATGTCACTTCGGCCAGGTTTTCTTTTTCTAGCGATTTACAAGCGTTCAGTACGCAAGGATGTTCAAAAGCGGTTGTTATGATATGCGGCTTTTTCGTGAATTTTGAATAATATGACTTTACAACGCCCTTAATAGCCAGATTATTGCTCTCGGTGGCGCCGGAGGTAAAAATTATTTCATGCGGCTGGCAATGAAAAAACTCGCCCGCCTGCGCCCGCGCTTTGTCAACGGCTTTTTGGGCGGCTTGGCCAAAGCTGTGGATCGACATAGCATTGCCGAAAAAATGCGAAAAATAGGGCTTCATAGCGGCAAAAACAGCCGGATCAACCGGAGTTGTGGCGGCATAATCAAGATATATCCTCTTCATATATTAATAAGTTTACTATACTGGATACAAAAAACAAGATGCTATATACTAATACATATGCGTATTTCATATTCAGCTTTGGATACCTATCAAAGCTGTCCGCTCAAATATAAATTTCAGGAAATCGACAGAATCAAAACTCCCAAATCCAAGGAGGCGGTTTTTGGCTCCACTATCCATGATA
Source organism: Candidatus Moraniibacteriota bacterium (assembly GCA_963775955.1). Classification (GTDB taxonomy): domain Bacteria; phylum Patescibacteriota; class Minisyncoccia; order Moranbacterales; family UBA2206; genus JBAZPT01. The sequence goes on from CAVZKT010000002.1 coordinate 335,625, forward strand.
CGATGAAATTTATCCATACTCCGGGAATTCTTTCCCCCACTCTCGAGCAAGCCATGGAGCATTTTACCAATTCATGGAATCCGGCCGTGTTTGATTCGGAGCAGGAAGAACGCGCCGCGTTTTCACAGGGAATAAAAATTATTCAGGAATACTACCAAAAAAACGATCCTAAAAATTTTAATATTATTGACCTTGAATCAAGATTTCAGATTAAATTGGCGAGACGGAAAACAAGCATATAGTTTCCGGCATTATTGACAGAATTGACAAAACGGATGACGGCTATGAAATTATTGATTACAAGACAACTAAAAAAATGCCGTCGCAGGAAAAGGTTGACAATGATCTACAGCTTTCGGTTTATCTCAAAGCTTTTTTAACTCGCTATCCAAAAGAAACAGAAAATCTGGATAAAGTAAAAGTCAGCTTATATTATCTCAAACACGGAGTGAAACTAATTTCTGCGCGAACGCTCGAGCAGCTCAAAAAAAGCGAGCAATTATTTTTAGATACGATCAAGATTATTGAAGCGGGAAAATTCGAACCGGCCGTCTCCCCTCTTTGCGATTGGTGCGGCTATCAAAATCTCTGCCCGATGTGGAAGCATAAATTCAAAGAATTGCGCCGGATTGATACGGAGGAAATAAATAAATCTATTGCCGAATATATTGAGCTCAAATCGGCCGTGAACATAACCAAAGACCGGCTGGCCAAACTGCAGGAGGACATCTCTTTGTATATGGAGCAAGAAGGCGTGGACCGGGTATTTTCCGAAAACGGCATTATCGCCCAGATGCTGCGCAAGACTTACAAATATGACACGGAAAAATTGAAAGCTATTTTGGAGCCACTGGACAAATGGGAAGATGTTCTCAAAGTTGACGGCATAGCGCTTAGGAATATTTTAGGCACTCTCCCCTATGAAACCCGCAAAGAAGCGGAAAAGGCCAAGGTTATTGACAAGCAGACTAAAAGTTTTGTCGTCAAGAAGAAATAATTGTCCCCTTAAACTTTTTCCCGTCCAGATAATTTTCCAGATTCTTTAGATTTTTGCCGTTCATGATTAACACTTCTAAATTTTCAACTTGCGCCAGCTTTGATGCGATCGGATCAAAAGGCGCGTTAAGTCCCGGCGACCATTTGTTTCCCACCATCTTGCGAAAATCTTTCCAGGAGATTTTTTCTATTTTTTTGGCGTTTTTAAATTTTTTAGGATCTTTGTTATAAACAAAATCAATGTTGGAAAAATTAACAATGCTTTTCAGGCGGAAATATTTGGCAATCACGACCGCGTCATAATCCGTAGAAAAGCCGGGACGCCAGCCGGCGGCGACCAAGATCGGCTCTTTGAAATTATAAAAATCTTCAAGGCCGTGCGGATTTTTGTTAATTCTGGGGTGCGCGTATTTCCGGAAAATGGTCCGGATGAAATGCGCGTTCATCCTGGTCGCGTGGATGCCGATCCAGTCTTTATCTTCGTCAGTGATATAGTTCATTTTGGCTGCCGCCTCAATATATTTCCGGGCCGTCTTCCCTCCTCCAGTGATGATAATAAACTTGTATTTTTTCCGGATATATTTTTCAATGACTTTCTTGAAATTCTTTACAAACTTCCAGTCAATTTCGTTTGGCACAATCAGCGACCCGCCAAGGGAGATGATAATGGTTTTTTTATTTTGCATAGTTATTAAAATGGCTATTTAATACAACTTTTATCTGGCTGATATCCCTTAGAAACGGCATCTTCGGCGGATTTGAAACAGACAATATTTTCCGGCTTGATGCGCTTGGCATAGGAACAGGTTGGCAGATGGTATATGTTGGAATTTTTGCTCCCCACAAAAGCACAACCTTGAGGCGCTATGGTGCTTTCGGTGGTCCTAGTGATTTCTGGGGCTAAATTTGAGGCCTGGGAAGGCGTATTTTGGGCATTTTGAGTTTCGGCGGCAATGGCTGGTTTTTCGATAACCAGCGGTTTTTGCTGCCAATTCCGGCCCTTAAGAACTCCAGCTTCAAAAGCGATTACGGCCACTAAAATTAGCCCTATTCCCAGGGCTATTTTAGCCTCATTATTCTTCAAAAAATCAAAGATTTTTTGTTTTATTTTCATTATTGACATTATAACATATGTTTGCTACAATGGAACTTGTCACTAGAAATATAAGTTTTTAAGCCAAATTTATGGCACACAGAAAAGCCGGAGGCTCTACAGCACTTGGACGGGATTCAATTTCCAAACGTCTGGGCGTCAAGATTTTTGGCGGTCAAAGAGTTTTTGTTGGGCAGATTATTGTCCGCCAGCGCGGAACGAAATTCCGCATCGGTAAAAACGTAAAACGCGCGGAAGACGACTCCCTCTTTGCTCTTAAAAAAGGCGTGGTCAGATTCGTGAATAAAAAGGTTAGATTGTTTACCGGGAAACTTGAACCGCGCAAATTCGTTTCAGTTGAGGAAATGAAAGTAAAAGTGAAATAGAAAAATTTTTAAAAAATCCCCCGATGTTGGGGGATTTTTTTTATTTCTTTTTTAAGGCTGCTTTTATAAATTCTAAAAATAGCGGATTTGGAAAAAGCGGGCGAGATTTAAGTTCCGGATGGAACTGCGTGCCGAGGAAAAACGGATGCGCACCCTGTGGTAGCTCGGCTATTTCCATCAGTTTGCGGTTGGGTGATTTTCCGGAAAAAATCAAGCCGGCCTTTTCCAATTTTTCAATATAGTCCGGATTAACTTCCCAGCGATGGCGATGACGTTCGGAAATTTTGTTTTTGCCATAAGCTTTGAAAGCCAATGTGCCCTTTTTGAGCACAGCTGGATAAGCGCCTAAGCGCATGGTAGCGCCGTAATTTTTATCCTCCAAATTCTTTTTCTGTTCCGGCATAATATCAATCACTGGATTTTTAGTCTCGCGATCAATCTCAGTCGTATTGGCATCTGCAAGCCCTAAAACATGGCGCGCGTATTCAATAACTGCCAATTGCATTCCATAGCACAATCCAAAAAATGGAAGCCTATGTTTGCGGCAATATTCAATGGCTTTGATTTTTCCCTCCACTCCCCGGCTGCCAAATCCTCCTGGAATCACGATGCCGGCATATTTTTGCAAATCAGATAATTTCTCCGGTTCTTTTTCAAACAGTTCGCTGTTTATCCAATCAATTTCCGGCTTAATCTTGTTTTTATAAGCGGCGTGCTTAACAGCTTCAATTACGCTGATGTAGGCGTCTGAAAGGACAAAATCTCCGGTGCCAAAATATTTTCCTACGATGCCGATTTTAATTTTGTTTTCCGGGTGTTTAATATTTTCCACCAAATCATACCATTTTTTGAGATCAGTTTTTTTGTACTTAAGTCCAAACTTTTTAAGAATTAGTCGGCTTAGGTCGTCTCTTTCAAAGTTAACCGGAACCTCATAAATACTTTCTACGTCCGGGGCGGAAATCACATAACGTTCTGGCACGTTGCAGGAAATAGCAATCTTTTCTTTTCTTTTTTGGTCCAAAAATGTTTCGCTTCTGGCAATAATCACGTCTGGCTGAATACCGGCGCTGTTCAGGGTTCGAACCGCGTATTGCGTCGGCTTGGTTTTCATTTCCCCGACTTTTGAGGGAATGGGCAGATAGCTCACCATCACAAAAAGGATATCGTCCGGATGTTTTATTTTCATCATTCTGGCCGCTTCCAAAAAAAGAATATTTTGATATTCGCCGACTGTTCCGCCGATTTCAACTATGGTTATGTCAGATTTGGCTTTTTCCGAAGCTTTTTTGATGCGGTTGATAACTTCCAGTGGAATATGCGGCACAACCTCCACGCATTTTCCATTGTATCCCAGATTTCTTTCGCGATGGATTACGGATTCATAAACGCTGCCGGTGGTCATATAATTTTCCGGCGGCAAAGTCAGGTCCAGGAATCTTTCATAATTTCCCATATCTTGGTCGGTTTCAAGGCCGCTGTCCAGCACAAAAGTTTCTCCATGCTCGGTTGGATTCATCGTTCCCGCATCAACGTTGATGTAAGGATCAATTTTTATGGAAGTAAGACTAAAACCGCGAGCCTTAAGAATAGCTCCAATCGAAGCTGCCGTTATCCCTTTACCGACTCCACTCATAACTCCCCCGACTACGAAAATATACTTTCGAGAATTCTTCATAAAACTTCACACAAAAAGCCGCTTCCCCTGCGACTTCGTTTATTTAAAAGATTAAAAATACGTTTTTATTTTTCTTTTTCAATGGCCAGCATAAGAGATGTTTCTACGCCTTGATCCAGCCTGATTTTAATCTCATACTCCCCTGTTTCCTTGAGCGGGCTTTCCAAAATTATGGATTTTTCCGGAATTTCAATGTTTTCTTTTTTGAGTTCCCGCGCGATATTTTTAGCGGTAATCGAGCCGAACAACTTACCCTTTTTCTCTTTGGCCTTGATCACAATTTTTTTGCTGGCGATAATTTTGGCCAGCTCTTTTATTTTTTCCTGGTTAATTTTTTCCGCTTCAAGCTGTTTGGATTTTACGGCGAGAGCAAGCTTCACTGCCGATTCAGTCGCCGGCGTGGCTAGTTTTTTTGGCAAAAGAAAATTCCGCGCGTAACCATCAGAGACTTCCTTGATGTCCCCTTTTACGCCGATATTTTTAATGTCTTGGATGAGGACGACTTGCATGGTTTTAATTATAATAGAAAAATATTATATGGCAAATTATTTTTTACCCTTGATTTTTAGAAGAAATTTCCTGTTGGATAACTTCCAGCGCTTTGTCCAGCTGCGGGTCGCGGTTGTTGTCAAAATCTTCCTGGGTTAAATCCACTTCAATATTGGGAGTTATGCCCTCATCCATTATGTAGTCGCCATTAGGCGTCATCCATTTGTCCACAGTGATTTTTACGCTGGAATTTCCCGGCAAATCAATAAGTTCCTGGACAGAGCCTTTGCCGAATGATTTCTTGCCGATGAGCTGGACGGCGCGGTTGTCCCGCAGGGCTCCGGCCAAAATTTCCGAGGCGCTGGCGCTTCCCTCATTAATCAGGACTACCACCGGCAAAGAGCTAAGCCTGTCCCCGCCCGATGTATATAAGTTGTCTTTTTTGCCGGTGTTGTCTTCCTCGCTGACAACCAGCTCGCCCTTGGGGATCATCCGACTGGCTACGCTTACGGCCTTATCCAAAAATCCGCCCGGATTGTTGCGCAAATCTAAAACAATTCCTTTGGCGCTTTGGGAAATTATTTGATTTGCAGCTGCGTCAAACTCCTTGGCAGTATCGTCGCCGAATTTGGTTATTTTCAGATAGGCGATGCCATCAGGCTTGAATTCCAGCTCCACGCTTTTTATGGAAATAGTGTCACGGACAATGGAAATTTCCCTGACTCCATCCTCGCCCAGGCGCAAAACTGTCAATTTAACCTCTGTTCCTTTTTTTCCGCGGATCAGATCCACTGCTTCATCAATGGTGGTGTCAGCGGTTGTTTTGTCGCCGACTTTGAGGATTTTATCGCCGGCCCGCAAACCCGCTTTGGCGGCCGGAGAATCGGCCAGCGGAGCAATTACGGTCAAGATATTATCTTTGATTCCCAGTTCGGCGCCAATTCCTTCAAAGCTGCCTTCCAAATCTTGGGAAAAAGATTTTGTTTCCGCCGGATCAAAAAAAGTTGAATACGGGTCATTGGTGGCGCGCAGCATTCCTCTGATGGCGCCATAAACCAATTTTTGGGCGTCCAGGGAATTTTTATCCACATATTTTTCTTTTAGCAGATCCCAAACTTTCCAGAAAAGCGAAAAATCAACCGAATTTTGCGGAGAATTTTTATTGGTAATTTGCGTTTGAGCGAGCGGGAAGGACCGATTATCAGCGGGGGAATTTTTTCCTCTGGAATAACCCAGCCAAAAACTCCCGACTAAGAGAAAAACAAAAAAGAAAATAAACAAATACTTATGCAGTAATTTGCGATTATTATCCAAAGACCGTGTCTGTTTTAGAGTTTCTTCGTCCACCCCGTTAGAGTTTTCCAAAATTACAGGAAATAATATTGGAATTGTAAAAAAATAATTAAGCGTAATCCCGTTTCAAATTTAATAAAAACTCTAACGGGGTCCATCTAATTATGCGCGGGCAAATCTTTTCCCGCGTATTTTAGAAAATATTTAATCGCGCTTTGAATATGCAGGCGGGTTAATCTGTTAAAAAGTATCAGATTCAACATCCCCTTGCCGGCCGATCCCCGGCGATGGTAATGATACATTTTAGCTTCCGGATAATAAATTACTTTATATCCGTTTTCCCAAAATCTTCGGCACCAGTCCGTGTCTTCCATATACATTTGAAATCGTTGGTCAACCAGGCCGACTTTTTCAATGGCTGATTTTTTAATCATCATGGCTGAACCCATCAGCCAGTCAACCTCGCGGACTTTCCTGATGGTCAAAATCTTTCATTAAAAACCGGTCCAGATGTTCTTTGGCGAAAGGGCAATTTTCCCAGAATCGTCCGGCGGTACAAAATAGTAAACGGGAGAAAGAAAGCGAAAGCAGGACGGCTGGAATGTTTCATTGAAATTCAGAAGTTGCGGACCGATAATTCCCGCTTCCGGATGATTTTGGCTGTAATTCAAAAGACTTCCAATCGAATCTTTTTTGACAATAATATCGTCATTTAAAATTAAAATATATTCTCCCTGGCTCTTTTCAATTCCGGCATTAACCTCGCCTCCGAAGTGTAAATTTTTAGCGGAAGGCAGAAATATAATTTCCGGATAATCCTCTTCCATCATTAAGCGCTACTTTTTCTTCAGTTTCACTGTCAGCCACGATTATTTCATAATCCGAAAGACGTGATATTTTTTTTGATCGAATCAATGCAAACTCTGAGAAGCTCCGGATTCTTATAGCTGGTGATTATGATCGAAAGCTCCATTTATTTGGGTTGAATGTCCGATTGTTTGGGAAGAGTAAAAATATTTTTGGCCATCTCGCGGATTTTATCGTAATTGTCGCCGATTGGAAGCAGAATGTATCCGGTTTCCTTGGTTTGCGGCGGGTTATAAAGCAATCCTTCCTCGGAATTTTCCAAAACTCGCTGAAAAGTCTGCGGGTTTTGCATGCCGGTATAAAGCTCATAAAATCTTTTCATTTCCCATGGCTGCAGGTCGCTTCGGACATTGTCGCCCAGGCTGTTAAGAATGCCGTTTAATTTTCCAAAATCCGTCAGGGTTCCGGCGCTCAGTAATTTTTCTTTAACCAGCTGGATAATTTGCTGCTGCCTCTTGGCGCGTTCAAAGTCATTGGAAGTTGCCCGCGAACGCGCGTAGCAAAGCGCCTGCTCGCCGGTAAGCGTTTGTTTTCCGGCCGGCAATTTAAAATCACCTCCGCATTCATTGTTGGGATTAGTGCAGAGCGGATAATTGGGCGGTAATTTTCCCCCGCTTGTTTTTTTTAATTTCAAATGTTCCGGTCGGCACCGTAAAAACATTTGGATCGCAAACATGCGGTTCATTGAATTGCATTGCTTCTTCAAAGGGCTGGTCTAAAGTTATTTCAATTCCGCCAATGGCGTCGATGAGTTGCTTAAAGCCCTCAAAGTTTATGCTTATGCCATATTCAATGGGAATTCCAGTGACATCGCTCAAAACTTTTTCCATTTCCGCAAATCCTTGTTTTTTGCCGTTTTCTTCGCCAGCCGCATAGACCGCGTTGATTTTTGTTTTATTTCCCCAGACCGGATTATCAATATACAAATCGCGCGGAACCGAAATCATGGAAATTTTATTTTCTTTGGGAACGATGCTTAAAATCATAATAGTATCAGCCAGTGTTCCGCCACCCGGGATATTTTCTCCGCGCATGCCTAAAAGCACCAGATTTATCCGGCCGTCTTTTTCCCCTTTCAGCTCGTCGTTTACTCCCGGGAGAGAATGAATCAAGCTATTAAATAGTCCGCCGCCGGAAATTTTATTAAGAATTCCGCCAGTTTTCCAGGCGAAAACTCCGCCGACAATTAGAATGATGCTGGCAATCACCGCAAAAAGTCGAAACCATTTTCGCTTAAAAAGTTTAACTTTCTTTTTTTCCGGTTTTTTTTGGTTACCGGAACAATCCTCACGTTCTAAGTAGGCCATGTTGTTGCTATTATTTATTTTTTAATTAAAACGCGTTTTATTTAAAAACACATAGTTACATTTTACTTTTATTTGACAATGATGTCAACCCCGTTAGAAGTTTTGGAAAGTTCTTTTTAATATCTAAAATATAAAGGTGAAGCCGCTTCGCTTAAATGCTTTTCTTAGGCATTATCTTTAAAATGAACTTCTAACGGGGTCAACTAAGAGAGTTAAAAATACAAATCACACCCCAGGCCGCTTTTTCCCAGGAAAATTTTTGCGCTTGCGATTGTCCCTTTTGTGCCAAAATCCCGCCTAAATTAGGATTGTCAAATATTTTCTGGATTTTACCGGCCAGATTCTCGGGGCTTTTTGGCTCGAAAAAAAGCGCGCTTTCACCGGCTATTTCCCGGTGCGGAGGAATATCCGAAGCAATAACCGGCGTGCCGGCCGCCATGGCTTCCAGAATCGGAATGCCGAAGCCTTCATAGAGCGAGGGAAAACAAAAAACACGCGCCCCCTTCATAACGGCGGCCTTGTCATTCTCATCGATGAACCCCGGAAAAAAAACATTATTTTTCAAATTAAGTTTGGAAACAGTTTCGTCAATGCGCGGGTCAAAATTATGTCCCCGGCCGCCGGCAATGACAAGTTTCGCGTCAATTTTATGTTTTATTTTTGCGTAAGCTTCAATAAGGATTGGAATATTTTTTCTGGGCTGGAGCGTGCCGACGTATAAAATATATTCGTCCGGCAAAGCATATTTCTTTTTTACCGAGAGAATTTTTTCCGGCGAAACATCCTGGCGCAGAAAATCTTCTGAAACAGCGTTGTGGATCCAGGCGACTTTATCTCGGCTTGCCGGATAATATTTTTTTAATTCCTCAGCGGTAAACCGGGAAACCCCAATAATTTTATCCGCTCTTTTGAGAGACATCGGAATTAAAATTTTCAGGAAAAACAAGTCAGAAAACTTAATAAACTGCGAATAGACTTTAAAAGAAATATCGTGGATAATCGTTGCTATTTTTATGCTTTTTGGCACAAAAAACGGCGTGATATATTGAGTGAGGTATATATCCGCCGGATTTTTTCTTAAATATCGTGGCAACGTCCAAATATTCCATCCGAATTTGTTCCGCAGCAGCCTGGCCGCCGCAAGCGGAATAATTTCAAAATTGATTTTATTTTCAATTTTTAATTTTACTGCAATACTCTGTAGTATTGCAGTATCTGCTGTGTCGGTGAATAATAAATATTTATTTCGACTGTCGATTTTGGCGAGATTTTTAACCAAATTAAAAAACACCGCCTCATCACCGGTTCTCTTTTTTCCGATTAATCGAATGTCAATGCCGATTTTTACCACATTATTCTTCTTTGTAATTTAACAATGATATGGATATTCCTGAAAAAACCCAGAATAGTCCAAGAAAAACTCCAGCGTTAAACAAATTTGGAACAATTAGCGCAATCCAGGCAAGAAACAGAAACAATGAGTAAGCCGCAAAATCCTGCTGTTTCCTGCAAAAAGCCTTAACAGACGCTACTAATATATACGACCAAAAGAGCAAAAAGGATGCTAGGCCTAAAAACCCGCTGCCCAGCCAGATTTCCAGGAAAATATTGCTGGAATTTAAATTTGTTCCCCGCTCGTCTTTTCCTAAAATGTTTCCGATACTTCCCCACCCGATTCCCAAAACGGGATGATTTTTAATTTCCTGCCATGATTTTTGGTATATTTCGCTGCGGATGCTTACATTAGGATCTTGCCGAAAAATTTCTTTTATATAATATCCGCGGACTTGCTCAAGCTTGATTTCCTCGAGATTAATATGCCGGCAGCCGTAGCGGATTAATTCCTCGCTATAAGCAACTTTTTCGGGCAGAGCAATGTTCTCTTTGCAAGAGACAGTAATTTTTTGCAAGCCCGTCCCCGTGCTCTGCGCGCGGTTAAACAATTGAAAACTAGTGAGATTGAAAAAATAAACAATCGCGACAGCGATTATAAGAGAGGAAATAACCTCTAATTTTCTGCGAATTGCAAATTTCCATTGCCAATTTTTAGAACTGATTTTTAAATTTGTCCAAATAATAAATAAATAAGCAAAAGTTACGACAAGCGCGCCCAGCCAGGCGGAACGGGAAACTGTTAAAATAAGTATTGTGTATGATGAAGTTAGTATAATGTATAAGAATATTTTAAAAATTTGAACATCTTTTAAAAGGGTGTTGCTTTTCGAAAAATAATAAATCATAGAATATAAAATAGCTATCAGAAAAATGACGAATATTCCCAACCAGACTGGCTCGGTGAAAGTTGCGTTGGGACGCCCCGGCATAACTTCAAAGCTGCTGAAACTTTGTGCAAATCTTACATTCTGCCAAATACCGTATAAAACCACGATTACCGAAGAGCTAAGAAAAAATGGAATAATTTTTTTGAAATCCTCTGCATTTTGGACGAAAATTCTTGCAAAAAATAAATCACCACAAAAGAAGCGGCAACAATTGATTGTTTGAAAGAACTTAAAGATCTGTTTGCTGAAAACAAAGCGCTTGTGAACCCGGAAACCGCAAAAATTACCGGGACCAGTCAATCCATTTCCATTTTGGCAATTCAAAGTTTAATCTCTTTATCAATAATCTTGCTAAAATTGCGATAATAATCAGCGCCGCGAGAAACTGATACGGCCGGGCATTAAATCCGATTTCCACCGGCGCGATGCTGATGTTTTCCAAGCGCTATCGTTCCGGCGAAAAACAAAAACGTCCAGCCGGGCCGGTATAGCGCAAGGGCTAAAAACAAGCCTGTTAAAAAAATAAAATCACCCATGCTTCCAAGCGGCAAAACCTTGAGGTTAGAAAGCAAAATCAAAAAGAAAACCAAAAAAATATTGGCGAGCAATAAATACCCGCGGGCATTATTGATTTTTTCCAAGAGGTATTTCATTGGCGATATTTAAAACTTTTTTTACAAACTTGTTCCAGGAAAAAATTTGAGATCGATCTTTGGCGCGGCGGGAAAGAGTCGCGCGCAGATCTTTATTTAATAAAACATTTTTTATGACCATAGCAATGTCTTTGGTGTCCTGGGGATCGCAATACAACACAGAGTCGCCGCCCACTTCCGGAAGAGAGGTTGTTTTAGCGGTTACAACCGGCACGCCTTGATTCATAGCTTCCAGAACCGGCATGCCGAAACCTTCATAAAACGACGGATAAGCAAACATCAGAGAATTTCTGAAGATTGCCGGCATATCTTTTCCCGGCACATGGTCCAAAAGCCGCACATAGCGCGTAAGGTTCAGTTCCTTTACCAGTTTTTCCGCGTCGGTAATAAGCGGAGCCAGGCGCGGAATCAGCTTGCCATAAACCACCAGCTTGGGAAAGCTGTTTGTAAATTTTCTTTTTTTATTTTCATCCAGAAGAATTTTGTAAGCGCGGATGACGCCCTCTACATTTTTTCTGACTTCCAGTCCCCCGCCAGCCAAAATATAACCCGGTTTCAATCTATAGCTCTTGAGAATTTTCTGGCTTTGGCTAAATGGGACCGCTTGTTTGTAATTTTCACCGGCGTCAATATAGTTTACTGTTATTTTTTTTGGGCTGATGCCCAGGTGTTTAATGAGGTCTTTTTCCGAGTGATGGGAAACTGCCAGAAGCTTATCGGAATTTTTAATAGCTTCTTCGATCAGGTTCCAATGATATTTTTTACGGGCATTGCCCAGATAATCCGGAAAAAGCTTGGGGACAATGTCATGCACAACCATGATATGTTTTATGTCTTTTGGTAAAACAGTGGCGGATTGGTAAAGACTCAAAAAAACATCGCATTTATCTTTTTGAACTTTGTTTGGCAAAAGCCTTTTTTCCCACCAGATTTTTCGCACCAAATCATCGCGCTTCCAAATCGGCAAAAAAACCCGCGTATGAAAACCTCGGGGCAATTTAAAATCTTTCGGCAGATCTTCTTCTAAATACAAAAAAAACTCATGGCCTTTGGATATTTTGCCTGGCCAAGTTCTTTCAAAAAATTAACCGTCACCTGACCGATGCCGGTATCCGGTTTGCGGGCAAACGAAGCGTTGATTCCAATTCTCATATGTTTAAGTATACCCTAAAAAAGACAAATAAAAAAGCTTTGAAAAATCTCAGCTTTTTTAAAACAGCTTTATATTTTATATCTGGAAAACCTGGAAAAGTGTCAATGCCAGAACGGCAGTGTAGTAACCGGCCACGGCGACAAGAGTTATGACGGAGATCATAATTCCCATGTGGAAATAGACTTCTCCCTTGTTTAATTCTTCCATAAATTTTTACCCTATTAAATTCCTGTGAAGCAGGACCGCTTTTTGCGGATTTATTTAATAGGGTAGTTTAATTTTTAACCAAAAAGTTTAGCGGATTCGGCTTTTTTTGTCAAGTCCCGGAGGTTGCTAAATATAGCCTTTTCTGCTATACTCCAGAAAGCGGACAATTTTTAAACCACAAAAAATGGCTAAAAATAAGCAAAAAGTTTGTGTTATCGGGCTGGGCTATGTGGGTCTGCCTTTGGCGATTCGGGCGGCCGAACGAGGTTTTGACGTGTATGGCCTGGATACCGACCGGAAAAAGGTAAAAATAATAAACAGCGGGAAGAGCCCTTTTGCGGATGAATATGTCAGCGAAAGAATTACTAAGTTCAAATTAAAGGCTACGGCGGATAAAAAAATCATAAAAAAAGCTGACATTATTTTAATTTGCGTTCCCACGCCGGTGGATGAAAAATTTTATCCAATTTTGAATTTAGTGATCAGCGCTTCAAAAGCCGCAGCCCAAAATCTGAAAAAAGGCGCGCTGGTTGTTTTGGAATCAACAGTGAATCCCGGGGTGAGCGAAGAAATTGTCAGGCCGATTTTTGAAAAGGAAGGACTGAAAGTCGGCCGGGATGTTTTTATCGCCCACTGTCCGGAAAGAATAAATCCCGGCAGACTCCAGGTGGAATGTGACGAATATTCCCAGAGTGATCGGATCATTTGATAAAAAGGGACTTTCTAAGGCTAAAAAGTTTTATGAAAAAATCATTGATGCCCAAATTATGCCTATGGATTCCATTCGCGAAGCGGAGGCTGTTAAAATTATGGAAAATTCCTTCCGCGACATAAATATCGCCTTTGTGAACGAGTTGGCGAAATCTTTTGATAAAATGGATATTGATATCACTAATGTTATCCGGGGCGCTTCAACCAAGCCCTATGCTTTTATGGCGCACTGGCCAAGCCGCGGCGTTGGCGGACATTGCATTCCAGTTGATCCGTATTATCTGATTGAAAAAGCCAAGGAAAATGACTTTGACCACAAATTTTTGCGCACGGCGCGCAATATCAATAACAGCATGCCTCAATACACAGTCGATCTTTTGCAGGCCAAAATGAATGAAATAAGAAAGTCCCTGAAGGGCGCGAATATCGGAATACTGGGCCTTTCCTATAAGGCCGATGTGGGAGATTTGCGCGAAAGTCCGGCTTTTAAAATAATTGAAAAATTAAAAGAACGAGGGGCGCTTCTCATATTTTTGATCCTTATATTCCGGAAATGTCCACCGTAAAAAATATTCAGGAACTATTGAAAAAATCAGAAGCCATCGTTTTAGTGACAAATCACAAAGAATTTGAACAGATTTCTCCCGAAGAATTTAAGCGCAGGGGCATCAAGGTTATTATTGACGGAATGAACGCGCTGGACAAGGAAGCGATTAAAAAATGTGGTATAATTTATAAAGGGATTGGGCGATGATTTTAAATTGTTAAATTGTTGCATTGTTAAATTATTATTAGCTCAAAAAATCTGAGATAATAAAAAAAACAATTTAGCCTTATAGCAATTTAGCCACTAAAAAAATGTTTAGTATTATTAAATCTATCATTTGGATCGCGGGTATTTTGGTGGTTGCCTGGTTCGTGCTGGGCTATTTCGGTTATGAAATAAACAAAAATTATTTTGACAGCAGCAAAGCCAAGTGCCAGGAAAGGATTAAGGATTGCACGGACAATTTAATCCATCAAGGCATTGATAATGCCAAGTGCGATATCAACTGCGCCAGCACTGGCATAATCATTAAGAAAAAATAGCATGCGAATAGCGCACTACAAATGCGCTCATGCGAATAAAGCATTATGAAATTAGTTGTTAATATCCCCGCTTTTAACGAAGAAGAAAAACTGGCTGATACTATTAAAAGCATCCCCCGGCAATTTAACGGAATTGATGAGGTTTTTGTGCAAGTTATTGATGACGGTTCACAAGACAAAACCGCGCAGATTGCCCGGGAATCCGGAGCTAGTTTTATTCATTCTCATCGCGCCAACCGCGGAATCGGAATTACTTTCCGAACGGCGGTGGAAAAAGCGCTGCGCAACGGCGCGGACATTATGGTCAATATTGACGCAGACGGCCAATTTGACTGCGCGGATATTGAGAAGCTGGTGCGGCCGATTTTCAGGGGCGAAGCTGATATGGTGAGCGCCGATCGGTTTAGTGAAAAAACCGCTCAAAATATTCCATGGATAAAGAGCTTTCTTAATCGTATTGCCGCCTGGGTTATCGGACGGTTTATGAATACCAAAATTCATGATTTAACTTGCGGATTTCGGGCTTATAGCCGCGAAGCGCTGCTGCGCCTGAACTTGCCGGGAGATTTCACCTACACCCAGGAGGTAATCATTGATCTTCTTGGAAAAAATCTCAAAATAAAATGGATTCCGGTTGACGTTAAATATTTTTCCGAAAGAAAGTCCCGGGTTGTGCGCAGCGTTTATCATTATGTGAACAACAGTTTTAAAATAATTTTGAAAGCCATCCGCGATGTGCGCCCGATGAAATTTTTTGGAATTCCGGGGTTATTCTTGATTTTCTTATCGCTTATTTCTTTTGGCATCTTTCTCTATAATTACTTCCTGGATTTTAAAATAACGCCGCATCGCAATTATCTGATTTTCGGCATCGCGCTGTTTCTGGTCGGTCTCCAGTTTGTCGTTTTCGCGCTGATAGCGGACATGATCAAATCCAACCGCAAATTGACGGAAGACCAGATGTATTTGTTTAAAAAGGAAAAATATAAAAAATAGTTTTTATGAAAATTTTATATCTTTCTCATACTTTTCCGCCGACATTTGGCGGACTGGAAAGGCAGAATTATTACCTGTCGGAAGGCTTAAAAAAATACGCGGAGGTTAAAGTTATTGCCAATACGAAAGGGAAAAAATGGCTGCCGATTTTTTTGCCTCTAGCGTTTTTAAAGTCTCTTTTTTTAATGCCGTCGTTTGACATTTGTCTTGCGGGAAGCGGAGTGCTCTCCCCATCGGAGCGGTCCTTAAAATAATTTATCCGCGAAAAAAAATTTTCAGCACCGTGCATGGCCTGGACATAACCTTCATTCATAATGCCGGAATTCTTTCCAAAATATACAAACATATAAACGTTCCCGCCATGAAAAAAATTGATAAACTCTTTATGGTTGGCAATCACACGATTGATGAAGCGGAAAAAATTGGCATTAGCCGAAATCATTGCGTTTTTATTCCCAATGGTATTATTTTGGAAGAACTAAAAGCAACCGGCTCGCGTGAAGATATGGCTAAGATTTTAGGAATTGATATTACGGACAAGAAAATTATTTTGCGGATTGCGCGGTTTGTTCCCCACAAAGGTGTTGAATGGTTTTTACGAAACGTTTTGCCAAAACTTCCGGAAAATTATTTTTTTACAGCTGTGGGCGGGAGAATTTCGGCGAGAGCCGCTGGCAACAAGGATATTTATCCTGCTTGCGAGCAAGCCATTAAAGAACTGGGTCTCGAAAATCGGGCCAAGTTGATCACGGACATTCCTGAAAGCGACAAGCTGGTTCTTCTTAATTGCGCGGATCTCTATATTTCGCCCAATGTTAAGGTTGTTGGCTATATGGAGGGGTTCGGCATCACAGCTATTGAAGGCGCGGCTTGCGGAAGAGTTGTTTTAGCGTCGGATATTGAGGGGCTCAAAGACGCTATCATCAACGGCGCGAACGGATTTTTAGTTGAGCATGAAAACGCTCCGGCGTGGATTTCAAAAATCAATGAAGTTTTGGCGGACGACAAGTTTCGCGAAGAATTCGGCCAAAAAGCCCGGCAGTATGTTTTGGATAATTTTACCTGGGATAAAATTGCTTTAAAATATTTAGAAGAGATAAAATCGGTAATTTCAAATTAAAGGTGACATAAATAATGCTTGAATTTATATATAACCAAATATTGTTTTATATCTCACTGGCCATAGTATTGTTTTTGCCCGGTTATTTTTTGTTGCTGGCTATTTTCGGCAAAAGCGGAAAACTTTCAAGCCTGGAAAAGTTTGTTTTGTCTTTCGGGCTAAGTATAATAATCACAGACATCCTGCTTATTTTTCTGAATAAGTTTGGCATAATCATTAATAGAATTTCCCTGCTGGCGTCTCTAGGACTGTTTTTTCTTATTTGTTATTTAATTTACTATTTGCGTCGGAAAAAATATGAGGTTGAAGAAACTGAATCAAGGCATAGCGGATATTCACGATTTCAGATATTGGCGATTGTTCTGATTATTCTTACTAGTATTTTTTTCCGCACCGCGCATCTGGCGAAAAATATAACACCGAGCGCGACCGATCTGGGGCACCATATGTTCTGGGTGGAAAAGATCATCCAAACCGGAAAAATTTCCGACTTTCAAAAAGTTGACATTATTCAAAACGATGGGCATTACAGCATCAGCGAACCGGTGAAGATTGATGATTTTATCATTGGTGAGCATTTAATTTTTGCCGCGGTCGGACTGATTTCCGGGGCAAGCGTTATCTCCACATTCCCGGTTATTGTTTTGTTTTTGATAAACATCATAGGTCTCCTGGCCGTCTTTATCCTGGCCAAAGTTTTTTTTAATTATCTTCCTTATGGAAAAACTATTCCAATACTTTCAATTTTATTCTTGGGCGTCCTTTACGCCCTTTCGGCTCCCCAGGCGAATTACATAAGCGGCGGGGTAATCGGAAACTTGATTGGAAATCTTTTTGCGCCAATGGCGTTCTATCTGCTATTCCGCGCTATCAAAGAAAATAACCCGCCATTTTTCGCACTTGGCCTCTTGACTATTTTTGGCCTGGCTTATACCCATCACTTGAGCGCTTTTATTTTCGGCTTCGCGCTTGCTTTTTCTTTGCTTTTTCTGGCAGCGATAAAAAGAAAAGAAATAATCGGAGAATTAAAAGAAAATATCCTCGCTTATTTTTTCGGCTCCAGTCGTTTCAATTCTGCTTTTTTGCGGACTGTTTTTCTTTTTTATCCACATGCCGGCTTATATAGAAAACCAGGCCGTCAAAAGCGTAATTGGCGATCCGTCAAGGACAACCAAAGAAGGACTGGCTTTCAGCCAGTTGCAATCCGTGGCCGGCGAGAGCCGCCTAATTCTGGGAATTGTCGGCATTGTTTTGCTGTTAGCCGGCGCTAAAAAATATCCTTATCAGAGCGCGATAATTTCCGGCTGGTTTTTTTCCATTTTTATTCTGTCGTGGAAGCCAACCCTTTTTCATATTGACATCCCCTCTTCCCGGATCGGAAATTATTTGATTTTTCCGGCGGTTCTGGCCGGCGCTTTTGCTGTCAGCTGGTTTTTTGCGAAATATATTTATGATCATCAAGCGGGCAAGATATATTTAGGCAAAAAATTATTTCTGACTGTTGTGGCCCTTGTCTTTTTATATGTGCTAACCAGCGGACTTTTTGATGCTAATCAGTCGCTCGGAACCCCGCCATCCGGCAAAAAAGCCGTAGAAACATTCGCGCTTTCGCGCTATCTGTCCGAGCGGATAAATTCCAAAGACGTGATTCTCAAGGATCATAACTATGTCCCGGCTGATTCCTGGATGAAAGTGTTTTTTTTGCGCGATTACAATTTCCCTTTTACCCGCGGACTTTTTTTCCGCTATTCCGGATCACAGAAGCGGGAAATGTGCACGCTTTGGATGATTTCGACGCCCAACTCGCCGGACGCTAAAAAGTGCTTTGCCGAAACCGGCGTGGATTTTATCGTCGTCAATCCTAATTATGACAGCGCCCAATTCAAAGATACAAAGAGGTTTTGGAGGGTTTACGCTTCGGACGCGGTGGATGCCTATTATTATCCCAATAATTAAATTTTATGAACCCCGTTAGAGTTTTTACAAAGCTGACTGGGTAAAATAAATAAGTAATATATTTTTCAAGTTTTATTATTTAAAGTAATAAGCTTGTAAAAACTCTAACGGGGTGAACAGCAATAAAACAATAGTCATTTTTACGGTTATTTTTTTTCTGGCTAGCGCTTTGTTTCTGGCCTATACTGAAAATCGGCAATCAAACGAAAATCTGCAAAAAGATTGGTGGGTTTTATCCTTTAATGATCCTAAAAGCGAAGATTTGAAATTTACCGTTGAAAATCATAGCAATGAAAACAATTTCCATTGGGAAATTTTAGTTGGCAAAAAAAAGACGCAGGAAGGTGATATAAAAATATTAAAAGGCTCCTCTTGGACATCCAATGTCCAATTAGATAACTTATCGGGAAAAATCATCATCAGAGTTTCCAGCGGATCAGACAAAAAAGAGATATATAAGAGTTTTAACAAATAGCTTAAATAAGCCACGATGAATGAGCTAAAAACCGAAGGAAATGTAAAAAAGAAGATTTTACTGGTCACCCGCCCCATTGCTCCGCCGTGGGATGAGGCTTCCAAAAACTTCGCTTATAACTTGGCGATGAATCTGCCGGACTTTGAATTCGGTCTGCTTACAAACGGAATTTTGCGAAATTTGCCGAAAAATATTATTCAACATCCGATTTATACTTCCAATAAGAACAATTTTATTCAAAAGCTGGGACTAATTATAAATCTGAGAAAAATAAGCCGCCAGTTTGAAATAGTCCACTGTTTGTTTACGCCGGCTAAAGTCAATTCTTTTTTGTTAAATAACTTGTTAAGCAATAAAAAATCGAAAACTATTCAAACCATTGCCACTCTTCGCGAAGATTTGTATTCTGATAATGAATTAAGAAAACTGGTGTTTGCCGATAAAATTGTTACTTATTCAAAATATGCCAAAGAAAAATTAAATAATCTCGGCCTGAATAATATTGAGCAAATTTATCCGGGAATTGATCTGGCTTATTACTCTCCTGCTCCCAAAGATGCGGAACTGCTCAGAAAGTATGAATTAAAAATCACGGACTTTATCGTTACTTTTCCTGGCGAATACACCCGCTTGGGCGCAGCTGATGATATTGCCAACATGATTTTGAAGTATTTAGATGTATTTAAACAAAACAGCATCAAGTTTATTCTGGCCTGCCGGCTGAAAAATACCGGAGATATTCTGAAAAAAGAAGAAATAATGGAAAAAATAAAAAACAAGGGAATTTCTGACATAGTTGTTTTTATTAATACTTTTTCGGATATGGCCAAGCTTTATAATCTAAGCGACGCGATTATTTTTCCGGTGCGCGAGATGTATGGAAAATTTGATGTGCCGTTGGCCGCCATTGAACCGATGGCCTGCGAAAAACCGGTCATTATTTCCAATCTGCCGATACTTTCGGAATTCGCAAGGCCGGAACATTCTGTTATCATTGAAAAAGGCAATATTGAACAGTTGAAAAACGCGATTTTAGATTTACATGATAATCCTGATAAGAGAGCGGCCATTGGAAAAAATGCCAGAAAATTTGCGGCCGAAAATTTTGACATAAAAAAGGCGGCTCAAAATTATAGGGAAATTTACAATGGATTATAACTTTGAAAATTTATCTCCATTCAGAAAAGAAATAAAAACCGGAATTATGAAAGTGCCGGCAATTTTATTTTCCTCTGAAAATACCTTGTTGCGCGGAGAAACATTGAAACAAATTGAAAAAATAGCCGAAAACCAAAAACTTTTCCATCACATCGCCGTTTTGAGCGACGCGCATCCAAAGCCGAATATCATCAATCCCACCGGGTCGGTAATTGCTTCGGAAAAAGATATTATTCCGGAAGCCATTGACGCTGCTCCCAACTGCGGCATGCGCGTAATTTTAACAGATCTTTCCGGGCAGGAGCTGACAAAAGAAAAAATATCGAAACTATTTACCGACCTCCGCTTGGCTATTCCTTCTAAAAAACTCATAGGCGCTCGCATATCTTTCCAAAAAGTATTGGAAATATTCAGAAATGGAAGCTTGGCGCTGAAAGATACCTTCAATTTCCGCACCGTGAATGAAATTGAAAATACTTACAAAAATGGCAATTTTTTCGGAGCTGACAATTTGCCGTTGGAAAAAGACATTTTGGATTCACTGCCTAAATCAATTATTCGCATCGGCAAATACCGTCTGGGGCTTCTGGGCGCGACTAAAAGCCATTTTCTTTGTTTGATGCGCGTCGCTTTAATCAAGGACGACCAAATGGCAAAAATGCTTGGCATCAAGCAGGGGCAATATGTTTTTTTTATGCATACGGGTTCCAGTATTGTCGGACGCTATGCCGCTTCACTTTTTACTTCGCGCAAGATAAAAAGTTTGTCGCAAAGAATAATTCTGTCAGTGTTAAAATTGACAACGTCAAAAGTTAAGCCGAATAATCTCGAAGCCGTTTTTCGCGCCGTCAGCAATTATGGTTTTGCCAACCGGACGCTTATAACGCACAAACTTGATAAGGCTCTGGAAAAAGTTTTTGGGCGCCAGGATAATCTAGAACTTCTCTATGATGCTCCGCATGTTTATTTTGACCGGGAAAACCACTTTGAAAAGGAAGTTGTTGATCCATCGAAACGGCGCGAACCGCGCCTATGGGCCGCAAAAAATGAGCGGGCATGGCGTATTTCAAAAAACCGGCGAGCCGGTGCTGATTGCGCCTTTTGCCGGCGGATTCGGCTATATCGGTGTGGGCACGGATGAGAACACGGAAACTTTTTTTTCCGCCAACCATGAAGTTGGAAAAATTAAAGATTTAGATATTCAGCCTGGCCAATATGAAAGTTATGCGGCCGGTGTTATCAAAGAAATGGAGGAAAATAAAATTATCAAACTTGTCGCCAAATTAGAAACAATTAAAACGCTAACTTACTAA
The DNA here is from genome assembly GCA_963775955.1 of Candidatus Moraniibacteriota bacterium. Classification (GTDB taxonomy): domain Bacteria; phylum Patescibacteriota; class Minisyncoccia; order Moranbacterales; family UBA2206; genus JBAZPT01. The sequence continues at coordinate 356,847 of CAVZKT010000002.1, forward strand.
CTGTCCCGCAGCCAATTCCAATAAAGTTCCGATGTGAGGGAGAATTTTATTTGCGAATTCGCCTGCGGCTAAATTTAGATAAAAGATTAAATTTAAATAGCGAATTGGTGCGGGATGCTCATTTTTGTATCCACTCGCACAGCTCGCGGACAAAAATGGCAAAGATCATAACTATTTCCGGCCTGGACGGCTCCGGAAAATCAACGCAAATAGAAATGCTTAAAAATTATTTGGCCCAGCAGGGCAAAAAAGTTTTTTATTTCCACGCCGTTCAATTTTCTATCGCGCAAAAAGTTGTTGATTTAAAAAGAAAAAGTGCGGAGCCCCGTAGCGAACCCGGTTCTGCTACTGGGGTTGTAAAGGCCGGATGGCTGAAAATACAACTCCGTAAAATTGCGCTGTTTATCGATTTGCTGCGTTTTAAATTGTTGTGTAATAAGCTGTGTAACAGCGGATACGATTATATTTTAAGCGATAGATATTTTTTTGACACAATAGTTAATTTGAATTTTTTGCGCCAATCGGATAAAAAAATAAGATGCGAGGATTTTATTTTAAAACCCGATCTGGCGGTTTATTTAAGCTCTAATCCGGAAATTATTATGCAACGGGAGCGCCAGCCGGATCAGGGAATCGAATATTTAACAGCGAAAAAAAATATTTATGATAAAAAGATTTGAAGAATGGGGCTTAAAATTGATCGATGGAAACAGGGATAAGGAAGTTGTTTTTGAGGAGATAAAAAATTACACAGAAAAATTATGAAAAGACAATCCGTTACATCCTCAATATTGTGGCTGACTATCGCGGAAGTTTTCTTTAATTTTTCCGGCTATATCATCCATTCATTTTTGGGCCGCATGCTGGGGCCGGCCGATTACGGGCGCTATGGCCTGGTTGTTACTCTTAACAACTATGATTATAATGCTCATTGGAAACGGAATTCCGACGGCTATGAGCAAATATATCAGCGGGCTTTTTGAGAGCCAGCCGGGATTGGTGCTGAATATCAAAAGAAAGGCGGCTTTTTTACAGCTTTTCCTCATTGGGTTCGTAACTGTTCTTTTTTATCTTTCGGCGCCGGTTCTAGCTTCTCTTTTGCGAGACCCGACGCTTACTCCCCTTTTCCGCATTTCTTCACTGATTATTCCATCTTTCGCCGCCGCTTCTTTTTATCTCTACTATTACATCGGCATTCACCGTTTTAACTTGCAATCCACGCTAAAAATCGTCCGTTCGTTCGCGAGAATATTTTTTGTCGTTGGACTGGCGTATTTTTTCGGCCTCAAAGGATCAATTAGTGGATACATTCTGGCTCCGGCCGCGGTTTTTCTGACAGCCTGGCTTATTGACCGGCTTTTTATTGATCGACAGTTTCCCAAAGATAGTAAGGAGGTTTTTGACTGGAAAAAGCTTATAAGTTATGCCTGGCCGGTGACTCTTTTTATGATTTTTTACGAAATGCTGATCTCTCTGGATCTATATCTGGTCAAGGGATTGCTTGCCAGCGATTATTTAACTGGAATTTATAACGCTTCCCTGACCGTCGGCAGAATCCCCTATTATTTATTCTACGCGCTAACCCTGGTAATGCTTCCCTCAATTTCACGAACCACCTCCCAAAATAATCATGAGGAAACAAAAAGAATAATGGCTCAAACTTTCAGATTGATGCTTATAATCCTCGTTCCAATAATTCTTTTAATGGTTATTTATGCCGATCCCCTGATTGGATTATTTTTCGGCGCAAATTACGCGCTTTCTGTTCTTCCGATGCAGATTCTCGTCATCGGGGTCGGCTTTCTGACGATTTTTTATGTCATCAGCTTCGCCCTGAATGGAGCTGGGAAAGTCAAAATCCCGATGTATATCGCACTTTTTGGAATAATCGCCAATGCCGGGCTTAATTACATTTTAATTAAAAAATTTGGCATCGCAGGGTCGGCGGCTGCCACAGCGACTATATCCTTGATAATTACGCTGATAATAATATTTTACGCCCTTAAATATTTTGGAATTTTCATCGAAATCAAAAAAGTTTTTAAAATCATATTAGCTGGAATTTTATTGTTTTTGACTTCCTATTTTTTCCCGCCGCAAAAATGGATTTTTATTCTTTGGGGCGCTATCCTCTCCGGTATTTATCTCGGAGCATTGTTTTTAATGAAGGAATTTACCAAAGATGATTTTGATTTTTTCCGCAAAATTATGCTTAGGAAAAAGTAAATAAATTTATTGGATCAATTGGGAAAAAACAGGCGTTAGGGACGCTTGTTTTTTATGTATGTCGGCAGGGCGAAAAAACTGATAACCATTTGGATGATCCGGCTTAAAATAGCCACGGTCACGACCGCCGCGGCATCCAGGCCATAAATTCCGAAAAAAGTCACATACGCCCATTCTTTGACGCCGATATTATTGATGCTGATCGGAATTGAAGAAATCAGGCTGATTAAAAAAATGACCGAGAGATAGTTAACAATGCTGATTTTTATCCCGAGCGCCCAAAAAAGCAGAAAATTTGCGATGGCGACGCCAATAAACTGGAATATTATTCCAAATAAAACAGTTTTCGTTATAATTCCGGAATCATTGCTGTAATCCTGGACTTCGATAATGAAGCGTGCGATTTTTTGCGGCAGGCGGTCCAAGAATTTTTTCCAAACGCGAAAATTTCTGGTTTTGGCGATCAGGATATCCAGCAGAAGCGACAATATCAGCACAAAATCAATCAAAAGCAGAAAACGGTTGTGAAGCAGGGTTCCAAAATTTAAAAAACTAAAAAACAAAGCCAGGATTGTCATGCCAATTAGGCCGGTTATGCGGTCGGCCATGACGGCTGAAGCCGCCTCAATATACTTTTTTTCCGGTTTTCCGGTTTCATAAGCCTTGAAAGTGTCGCCGCCGATAAAGGACGGCATAAAATTATTAATGAATGTTCCGGTCAGATAAAACCGGTAGTAATTGCCAAAACTGTGCCGGAGGCCTTTGAACTGCGCCAAAAGCTGCCATTTATAGGATGAAATGCCGATGCCAATAACAATCAAAATAGCATACAGAGCTAATTTCCAAAAAGTAATTGACTGTAGATAAAATAAAACCTGCGTCCAATCAACCCTTAAAACAACCCAGGCCAGAAAACCCAGGGTCACCAGAAACTTTAAAATTAATTTTAATTTCTTTTTCACCTATTTGCGGGCAGATAGTAGATATTATTATCTTCAATTTCTTTAACCAG
>CAVZKT010000003.1:0-84229 GCA_963775955.1 Candidatus Moraniibacteriota bacterium
CTTTTTCCACATCTTCTGATTCGTTATATCCCAACTCCACGATTTCGCTGGCGGTGGTAATTAATTTTCTAAGCGTGGATTTTTTTTGGACGACTTTGGCATAATGGACAATGTTGGAAGAAGAGGGGACGGAATTTACAAGATCAGTAAGATAGCTTGAGCCGCCGACTTTGTCCAGCAGTTTTTTTTCTTCCAGCCGGTTGGAAAGCGAAAGCACATCAATCGGTTCGCGCTGTTCGTAAAGTTCCACCATGGCTTCATAAATGGCGTTGTGGTCATCTTTATAAAAATCACCCAGGCGGATCAGATTGGCAACTTTAATAATCGCGTCTTTATCCAACATCAAAGCGCCGAGCACCGATCTTTCAGCGTCAATATTCTGCGGGGGGACTTTTAGAGATGTGTCTGTTGAAGTAGCCATAAGTTTCTTTATTATACCAGCCTAAAATGCAAAATCAAATGCTGGAATTTGCCCAGTATATTCAGTGGTTGTGAACACGTTGACATATCAAAATATATGTGTGCTTGTATAAAATATTTCCATATGTCCACATAAGGAAATGCAGAATAAATAAAATACTACTATATAACTACATATAGTAGTAGACAAAAAAACAAGCTAGTAATTTTTTAAGATAGATTTTATTTCTTTCACGCTTTGGGCTTGGACCAGCTGACGGCGGAGTTCGGCGGCGCCGGGAAAGCCTTTAACATACCAGGCCAGGTGTTTTCGAATTTCAAACATTCCCAATTCTTTTTTGTCTTTCCAGATAAGTTTAGCGTGGCGTAGCATAATTTGCTTGATGGTTTTGAAATCAAGCCTCTCTGTCGCTTCGCGACATCTCTCCTTGGAAAGGAGAGAATTATATTGAAGCAAATCTTTGATTTGTGTGAATATATATGGCCGGCCCCAAGCCCCGCGGGCGATACCCAGGCCGTCAAGGAGGGGATATTTTTGCAAGATTTTTACCGCGTTTTCCACGGTATTGATGCCGCCGTTGGCTAAAACGATTTTATCCGGAATAATCTTTTTTATTTTTTCCGCGATTTTGAAATCAACCGGTCCCGCGAAACTGCCTTCGTATGTCCGTCCATGCACCATAACGGCGGAAAAGGGCAAGTCTTTAAGGTTTTTGATAAAATCCACGGCGGTTGTGTTTTTTACTCCAGCGCGAATTTTAAGCGATACCGGAAGATGGGTATTTTCGCAAACGGCCAGAATAATTTCTCGCGCCAGTTCTTTTTGGGGCATCAGCGCGCAGCCGGAGCCGTTGCCAAAAACTTTTTTGGCCGGACAGCCGAAATTAATATCAATCCCGTCCGGCCTAATTTTTTCTGTAATTATTTTTGTAGCTTTGGCGAAGTGTTCCGGATTTTTGCCGAAAAGCTGAACGACGTAAGGCCGTTCTTTTTTATTAAATTTGACCAGTTCTAAAGTTTTTCTTGGTTTAAAGAATAAGGCCGAGACGCTGGCCATTTCGCCATAAGTGACATCCGCGCCATACTCTTTGCAAATCTGGCGGAATGCGCTGTCCGCGATGCCGGCCATGGGAGCCAATGCTAAAATAGGCTTGTGTAGTTTGTTCCAAAAGTTTTTCATAATTACTCTTCTTACTTTTTCTTTCCACAAGAAAAAGTAACAAAAAGAACTCTCCACAGGCTCATTGCGCGACAAATTCTCGGCTCGCTGGCTAAAACTTTACGGCTGCTTCCGAGGCGGAATCAAGAAAGTTTTTTAACGCCAGCTTCGCCGGAATTTATACCGCTCAATTTCGCTATGCGGAAATATTTTTAAAAAAGTTATCCTTTCTTAATTAAATAATCATTTTCCTTCAGATCTTCAATAACATAGCCCAGCTCGGCGATTTTGTCGCGCAAATCATCGGAAATCTTGAAATCTTTGTTTTCACGCGCGGTTTTTCTTTTTTCGGCTAAATCTTGTATATTTTCGGGGATCTCAATCGCCGAGGAGGCGATTGCTAATCCGAAAACTTTGTTCATTTTTTCCCAGGTTGCCAGAATTTTTTGGGCATCTTCGGCGCCTAATTTATTTTCCGCCAAAAGTTTATTAGTTTCCGTAATCAGCTCATACAAAACCGAAAGGGCCAGCGGAGTATTTAAATCATCATCCATTGCTTTTTCAAATTTTTCCAGCCATGATTTATCTCCGGTTTGTCGCGGTGAGGCCGCTTTGGATTTTAAATTTTTTACAAAATCTGAAATACGCTCAAAATTAGTTTTGGCTTGATTTAGCGCGTCTTCAGTATAATTGGTTACGCTTCTGTAATGCGAGCTTAAAATCCACAGGCGCACTGCCATCGGATCAAATTTTTTAAAAGCGTCTTTTATGGTTGTAAAATTACCCAGAGATTTACTCATCTTAACTCCATTAACAATCACCATATTCCAAAGTATCCAGAAATTAGCCATTTTTTTGCCGAGATAACATTCGCTTTGCGCGATTTCGTTTTCATTATGCGGAAAAGCGTTTTCATTTCCTCCGCCATGGATATCAAAAGTATCTTGCCCCAAAAGATCATTGGACATCACCGAACATTCAATGTGCCAGCCGGGATAGCCGATTCCCCAGGGACTTTCCCACTTAAGGAGATGTTCTTTGGGCGCTTTTATCCAAAGCGCAAAATCAAGCGGATTTTTTTTCTCGGGGTTAATTTCCACGCGCGCGCCGGAAATCAGGTCATCTTTTTTCCTGCCGGAGAGTTTTCCGTATTTTGGAAACTTGTCCACTGAAAAATATACCGATCCATTAACTTCGTAGGCATAATCTTTTTTGATTAATTCCTCCACATACTTAATTATTTGGGCAATATATTTTGTGGGTCGGGGATTGAAATGAGCGGGCTTAATATTCAGCGCGGAAAAATCTTCCTCGCAGGAATCAATATATTTATCCGCGATAGCAATTGGATCTGCCTTTTCCTGTTTTGCTTTTTTTTCAACTTTATCTTCTCCGGCCTCTGCGTCTGCGACCAAATGCCCGACATCCGTATAATTCATAATATGCCTGACTTCGTGGCCGGAATATTCTAAATACCGGCGCAAAACGTCCATAGAAACATAGCCGCGCCCGTGCCCTAAATGGCAGTGGTCATAAACCGTCGGCCCGCAAACATACATCCCGACTTTGCCGGGATTGATTGAAGCAAATTCTTCCTTCTTTTTAGTTAAAGAATTATAAATCTTTAGCATAGACTAACTGAAGTTTTATGTTGTATGTTTTATGAATCTTACAGCCATTTTTTTGTTTTAAAAAGCGTAACGGTAATCATGGCGATAATCAGCATAATCGACATATGGATCCAAAAACCATTGGGATTTTTGCCGAACGGAATATCGGCGCTCATGGCCAGAATGTTGGAGTAAACCGTGAGCGGCAGGAGGACAGCCGAAAAAATTGTCAGAATTTTCATGGTCGTATCCAGTTTGTTGGAAAGCAGGGAGTTATTGGTGTCCTCCAGTGATTCAATGGTTTCTTTGATGCTTTCCAAATTATTCCAGATGCGGATATTGGTGCCGATGAGATCCTGGAAATACGGCTTGAGATCCGGCTCAATCAGGCGGTAATCCCTTTGCGCCAGTGATTCCAAGACGGATCTTTGCGGCTTCATGGTTCTCCTGAAGTTGAGAATGTCGCGTTTCACCACCGAAATTTCAAAGACCATTTCTGTTTCATGGTCGGCGAAAATTTCTTTTTCCACATAATCCAGCTTGTGGGCGATATGATCCAGTTTTGGAAAGCAGGATTCCAGAAGTTTCTCAATGATGGTGTGGAGGAGCGCGCCCGGAGATTTGCTCATATGTATTTCCCGCTGGCCGTGATCGGTCTGCAATTCTTTGAAAAATTCCGTCAGTTGCCAGATATCTTTATCATGGGAGGTAATAAGCGCGTCTTTGGTAATGACGATGTCAAGCTCGCCGGGATAAGTGGTCCTGGTATTAACATCAAAAAGAGGAATATGAACCGCCAAATAAAGGCAAGTATCATATTCGGCCGCCTTGGGGCGCAGTGTCGGCGTGGAAAACTCCTCGATCACCAAGGGGTGAAGGTCGAATTTTTTTTGGATATAGACAACATCATCCGCGCTGGGCTGGGGAAAATCTATCCATCTGAATTTTTCAGATAAAATCTCTTGCATTTTTATTTGGATTTTTTGATTGGTTTTTGTATCCTGATTATAGCAGTAAAATAAAGGTTTGACAAAACCATTGTTTATGAGTAAAATAGGTAATCATGAAGAAAGCCATATTACTCCTGATAAAAATGTACCAAAAGACGCTGTCGCTGGATCACGGCCCGCTTTCCTATATTATTTCCGAGAGATTTTGCCGTTTTCACCCCTCGTGTTCGGAGTATTCATATCAGGCAATTGATAAATACGGCATGCTAAAAGGCGGCTGGCTGGGACTGAAAAGAATAGCCCGTTGCCACCCGTGGAATAGCGGGGGATATGATCCTGTTCCTTAAAAATTTGATGTGTATTTAACATCTTACTTTTTCTGGCGTACGCTATAAAAAGCAATAGCTTTTAAATAAAATTTTTAAAGGAGGAAAAATGATAGACCATAAGGAAAGCCATTGTGTTATCAGACTGCCGGACGGACTTGAAGCTCGCGACTTGGAAATTATAAAATGCCCGAATCCCCGCAAAAATAAGCTGAATGAGAGAAAATTTGTCCGGTACGGAAAAGTTATTGAAGGCGCTTTGATCTCCGTCCGCTGGAATCTTAGAAGAGTTTTATTCAGCGAAGAAGATCCCGCTTGCCTTGATTGTATGCGATGTGTTTGCGATTGCAAATGTGATAGTTGTGAGTTTGTTGACATTTGCAATATCTGGGATCACTAAAAACTTTTTTGCCAAACAAATAAAAGGAGGAAAGATGCCAGAAACAAAATTTTATTTCGCGACTTATTGTCCGACATTGCTTAAGGAGGGAATCGTAGAATGCGGAGATTCTGTTCCTGCCAAAGAAATATGCCCATTTTGCGGTTGTTTTTATGGAAATTGCAATTTTACAATGAAAATTCAAAGTTCTTCAGTAGGCGACAGGGCAGAAAACAATGTGCTTAATGTACGGGGTCCGCTATAAACAAAAAACAAAAAGGGTAGCTAAAAAACAGCTATCCTTTTTACTTGCCTGAAATACTTGACCCCAGCACCAATTTCAAAGATTAATTGTGCTGTTCTATGGTTTTGTCCACGGAAACGCCTGCGGCTTGGATGCCTATTATAGCGGATTTTGAGTACAAATTGGTGCGGGGCAGGCACGAGAAAAAAATAGAGCTTGAAATATTTGACAGATAGTAGAAGTAGCATATAATAAGAATTAGCACTCGGACTTGACGACTGCTAAATGACAGTATATAATGAATTTATGAATAAAAGACAGAAAGAAATTTTATCCGCCGTCATTGAAGAATACACCAACACCGCCGTGCCGGTGGGCTCTGATGTTTTGGTGAAAAAGTATAATCTGAAAGTGAGCTCGGCGACGATCAGGAATGATATGAACGAACTGGAAAAAGAGAAGTATCTTTACCAGCCGCATATCAGCGCCGGCCGGATTCCAACTGACAAGGGCTACCGTTATTTTGTGGAGGAAATAATGAAGGACCGCGAGCTTTCCAAAGGAGAACAGCAAAAACTCCAAAAGGAAATTTTAAAGCTCAAAGCCAAAAATATCCGCATCACGCGCTCAATGGCGAAACTGCTTTCAGCGCTTAGCGGGAATCTGGCCATCAGCGGAGTTGCCAAAAATGACGAGTTTTATGAATTTGGGATGAGCGAGCTTTTGGATGAACCGGAATTTAAAAAATTGGACGATGTCTGCCGCCTGGCCGAAATTCTGGATTCAATTGACGAGAACGTCGGCAAACTTACGAAAGGCTTGAAAGAGAACGAAACGAAAATCTTCATCGGCAAAGAAAATCCGATTTTGGGAATTTCCAATTGTTCCATGATGGTTTCGCCCTATAAATTAAAAACCGGCGAAAAAGGAGTGCTGGCGCTCATCGGGCCCAAAAGGATGAAATACGCCAAAAATAAATCGCTGTTGGAGTATATGAAAAAAATATTAGGTTCAACAGCGGGAGTAATTATTACAATTAACATTATTCAAAATGTCTAAAGATAAAAAATTCGCCAAGGACGAATCCGACCAGGGCGGAAAAAAAATCGACGAGGAAGTTGATAAAAAAGATAAAGCTGAACAATATCTGGATAATTGGAAACGAGCGCAAGCCGATTTTGAAAATTATAAAAAAGACCAGGCGAAGATGATGGGCGAATTTAGGAAATTTGCTATCGCTGAACGTGATTTTGCAAATTCTGCCGGTGTTAGACAATTTTAATGCTTCGCTCGATCACGTTCCGGAACGAAGGAAAAAAATAGCGCGTGGGTCCAGGGGATATTGCACATCAAAAAGCAGTTAGAAGCAGATTTTGAAAGATAACGGAGTGGAAGAAATAAAGTGAAAGTCAATGATGAATTTCAATCCGGAAGTTCATGAAGCTGTTGAGAATGCGGAAAGTAGATAAGAAAAAAGGATAAGGACAATAAGATTGAAAAAATTTTACAGAAGGGATATAAAATTAACGGCAGAGTTATAAGGCCAGTGAGAGTAATCGTGGGATAAAGTAGTTCTTTGTAAAATAAAAACGCCCTATCCGCATCAATTTATATTTTTCCCTGGGGGGAAATATAGATTTTTTGATGCAGAATCGGGCGCGCTAGGGAATTATCCCTGAAATAAATTAATCTGAAGGTCCGAACGTTTTTTCTATAAGCTCGTCAATCTCATCCTTTCTGGGGATAGGATCGCGAACAGGCTTATTTATGACCATAATATTATAAAAGTCATTACTCATGTGTTCCTCCTAACTTATTCCCTGGATCTCTTGAGGAGGTTTGGGGAAATGTAAACATAAGATTCGGAGCTGTCTTTAAAAATTACAGTTCCTGCTGATGAAAATTGGCGGAATATATCCTGGACATGAAATAAGGGAAGGCGGCGGGATATAAATGTTTTCCGTAATCATTGATCAATGACTGGAGCCTTTCATTTATCTCCTACAAAATCTGCAAGTATTACTTTTTTCTTTTTCTCCGTGCCAATCTTGTTTTTAATGATCATTAAAGAACTACCTCCCTGTATATATAAATTTTTTTGATGCAAGAATCTTAACATAAGTGCGAATAATTGTCAATCGCGCAAACCATTGATTCCCGACTTTTGCCTTAAATAAAGCCAAAAGCTGGTAATTAATTAATCCAAGTTTGTATTCGTTAGCCTAAAAACTATCAACTGCAAACTAAAAACTAAATATATGGGTAAAATACTGGGAATAGATCTCGGCACCACTAATTCCGCCATGGCAGTCGTCCAGGCGGGCAAGCCGGAAATTATTGAGAACAAGGAGGGAAACCGCACGACCCCGTCAATGGTGGCGATTTCCAAAACGGGCGAAAGATTAGTCGGCCTTCTGGCCAAACGACAGGCGGTCACTAATCCGGGAAATACTTTGTTTTCCATCAAGCGGCTTATTGGAAGAAAATTTGAAGATCCGGAAGTGCAGAGAGATCTCAAATTAATGCCATATAAAATCGTGAAAGCCAATGGAGGAGTTAAGGTCACGATGAGCGGAAAAGATTATACTCCGCAGGAAATTTCCGCCATGATTTTGGGAAAAATAAAGCAGGACGCCGAAGAGAAGCTAGGTGAAAAAATTACTGACGCGGTAATTACCGTGCCGGCCTATTTTGACGACTCGCAAAGAAAAGCGACCAAAGAAGCGGGAGAAATCGCGGGTTTCAACGTGAAAAGAATTATTAATGAACCGACGGCGGCGGCGCTGGCTTACGGTTTTGACAAAAAAAAGGAAGAAAAAATCGCGGTCTACGATCTGGGCGGCGGCACATATGATATTTCCATTCTGGAAGTAGGCGATGACACGGTGGAAGTGAAATCTACCAACGGCGACACGCATCTCGGGGGTGATGATTTTGACCAAAGAATAATCCAGTGGATATTGGACGAATTTAAAAAACAAGAGGGCATAGATATTGGCAAAGACCCTCTGGCGCTTCAGAGAATCAAGGAGGCCGCGGAAAAGGCCAAAATTGAGCTCTCAACGGCTATGGAGACCGAAATCAACCAGCCGTTTATCACTAGTGGCGCGGAAGGGCCTAAGCACTTGGTGATGAAAATGACCCGCGCCAAACTAGAAGAACTGGTTGGCGACCTGGTGGAAAAAACTATCGGCCCGATGAAAAAAGCGCTCGCTGACGCGAAGCTGGAAACCAAGGATATAAACGAGGTGGTAATGGTCGGCGGAATGACCAGAATGCCATTGGTAATTCAGACTGTGGAAAAATTCTTCGGCAAGAAACCTAATATTACCGTCAATCCTGACGAAGTGGTAGCGATGGGCGCCGCCATCCAGGGAGGAGTAATGGAGGGATCGGTGAAGGATGTTTTGCTTCTGGACGTGACGCCTCTTACTTTCGGCATTGAAACTTTGGGAGGCGTGCGCACTCCTCTGATTGAAAGGAATACCACTATTCCGACTTCCAAGTCGCAAATATTTTCCACCGCGGCCGACAATCAGCCTTCAGTGGAAATTCATGTGCTCCAAGGCGAACGGGAAATGGCGGCGGACAATAAAACTCTGGGGAGATTTATCCTGGACGGCATACCGCCGGCGCCAAGAGGACTTCCGCAAGTTGAAGTGACTTTTGACATTGACGCCAATGGAATTTTGAATGTCAAGGCCAAAGACAAAGCCACTAACAAAGAACAATCTATCCGCATTGAAGCGTCAACCGGCTTAAGCAAGGATGAAATTGAGAAAATGAAGCGCGACGCGGAAACGCATGCGGAAGAGGATAAGAAAAAGAAAGAACTGATTGAGGCCAGAAATATGGCGGACACTTTGGTCTATACCACCGAAAAGGCTTTGCGCGACGCCGGCGACAAAATCACGGCGGATGAAAAGAAACCGATTGAGGATGCCATCGCGGAACTTAATAAAGTAAAGGGTGGGGATGACACGGAAGCCATCAAAAAAGGCACGGAAACCCTTTCCCAAGCCGCGCAAAAGATCGGCGAGAAACTCTACAAAGCCTCTGGGCAATCCGAAGCCTCGGCGAAGGATGCCGCGCAGGAACCCTCCTCCGCTAAAGCTACGGAAGGGCAAGAGCCAAAAGACGCGGAAGTTGACGCCAGCCAGTCCGGAGCAGATGCGAAGGATGGAGAAAAAAAGAATAACTTTTTTAAGAGCGGGGGATTTTCCCCCGCTCTTAATTTTCAAAAGGCGGATTTACGGAAAGGCTATATAATCAAAGAAAAAATTTTCGAGAGAGAAACTATTAAAAAACTTGCTTTTACGCAAAAAAGTGCTAGTCTTTCATGCAAGTAATTAATTACGTAATTAAATAAGTAATTCTATGAATCAACCCTCCGGGGGCGGGAGGGCAGCCGATTAATAATAATGATTAAATTTTTTGAAAAATATCCGGAGGTAATTGCCGTGATGTCCGAAAAACAGGACGGTTCTATGAAATTATTTAAAGGTAGTAGTGTGAACCTGGATAATCGAGATAGATTTTTTAAATCTGTTGGCATTGACAGCGATCAAGTGATGGGCGCCGGAATGGCCAATGGCATAAATGTTAAAATTGTCTCCGCCAGTAGCCCGAAAATTATCTATGAGACCGACGGTTTAGTGATGAATAATAAAAACATCTTTCTTTCCATTACAATAGCTGATTGCATCCCCATATATTTTTACGAACCAGAAAACAGAATTTTAGGAATCACACACTGCGGCTGGAGAGGCATTGTTGATGGAATAACAAAAAATACTCTTAATAAAATTTTTGAGCTCGGAGGGAAGGCAGAAAATCTGGCAGTCGCAATAGGGCCCGGAATTTGCAAGGACCATTTTGAAATAAAAGAAGACGTTTTAGACAAGTTTGGTGATTATCCTGAATTTATAATTCGGAGTGATAATAAAATACTCGTTGATCTTAAGGGAATAATAAAAAAGCAACTCGGTGATTTTCAAATTAAATCGGAAAAAATAGAAGATAATCCGGAATGCACTTTTGAGGGCGATAGATACTTTTCCTTTAGGAGGGATAAACCAGAGGCGATTGAATCAATGATCGCGGTAATCGGGATAAAATAAGTTTAAAACTTTATGACTGAAGAATTTTTAAATATCACACAGAAAATGATAACCTACTCGCCAAAACCCCGCTATTATATCAGCCAACAAAAAACCTTAAGCGCGCTACCGTAATACGTATTACGGTAGTGTCTGCTTTTTTGCTTTGAATTTTACTTTGAATTTGTTTTTTGATCACGCCAGCTTCCAGACTTGACTTTTTCAGGTTTCGGATATATAAATAAGAATCACGGCTGGGGAAAGAAATTAAAAAAACAATCTTAGAGGCGCCCAAAAAAGAAGGAGGAGGTTTTATGACAAAGACGAAAGCTATCGAGGATTTAAAGCCATCAGTGGTACATTTCTCATTAAGAGGGACAATTCTCGTAATAAACGGAAAGTCGTTCGTTTTAAAAGAGGGCAAAAGTGAGCCGGAGTCCATTGACCTCAATGAAGAAAACTTTACCCTCTATAAACTGGTAGAAGAGGATAAGGGAAGTGTCTGGATAAAAAACGAGGACGGGCGCCTGGATATGAAATGGATTTCGGAAGAACACCGGAGAAACATCATGAGGTGGCACGCAATGATAGCCATACGCGATGCCGCTGACAACGGCCTGGAAGATTCTTTAAGAATGAGCGGCATCAACTGGTTGGAATGGAATCTAAATGATATAACCATTGAATATTTTATCAGGAATACTCTTACAGCCGCAATACTTGGTGAGATCAAGGACATTGATGGTGCAATCAGACTGGCCAAGGAAGCCAGGGCTTCCAGAACCACGGATATTCTGGAGGACAGGATTAAAAAGATCCTGCCCAGGGAGGGCTAGAAAGCAGAAAAAATATAACGAACAGATCAAGGGGCGAGGCAAATGTTTCGCCCTTTTTTCATGCCTGCTGATTTTTCGTAAAGAAAAAGTTAAGTAATTTAAAAACTTGAACCTCCCTTTTGATTTTGACAAAATAAAATGCCGGTGTTAAATTAGAAGTACTCGCAAACAAGAAGGGTTTTTTTTATTCTTTACAAAATAAATACACCGTAAACAAAAGAAAGGAGAAGGGCAATATGAAAATTTTGACAGGGAATAGCAATCCGGCTTTGGCAAAAAAAATCGCGAAAAATTTGGATTTAGGTGTCTCAAGGGCAACTATTTCAACATTCAGTGATGGAGAAACAAGAGTAAAGATCCACGAAAATATGAGAGGAAAGAATGTTTTTGTCATCCAATCTATATGCAAACCTGTGAATAGAAACTTAGTAGAGCTCTTATTAATAAGTGATACTCTCAAAAGGGCTTCTGCCAAAAATATTACTGCGGTCATGCCTTATTACGGATATGCCAGACAAGACCGGAAAGCAGAGCCAAGAGTCCCCATATCTGCAAAACTTGTGGCGGATCTTATCAAAGCGGCTGGAACTCACAGAGTATTAACAATGGATTTGCACGCCGACCAGATACAAGGATTTTTTAATATCCCCGTCGATCATCTCTATGCTTCTACTGTATTTTTGGATTATATCCGCGTGAATTTGATGGATAATCTTGTGATTGTGGCGCCTGATGCTGGCGGGACGGAAAGGGCCAGAGCCTATGCAAAACGCCTAAAAGCCAAACTGGCTATAATAGATAAAAGGAGGAGAGAGGCAAACCAATGTGAGATAATGAATATTATCGGGAATGTCAAGAACAGAAGGGCTATAATAGTGGACGATATGGTTGATACAGCCGGAACACTTTGCAAGGCCAGCGGGGCGTTGCTAAAAAAAGGAGCTACCGAAGTATTTGCCTGTTGCACTCATGGCGTGCTTTCCGGCAATGCCGTTCAAAGGATAGGGGAAGTCTCCCATAAAGCAGCTCATTATAAGTGACAGTATTCCTCTGTCCGCGAAGGCAAAAAAATTAGACAAGATAAAAGTGGTATCCGTCGCAGGTCTCTTTGCAAGCGCGATCAAGGAGATTTATAATGAAGGATCTGTCAGTTCTTTGTTTGTGTAAGCAATAGTTTTTTAGGAGAGGGCAAAACCTGCCCTCTCCAATTCTTTTTAATGATTATTATGTTTAAATTTTTTGAAAAATATATCCAAGAATTTTTGGACATCGCCCCGAAAATGATAATCTGCCCGCTAAGGTTCCGCTATTATATTAGCCAACAAGAAACCATAAGCGTACTACCGTAATACGTATTACGGTAGTGCCTGCTTTTTTACTTTGAATTTTATTTAGAATCTATTTTTTGTTTTTTAATCTCGATGACGGCCGGGCTTGACATTTTCGAGTTTCGGATATATAAAAGAGAATCGCAGATGAGAAAAGTAATTTTAAAAATAACCCAAGGGGGTTAATAAAAAGGAGAGGAAATGAGAAGTAAGATAGCAATAACAGAAAAAATGAAAATCAGGAAAATAGTTATCCTTAAAGGCGAGAAGGCGGAGGAAATTATCAAAAGTTATTTCTTTGATTTCAAAGAACTCCCTTCTTCAGCCGGAAAGATGAACTCTTGAAGAAGCCGCCAACAAAAGCGGCAAAGACTACAAGCTTATGGCTGTTTTGTATGCAGTTAATAGGTTGCCCGACTTGACAAAATTAAAAACTAGTACTAGAATAACGCATTGTTCTTAAAAAAATACGAATTTTATAGAGGGGGAGTTATGGAAGACAAAGATGAAAAAGTCATAAAAACAGTTGAAATTCCCGAAACTCTTCATGGGGCTTCAAAGATTCACTTCGTAATAACTGTTCTTGAAGAGCAAATAGTCAAGAATCACGGGAAAAAGATTGATATAAAATGGCCGGCAAATAATGAACTAGCAGGTATAACCGGCAAAATTCAAATTGTCGACAAGGAGATTACCTACACTCTTAAGGAGAGTGCGGAAAAAATTCAGATAGTGAAAAAAGAAAAAGATATTAAGGAAGGGAGTCTATTATGAACAGGCCCTTTAAAAATTTGAAAAATTTATGGAAAGAGTCGCGAATCAGGCGGCTTAAAAAAGAGGAGGAGCTACAAATCAGGCGGCTTAAAGAAGAAGAGGATCTGCGAATCAGGCAGTTCGAAGAAGGGGAGTCGCGGTTTAAGTGTCTCAAAAAAGAGATAGAAAGGATGGCGTGGGAACTTACTAACGGTATATCTCCGCCGTATTCTAAGTTCACACAGGAAGTGCTCCATGAATTCAATGAAGCTTACTCAGAGTCCAAGACTGAAAAGGATTCCTAACAAGGATCGGGCAATGCTCGATCCTTATTTTATTTTTGACCATTTTCGGGCTTTAATATACAATGAAGATATGCTAAAAACCGGATTAATGAGATAAAAGTATGAGAAAAATTATTATTGAAGATAAGAATGAAAAAATCCTACTGGAAGAATTAAATAAAAGGAGCGATATAAAAGCCGAGCGCATAAAAAGACTGCTGGCGTTGCCTGATCTTACAAAAAAAGAACATTCTCCGGTAAAAATTTTATTTGATCAGATAATCAACCTGCCAAGATTTGAGGGTTTTGATATTGTTGAATTTCCAAAAATTATAACCGTTAAACAGTGCTTCGATCTTTTAAATATGCCAAATGATCATCCAAGTCGAAAAGAAACAGATACTTATTATCTGGATAATGTTCATATTTTGCGGACGCATACAACAGCTTTTTGGTCTTTTTATTTGGAAGATAAAGAAGTTTTAAAACAGCTGGAAGAAGAGGGGGAAATTAAAGCTTTGGCTCCAGGAATTGTTTATAGAAAAGATGAAATAGACAGGCATCATTTTCCGGCTTTTCATCAAATTGATGGATTATTGATCTGTAAAAAAGATAAAAAAATTATCACACAACAGGACTTGAAAGACGTTCAGATCGATCTTGCTAAAGGGATCTTTGGGCCGGACATTGAATATAAGTTTCTTAAAGACACTTTCCCTTATACAGTAGAAAGCCTAGAAATGGACATTAAATTTAATGGAAATTGGCTGGAGGTCAATGGTGCCGGACTAGTTAATCCGGTTGTTTTGGAAAAATTCGGCATAGATCCTAAGATTTATAACGGCTGGGCTTTTGGTTTTGGAGAGCGATTGGCCATGATAAAAATGGAAATACCGGATATTAGAATTCTTTGGTCGACTGATGAAAGAATAGCAAGCCAATTTAAAGATATTAACAGCAAATTTACTGAAGTCAGTAAATTCCCTGCGACAACTAGAGACATCTCTTTCATCATCGATAAAGATATAAATCTTAATGATTATTATGAAATTGTTCGGGATTACGCGGACAATCTGATTGAGGAAGTAAAACTTTTGGACGAATATGAAAATGAGGAAAAGTTCGGCAAAGATAAAAAAAGCTACACCTTCCGCATCGTTTATCGTTCGTCTGAAAGAACCTTGACTAATGAAGAAATTAATAAAATACAAGCAGAAATCCGCACAAAAACCGAGAAAGAACTGGGCGCTTTATTGAGATAAGTTAGATAAAAAAATAATGGCGGATAATACAAAACAATATAATATCCAGGAACGTGAAGAGCATTGGCGGAAATTTTGGGAAGAAGAGGGGATTTATAAATTTGACGACGGCTCTGATAAGCCCGTTTTTTCCGTAGACACGCCGCCGCCGTATGTTTCGGCCGATCACTTGCATTCAGGGCATATTATGAGTTATTCCCAGGCGGAATTTGTCGTGCGCTATAAGCGCATGAAAGGCTTTAATGTTTTTTATCCTATGGGTTTTGACGACAACGGACTGCCTACGGAAAGATTTGTGGAAAAAAAATACAAAGTGAACAAATCCAAAATCAGCCGCAGTGAATTTATAAAAATTTGCCTGGAGGAAACAAGGAAAGGCGCCGAGACGTATAAAAAACTCTGGACCGCTTTGGGAATTTCCGTTGACTGGTCAAAAACATATAGCACCATCAATGATCACTGCCGCAGAATTTCTCAGCAGTCATTCGTGGATTTGTATAAAAAGAATCTTGTTTACAAGGCAAAAAAGCCGGCTTTGTGGTGCACAACTTGCCAAACAGCCATCTCGCAAGCCGATCTGGAAGCTGAAGAAAAAGAAAGCGAGCTGGTTTATATTAAAGCTAAAACAGAAACTGGGGAAGATTTAGTTTTTGCCACGACCCGTCCGGAGTTGCTGCCGGCCTGCATGGGAATTTCAGTGCATCCAGACGACGCGCGGTATAAAAAGCTGATTGGCAAAAAAGTTATCATGCCGATTACCAACGCAGAAGTGGTTCTTTCGGCGGATGAGGCAACAGACATTAATTTCGGATCAGGCGTGGTTTATTATTGCAGTTATGGCGGAGGAGAGTGCATTGAATGGCTTGAGCGCCATTCGGAAGCCAAAACAACAAACCTGATTCTGGCTTATGGAAAAATTTCCGAGAGTGGCGGAAAATATGCGGGACAGACAGTTTTAGAAGCGCGCAAAAACATAGTTGAGGACTTAAAAAAAATCGGTGCGCTGGAAAAAATTGAGCCGATCAAACACAGCGTCTATGTCCATGAGCGCTGCCAGACAGATGTGGAATATATCGAAACCGACCAGTGGTTTGTAAAACTCTTGGACAAAAAAGACGAATTTTTAAAGCGCGGAGAGGAATTCAAATGGTTTCCGCAAAGGATGGCCAAAAATTACGCGGATTGGGTAAGCGGCCTCAAATGGGACTGGTGTATTTCGCGCCAAAGATATTACGGCGTGCCTTTTCCGGTTTGGTATTGCAAAAAATGCGGAGGAATCATCCTGGCCGAAGAAAAAGATCTGCCAATTGATCCCTTGGAAATAATGCCGGCCGGCAAAAAATGCTCAAAATGCGGCGGGAGCGAATTTATTCCGGAAACAGACGTAATGGATACTTGGATGACATCGTCGCTCACGCCGGTTATCGCGGCGAAATTATTCACGGACGAAAAGATACAGCAAAAACTATATCCGATGTCACTTCGTCCGCAGGCATTTGAGATAATCCGGACCTGGCTTTTCTATACAGTCGTAAAATCTCATTATCACGACAAACAGCTTCCATTCCGCGACGTGATGATTTCCGGCCATGGCCTGGACGAAAAAGGCAAAAAAATTTCCAAACGGCTGGGCAACTACGCCGAACCGGGAAAAATAATCAACCAATATGGCGCTGACGCCCTGCGGTATTGGGCGACGGGCGCGACTTTGGGAGAGAATATGCGCTGGAGCGAGGATGAGGTGAAAATGGGTAAAAAAACCATCAATAAACTGTGGAATGTTTTTAAATTTTCTCTGTTGCATTTGGAAAACTTTAACCCGGGCAGCGCGGAAAATGAACCGGAGCCGGCCGACAAATGGATTCTTAATGAATTGCATGAAACGGTTAAAATCGCAGAAAAAAGTTTTGAAGAATATGAATATTCCAAAGCTAAAAATAACATAGAAACATTTTTTTGGAATGCTTTCACTGATAATTATCTGGAATTTATAAAATACCGCCTTTATGACGAAGACAAAACGTCTGCGTCTTATCGGACTGCCCGCGAAACTTTGTATGCTTGTTTAAGCGCGATCGTTAAATTGTATGCTCCGATTATGCCTTTTATTACAGAAGAAATATACCAAGCTCTTTTTAAAAATTTTGAGAAAGCCAAGAGCATCCACATTTCCAGCTGGCCCGAGGCGCAAGAATCCTGGAAGGCTGCCGATGAGTTTAAGGCGGAATTTTCTGCGGTTTTGGAAGCCATTGGTCAGATAAGAAAATATAAGTCCAAACAGAATATTTCTCTGGGCAAGGAAATCGACGAATTTAAAATTTCTGCAAAAATCAACCTGGAAAAATATGGGAACTTTATTCAACGGGCAGCCAGGGTTAAAAAACTTGTATAGCGCTTCATTTTAGGCATTTTAAGCCGTTTTCATTTGACAAAACGCTTTTTTTAGCTTATGATAAAGAGTGTATTTTAATAATTTAAACCCAAGATTTATCAAGGTGAATCGGGCAATTACGGCGCTTCAAAAAAGCGTCGAGGAAAGTCCGGACATCCCCTGTGTTTTTACATTAGGGAAAAGGGTAATGGATAACGTCCATCGGGTGCGCTGCAAGGCGTATCAAGGGAAAGCGCCACAGAGACAATACTACTCCGGCATTTTGCCGGGGGAAGCGTGAAAAGTATGCCGGTGTTTGTTCGCTTTATCAGCTGATTAGCGAAATTAAGCTACGGTATTTGTTAACTAGCGATAGTTAATTATGGTAAGCCCTGCCTGATGCAAGGCCGTACTCCGGCGCAAGTCGGAGGGTGCCGCTAGAGGTTATTAGCAATAATAATCCCAGATAAATTATTGCCGCAGTTTTGTATTTTTGACTAACGTCGGAGACAAAATTGGCACAGAATCCGGCTTATAGATTTGCCTTGATAAATTTTTGGTTTAAAGTAACGCGCATTTTATGAAGAAATCGGAATTATTTTTCAGCGCCATCCAGGTTCCCATTGATATCATAATGATTTTTCTAGCCGCACTCACGGCTTTTGTTGTTCGTAATGTGCCAGAAGTCTTGGCGCTGCAGCCCAAACTTTATAATTATCCGTTGGAAAGCTACGTAAAAATTGTGGCGCTGGTGGTTCCGCTTTTCATCATAATTTATGCGATTGAAGGCCTGTATGATATCCGGTCAACGCGAAAATTTTGGAAGGAAGCGCTGAAGGTTTTTACTGCAACTTCCATCGGACTGGTTATTATTATCGTAGCAATTTTTTTGAAACGGGAATGGTTTTCTTCCCGTTTTATTATTTTAGCGGCGTGGTTTTTGGCAGTAACCTACGTCGTCTTTGCCCGCTATCTTTTGCAGCTTTTGCAAAAATGGCTTTTGGCTTCGCGGGGCACGGGAGTTCATCGCGTTTTACTTATCGGACGCAACGGTAAGATAGATGTTTTTGCGAAATTAATCCGCCGGGATAAAAAACTGGGATACAGAATCGTAGATCAAATTGAAACAGCGCATCTCAAAGTTGTCAAAAAAATAAAGGAAGAAAAAGGGATTGATGAAATAATTATTTGCGAACCGTCAATAACCGACGATGAACAGGAAAAACTTATTGATTTTTGCGCCATAAATAACATTACATATAAATTTATTCCGACAACGCTGCAAACTTCCAAAATTACCATTGGAGTTTTGGATGGCGAACCGCTTTTTGAGGTGAAAAACACGCCACTTGAAGGCTGGGGCAGGATTTTAAAGAGAACTTTTGACATAGCAGCCTCGCTTTTCGGAGTAATTATCACTTCTCCCATAACGATTTTAACCGCTGTCGCGATAAAACTGGACAGTCCAGGTCCGGTGATTTATAAAAACGAACGGATTGGCGACAACGGCAAAAAATTTTTTGTTTATAAATTCAGATATATGAAATGGGATTATTGCGTTACCAAAGAAAATCCCAACTTGGATGCAGCGCTAAATGTTGAAAATAATTTAATTCAAAAACAGAGCGTGCGTCAGGGTCCGCTCTATAAAATAAAACGGGATCCCAGAAAAACGCGCGTCGGCAATTTTATTGAAAAGTATTCCATTGACGAACTGCCGCAATTTTTCAATGTCCTTTTTGGTTCAATGAGCATGGTCGGACCCAGGCCGCATCAAAAACGCGAAGTGGAAAAATATATGGATTATCACCGCCGGCTTCTGACTATCAAGCCGGGTGTGACCGGCATGGCGCAAGTTTCCGGCCGATCAGATCTGGATTTTGAAGATGAATACCGCTTGGACTTATACTATATCGAAAACTGGTCGCTTCCTTTGGATATTTTAATCTGCCTTAAAACCATCGGCGTGCTGTTCCGGAAAAGGAGAAATTTATAGATCCCGGTTAAATAGTTTTGCTTCGCAAAAATTTAACGGGACAAGAAAATATGGATGCGTTGGGCGCTGTATTGAATTTTATAGAAGAACATCGGTATCTTGGGTATCTTGTTTTGTTTTTGGGCATGATAGTTGAGGGCGAAGTTTTACTGATGACTGCCGGAATCTTAGCCAATCTTAACGCTTTAAGTCTGGAAAGTGTTTTTGTGGCCGCGTTTTCAGGCGTGCTGGCTAATGATATAATTTGGTATCATATTGGGGTGTATCTTAAAAATAACCATGGCCATCGCAATTTGCTTTTGCGCGCGGAACAAAAAGTAAAAAAGTTACTGCCCAGTGTGGAAAAAAGTCCCGCTTACGCGATTTTTATATCCAAGTTTGTAGCCGGACTCAATCATCCGACCCTCATAATTTTAGGATTTTTTAAAACAAATTTCAGGTATTTTATGAAATTGCAATTTTTTGCCTCTCTAGTTTGGACTCTGGTTTTTATTTCTCTGGGCTTTGCCTTTGGCCACGCAGCCATCAGTGTGAGCCGGAAAGTCCATGTGTTCATAATCTTCGCCATCCTGCTGATGGCTGCGGCCCTGTTGCTTGAGCGCGGCATCCGGTATATCGTAAATAAAAACGGCAATGGGTTGAAATAAAGCATGGGCGGGACAAAAATGGCTTGAAACAAGCCTTTTTAATTTGCTTAAAAAGGGAAAGGAATGTATAATAGGGGCAGTAATCAGTGATTAGCAAGAGTAACTTTATGGAAAAGGAAATTAAAATTAACACTAGAAACGGCAAATATATTTATGGCAAACTGCAGGGCTCGCTCAAAAATCCGTTAATTATTTTTGTGCATGGCCTGACCGGCTATATGGACGAGCACATTTTTTATAATGGTGCCCGTTTTTTTGAGAAAAAAGGTTTTTCTACTTTTCGTTTCAATCTGTATGACTATTGGGATAATGCCAGAAAATTACATGAATGCGACCTAAAAACGCACTCTGGCGACCTCAACCGGGTAGCAGAATATTTCCAACGCAAAAAAGTCGGCGACATTTATGCTATCGGCCACAGCTACGGCGGACCGACAATCCTGTTGTCAAAAACCAAAAAATACAAAGCACTCATCCTGTGGGATCCCAGCTTTCACCTCAAGGAGCTTTTTAAAAATAAAAAATATTCCAAAGAATTTAAGGGATATTTCAAAGAGTGGAGTTTGATGTTTTTTGTTGGCAGTAAGTTTGTGGCGGAAGCCGAAAGATTGGCGGACGCTTATTGGCGCCTAGTCGGGAAAAATAAAGCTCCAACCAAAGTCATTTTGGCAGGGAAAGGAAACGCGCAATTTCCCCAAAAACATAATTTTTTTGGCGCGCTGAATGATCCAAAAGAGATAATTGAACTGAAGGGGGCCGGGCACACATTTAGTGAGGATGGGATGGAAGAAAAACTTTTTGCAGAAACCTTAAAGTGGCTTAATAAATATAGAAAAAAATAAATTTATGGACTATTTTATTGCATTATATTTCTTTGCTGGGATTTTGCAGGATTTTTTATTAACTTTGAATTGGCGTTATATTGCCAAACACAAAGTAGCGCCGGCAGTAGTCATGTCCTTTTTAGTGACAATTATTACTCTTCTAGTCATTTATGATATAATTTCAAGATTGGATAGCGACAGAAGTATATTAGCGATTATCATATATGCAACCGGAGTCGCAACCGGAACATTTTTGGGAATGAAATTTAAATTCGGGATGGAAGATAAAAAATAGAAAAAGGAAATTTATGACCAAATATATTTTACATGGCGGGGAAACGGGCGTTCCTAATATCCACAATAAGAAATTTTATCAGGAAATGTTCAGGGCAGCCAACGGCAAGCCGATTTTGGCCTGCTATTATTCCCGTCCCTATGCGGAATGGAAAGATCTGCTGGTTAGTGACAAACAAAGAATGAAAAAAGCGGTGGGCAAGAAAAAATTTAAGATTATATGTGCTTCCAAAAATTCCGAGATATTTTTAAAGCAAATAAAAAAAGCTGAAGATATATATTTCAGGGGCGGCAAGACGAAAAAATTGAAAAAAAGGCTGCGCGGCATTCAAAAGCAGCTCAAAAAAGCTTTTGTCGGGAAAACAATACTTGGATCTTCGGCTGGCGCTTTATTTCTGGCCAGATATTATTATAGTCAAGGCGACACCAAGATTTTCAGGGGCTTCAATATTTTACCTATTAAAATCATAACCCACTATTTATCTAAGGATAGATACGCTCCGACTAGCGGCAAAGAAAAATTGGAAATGCTGAAAAAGTACAAAGAAAAATTGCCAACTTACGCGATTTCTGAAACAGAATTCATAATCTTAAAAAAATAATTACGCAATTAGTTACTTACATAAAAAACCTTAGTAGGGGATGAACTTACCAAAAACCAAGTCCTAAAAAATAATTAATACAAAAATCATCCTTAAAACATCCTTACAAACTGGAGTTTGTAAGGATGTAAAAATGTGGTAGAATAGACTAGGAAAAAATAATTCAAAAACTATGTTGGCTAAAAAACACAAAGTTGAAAGAAAAATAAAATCTCCAAAGCAAATGGAACGACATTTAAAGGGCATGGCCAATCATTATCGTATTGAAATATTGATGATTATCGATAAAGACAAGAACATCACTTTGGATGGAATAATTGAGAAAATTGGTGCCAACTCTAAGACGATCGGGGAGCACACGCGAAAACTCCATCAAGCAGGGCTGGTCAATAAGAGATACCGCGGCAAATTTGTGGAGCATGCGCTATCCCCATATGGTAAAAAATTTGTCCGGTTTCTCAAATCATTCCAGCGCATATAAATCATCCTTACAAACTGGAGTTTGTAAGGATGATTTATCATTGTGAAGTTGTATAATTAACGAAATAAATAACAGTTTTATATTTATGCGGATTGCTTTAGTCCACGATTATTTAGTCCAATGCGGGGGCGCTGAAAAAGTGCTGGAATGTTTTTGCGAACTCTACCCGCGCGCACCGATCTTCACTTTGATTTATGACGAAAAACTGACTGCATGGCATATTTTCCAAAAAAAATATCCACACTTCATTTTCTCCAAAAAATCCCTTTTTCAAAAACGCGCCACCGAATTTTTCCGCCGCTTATGGCGATGGCAATTGAGCAGTTTGATTTTTCAAATTACGACGTTGTGCTTTCGGATTCATCAAGCTTTGCCCATGGCATCATAACTTGTCCCGAGACGTTGCATATCTGCTATATGCACACGCCGATGCGCTATGCCTGGGATGATTGCCAAAAATATACCGAAGATTTTTATTTTCCAAAATTTATCAAAAAAATAGTTCCACTGTTCATGAATTATATCCGGGTGTGGGATCGAGTAAGTGCCGACCGTCCGGATGCGATTATCGCAAATTCCAAGTTTATTGCCAAGAGGATAAAAAAATATTATAAAAGAAATTCATGCGTAATCCATCCGCCGGTAAAAGTCAATGATTTTTTTGTGTCTGCCGGGTCTGGCGATTATTTTTTGTTGGTCGGAAGGCTGATGGCGTATAAAAGATTTGACATTGTTATTGAAGCGTTCAAAAAGCTGGGATGGAAGCTGAAAGTGATCGGGCGCGGCACTGAATTAAATCGACTGAAAAAAATAGCCGGATCCAATATTGAATTTTTAGGAAGAGTGGACGACGCGGAGTTGCGTGAATATTATTCAAAATGCGAGGCTTTCATTTTTCCGCAGGAAGAAGACTTCGGCATAACCGCTATTGAAGCCATGGCTTCCGGCCGGCCCATCATCGCGTATCGCGGCGGAGATATTCCCGAACATATGGAAGAGGGGAAAACCGGATTATTTTTTGATCACCAGAATGCTGAGTGTTTGATTGACGCGCTTCATAAATTCAATGAAAAAGATTTTGACCGTGCCTACATAAGATCAAAAGCCCTGGAATTTGACAAAGAAATTTTTAAGGCTAAAATAAAGGAATATATAGACAAAGCGTTAGCGCTTCATAATGAAAACCACAAGATTTATGGAACTAAAAGAATACATACATATCCTGAAAATGCACATTAAAGCCTTTATTTTAACGGTAATTTTGGTTTTAATTGGGGGTGTTTTGTATTTTTCCTTGCGGCCGGTCATGTATAGCGCGTCTCTTACGCTGAATATAACCCGCAGTGGCACCCAGGAAACGGCTGATTACAAATATGATGATTTCTACCGCCTGCAGGCCGACGAAAAATTCGCGGAAACCGTAGTGGAGTGGCTCAAAAGCCCGCGCACAGTCGCTGACATTTATTTTAATTCTGACATTGATGCCAACCAATTCAGCTTGGGAAAATTGGAAAAAAGCCTGCGCTCGGAAAAACTTTCCTCGCAGATTGTTTCGGTTAAGTTTTCATCTGACACGCCGGAAAAGGCCAGAAAGATTGCTGGTTCAATCAGCCAGGTTATTACAAAAAATATTGAGAGCCTTAATTTAAATCAAAAAGAAAAAAATTGGTTTGAGATTGTCGCGCAAGATCCGATAATCACCCAAAATATCCTGGACTTTTGGATTGTCGCGCTGGCATTTTTGGCAATCGGCATTTTTTTGGGGTTTTGGACAATTTTGCTTATTCATTATTTGAAATAAAATATGATTATCGGAATTGATGTCAGATGTCTGGCGGAAGGGAGAGCAACGGGAGTTGAGGAATATACAAAAAATCTCTTGGAAAATTTGTTTTTACTGGACCAAGAGAATGAGTATATTCTTTTTTTTAACTCTTTTAAAGCAAGGAAGGCCGATTTTTTGTGGCTCGAAAAATATCCCAACGTTAAGCTGAAAAGATTCGGTCTCCCCAATAAATTTTTGAACTTTTGCTTCTGGTATCTTGATTTCCCCAAAATTGACAAAATGATAGGAGGCGCAGATATTGTGTTTCTGCCGAATATCATTTTTGGAAACGTAAGCGCAAAGACAAGGCTAATGGCTACGATCCATGATTTAAGCTTTGAGAGATCTCCGGAAACATTTTCCTGGAAGCGCCGCCTGTGGCACGGATTTATCAATCCGAAAAAAATTTGCTGCCGGGCGCAAAAAATAATCGCGGTTTCCGATTCCACAAAAAATGACCTGCAATCGCTTTATGGGATAGAATCCCGGAAAATTGAAGTTATCCCGAGCGGTGTTTCGGAAAAATTTTTGCCAATTAGCCGAAATGATCAAAGATTAATTGAAGTAAAAGAGCGCTACAGCTTGCCTTATAAGTTCGTTTTATTTTTAGGGACCATTGAACCCAGAAAAAATATAGCGGCGCTGATTCGCGCCTTTGACAGTTTTAAGAATTTTGCCAATGCGAAAAAAGACGAGCAGCTTGCGAAATTCAAACTGGTGATTGCCGGACAGAAAGGCTGGCTGGGAGAAAAAATTTATCGTGAAATAGAAAAAGCGAAATATAAAAATGATATTTTAGTTATTAATTTTATTCCCGAGGATGACAAGTCCTGCGTGATGAATCTGGCAACTTTGTTTGTCTACCCTTCTATTTTTGAAGGCTTTGGCTTTCCGCCGCTGGAGGCTATGAAATGCGGCGTGCCGGTGATAGCTTCCAATAACTCATCGCTTCCGGAGGTGGTCGGGAGCGGGGGAATTATGGTAAATTTTGATAAGCCGGATGAAATTGAAAAAGCGATGCGGGAAATTCTGGAAAATCCGCAACTATATGGCAAAATAAAAGAAGCGGGCATAAAAAAGGCCGGCGAATTCAACTGGCAAATAACCGCGCGCAAGTTTTTGGATGTCATAAAAAGTTTAGAAAAATAGCTACAACTTGCTTCAGGCCGTCCAGCTAATTGAATAATTTGCTTTCAACAAATTAATCCCGATCCTCGGGATTATTCTAATGGGTAAAAATATGTATTATCTCTATATTATTGAATGCGCTGATAAAACTTTGTACACCGGGATTACGACGGACTTGAAACGCCGGATTGCCGAACACAACAACACCAAGCTCGGCGCGAAATACACAACTTCCCGCCTGCCGGTGAAACTGGCATATTCAAAAAAATTTAAAAATCGGTCTCTGGCCTCGAAAGAAGAAGCCCGGATCAAAAAGTTAAAAAAACCTCAAAAATTAAAGATAATTCATCCGGGGGGATAAGCGGACAATTAATTACCGCGATTATTGAAACATGCCTCACTTCGTACCTATTAAACCAAGTCGAATAGTGCTATAATAGCCTTATGAACCCCGCACTAAACTTTCCGATGTAGAGCATAGGTTTGTGTTCGCGGGGAATTATTGAAATTATTAACATTTTCTGCTATTTTTCAAAATTATTTGAGAAGTATTCGGAAAGTTAGTGCGGGGTGAAAATTGGAATCGACGCCCGTTTTTACGGGCCTTTAGGCAAAGGGCTGGGGCGCTATACACAAAAATTGATAGAGAATCTGGAGAAAATTTCCGGTGCGGAGGCAAATCCTAAAAATCAATATTTTATCCTTCTTCGCAAAGAAAATTTTGCTGAATATCAGCCAGGAAGCCGGAATTTTCATAAGATTTTGGCTGATTTTCCTTGGTATACGTTTTCAGAGCAAATTCGCATGCCAAGACTGCTTAAAAAGCTCGAGCTTGACCTGGTTCATTTTCCCCACTTTAATGTGCCTCTTTTTTATTTTGGGAAATTTATCGTTACTATTCATGATTTAATCCTGCTTCATTTTCCGACCGTAAAAAGCACGACACTTCCAGCTGTTTTTTATTGGCTGAAATTTTTTGCTTATAAAATTGTGATTAGCTCGGCTGTTCGCCGCGCAAAAAGCATAATTGCCGTGTCAAGATTCACCAAAGCTGACATCCTGAAAAATTATCGCCGGATTTCAGCCGAAAAAATAACCGTGACCTATGAAGCCTGCGATGATTATTGTTTTTTTAATCCAAGGCCGGCTGAAGAAATTCTTCCGCGGTATGGTATAATAAAACCATATCTGCTTTACGTGGGAAATGTATATCCCCACAAAAATCCAGAGAGGCTTGTTTTGGCGCTGAAGCAGTTGGAAAAACAAATCCCTGAGTTGCGGCTGGTTTTTGTCGGGGGAGAGGACTATTTTTACGCGCGCCTCAAGAAGTTTGTGAATTTGGAAAAAATCAACAATATTATTTTCGCCGGTTTTGTTCCAGATCATGATCTTGATGTCGTTTTTAAAGAAGCAGTGGCTTACGTGCGGCCCTCGCTTTACGAAGGCTTTGAATTGCCGCCGCTTGAAGCAATGGCCAGGGGAGTTCCGGCAATATGTTCTGATCATAATTGTGCCCGCGAAATTTTGGAAAATAGTCCGGCATATTTTAATGGAAAAAATATTGAGGACATTTCACGTGTGATAAAAAATGTCTTTATGGACGCGAGTCTTCGCGAAAGTTTGATAAATAAAGGCTATATTCAATCTAAAAAATATAGCTGGCAAAAAATGGCGCAAGAGACGCTTATGATTTACCAAAACGCAACAAAATGAAAAAAAATAAAAAAATCATACCGCAAATGTTTGATGTGCGGCCGGTAAATTCGGCCGGTGATCTGGATTGGGAAAAGATTGAAAAAATTACCTCGACCCTGGTTATTAAACAAAAAGAAAAAAAGTCTGAAATCCCGCATGTAATTTCCAGACAAAGCGTTTACGACATAAAAAAACCGGATGTAATATCTGACGAGATTAAAAGATTTCAAAAAGTTATTGAAGCTGATTCGCGCGTGAAGACGAACGCGGCAGTTCCGGTTTACGGCGAAAGCGAAATAGAAACTCCAGTGGCGACGATTATCGTGCAAAAAAACAGGCGGGCAAAATTTGTTCCAGATATCCAGCAAGTTCAGCCGGAAGAAAATAATGTTTTCATAATGGATGCTGATCTGGAATTTTTGAAACAAAAAAGCCGGGAGCTCCTGGCAGAAGAAGCCAAAATTGATTATTTCAGCGAGCCTGCTCTGGAAGAAATTATTGAATCCGCCGCGGCGAGAAAAAAGTCCCGCCTGAATTTAGGGGAAAAACTTATCGAAATAAAAAGTTTTTTTCACAACGAATATGAAAATTCTTATGCGCCAAAACCAAAAAAATTCGTCTTGTCTTTTGCCGGCGCGGCGTGTTTTATTTTTATTCTTATTTTTGGCGCTGGTTTTTTTTATAAAAGCCTAAGCGTTAAAAAAGACGTCCTTTCTGCCGGTGCAAGCGCTTATGCCAGCTTAGCGCGAGCGCAAAGCGAGGTTGCCAGCAAAGACTTTCAGGCATCAGCGTTCGAATTTAATGAAGCGTATAAAAACTTCAGTGAAATTTCCTCTCAACTGGACAGTCTGGGAGGAGTTTTAATAGAAACTTCCCGTTTTATTCCTTTTCTTTCTAAGCTTTCCTCTGGAAGCCATCTGGCTCAAGCCGGGAAAGATATTTCGCGTATTGGAGTTTTAAGCACGGGCATAATAGAAACACTCGGTCAGGCAAAAAACCCCATCAGCTCTGGCGCGGAAAGCGTATCGTATTTAAAAATTTTGCAGGACACCAGTGCTAACGCCAAAGAAATTGCGGCGCTTCTGGAAGATGCCAATCAAAATTTATCCCGTGTCAATGCGGAAGACATTCCCAGCAAACAGCGGGCTGAGTTTTCCATGTTGAGAAACAAGCTTCCTGAAATTTCCGCTTTTGTCAAAGGGTTTGCCGATAACGGGCAGATTTTTTCAGATGTTTTAGGAGGCAATGGACCGAGAAAATATCTTTTTCTTTTTCAAAATAACCAGGAAATGCGGGCTACCGGCGGATTTATCGGGACTTACGGCGTGATGGACGTATCAAACGGCCGCATAAAAAAGTTTTTTGTGGATGGAATCTTTAATCCGGACGGGCAACTTCTGGAAAAAATAGTTCCTCCGGCGCCTATCCAAAAAATAAGCGCGGCTTGGAGCCTGCATGACAGCAATTGGTTTCCGGATTTTCCAGTTTCCGCGGAGAAGGCCATGCTTTTTTACGAAAAAACCGGCGGACCGACAGTTGACGGAGTAATCGCGATGACCCCGGCTGTCATGCAAAAACTTTTGGAAATTACCGGTCCGATTGAAATGCCGGAATACAATGTCACGATCGACAAAGATAATTTTATTGAGAAGGTCCAGCAGGAAGTCGAAGTGGATTATGACAAGGAGCTTAATCAGCCGAAAAAAATGTTGGCGGATTTGGCGCCGTTGATGCTGGACAAGATTTTTAATGCCAATAATTTTTCCGACATTTCCAAGATGATTAAAATTTTGGATGAAAGCTTGAATGAGAAACAGATTCTCATTTATTCAAAAAATTATGAAATTGAAAAAATGCTTTCCGAATTAGGATGGTCCGGGGAAATATTAAAAACCCAGAAAGATTATGTGAGCGTTATAAATACCAATATCAACGGGTTTAAAACCGACGGTGTTATTTCTGAAAAAATAGAGCATCAGTCGGAAATTCAGCCGGATGGGACGATAGTTGACACTCTGGCTATCACCCGTCATCATAATGGAGGCCAGACTAATTTTGCGTGGTGGGACAAGGTAAACGCTGATTATATGCGCGTTTACGTGCCCAAGGGCTCCGAACTTTTAAGTGCGGAAGGCCAGACGCGTGAGTTCAATTCACCTCCACTCGATTATAACGCGCTGGGATTTAAACGGGATCCTCTGGTGCAAATGGAAGAAGATTCTATAAAAATAGACGAGGCCAGCGGGACACGAATTTATGAAGATGCCGACAAAACTGTTTTTGCCAACTGGGTCTATGTCAGCCCCCAGGAAACAGTGACGGTGAAATATAAATATCTCTTGCCGTTTAAAATCGAAATTAACGGCGAAAACAAGCCGGCAGACGCCTATTCGCTTCTGGCGCAAAAACAGTCCGGAAGCGTCGGCAGCGAATTTATTTTTAATATAAGTTATCCGCAAAAATATAATGTCTTGTGGAAATATCCGGACGAGCTGAAGCAAGATGGCAATAATTTGAAAATAGAAACCGACCTGAAAACAGACAAATTTATCGGGATGGCGCTAATTAAACAATAATCCTTATCCAGCGCTTCGCGCCACCTTCTCCTTAAAAAGGAGAAGGGAATGCGGAAAAACTTTTTAATGATTAAAAAATTTTTCAACAACGGGATACTGCTGAATTCAGAGCCGTCCAAGTCGGTTATTTCGGCGGCCCTTGTAATTACGCTGGCTGGTATCGCCAGTCGTATTTTGGGTCTTGTCCGCGACCGTTTTTTGGCTTCTACTTTTGGAGCGGGGGATACGCTGGATGTCTATTACGCCGCCTTTCGCGTTCCAGATTTGATTTATAATTTGCTGATTTTGGGGGCGCTTAGCGCGGCTTTTATTCCGGTTTTTACCAGCCTCATCAGTCAGGAAAAAGAAAGGGAGGCTTGGGACTTGGCCAATGACCTTATGAATATCGCTATAATTTTAATCGTGGCTTTTTCGCTTATTTTTGCTATCTTTGCTCCCTTTTTGATGAAATTGATAACCCCCGGTTTTCCGCCGGAAAAAATAAATATGGCGGTTTTTTTTACGCGCATAATGTTCTTGAGTCCGCTTTTTCTGGGAATCAGCGGAATTTTTGGCGGTATTCTCACTTCTTTTAAAAGGTTTTTAATTTATTCAATTGCGCCAATTTTTTATAATCTCGGAATTATTATTGGCGTGCTTTTCT
This sequence comes from Candidatus Moraniibacteriota bacterium, assembly GCA_963775955.1. Classification (GTDB taxonomy): domain Bacteria; phylum Patescibacteriota; class Minisyncoccia; order Moranbacterales; family UBA2206; genus JBAZPT01. The sequence continues at coordinate 29,733 of CAVZKT010000003.1, forward strand.
TCGTAAAGTTTATGGGTCCAATCGGCCTTGCTTGGGGCGTGGTTTTTGGAGCATTTTTGCATATGCTGGTCCAATATCCGGCCGCCAAACATCTGGGGTTTGACTATCAAGCAGTTTTCGGGCGAATTTTTCGAAAATCGCCAGCTTTATAAAGTCATAGCTCTCATGGTTCCGCGCGTGATGGGGATTGCGGTAAATCAAATGAATCTTTTTATTATTACAATTTTTGCTTCGTTTTTATCTGCCGGCAGCCTTTCTATTTTAAATTTCGCGCAAAATTTACAAAGCGTTCCCCTGGGCCTTTTTGGAGTTTCTTTTGCCATTGCTGTTTTTCCGGTTCTCTCAACCTTGGCGGCAAAAAATGAAAAAGAAGAATTTGTAAAATCTTTTTCCAGAACTTTCCGCCAAATTTTATTTTTTGTCATTCCGCTTTCGGTAATACTCTTAGTTTTGCGCGCCCAATTCGTGCGGGTGATTCTCGGTGCTGGCAAATTCGACTGGGAAGACACAATTCTTACTTTTCAGTGTCTCGGAATTTTTTCTTTAAGCCTGTTCGCGCAAAGCACCATTCCGCTTTTGGCTCGGGCTTTTTACGCGCTCCACGATACCAAGACCCCCTTTTTTATAGCGCTTTTTGCGGAAGCAGTCAGCATCGTGAGCGTTCTTTTGCTCATAAATAAGTTTCACGTTTTGGGCCTGGCAATCGCGTTTTCGCTGGCGAGCATCGTGCAGATGGCTTTTTTGCTTTATGTTTTAAGAACGCGCTTTAAAACGCTGGATGACAGAAACATTATCAGCTCCGTCGGAAAAATCGCTTTGGCGTCATTTACGGCCGGCATCGGCATCCAGCTGGCAAAGTATTTTACTGCCGCTTTTGTAGATCTAGACCGGTTTTGGGAGATTTTTGCCCAATTGTCAATTTCCGCAGTTATTGGAATTCTGATTTTTCTTGCGGCGTGCTATTTTCTGAAACTGGAAGAATTTTTTATTTTTAAAAATTCCCTGACCAGAAAATTGTTCAAGTCAAAAGAGGCGATTGTGGAAAGCACGGACCAGGTGTCAGGAATCTAAATAATTAGTTTTTAGTTTTTAGTTTTTAGTTCTTAGTTTTTGGTTCTTAGTTTTTGGTTTATAGCAAAAACTATTGATATGTTTGGATTTCCATATGTGGACATGTGGAAATGTTTTAATTTTATTGTTTGGTGGTCGTATCAATCTACATTATTATCTATGTAGATATCTCAGTAGATGTAATTCTTACACTTGGCCACATATGGAAGCATTGCTTTGAAAGTAAAAAGGGGACTAACCGCCTGCTTTCCTTGATTTTAAGGCGATTTTATATTAGAATAGGGTTTATATGGATCAAAACAACGTTCGTAATTTTTGCATTATTGCTCATATTGACCATGGGAAGTCGACTTTGGCCGACCGGCTTTTGGAACTCACAAAAACCGTTGAACATCGCAAAATGAAAGAGCAAATGCTGGACCAAATGGATCTGGAGCGGGAACGCGGCATCACCATAAAATTGCAGCCGGTAAGAATGAAATATGATTTAAATGGTAAAAAATATATTTTAAACTTAATTGATACTCCGGGACATGTTGATTTCAACTATGAAGTTTCCCGGTCTTTGGCGGCCGTGGAGGGCGCAGTACTCCTGGTGGACGCGACCAAGGGCGTGCAAGCGCAGACGCTTTCAAATTTATATTTAGCCATTGAACAAGGGTTGGAAATAATTCCGGCGGTTAATAAAATTGATTTGTTTAACGCCAATGTCGCGAAAACCAAAAAAGAAATCGTTCATATTCTGGGTTGCCAGGAAGAAGAAATTTTGGAGGTTTCCGGAAAAACAGGGCAAGGCGCGGACAAACTTTTGGAAAAAATTGCAGAAGTTGTACCGGTGCCGGCGGGTAAAAAAGAAAAACCTTTGCGCGCGCTCATTTTTGATTCAAAATATGACACCTATAAAGGAGTGGTAGCTTATGTGCGCATCGTGGACGGAAAAGTCAAACGGGGCGATAAAATTTTCATGATGGCGGCTGAAGCCGAAAGTGATGCTGTGGAAGTGGGCTTTTTCAAGCCCGGTTTTGAACCAACCGAGGAACTTACGGCCGGAGATATCGGCTATATCGCCACCGGATTTAAAAGCGTTGAAAGCTGCCAGGTAGGAGACACGATAACAAATTCCAAAATCCAAATCTCAAATTCCAAACCCCAGGAAGCAGAGCGGGGCTCGCTACGGGGCAGGCAAATCCAAAATTCAAAATCTAAAATTCAAAATTTTGTAGAACCATTGCCTGGCTATAAAAAAGTTACTCCGATGGTTTATGCTTCGTTTTATCCGGTGGAGGGCGATGATTATAATTTTATGCGCGACGCCTTGGAAAAATTAAAACTAAACGACGCGGCTTTTACTTTTGAACTGGAAAGCAATTTAGCTTTAGGCAGGGGATTCCGCTGCGGATTTCTCGGGATGCTGCATTTGGAAATAATCCAGTCGCGCCTGGAGCGTGAATTTGAAATCAGCCCGACCATTACCACTCCCAGCGTTGTTTACGAAGTGGAACTGCGTGGTAAAAAAGTGAGCGAAGAAAAGGTTTACCCTGTTAAATCCGCCATAACGGGCGGTCCCGCTTCGCGGGAATTTAACAGGGCAAGAATTTATTCGCCAACTGAATTTCCTGATCCGTCGGCCATCGAAAAAATTTATGAACCTTACGTGAAACTGGATATTATTTCGCCGAGCGTTTATTTGGGCAACATTATGGATGTGATGAAAAATACGCGCGCTGAGTATTTAAATACGGAATATATCGACGCAGAAAGGCTAGTTCTGACTTTTGACTGTCCGCTCACGGACGTTATTATCAATCTCCATGATGATCTTAAAAGCGCTTCATCCGGCTACGCTTCGATGAATTATTTTATTACTGAATACAAGCCTTATGACTTGGTAAAATTGGATATACTGGTAGCCGGAGGAAAAAATTGAGGCTTTTTCGCGCATCGTGCCCCGCGAAAGGGCGTTTAGCGAAGGCAAAAAAACGGTGGAAAAGCTCAAGGATTCCATTCCGAAGCAGAACTTCCAGATCGCGCTCCAGGCGGCCATCGGCGGAAAAATAATCGCTCGCGAAACCATTAAGGCTTTCCGGAAGGATGTTACCAGCGGGCTGTATGGCGGGGACGTCACGCGCAAGCGAAAACTGCTGGAAAAGCAGAAAAAAGGCAAGAAAAAAATGAAAAACATCGGCCGGGTTTCCATCCCGTCCGAAGCTTTTTTGTCGGTTTTAAAAAAATAGCCATTTGTTTAGAATAAAAAAATTTGCTAAAATAACCCCATGAGCTTTAAAAAACGCAACAAAAGAATGTATTGGATTTGGGTGGTTATCTCCATTCTGGCGGTTTTGTCCATGATTGCTTTTACAATCGCTCCATTGATAACCATGCAATGACATAATCAGCCAGATAAAATTTAGTTTATATGCAATGGCTAGAGACTCAGAAAAAAGCAAAAATTCAATATTTTCGAAACTGGTTTTGATTATTGGTTTTTTTATTTTGGTTACGGTGGTATTTTTTCTGGCTAAAGAATTTTATAAAAAGCGGCAAATTCAGAATGAAATTCAGAAACTTGAGGAAGAAGCCGCCCATATTAATCGGGAAAATTTGGAAATTCAGGATAAAATAGCCTACTTGCAAAGCCGCGATTATCAAGAGCGGGAAGCCAAAGACAAGTTAAATCTGCAAAATCCTGGTGAAAATGTCGTAGTTATAAAGCCGGGAGTGGCCAGGGAGCAGGACATGGGAGCGGAAAATGAAAATTTTCCGCAACCGTTGCCGCCCAACATTTCAAATCCGCAAAAATGGTGGAAATATTTCTTTAAATATTAGGATCACACAACCCATAACGCTTAACTCATAACGCAAAATTGAAAATGGAAAATGAAACAAATAAAAAAATAAAACCGGCAACGATTATCCAGACAGCGGTTTTGATAGTTGTTTTGTATATTGTTTTCGTTGGAGTTTTGATTTATGTTTTTGATTTGGATAATGTGATTACCAGAATTTCTGCCAAAATTATTCCTTATCCGGCAGCGATAGTTGGCTCCAAACAGTTTGTTTCAATCAGCGAGTTGCAAAAAAATCTGCAGTCCGTAAAAAATTTTTATGGAAACCAGAATTTTTCCGAAGCGGGGCTCAGAGTTGATTTTTCTACGGAAAACGGGCAAAAACGCCTGCTGGTGAAAAAAAAGGAAATTCTCAACAAATTGATCGAAAATAAAATTATTGAGAGGCTGGCTTTTGAGCGCGGCATAATTATTACGGAAGAAATGACAGCGCAAGCAGTAAACCAGGAAATTGAAAAGTATGGAAATAAGGAGGAAACCCTGAATAATTTACAAAAGCTATATGGCTGGAACCAAAGCGATTTTGAAAAAAATTTAGTCAAACCCGACTTATGCCAGGCAGCTTTGGAAAAATATATCAAAGAAAATGAAACCGACGCCCAAAAGGCCAGGGAAAAAATCGAGTTGGCTTTTAATGAAATAAAAAATAGCCGGAGAGACTTTTCCGAAATTGCCCGCCAATATTCTGAGGGGGAAAGCGCCAAAAATGGCGGGGATTTAGGCTGGTTCAGCGCTGACCAGATACTTCCCCAATTGTCGGCCGCCACTTTTGCCCTGGAAAAAGGCGCGATGAGCGATATAATTGAAAGCGCGCTGGGATATCACATTGTAATTTTAGATGACAAAAAAACCGAAGAAGGGATTGACAAGGTTAAAATCCGGCAGATCTTCGTAAAAACCAAAAATTTTGCCGACTGGCTCGCTGAACAGGAAAAAAATATTAAAATTTTTATCCCGCTTGGAGATTTTTTCTGGGATCGGGAATTAGAAGAGGTTGAGTTTAAAAATGAAGATATGAAAGAATTTGAGCAAAATCTGGATAAAAATTCCGTTGGCGACGCGTCGGTTATGTTTTAATTAATAATTAATTCACCCTGTTGAGTAAATTTTACCCGGCAAAATTATCCCGCTGAGGCGGATTACTCAAACAGGGTAAAAAAATATGCCAAAAGCCAAAGTCAATGAAGAGCTTTGCATCGGTTGCGGAACCTGCGAGTCTCTTTGCCCCAATGTCTTTAAACTGGAAAACGGGAAGTCCCATGTTATTTCCGAAGACTGCGCTGATTGCAATTGCCAGGAAACAGTTGATAGCTGCCCGGTTGGAGCGATTTCCATAGAGTAAGAGTTAAATACTTATTAAATATCCAGATAGCCTGTTTGAATCCATTAAACAGGTGTTTATGGGGCCTAAAAACATGGAAGAAATAAAAAATAACATTTCAAACACACTCCCGGGCAACGCTCCGGAAGAAAAACCCAAAAAAGTAAAGTTTATCCGGTTGGCGGCTTTTCTCTTGGTATTTATCGCCGCTTCTTTTTTTGGCGCTATTTTTGGTCTTATGAGCGGAGGGCTGGCGCAAAAATTTTTTCCGAATGCTTTTAAATCCTTGCCGGCATCAAACAGCGGAATAATCAAACAACAAATAATGGATGAAGATTCGGCGGTAATTGATGTCGTTGCTAAAGCCACGCCGGCCGTGGTAAGTATAATCATCAGCAAGGATATGCCGAAAATTCAGAGTTTTTTTTCCAATCCTTTTGATTTTCCGAATTTTTTTGACCCCTTTGGCAGTCCGCAGGACGACAGTGATAATTCCGGCGGAAGCGGCACGGAAAAAAAGCAAATTGGAGGCGGATCGGGATTTTTGGTTTCCGGTGACGGCATAATTGTCACTAATAAACATGTCGTTTCAGACACAACCGCCGATTATACGGTTATTACAAATGACGGGAAAGAACATGTTGCCAGTGTTTTAGCCAAAGATCCGATAAATGACGTAGCCGTCATAAAAATTGAAGGTTCCAGCTATTCAACATTGAATTTTGGAGATTCGGATTCCCTCAAAATCGGACAAACCGCCATCGCCATCGGAAATTCTCTGGGCGAATTTTCCAATACCGTAAGCAAGGGAATTATTTCCGGATTAAAAAGAAATTTGACCGCCGGCGGAGGTTTCGGCGAAACAGAACAGCTTAGAAATATCATTCAAACAGATGCGGCCATTAATCCGGGAAATTCCGGCGGCCCGCTTTTAAATATCAATGGGGATATTATCGGAATAAATGTGGCGATGGCGCAAGGCGCTCAAAACATCGGCTTTGCTATTCCCTCAAATCAAATCAAAAAAATTGTTGATCAGGTCAAAACAACCGGAAAAATATCCACGCCTTATTTCGGCGTCCGCTACATCCCAATTGACAGCGTTATCCAAAAAGACAATAATTTGCCATTTGATTATGGCGTGCTAGTGCTGCGCGGGCAAAAAATAACTGATTTTGCGGTTATTCCGGGATCATCCCGGCGGACAAAGCCGGTATCACGGAAAATGATATAATTTTAGAAATCAACGGAACGAAAATTGATACTGAAGACAGCCTGACTGATATTGTCGCAAAATTCAATGTCGGCGATACAATAACGCTCAAAATCTGGCACAAAGGGGAGATCAGGGAGGCGCGAGTCCAGCTGACAGAACGAAAATAGTCGAAAATTGTCATGACAAAATAAAAATGTTACACTAAATTCGGATAATTTGTTCGTGCTCCTGATTTTTTCAAATGTTTTTAAAGCTTCGCCTACTTTTATTCAGCCTGCTTTTTTTCGCGGGACTTGAGTTTGCCGTATTCCAGCCGCGGTTTATTTTTTTAGTGGCTGTTATTTTAGCGCTACTCGCTCTTTTTGAGGGCAAAAAAAGCGGCGGCAAATGGCTGTTTTCTATTTTGCCCGTAATTCTTTCGATTTTTTCAATTATCCAGTTGTACCTAATCGGACTTGCTTATGAACAGCAAGTTTTTATTCTGCTGGCCTCCGGCATGTATTATCTGGCGCTTTTAAGCGCTTATCGATTAGGGCAATATCGCCAAGACCAAACTGCCCGGGGAATGAATATGGCGGCCGCTACTGCGACGATTTTTTTTACTTATGCCGGCGCTTATGGATGGTATCTTAATTTTTTAGTTCCGCTTTATTGGCTGATGCTTGTTTTTCTTATTGCGACTCTTTTTATAAGTTACCAATATTTTTCAATTATCAAACCAGGGGAAAAAAGGACAGTCTGGATTTACTGTTTTGTACTGTCACTTATAATGGCGGAAATTATCTGGACAATGAATTTTTGGCCCTTTGGATACTTGACGACCGGCGTTATTGCGCTTATACTCTACTATGTTCTTTGGGACCTCATTCAAAGCCATTTTCTCAACCTTTTGAGCAAAAAAAGGGTAATCGCAAATATGGTCTTTTTTTCCGTAATGATCATTCTGGTTTTAATGACAGCCAAATGGATACCGGTTATATAGAATTTAAAATTTAAAATTCGTAATTCGAAATTAAAAAAACAGCAAGCTTGATGCAGGCCATATGAAAAAGAAAATAATTAAAAAAATACTAATAATTCTATTCATTATGATTATTGGCGGTTTAGGCGGAATTATTGCTAATCGTTATTTTTTTCCGTATCTTAGCGCGACCAATCTTTTTTCCAAATATGAATTTCTGAAAAAATCGGCCGAAAATGTCACTGTGATCAATAAAACAGAACAGGTATTTGTGAAAGAAGACACATCAATTGAAAAGATTGCAAATTCAGCTTCTTCCTCGGTGGTGAATATCATATCTTTTTCCGCGCCGGAACAAAAAAATATGGCAGTTGGCGCGCTTACGGTTTTGACAAAAAACAGCACGGGCTTAATTGTTACCAGCGATGGCTTAATCGCAACTTATATTCCAGAGATCGATCCCGGCAAAACAAAGTTCAAGGTCTTGACTTTTGACGGGAATAACTATGACGCTGAATTTAGCGGATTCGATACTTACAGCAATTTGGCTTTTTTGAAAATCAGCGCTTCCAATCTGCCGACTGTTTCTTTTGGAAATTCTGACGATACTGTGCCGGGGGAAAAGGCGCTGACTATTGGAAACAGCCTTGCTTCCTTTGGTTATCTATATCAGGCGGGATTACTCCGCAGTTTTAATCCGGCTTATAATTTGGCCGGAAAAACGGTTTCTTCCTCTGAAAAACTGGAGGGTGTGTTTAACACTGATTTCAACTCTCTGGCAGATTTTATTGGAGGACCGATCGTTGATTATTCCGGAAAAGTAATTGGCATAGTCGGGTTTCTGAATAAAAACAACGGGATTGAATATTTCCAAATACCTTCTAATAAAGTAAAAAACGTGATTGACCGCGCTATAAAAAAAGAGCTGGAGCAAAATCCGAATTTGGGAATATACTATCTTCCGATAAATGAAACACTTTCGCTTGCCAATAGCCTGGCGAGCGACAAAGGCGCGCTGATATATTCTCCATCCGGGCAGCAGGGCCTGGCGATTATTTCCGGATCTCCGGCGCAAAAAGCGGGATTGCAAATTAATGACATAATACTGTTGGTTAATAATCAGGAAATAAATCCGCAAAACAGCCTTTCGGATATTCTCTATAAATACAAAAAGGGGGACCAAATTGAGCTTAAAGTTTTGCGCGGCGGACAAGAGCTGAAAATTCCGGTTCAACTGTAAAAAGCCGTAAAAAATTATTTTTCAGAGACCCCCTTTTAAGAGGGGTTTTCGTATTTGACAAAATTCATAAAAGAGTTATTATTGGGTGTTCTTTTATAAATAAAGAATGTTGAGGGCTAAATCCTGATTTTCGGGATTAAATTATAAACATGCCAAAAAAGGAGGTAATGTCATGAAAATGACAAAGATGTTGCTTGTAGTTTTATTTTCTCTCGCGCTTTTTGTTGCATGCGGTGGGGGAGGAGGGAGACAGTTCCGTAACTGTTAACCCTGTTAATCCGTCGACACCCGAGCCTACGCCTACGCCGGCGACAACAACCACCCCTGGAACAATAACCCTCAGCACACCCTTAAATGGGTTGACGCCACTGACATTTAGTTCGGCGCTCCTGCAGAATCACATTGTAATGGAACCCGACAAAGTTGTTGGGCTAATGAACGAAGCTGTGCAAATCGGCATCGTTCAGGAAGTTTGCTGGGAGGGGTTTTTGGCAAAATGGTCAGATCCGGATCATGGAAAATTTCAAAAAAATTATTGCACCACCAATGTAAGCTCAGGCGATAATTTTCAGGGGATGATTCTGATACCACAGTGTGATGCGGGAAACCTAGTAGCATATCTGACCTCAACAATAAACAACGGAGAAACATCCTGGTTCAACATCTGGGACTGGGAGGTCCCGGCAGGATCCACTAAAAATCTGGAGCAGGGATGGATAATTACCTGCATAAATAACTTGCCCCCTGGTGCGCATTAACAAATAGGTCCCGACGATTTTAGAGAATCTTTCTCTGGATAGTCGGGGCCTTGTTTTTTTGCACAGCCCTTGACAAAATTAAATTTCAGTATTAGAATAGGAAGTTAAAATGTAATAAATATATATGACGAAGGAAAAACTCGTTTTTTTGGCCAAAACAAAGCTTTTTACCCTAATTTTAACGGGTCTTCTTCTGGGCGCCATATCCTTTCTTTTCCTGGTTACTACCCAAAAAAGCTTTAAAGCGAGCACTGACCTTTTGGTTGTGCAAAATCAAAATGGATTCACGGACTATTACGCGCTTTCCAAATCAGCCGATTTTTTGACCAGCGTTTTAGTTGAATCGGCTTACAGCGAAAAATTTATCAGCGAAGTAAAAAATACCAATCTGGTTTCCATGGCATTCTTGCCGACCAACAAGCGGGATGCTTTAAAAAAATGGGAACGTACGGTAAAAATAAGCCGCAATCCGAATCTGGGAATAGTGCATGTGGAAGTTTTTGGCGAGGATCAAAAACAGGTCACGGATATTTCCAATGCTGTAATTCAGGTGATGACTTCAAAAAATTTCCTATTTTTAGGCAGCGGACAAAATATTGACGCAAGAGTTTTAAGCGGTCCGATTTGGGAAAAAAATCCAAGTGTTAGCAATATCATCCTAGCTGTTATTGGCGGATTTATAATCGGATTCTTGCTGGCGCTGTTGTGGATTTTTTATCGGGCGGAAAAATATGAAGCGATGCTGAAAAATCAAATAAGAACTCCAGAGCCGGATGAATATGAAGAAAGTTTGAGATATTTGGAGAAATAATTCATAATTTAAAATCCAAAATCAGTGAGATGCTTTAATGTTATGCAACATTGAGGCATCTGTCAGACGAGGATGAAAAGGATAGTGCAGTTTCGTCTTTGACGGAACTTTTGACAAAAAAATAATTTAGAAAGAAAGGATGGAATAAAAATGAAAAGGATGAGAATGATAATTTTGTTGTTTGTGGCGGCCGCCGTCCTTTCGGGATGCGCGACTACCAATAATTTTCAGTTTGCGGATGTAATTGATTTGCAGGGTGGTGAAGTTGAACGTGCCAGTAGTTCCGAGAATCAACCAAGTCAAAGGGTTGAGATTATAGAGGATGAAGGTGATGGTAAAAAAATTGTCAGATTTTCAACTGATCCCTATGCTACGCTCGGGGTTATGAAAACCCAGGCGCTAGTGTCCGGGAATGTGACAATAGTTGTTGGCGTGGTTCCGGATATTCGCTTTGGCGAATATTTTCCGGGGGCCATCGGCGGGAAATGCTGGGCAGTAAAAGAAGAAAAGGAATTCTATTGCCAATCAATTCTTTTGCCTCCAGGTCCTGATCTGCGATTTCGGGTTGCCTATATTATTGAGGGTCTGCCCGAAGAAGTGGCAAAAGCCAAAGTAATGGAGCTCTCCGTCACGGGAGAATATCTCTATGATGGCGGAGGCGATGAGTTTATTGCCGACAAGAAAAACACAAAAGACGGCAAAATTCGCAGAAAGTTTATTTCTGAAAATGGAACATTCGCTTACAATCTGCCGCGCATGGACGGTTTGCGGGAGGCTATTCTTGACTGGAACGAATATTCTACGCCGGAAGGCATACTTTTGAGCCCGCTGGGTTCCGAAGAGGTTGCCTACATCGCGAGCATTAATCCACAATATAAATTTATGGATAAGCTCATTGGAACTGGAGATTTTTCTCTAAAACCGGATCTGGCTGGCATGGGCACCGGGTTGGCGCTGGATGTATTCAGAGCTATGGGAGCGCCTGCCACTGGCTGGGATTATTCATCAATGCTTCCGAGCCGACGCAATATGGGTCTTATTTTTGAATATGTCGGCAAAATGAGGCTAGCTTCAGTAGGCCTAGCGCCTGTTGAAAATACTAAAAAAATTGCAAAAGCTGGGAAAGTAGTTGAAAAAGTAAAGCAAGTTGGGAAGGCTGCTACTATTGAACCAAAGACAGGAGCTGTACAAATAGCCGAGACAAAAAATCCAAAGACGCAAAAATTTTCAGCGGCAGTAAGAAAATTGGCCGAAGAAAAGATTATGAAGCTCGGCTTTCAAGAAGATGTTTCCCTGTCGCTTGCTCAAAAAGTAAAAAGCGGGGATTATGACAAAGTTAATTTGTCATATGGTTCACATGCAAGCGTCATGTTGGTTAATGGCAGCATTAAAAATAACATGCGCCTGCAATGGCCTGAAAATCCGGATTACAAGTTTTTCGCCGAAAAATACGAGGTGGATGGTTATGTTTTATACCATCTTATATGGAAAAAACAGGAGTTGTGGTGGAAAACATAAAAGAGGAGGCTTATATGAAAAATCTTTTGGTAGCATTTTTGATGGTTGCTTTTCTTGCATTTTTTGCGGGAATAGCAACAGCAGGAGACGATGAGAATCTTGACAGTATGCATGAGCCACAGGGCGGTGCATATATCGGAACCAACAAACTTACCACCTGGGGAGGCGGATGGGTCAAGTATAAGTATAGCAAAAAGACTTGCGATTCCGCCGCTAAGGGAAAATGCATCGCGAATGTCGGCGCGGTTTATCCCGGAGTTGGAGTTTTAGGAAGCTTTACCACTGGTCGAACAAAAAACTCAACCTATAAATATGATGAGTGGGCAGCAGGTCCGCTTGGGGGTGCAAAGTTTTTTGGAGAAGACGATACCGGCAGGCCTTGGATGGTTGAGATTGATGTAGCTCCTCAATTCTATGGCGTTAAAGGACACAATAAAGAAAAAGAGAGGTACTATAACGATCAAAAAGGCATAAAGGCTAATGTCCGAATTGAAGCCAACAAAATCACAGGTGAAAGCTCGGTAATCGGGGGCTATATTGAGGGAAATATCCCAATTAAGGTTACTTCCTATAAATCCTCGTGGAAAGGCGACAAGCCATCCAATAGAGGCTCAATTGAAATTGGAGGATACAAAATCACTCCGATAAATGATGACTGGGATTATGAATTGTCTGTATCTCTAATGAAAGGTTTCTGGGACAGGCAAGTATTCGGTAAGATCGTTCCACTGGAATTGATCTATAAAAACCGATTAAGGTTTGGGGGCGGCGTGTCTCTGCCTTTAGGCATTAGCAGTGTATATAAGGGCGCATCATTCGGAGACCTTGTTACACCCTGGGCGTTCGTTCAGTATGACACCGGACCGGACGTAAGAAAGATTGACGCAGGAAAAAAATCCAGCCGGGTAATTCCACTGGATAAACCTGCAAACAAAGAAAACAAAACCAATGCTGCCAAAGAGCAGCGCAAATAACAAGGAGGGTGCTATGAAATCAAAGAAGTTAGTGGTGTTTTTCGGTATTATTGGTGTTCTATTGTTCGGCGTAGCCTATGCGGAGACCTTTTCACCGGTTAACTGCCTGTATGTAGATGCAGATACAAATGGCAGGGTTATTACAAAAGGCAGTCCGATTGACATTGCAATGTTGACGACTGCCGTCCAATTCTGTCCGGACCAGCTGAAAGCCGATGCTGGTGGATCCTGTGACGTTCTAAGGAATAAATACCAGGATTTTGTTATTATTAATCCTGGTGAAGCCACCTTTCAATTAAACATGCGCTCTATTTCTGATAAAGGGCAGGTAGCGTTTAACCTGAAGAATGGAAGACTATGGCTGCTCATCACTAATCCCAATGTTGTAGTGGGCAAGAATCTCGCCCTTGAAATGAGTCATCCTAACCCCGGAAGTGAGGATGGAAAAGGCGGGACCCATTTCGTTTATACAGGACATGGATATGTTCCAAAATATCCGGTTAGCGGAGGTGGCGAGGCCTGTGTGGGCGGGTCATTAATTTTGAACCTTGCGGTTCCTGAAAAAGTTCCGTGTAAGGTTACATTGCGTGGCGAAGCCACACGAACAAAGGAGCTAAAAAGGATAATTACCGCATATTGGGGAGTTGAAGTTGAAATAAAAGCTGTGACAAAAGGACATGACGTTGTAGTGACAGGAGCAGGCGGAACCAGAATGGTTCCAGTTTCAGACAAACTCCTCACTAAACTTGAGAAGCTGAGCGGGGATGGAAATGCAGGCGATTCATTGAATAGTCTGTGCCCCAAACAGGCGAAATCGCTCCGAGAAGCAATTGGAGATTGTAAGTAGGTCAAAAAAAGCCCTGCGTTTTGGATAGATTCTTATCCAAAGCCGGGGCTTGCTTTTTTTCCGGAAGTGTGCTATATTCACATGTTCATAATTTGCAGATATTAATCCATAAAAATAGCTTATAAAAGGCAAAAAATCATTGATTAATAACTGAAAACTAAGGACTATGCTTATGAACCAGGAATTGAAGAAAAATATTTCCATTGAAACTATGAGTGCGGTTTTTATAATCGCCTTTGTTTCGCTTTTTATTTTGGCAAATTTAACCATCGGTTTTGTCTGGCCGCTTTATCTGCTGGCGATGATCCTGGCGTTTGGAATTTCCGTGAAATTTCCGCGCAGCGGTCTTTTCGCGATCGTATTTCTGACTATGATTTTTGAAAGATTTTTTGCTCTGCAGACATTTTTTATCGGGAAGGTTGAATATAAAATTTATCCGCTGGATATTTTAATGGCCGGAATCATTTTGGGCATAGCCGCGCAATATCTTTTTGGTGCAGCCAAAAAGATATGCCTTCAAAAAATTGACTACATTTTACTCGCGTTTGTTTTTTTGAATATAATTTATTTTTTTGCCAGCACTTCTGTTTTTGGCGGGGATAAAACCCTAGCTTTCAGCACGCTCAAAAATTATGGATTTTACAGCCTATTTTATTTCATAACCTTATTTTTAATCAGAGACAAGGATGACCTTTGGCGGCTGGGCAAATTTTTTCTAGCCAGCGCGATTGGAATAATTATTTTCATCATTATCGGAGTTTTGCGCGGAGAAGGCCTGTGGAGTGAATTTACGCCGCTTTCCACGAGCGGGATCCGGCTTTTGGCTTTCACACACGGACTGTATCTTTCATTGGCAATCATTCCGGCGCTACTAATGCTGGTCTTTAAAGATCGTATTCTAAAAAAACCGGTTTATGTAAAAATTTTAATTTTAATCTGGACATTTGGAATCATTGCCACGCTTATGCGCCACTTATGGATCGCTCTGGCGCTGGCCGCGCTTCTGGCCTATTTTCTTCTGCCAAAAGAGAAAAAGGTGGAATTTCGGAAAATAATCTGGAATTATTCGGCGATTTTGTTTGTTATATTAATTATCGTGTTTTATTGCGCGGCTCTCGGCCCGCAATCGAAATTAAGCGGCCGGACACAAGGCTTGCTGAGCGTGGTAGCGGAACGGACCGAATCGTTGGGCAATATTGGAAGCGATGAAAGTTATTATTGGCGGACACTGGTCTGGAAAAGCGCCTATGAAAAATTTAAAAGCACTCCGCTTTTCGGAATTGGGACAGGGCAAAAAGTTTATGTGGAAAACGGAAAAATATATAAGGATTTTGTGGAAGTGCGGAATATCCATAACTCTTATTTAGCAATGCTTATCCAATTTGGATTTTTGGGCCTGGCCATCTTTATTTATTTCATTTATAAAATCTGGAAAGGCCTTTTAAAAGCTTATCAGAAAAATAAAAATAACTTTTCGGCATTATCCGTATTATCCATTCTTACTTTGTATATCATCGCGATATTTTTTCAGCCGTATCTAGAAACAAATTTACTGTCTATATTTTTTTGGATAGCGCTAGGGCTGGCGCGCAATATTACATATGAACCCCGTTAGAGTTTTGGCTTAAATAAGCGGGGTATTAGTATAAATAATTCATTATGTTTTCACTATTGCCTAATGCAATAATTGTAAAACTCTAACGGGGTGAAGATTTTCGAAATAAATAAATTCAATTATCTAAGAAGGGGAGCGGAAAAACATTTTTTGGACGTAGTGGATCTTCTTAAATCAAAAGGCCACGAAGTGGCGGTTTTTTCCATGGATCATCCTGAAAATTTGTTCTCGCCGTGGAAAAAGTATTTTGTAAGTTATGCCGGCTTTGGAGCGGAAGATGCTTTGTATTACAAAATTAAAGGTTTGTTCAGAATATATTCTTTTGAAGCCAGGCGAAAAATAAAAAGGCTTTTAGACGATTTTCAGCCGGATGTCGTTCATATCCATAATATTTATCACCATATTTCGCCTTCAATCCTCGGGGAAATAAAAAGACGGAAGATTCCGGTGGTTATGACGATTCATGATTATAACCTGGTATGCCCTGATTATTCGCTGCTTTGCGGAGGACAGGAGTGGGAGGGCATAAAAGGGAATAAATATGTTTATTTTATTAAAAATAAATGTTTTAAAAATTCGCGTATCCAGAGCTTTCTGGCCGTGATAGAGTTTCTTTTTAATAAAAAATGCGGTTTTTATAAAAAATACGTTGATTTATATATTTCTCCAAGCAAATTTGCCAGAGAAAAATTAATCCGTGGCGGAATGCCGGCGGAAAAAATTTTAGTGATCCCCCATTTTTTCATTGAAGAAAGTGCTGTTGATGCGCCGCGTAATAAGGCAATAAAAGAAAACTATGTTTTTCATTTTGGAAGCTTATCAAAAGAAAAAGGCGTGGATAAATTAATTAAGATTTTTCAGGAACTTCCGGAAATAAATTTATATCTGGCCGGAAAAATTGAAAGGGATTTAAAAATGCCAGAAGCGAAAAATATAAAATACTTGGGTTTTCTCAATCCAAAAAAACTGGAAAATTATATTAAAAATTCTCTTTTTGTGATTTCTCTCTCAAAGCTTCCGGAAACTTTCGGCTTGATCGCATTGGAAGCTCTGGCCAAGGGGAAGCCTTTTATTGGCTATGCGGGCGGGTCTTTCGCGGAAATTGTTGAAAATGAAAAAACGGGCTATTTGTGCCAAAATGAAAAAGAAATCGTGGAAAAAATAAAGAAATTGGCCGGTGATGAAGGTTTGCGCATTTTATTTTCCCAAAACGCCATCAAAAGAAGCGCTGATTTTGGCAGTGAAAAATACTACGCAAATTTTATGCGGATAATTGACAAAATTCAAAAACAATGCTAGACTGGCATGTTAAATTAAAGATTATTTTAAGGCTCAAATAAAGTGAAAATAGCGTTTATCGGACAAAAAGGAATACCAGCAGTAAAACAGGGCGGCGTAGAACGCCATGTGGAAGAATTGACATCGCGCTTGGCGGAAAGAGGCCATGAAGTCTTTGCCTATGTCCGCAATAATTATACCGACAAGCGCATAAAACAATATTCCGGCGTGAAACTAATCCATCTGCCAAGCATTGGCACCAAGCATTTGGATGCGATCAGCCATACGCTTTTTGCGACTTTGCACGCCCTGTTTTATAATTATGACGTTGTCCATTACCATTCAATCGGCCCGACTTTCTTGAGTTTTATTATAAAAATATTCAAGCCGAAAACGGTGCTGGTAGCCACTTATCACAGCCAGGATTATTTCCATCAGAAGTGGAGCGACTTTGCCAAAAAATGCCTGCGGCTGGCTGAATACGTAACCTGCAAAATCCCGGACAAAACAATTGCCGTTTCGCAATCGCTGGGAAATTTCGTAAAATTAAAATTTCACCGCGAAGCGATTGTGATTCCGAACGGCTTCAGTGTTTCAGAAACTGAAGCAACTGACAAGCTGGAACAATGGGGACTGGTGAAAAATGAATATATTCTTTCGGTGAGCCGCTTAGTCCGGCACAAAGGCATCCATTATCTCATTGAAGCTTACAGAAAATTATATGACCGGAATTTGCACAAAGGAAAAAAACTGGTGATTGTCGGCGAAAGTTCGCACACAGACGATTATGTAAAATTTTTGCGTCACCTGGCGGCCGGCAATAAAAGCATTATTTTTACCGGCGCGCAGTCCGGGCAGGTTTTGAGCCAGCTATTCTCCCATGCTTATCTTTTCGTGCAGCCCTCGGAAACCGAGGGGCTTTCCATCGCGCTATTGGAATCGCAGGGATATGGCAAGGCTGCCCTAGTAAGCGGCATACCGGAAAATCTGGAAGCGATCGGCAGTAATGGCTTTGCGTTTCGCTCCGGAGACGTTAAAGATCTTCAGGATAAGCTGGGCAAATTATTGTGCGAACCGGCGTTAGTTTATGAAACCGGAAATTTAGCGAAAATTGAAGTCAGTAAAAAATACGACTGGGAAAAAATTACGACCCAAACCGAATCGCTTTACAAAAGTTTAATAAATCACAAATTAACTCCCAAGCAATATGCAAAATATGCTCAAGTCTAAAATTTTCTGGATCGTGGCGATAATCTTCGCCGCCATAATCTTTATCGTTTCCCTGAATACCGGGCGCGCTTTTAGAGGTGAAACAGATATTTTATTCGTGCCCAAAAGCGACAAAGCAGTCGGCAATATCGATCAAATTTTAGCCAATGCCGAAATACTTCCCGGGTCGCTTTCTTTTTATGATAAGCTTTTGGAACTCAATCCGGATATTGAAGATCCGGCTTCCGGGCAGACCGAGGAAAACCGCAAAAAGTTTTGGGATGAAAAGATATTTTCGCAGCGTCTGGGAGCGAGCGGAATTGTGCGGATAAAAGCCCTTTCAGATGACCAGTCGCAGGCGGAAATCCTAAGCCAAAAAACCGCCGCGGATGTGATTGCGGTGATGAGCCGCTATTATGACACCAAAAATGACCTGGATATGCGCATTATTGACGGCCCGATTATTTCTGTTTTCAATCAGAATAAAGCCTCGGCTTGGATTATTTTGAGTATTCTTTTGGGAATAGTTGCTGGTATGATTACCTATTTATTTTCAAATTTCGCGAAAACCGTGGCCCCAAAAACAATTTTGGCCAAACCGGCCATCTTTGGCCGGGAAAAAGCGGGTTTCGCGCCGAAAAAATTTCCAGCCAAAAGTGAAGAGTTGCCAAAGAAAATCCTTAAAAATATTTCAATTCCGGCTGAAGAAACGCCTTATTTTGCTTTAAACAAAAAGGCCGGCGCTCCGGAAAATCTTCCGATCGGAGGCGATCTTAATTTCGCCGATAATGAAAAAAATATAGAGCCGGAAATTGTCGAAGAAGAGACAAGGAAAACACATGAAGCCACCGCCGAAGAAGTGCGCGCCCGGCTCAATAAGCTTTTGGGTGGGGGGCTATAGGCATGGCTATCCCACAGCCAATTCCAATAAAGTTCAGGTGTAACGGATAACTTTAATTGCGAATTCGCCTGCGGCTAAGTTGTAATTAAAAATATAATTTAAATAGCGAATTGGTGCGGGATGCTCATTTTTGTATCCACTCGCACAGCTCGCGGACAAAAATGGCAAAGGTTTATTCAAAAAAATTCTGGTTTATTTTTTGGACGGTTTCAGTCCTGTTTTTAGCTGCTTTTTATTTTTTTCTTAATTTTCGCGGAAATTTAGTGTCTGATGTCACGGACATTTTACCAGTGAGTGAAAAATATAAATCGGTGGCGGCCTTTGTTGATTATTTCTCTACTAAAGACGACCGCGAAAAAACTTTTCTAGTGTTATTTCAAAATAATTTGGAAATCCGGCCGGGTGGAGGGTTTATCGGGTCTTTTGGAATTCTTAAAATAAAAAATGGCAGCATTTCTGATCTGCAAATCCACGACTCGGGAATTTTTGACGTGCGGATTCCAGACGGAATTTTGCCGCCCTACCCAATACCGGAAACTTTGCATATAAATTCCTGGAAATTGCGCGATTCTAATTTTTCGCCGGATTTCGCGGTTAACGCCCAAAAAGCCGAGGATTTTTATTATCTGGGCCAGGGCGAAGAAAAATTTGACGGCGTAATCGGCATTACAACCAATGTTTTAATTTCGTTTCTGAAAGCAACGGGGCCGATTGAAATCTCCGGTTATCCGGGAACTTACGCGGATGAAAGCGCGATTTATGATCTGGAATACCAGGTGGAAAAAGCTTTTGAAGAACAGGGGATCGCGCGCGCCGACCGGAAATCAGTGCTCAATGATTTGGGAGAAGTTATTCTGCAAAAAGTGACCGCCTTTAATATGGGACAAAAAATAAAGCTGGCAGAGATAATTTATGACGATCTCAATAAAAAAGATATCCAGCTTTTTTTCACCAATCCGGCGCTCAATGAGCAGGCTCAAAAAGCCGGCTGGGCGGGTGAAGTTGACCAAAGCTGGAAAAGCGATTATTTGCTGGCGTCAGATGCCAATTTTGGATCCTGGAAAAGCGATTATTATGTAAAGCGGTCTCTTGATTATACGGTTGATCTCACAGGCGATGCGCCAAAAGCAGTGCTGAAAATAACCTATAACCACACGGCGGTGAAGAAAGATTTTATGACCAAGGACTATCTCACTTATCTTCGCGTATATGTTCCGGACGGTTCATGGCTTGTGGAAAATAAAAATTTCGCCGGCGCGCGTTTTGGAAATGAACTTGGAAAAAAATATTTTGGCGCTATTATCAGAGTTCCGCTGGGGACTTCCAAAGCGGTTGAACTCACTTATACTTTGCCCAAGCAAATCGCCGACAATTATAATTTAAAAATTCAAAAACAACCCGGTCTGAATGATATCCCCGTCGCCGTGCGCGTGATTGACCAAGATGGGCAGAAAAAGGATTATAATTATACTATGAATTCAGATATAATTTTAAATAAATAAGAATGGGAGGGACAAATGGGGTATATTGTGTGGTTCATTAAAAATTTAGTAAAGCAGTTGCCATTAACTGCCGACGAAAAAAAAGAACTGAATAAAATCCACCTTAAAGAGAAGGACTTTCAAGGGGATTTAGAAATAGTATCTCTCTTGGGAGACGAAGATCGTCTCAAGAGTACTTCAGGAGTAATAGAGGATTTATCCAAGAGTAGGAGGAGGGAGATGCGAAAGGTCTGGAAAAGGAGATGGCAAGTCGTGATGGGAAAATAGAAAAGAAGGAGGGAAGAAACACGGAAGCTATTATTGCCCTCGCAGTGCTTTTTGGGATAATATTTTTTGCCAGAGTAATAATATTAGTAAAAATAATTTTTAGCGCAAAAAATAGACATAAGGGGATACTCTTAGGCAAAAGAAGAGTATATGTATATGCAATTACAGAATCATTTATAGATCCACGGCGATTATTTCAGTGGATAAAAATGTCCAGAGAGGAAGTCGAGCGGGAACTTGATAAAAAATTCTGTCCGACTCACTTAATTTGATTTCATTGGGCTGGCATATTATCAGAAGATTTTAATGATATGCCCGCCCTTTTATTTTTCCTAAAAATATAGTAAGATTATTTTATGATCGAGGGCGTAAAAATCACAAAAATCAATAAATTTGAGGACGATCGGGGATATCTTGCTGAATTTTTCAGAAGCGATGAAATGAACTATAAGCCGGCGATGGCCTATTTGAGCTTTACTAAAAACGGCGTTATCCGCGGACCGCATGAACACGAAAAACAGGCGGATTTTTTCGTTTTTGCCGGACCGGGGGATTTCGAACTGCACCTCTGGGACAGGCGTGAAAACAGCCCGACAAGAAGAGAATATTTCAAAGAAATTTTTGGCGAATCCAATCCGGCTTCGGTTATTGTTCCTCCAGGTGTAGTTCATGGCTACAAATGTATTACGGATGCTGGCGGATATTCCATAAATCTGCCGGACAAATTATACAAGGGCGAAAGGAAAAAAGAGGAAGTGGACGAAATCAGATGGGAACAAGATCAAAATTCCCCATACAAAATTTTATAAATGATAATCATCCTTAAATACTCCAGTATTTAAGGATGATATTAAAGAAAGAAATTTATGAAAATGTTTAGTAACTGGTGGAGCAGGATTCATCGGTTCAAATTTCATTCATTATATTCTTAAAAAATATCCGGACTATAAAATCGTCAATCTGGATCTTTTGACATATGCCGGAAATTTGGAAAATTTAAAAGATGTTGAAAATAATCCCAATTATAAATTTGTGAAAGGGGACATTGCGGATGCTAAAATCGTAAATGATTTAGTAGGAAAGATGCTGATATAATTGTAAATTTCGCGGCAGAGTCGCATGTGGACCGTTCAATTTTGGACTCCAGCGGATTTTATCCGGACGAATGTTCTTGGCACGCATATTTTATTGGAAGCGGCTAAAAATAATGGCGGCAGTCAGATTCCATCATGTTTCCACAGATGAAGTTTATGGCTCTTTAGGCCCAAATGACGCGCCTTTTAATGAAAGCACGCCCTATGATCCCAGAAGCCCCTATAGCGCTTCCAAGGCCGCTTCCGACCATTTAGTGCGCGCTTATTTTCACACTCACAACCTGCCAATTACTATTTCCAATTGCTCTAATAATTATGGCCCATATCAATTTCCGGAAAAATTGATTCCGCTTTTTGTGACAAATTTAATTGAAAGCAAGAAAGTTCCGCTTTATGGCGACGGCCTGAATATCCGCGACTGGCTGTATGTGGAAGACCATTGCGAAGCCATTGACTTAATAATTCAAAAGGAAAAATCGGCGAAACTTATTGCATTGGAGGCAATGCGGAAAAAACCAATAAAGAAATAACTTATAAAATTTTGGAGCTAATGGGAAAGGACGAAAACTCAATTGAATTTGTGAAAGACCGGCCGGGACATGATAAGCGATATGCCATTGATTTTTCCAAGATAAAAACCGAACTGGGCTGGGAACCAAAAGTGACTTTTGAGGAAGGTTTGCAAAAAACAATTGAATGGTATAAAAATAATGAAGGCTTGGTGGAAAAATATCAAAAGCGGAGAATATCAGGAATATTATAAAAAGCAATATTCATCCAAATAGATAGTATGCAAATACTACAATACTAGAGTATCGTAGTATTTAATTAAAACAACTATGACAGCTAAAAATAAAATTATAATTTTAATAATTGGAGCAAGGGGATGCTTGGACAGGAGCTGGTTAATATTTTCCAAAAAGACAAGGATTATAAGATTTTTGCGTGGGATAAAGATGAGATGGATATCACTAATCAAAAACAAATTGATAAAAAGGTTTTGGAATTGAAACCGAAAATTATCATAAATTCTGCGGCTTATAACGCCGTGGATAAATGCGAGAAGACAAAAAAGAATTAAATGGCCAAAAAAATAAACGGCCTCGCGCCCGGATATCTGGCGAAAATTGCCAAAAAGATCGGCGCGACTCTGGTGCATTATTCCAGCGACTATATTTTTAACGGCGAACCGGAAATAGAGTTAGAACCAAAGGGCTGTACGCATTCGTGTATGTCTTGTGAATTACATCAGAATTTTATTCCCATAATAGGTTTTAATGAAAAGGCAAACCCAAGCCAATTTCCAATTATGGAAAATCAAAATTTTTGGGTGAGAAGGAAATTCAAAAAGTAAAAGGTAAAAATTATATCATCAGACTTTCAAAATTGTTTGGAAAGCCGGCTAAAATAAAAGGCGCTAAAAGAAGTTTTTTTGATATAATGTTGGAAATTGGGAGAAAAAATAAAGAAGTCCGCGTTATTGATGAAGAAACCAGCTGTTTTACTTACGCTCCAGATTTGGCCAAAAAAACCAAGGAAATTATCGAATCCAAAAAACCGTTTGGAATTTACCACATTACTAACAGTGACCCTTGCACTTGGTATGAAGCGGTTGTAGAATTATATCATCAGGCGAAAATTAAGACTGAAATTATACCGGTAGGCTCGGAGGAATTTCCCCGGCCGGCCAAGAGGCCATATATATTCAATTCTAATCAATACTAAACTCAATCCGCTTACGAAGCTATAAAGAAGCGCTAAAAGAATATTTAAAAAAGCATGACTAAGGGCATTATATTTTCTGGTGGAACGGCCACGCGGCTTTTTCCTCTCACCGCCACGACTTCCAAGCAACTGCTTCCGGTTTATGACCGGCAGATGATTTTTTATCCGCTCAATACCCTGATCAAAGCCGGCATCAAGGATATTTTAGTGATCGTGGCGCCGGACCACAGCGGACAATATCTAAATCTCCTTGGATCAATTTTCAAAAATCACGGGGTCCATCTTTATTTTGAAGTGCAAAAACTTCCCAAAGGACTGCCTGAAGCGTTCGTTTTGGGAGAAAGTTTTATCGACGAAGATAATGTGGCAATGGTTCTTGGCGACAATATTTTCGAAGATGATTTTTCAGAGGCGATAAAAAATTTCAAATCCGGCGGTCACATTTTTGCCACCAAGGTTACCGATCCGGAAAGATCAGGGGTGGTTAAATTTGATGAAAAAGGAAAAGTGGAGAAAATTATTGAAAAACCGAAAGAATGGATAAGCGATTATGCCATCACTGGTCTCTATCTTTATGACAAAAGAGTTGTTGAAGCCGCTAAAAATCTGAAACCGTCTGCGCGGGGGGAAGTGGAAATTACCGATTTACACAAATATTATTTAAGCCTGGGTGAATTAGAAGTAACTACTTTTGAAGGCAAATGGATGGATGCTGGTACGATTGATTCACTGCTGGAAGCCGGAAATATCGTCAAAGAAAAACAATTGTATAAAAATTTCGATCCACTGATTGACAGCGCCATCGCTGAATTTAATGAAGAGTTAAAGGCGATTGCCAAAAAAAGATTATTATAAAAAAAATATATGCGTATAAAAAAGGCCATTTTGCCTGTGGCTGGATTTGGCACCAGATTCCTGCCAGCAACAAAATCCCAGCCTAAAGAGATGCTTCCGGTTGTAGACAAACCGGTTATCCAATATCTCGTGGAAGAAGCAGTCGCATCCGGCATTGAAGAGATAATTTTTGTAACTGGACGCGGCAAAAGAGCTATTGAAGATCATTTTGACGTCTCTTATGAGCTGGAAGAAACTTTGGTGGAAAAAAATAGGCACGATCTTTTAAAAGAAGTGCAAAAAATTCCCGGGCTGGCCAAATTTTCATACGTTCGCCAGCCCATGCCCCTTGGAGACGGGCATGCTATCTTGCAAGCAAAACATCTCATTGGAAACGAACCGGTTTTGATAATTTTTGGTGATTGCATATATGACAGTAAAGTCCCGGCAGCAAGACAGCTAATTGATGTGTACGAAAAATATGGCGATTCAGTCATTGGCATGAGCCAGGTTGCCAGGGACGAAGTCTCAAAATTCGGAGTCCTTGAGGGCATCAATCTGGGAGACGGCGTTTACGAAATTAAGGGAATCACAGAAAAGCCAACACCAGGAGAAGCTAAATCAAATTTAGTTGCCGTCGGAAAATATGTGATAACGCCTGAAGTAATGGAAACCCTGGCAACCATGAAAAGCGGAAAATCGGGTGAAATTCGCCTGGCCGACGCTTTTAATATAATGCTTGAAAATAATCGGCCATTGTATGGAAAAGAGCTGGAAGGCGAGTGGTTGGATACTGGAGATAAATTTAACTTTATAAAAGCCACTATAAAAATAGGGCTTAAGCATCCGGAAGTGGGCGAGAATTTAAAAAAATTTCTTAAAGAACTGAATAAATGAACCCCGTTAGAGTTTTAATATAAGTAATGGGGGATTATATAATAATATTTTTTAAGTTTTCGCTATTGGTAGAGTTCAATGGCGCAAAACTCTAACGGGGTGAAAATTGCGATTCAAGCGGCGGATTTGGACCATGACAGAATAGACGGCACCCGGGTTTATATTTTAAATTGTCTGAAATATTTCGGCGAACTGGATCCGGCCAGTGAATTTTTGATTTACCACAAAAAGGAATTCAATCCCGAATTGGCGCCGCCCAATTTTTCGAATTATAAAATTAAAAAAATTTACGCCCCGCTTTTTTGGACGCAGACCAGATTTGCCTGGGAAATCAGGAAAGACAAGCCGGATATATTATGGATGCCGATGCACAACGCGCCGCTGCTTTGCCCGAAAAAAATAAAAACAATCGTGACTATCCACGATCTGGCGTTCAAATATTTTCCCGAACATTTTCCTAAAAAGGATTTACTGAAAATCAACCTGCTCACCCGCCTTGCCATCAGGAATGCCGACGGCATAATTGCGATTTCCGAATCTTCCAAAAAAGACATTCTTAAATTTTATCCCGGGACGCGAGCCGAAAAAATCAAAGTTATTTACCATGGATTTGATTCGGAGGTTTATGAACAAGAGCGAGATTTGGCCAAAGAAAAGGAGATTAAGGAAAGACTGGGAATACGGGGTGATTATTTGCTTTATATTGGGGCAATTCAGCCGCGCAAAAACCTGGAGGTTTTTATCGAAGCCTTTAATTTAATTAGAACCAGACAAAAAAGCAATTTAAGCCTGGTTTTTGTTGGAGAAAAAGCCTGGTTGAGCAAAAATACCCTAAAAAAAGCTACTTTTAGCCCCTTTAGTCAGGACATTAAGATGCCCGGAAGGGTCAAATTTTGCGATTTGGGACATCTTTGCCGGGGAGCCAGAATATTCGTCTTCCCGTCTCTTTATGAGGGTTTTGGCATACCACCATTGGAAGCTATGGCGGCGAAAGTCCCGGTAATTCTGGCCAATAATTCCAGTCCTCCCGGAAGTGGGCGGCGAGCGCTGCGCTATATTTTGAAGTCCGGCAAAACCCGAAGGATTTGGCGCAAAAAATTGAAATAAGTTTTGGGAAACGAAAATTTGCGCGCCGCGATGATTGCTAGAGGCTTAGAGCAAATTAAAAAATTTTCCTGGGAAAAATGCGCCCGGGAAACACTGGACTATTTAAAGAAGTAACCCCGTTAGAAAAATGACTAAGCCCGCAACCGCATTGTGAATATTTTTGTTTTTTGTAATTATAGTTTCCTATAAATTATTTTGTCATTTTCTAACGGGGTTAACTATTCTTGTCCGGCAAAGCGAAAGTTTTATAGAAAAATAAAATGATGGCAAAAACTGCCAGCGAGAAAATGGCGGTTTCGATAAGTCCCAGGCTGCGCAGGGAATTGATAATTAAAAGAAGCGATATTGAAAGCAAAAGAAGCATCGTTTTATTTTTGAAAATATTTTTTTCGCTATACGTTTCAAAATTAATATCATTTTTTCTCCCAAACCAGACAATCAAAAATAAAATAGCAAAAAGAACCAGAATTATTTTAGTAAAACTAAGATGGGCTGAAAAAAATCCGGGCACCAGGCTTTCCAGGACAAGCAGTCCGGCAAATACAAAAATCCACAAAAACAGGATGTCGTTTAGTAATTTATACAGCAATAACTTCAGTTGTTTTTTATTATTAGGTTGCATAACCATAATTAACTAAAAGTCTGCGTTTTATTTCCGAAAGAATATCGCGCATATTTTCCCAATTTAAATTCCGGTAAAATTTTACATTAGCCTCGGCTAATAAAACTCCGCTGGATTTTTTCATTTCAAACTGATAATTATTCCCGGAAAATTGTTTGATATTTTTGAGCGCTATGGCGCACTGGTATGAACGAAGTGGCCAGATTTTTTTGGCAAGATTGCAGGAACCCCCAAAATCCAGGCTTTTTTCCTGCACTTCAATCAGGCTTCTTTTGAGATAGCTTTTGAGAATTTCCACACCCCTGATTTCAAATTTTTGTCCGCCGCTTACCAAATAATATTTCCCAATATCTGAGGCAAAAAAAATTGTTCCATCCGGGTGGGGCCGGTCAAATGAAAAAATCTTGTCGCGTTCGTAAAGGCCGATTTCCTCTTCGCTGACCGGCAAAACATCCTCCCATTTGTAGCCAAAAGATAAAAAGGTCACTGGATTATTAAAAGGTACGACTTTTCCGGAAACCACCGCAAAGACTCCAATATCAAAAGAAAGCAGGGATCCGTCGGCAAAACCAGTGGCCTCCTCGCTTATTGTGTAATTTTTGCTGAAATTTTCGTCTTTTCCCAGTGCCTGATTTTTTTCGTAACGGGATAGATACGCCTTTTCACTGATAAATGGAATGAGTATTTGGTTTTTCATTTGATAGTATGTCTCGCCGATTAAAAATAGTGTTCCGTCGGGAAAAAGTTTCGCATCTGAAACATCGGCATCCCTTTCACTGAAACTTAACTCTTCTGCGGCGGCTTCCTGAAAAGCATTCTCCGGGTAGCTCATTGCCAGCGCCAATGCCAATGACTGGAATTTGCGCAGTTTTCCGGCGGAAATAATATAATATTGCCCGCTATTTTTCACCAGACTGCCTTCCGGAAAACCTGCCGGCACCGGGGCAGTCGGATAGGTGAAAGCTTGGTAGGTTTTTCTGATTTTAACTTCATCGCCCGCAATTGTGGAAGATTTTTCATTCAAAGCAACTTGGATTTTTGTGTCGGAAAAGTTTTCTGCGGAATAAGCGTTAAAAATAACTTTGCCTGACCGGGTATCGTCCACGCCCAAAGTATTTTCCTTGGCGCCTAAATTGGATAAATTTATAAAATAATCCTGAATAGGGAAAAAAATGCGGTAAAAAAAATAAATTACCGCGGCCATAAATACCAGCGACAAAATAAGGCGGGCAAAAAGGTAGCGTTTTTGCCAAGGTGTTTCCAGCGCGACATTTTTTGTCAGGTCAAATTTCATTTTTTTAGCAGATATAATTTTCCGGAAACTGTGATTCTTTGTTCGGATGGGAGAATTACTCGCGAATGAAAGGCCAGATTCTTATTAAAAATATTCGACTGCAGAAAATTATTTTCCAGCGTATAACTTTTCACCGGTTCCATTCGCTCAAGCAGCCCGCTTTTTTCATAAAAACCCAGTCGGTTGTCAGGAATGATAAAGTAGATTTCCGGGTAGTTATGGATGCTTAATTTATCCAAATCAGCGGGGTTCAAAAAATAAACCGCTTGTTTTCCAAAAACATATTGGAGTGGTCCGGCCATCATTGACCAGCCGTCGCCTGAAGCTTGCTGATCAACTAAAATCAAATCAGAATTTGAAAAATTCGGAAGCATTTGGGCTACTCCGGATAAAAGCTTTTGATGGGGGATTACCGGCAGGAAGCGGACCATTAAAAAAAGATTGAGCGCCAGCATCGCGCCGGAAAACGCGTAAAAAAACGCCCGTTTTTTAAAAAAACCGTCAAGAAGCAGGGTAGTATAAAACACGCCAGCCGGAATGATGGAGAAGGCAAACCGGCGGAGCATCCAGGGGTGGTCGGCGGAAATGTTTGGGAAAATCAAATAGATAAAACTTGGCAAGATAATTAAGAAAGGAATGGCCGCTTCTTTGTTTTTTTTCAAGATATAAAGCAAGCCGGCAAAGCCAAAAAGCAAAAAATTCAGAAGATAATAGGCGAAAAGAACTTTGCCGGCATAGAGAGCGGAATTCCAAAGACTGTTTCCAATATCGGCAGCGCTTGAATAGCCGGAAAAGGGTTTTATCGCTCCCTTGATTAGCGCGATGAAAAACTGGCTGTCAATCGCAATAAAAATGGCATAAATCGCCGCTATGCCGGCAAGAGTCCAAAGAATTTTCCGGCCAACCAAAATTCGAAATTTTTCTCCTATCCATCGCGCCCTGAAAAACAAAAAAATAATCATCACTGCCAGAAACGCCAGCGCTTCAACGCGGGCAAAAGCTAGAAGCCCGAATGCTAAAAAAGATAACAGGAGATAATATCTTTTTTCTTCGCGGAAATATTGGACGAAAAAAAGTATGCCCAGCCACACCAGCGCGAGCGCCATATTTTCACTCAGCGTAAATTTAGAAAACCAAAAAACCGGAAAAGCGGTAATAATCAGAAACAATCCGAAAAAAGCGGAAGACGGACGGAGATAAATCCGCGCCAGAAAATAAAATGCCAGGGCGAAAAGAAGCAGTAAAATCCCGTTAGCAAAGGCGAAGCCGGCCAGGCCGAAAAATGAATAGAAAACCGCCAGCCAGGAAATATAACCGAGCGGAAATTGGGTGACAAGCTGCCCGTCGGAAGCGTAGTTGAATCCGGGGAAATTAAGGGCCTGGCCTTCTCCATAAATCCGGAAAAATTCCTGCTCGGCCGGAAAAGAAAATTTAAGACCGTGGTTTTGCGCGAGGCTGATGGCCGCGCCGCTCAAAGACCCCTGGTCGCGCCCGGAAAAAATTGTTGGCGTCGAGAAAATTAAAAAAATAATAATCAGCGAAACTGAAAAAATCAAAACATACAGAAAATGCCGGTTTATTTTTTTGATTTCCTCCCAGTTGAAAAAAAACAAAAAGGTCAGCGCGGCCAGTCCCAGCAAAAAATAAGCTTCCAAAAAAGCCTTGTAAAAAGCCCCGATGAGCGTAAGGGTAAGGCCGAGCCAGCCCAAGCCGATCCAAAAAATAGCAAAGGCGGCGAATAATTGAGATTTAGAAAGTTTCATGTGACAAGTGTTTTCTGTATTATACCGTTAAAATAATTTTTTGCCAAACGGTCTTTATTAAAGTAGAATATGATTATAAAGCACATGGCATAAGGCACATACCAGGCTCGTGTTTTATGTTTTATGTTTCATGTTTCATGAGGATTTTGGTTATTGCTCCCACGCCTTTTTTTTCCGACCGAGGCGCTCACATTAGAATTTTGGAAGAATCATTGGCGCTGGAAAGGCTGGGACATGTTATTTCAATTGCCACTTACCATATCGGGAAGGATATTCAAAGTGATGTTGATACGAGAATTGACGTCAGAAGAATCAGGCGTCTGCTTTTTTGGTATAAAAAACTGGAAGCCGGTCCGGACTGGCAGAAAATACTCTTGGATATCATGCTTATCCGCAAGGCTTTCAACCTGGCGCGCACGCAAAAACCGGATATCATCCATGCGCATTTGCACGAAGGTGTTTTAATTGGCTGGATTGTTCAAAAGGCACTTTTTTGGCGGAAAATGAAGCTGGTGGCCGATTTTCAAGGAAGCCTGACTGGAGAAATGCTTTCTCATGGCTATTTAAAAAACGGGCTCAATGGAATATTTTTATTGATTGAAAAGTTTATCGACCGTCTAGGAAATTGGACTATTGTCAGTTCCTGGGAAGGCGCGGTAAATATAAAAAAATTGAGCAAAAAAAAAGAAGTCGACGTTGTTTTAGATGGAATTAATCTTAATAGTTTTAATATTGCAAAAACCAAAGATGAAATTCGAGCAGAATTAGATTTGCCAAAAGATAAGTTCATTATTATTTACACCGGCGGATTGGTTGCCAACAAGGGCATCAACTACCTTCTGGACGCGATTATTCCGGTTCTAAAAAGAAGGCCGGACGTTTTTTTTCTAATTGGCGGATTTCCGCCGCACGGAACGCAGGATTTTATTTTGGCGAATAAATTGGAAGAATCGGTGAAATTAGTCAGTCCACTTAATTACTTTAAGTTGCCAGAGTTTCTTTTAGCCAGCGACATCGCAATTGACCCCAAAAATACCGAAGCTATGCAGGCCAGTGGAAAAATGTTAAATTATATGGCAGCCGGATTGCCGGTTGTCTGTGTGGACAAAAAAAATAACCGAAAATACCTGGGTGATGGCGCTTATTTCTGCCGAGAGCTTTCTGCTAAAAATATTGCCGAGGGAATTTTATTTTTTGTAAATCGCCCGTATGAGGTCAAAGAGAAAGGCGATGCTAATAGGCGAAAAGCCAACGAATTCAGCTGGGATAAGCCGGCTATAATAATTGATAATATTTATAAAAGATTAACTAAGTGAAACTATTTTTGATAAAAATCGGCAAGACCTTAAACGTAATCCGACAGGACGGATTAATTAACGGAATTGCAAGAATTGCAGTGGCCTTTTTTGGCATGTTTCAAAAAGTTGGACGGGGCGATGTTCTTTTTGTGACAAACGGAATAGGGGATAGCGCCAGATATAGAACTCGTAATATTTCTGAAGAATTAAAAGCGCATGGATTGCAGTCCAGTGTTACTGTTCAGGATAACCCAATGCTTCTTAGTTATGTCAGTAAGTTTAAAATTTTTGTTTTTCATCGGGCACTTTTTACGGCACGGGTTAAAAAGATGATTGAAAAAATTAAACAGCGAGGAGGAGAAATAATTTTTGAAGCTGATGACCTTGTTTTTGATCCCAAATACTTTACACAGCTTGAATATTTTAAAAATATGAATCAGTTAGAAAAAAAACTTTATGAACGGGGATTGGGCGGAGAAATTTTGAAAGATCCATATGTGAAAATTTGCACCACCACCACTTCTTGTTTAGCCAAAATATTGGAAGGATACGGAAAAAAAGTTTTTATCGTCCCTAATAAATTATCCGACGATGACTTAAAAATTGCAGATAAAATCATAAAATATAAAACATTGAACATAAAACAGTGTTACGTGCTTCATGCTCCATGCTCTATGATTAAAATCGGTTATTTTTCAGGTACTAAAAGCCACGACCGTGATTTTGCAACAATTGCTGATGCACTGGTAGATATAATGAAAAAATTTCCCGATGTCAGGCTTGTTTTGGCCGGACCATTGGATACCGGCCAAAAACTTGTTGGATATGAAAGTAGGATCAGGCGGCTGGCGTATGTTCCCAGAAAAATAAATTTTGAAAATATCGCATCGGTTGATATAAATATTGTTCCGCTGGAAATCGGTGATCCGTTTTGCGAATCAAAATCAGAGCTTAAATTTTTTGAAGCTGGAATTCTGGGAGGTGCCGACCGTGGCTGCTGCCACTCAAACTTTCCGTGAAGCTATCGCGGACGGCGTGGACGGTTTTTTGGCTAGCAATACAGAAGATTGGGTGGAAAAACTGGAAAAATTAATTACTGATAAAAAATTAAGGAAAGAGATGGGCAAAAAAGCGCGGGAAAAAGCCTTGCAAAAATATACTGTAAAAAACAGCAGTAATGAAGAGTATTATAATTATTTAAGAAGTAGACTGAATAATATATAAAGATATGGCTACTTTGCAAGACGCGGTAAATTTGCTTAAATGCAATATTTGCGGAGGAAATTTTAATGTTTATGGAGAAAATTCAATAAGGTGCTCTGATTGCAAAAAAGAAGTCGCGATAATTAATAAAAATATTTTTCAGTTCGAAAGAAATACTGTATCCGGGGATATTATGGAAAACACGATGTATGGACCAGAAAAAGACGAGCTAAAAAAAGAACTTTTTAAAGAAAAGCCGGATTGGCTTTTAACTGGAGAAAAAATCGAAACTGTCAATAATCCGGTTATTCTTGATTATGGTTGTGGTTCAAGCCGGCAGATTTTTGATTTCGCAAATTATTTTAAATCAAAGATAATTTTTGGGGTTGATTTTGATTTAAGTCCCTTAATTATATCCTCGCAAATAGCGGAGGAATTTGGATATAACAACGTTTTTTTTGTCCAATATTCCGCAATAAATATTCCATTTGGGGACGCTGTATTCGATATTGTTTCTGCTCATCAAGTGCTAGAACACTTATCTGATCCTAAAAAAGCAATGGAAGAAATTTCAAAAAAAATGAAAAAAGGCGCTTTTTTTGAAGCAGACTTTCCCAATGGGCATTCGCTTGGTGAAATAATGAGGCATGTTTTTCATAAAATAATCAGGCGAAAAAATCCTCATATTTCAAAAATCAATCTAAGGAAAGCAAATAAGATGTTTGCAGGCGCACAGTTAAAAGTGGTTAAATTTACACCGGATCAAATTTTTTCCGGGCCGATCATATATTTCTATGAAGGATTTCTTATGCGTTTTTTGAAGAAAAAAAATAAATTATGGGAAACAAGAAAAAAGCTGAAAAAAAACATCGTGTTAAAATTTATCATCAATTTTGAGAGAAGGCTGTCCTTATTGTTTCCCAGATTAGCACATAATTTTAGGTTTATATTAGTTAAAAAATAATATCTAAATTTAAACTTATGAAAATATTAATCACTGGCGGAGCAGGATTTATTGGTTCGGCGCTCGCTAAAAAATTGATGGACAGGGGAGACAAAATTGTGTTGATTGATAATTTCAATAATTACTACGATCCGAAACTAAAGCGCGATCGCACTAAAGATATTTTTAAAAGGATATAAATTCAAGCTGTATAAGGGCGACATTCGGGACACGAAACTTTTGGAAAAAATATTCAAGACCGAAAAACTGGACAAGGTGATGCATCTGGCGGCTTTGGCCGGCGTGCGCAATTCGCTTCTTGATCCGCTGGCTTATGAAGATGTGAATATTAAAGGCACTTTGAATTTGCTGGAAATGGCGCGCAAATATAAAATCAAAAATTTTGTGTATGCTTCTTCTTCTTCAGTTTATGGCAATAATAAAAAACAGCCGTTTTCCGAGTTGGATAATGTGGATATGCCCATTTCGCCCTATGCCGCCACCAAGAAGGCTACAGAGCTTCTGGCACATGTTTACAGCCATATTTACGGCCTAAATACGACCGGATTGCGCTATTTTACGGTTTATGGGCCCTGGGGAAGGCCGGATATGGCGCTTTTTCTTTTTGCCGACGGAATTACGAAAGGTAAGCCGATCAAAGTTTTTAATTATGGAAAAATGAGCCGGAATTTCACTTATGTGGACGATATCGTTTCCGGAACAATTAAAGTTATTGACGCCAATCTGAAATGCGAAATTATGAATATCGGCGGAGATCGCGAAGAAACTCTGATGCGCTATATTGAAGTTTTGGAAAAATGCCTGGGGGGAAAAGCCAAGAAAAAAATGCTGCCGATGCAACCTGGAGATGTTCCCGCCACCGTGGCCGACATTCGCAAACTGCGCAAACTCGGCTGGAAGCCGACGACGAGGATTGAGAAGGGGATTAAAAAATTTGTGGAGTGGTACTGCGGGTATTATGGAGTCAAATAATTTTATAAAATAATTTTAGTTATCCACAGTAACGCTGTTTACTTAATTCGGCAATTATATTATGATAGAAATAAGCGATTGCTAACTTTTTAAATATTTTTTGAAAATAATTTATCCGGGAATTCGTCTTCGGATTTTTTAATGGAATTATCATCTTTTATAATAACTTTTTAGCCACTACCGTAATACTTATTACGGTAGTGAAAATAAAAATGTCGGGAAAAGTAAAATATCATGAATTAAGCGAGAGCGAAAAGAAAAAATATTTGGGAGATTTTTATTCCATGATTGCCCTGCTGAAAACGCGGGATGACGCCAAAAATTTTTTTAAGGATCTTTTGTCTTTGAGCGAAATCGTGATGATTTCCCGACGCATACAAATAGCCAAGATGCTTTTGGAGGAACATACATATGAATCCATAAGAAAGGAATTGAGAGTCTGGGCCGTTAAACATCAGTCAGGTGGAAAAGTGGCTTAATAACGGCTTTGGCGGATATCGCAAAATTATAGCGGAGTATAAGAAAAAATATCCAAACAGGAGCGACTTTGAAAAATACGGCTATCCGGCTTTTTCAAGGGAGTGGGTGAAAAAGAAATATCCCGCGCATTCTCTTTTGGCAAATCTTTTAAGCGGAAAAATTAGTGGAAAAGTTGGCGGAAGGGGGTGAAAATCAGCCACTACCGTAATACTTATTACGGTAGTGTTTAAATATATAAAAGGTAAATATAAATTAATAAATTAAAATAAAAAAACAATTTTTGCAAAGTTTTTTGCAGGGGTTGTTAAAACAAAAGTATGGATGGATTCTTCGCTTATTATGGAGCCCTAGGGCTAGGCATTTTTTTGGGTTCTCTAATTATTGGATTGGTGATATCATTTATTTTTAGTAAGATTCTTAAAAATTTTTGGGTATTTCCTGCCATAATGGCTCTAATAGCAGTTGTCTTTTATATTATTGGAATGACTTTTACGGCATTTCTCTACTTAATGATAGTTATATTTGTTTTATTGTTTTTAATTATTAAAGGACATGCAAAAAATGAAATTAAATAAAAAAATTGGATTTATTTTTCTGATCTTTGTAATTACTTTTGCTCCCATATCTTTTTCTAATATATTTGTCAAATCCCAGGAAGCCGGTTATGAAGAAATAGGCGGTTATGAAGAATGGACGACTGACCAGACAATCTCCGGTTTAATAACAGTCAATACCGGAGCAACTTTGGTGATAAAAAGTGGAATTACCCTAACTTTTAATGGCGGCAATATTGATGTTAAAGGAAGCTTAATCGTTAGTGGAACAGTGAAATATCCAGTTAAATTTCAAAGAGCGGAAGGAGCTGAATATTATTCAATCAAAGTTGAAAGTGATGGAAAATTAATAATGAGAAATTCCGAAATGAGTGGCGCGGGATTAATGGCGGTTCCCATTGCGGATAATTCCCTGCTAAACACAGCCAATGCGTTTTATGAAGGTGGAATAAATATGAACGGCGGGACGTTGAATGTTCAGGGGAGCAATTTTCACGACAACGATGTTGCGATTAGCATTAGCAGAAGCAGCGCCGGGAAAGTTATTATCAACCGGTCAAAATTTTCCAACAGCCAGACAATGGATGTTTACTATAATAGCGCCTCCTCAAGCCCTTCGGTGGATTTTCAGATACAACTGGTGGGGAAGCCCGACTGGTCCATCTCAAATATGTGAAGAAGGTTACGGTTGTTATTATGATAAGATGGATGGAAAAATAGATTCTTCCAATTATCTGACTCAAGAAGATTTTCGCGATCCGGTGATAATTATTCCCGGTATTTTGGGTTCATTTGACTTTTTTGGCGAACAAAGGTTGGATCCATTTTTACACACTTATGATTATTTATATGAAACATTTGAGTTGAATGGCTACAATCCGGAACAAAAACTTTTTGCTTTTCCTTATGAATGGCGCGATAGTAATATAGATAACGCGCAAAAACTAAAAATTAAAATTGATGAAATAAAGCAGGCTAATAATTGGCCGAAAGTGGACATCGTAGCTCATTCAATGGGCGGACTTTTGGCGCGTGAATATATTGAATCCGAATATTATGGCAATGATGTGGATCAATTGATTACTCTTGGAACTCCACAAAAAGGAGCGCCTAAGGATTATTTGACTTGGGAAGGCGGAAAAATGGCATCTTCTAAGTTTGACTTCCTGGCTATGTTTATGGAGGATATTTTTCGAGCAGAATCATTGAAAAAAGGTTTCACAAATATATTTGACTACGTTCGAAATCGACCAATTCTTTCTGTCCAAGAATTATTGCCCATTTACAGCTATCTTTACGATGATGGAAATCAAAGAGTTTATCCGACTGATTATCCGGTCAACTTATTTTTAGAAACCTTAAATAATTCGAGTGGAATTTCCAAATTGCATAATGTTGAATTTGACAATATCGTCGGCAATTTAGATGGTTCCGATAATACGATTTCGCGAATTGATGTGGTTAAAAGCGATGACGATGTTATTATGGGAACACGGTTATCCCGAAGATTTTGATTCGCTATTAGGAAATCATGGTTTGGTGTATGGAGATGGCGATGGCACAGTGCCGCTTGAATCAGCAAGCCTTCCAACAGCTGACGAAAAAATTGAAATTAACGCGAAACACGGCGCTCTGCCGGAAGACGCTGCGGGGGAAACTTTTAAGCTTCTCACAAAACATTTTCCGCAAAATATTTCTCTCTCAAAACGGATAAAAAATATCATATCCATTTTTGTCTTTTCCCCAATTGACATTCAGGTTATTGCGCCGAGCGGGAAATGGGTTGGCAGGAATATAAAAAATCTGGATGAAGCGGACATAATTCCCGGCGCGTATTATACGGGCTATGACGGAGTGGACAGCGAGTTTTTGACCATTCCTGATCCGGAAAATGGAGACTATAAAATTATCACGCAGGGCACGGGAGGCGGGGATTACCGGGTTGAAATTTCCCGGCTGACTGAAAATTCTGACACGGGAAAAGTTGCGGAAATAAATGGAGAAATTTCCGGAACAGCAATTAATGGAGCTGAAGAGGAAAAAATAGTCACAGTTAAAGACAATGAAATCGTGACTGAAACTGAAGAAGCGCCGGAAATTACGCCTGACACTATTTCACAAAATATTGCCCAATACCGAAAAATGGCCTGATAACCAAAAAAACCGCCAATGCTTTGCAATTGCGCGTTAAACTGATTTCCCATACACTGGATATGCTGGCTAAGATGAAAGAAAAATAACAAGCCTAGGGTTGAAAAAGTTTTGACCAGGCTTTTGAAAAAACAAATTGACGATATGATCAAACTCATCCAGAAAAAATTCGCGGGGACAATTAAGCCGCCGGCGGGGGAGCTGCTAATCGAAAGCCTGAATTCCCTAAAATACAATTAAACTAACTTAAAACTTTTAAGCAGGTCAGCCACTACCGTAATACTTATTACGGTAGTGGCTGTGTGAGGGCGCTGGATGTGGAAATAAATGTGGAGGAATAAGTGTTTTTCTGCCTATTTTTGTTTGGCTTTATTTTTTAACCGTAAAATGCTACAATTTTACATATAGCAAAACATCATAAAAATTACAGCTTAAAATAATCCAGGGGGTATAAAAAAATGGAAAAGAAAACAATCTGGCTGGGTGTTTGCGGGATAATCTTTTTTTCGTTTGCCATTGCTAATGCGAGATCGGCGGAAGACGCTTCGTCCGGCCTTGAAACAGACAAAAATACTTCCGCTTTTCAAAGTCTCAACGAAAAGGCCGGAGGAGATTTGACGTATTCAATTGACAGGAATACGGGGAAAGTTACTTTTATCAGGTCGGAAAAAGGGGGCATTCCTCTGGAAATCCAAAAAAACACTGAAAGGTTTAGTCTAGCTGATTCCGCTTCTATCGCCAGTCAGTTCATTGAAGAATATGGAACTTATTTTGGAGTTGCCGATCCCGGGAAGGATCTCCTTTTTTCAAAAAAAGATACTGATTCCCTGGAGATGACCCATGTCCGTTATGGCCAAAGATATAAGGGAATTCCGGTTTTTGGCGGCCAGATTATCGTCCACCTGGAAAAAAACAAAGGAATAAAGTCGGCTAATGGAAAAGTTGTTCCTGATATTTCTCTAGACACCTCTCCCGGTATTTCAGAAGATCAAGCATTGGAAAAAGCCAGGGAATTATGGAAAGAACAAAAAAGGCCTGAATCGCCCGGGGTGCTGAAAAATAAACTTTATATTTTTAACAAAAGCCTGTTTCAAGGCTGGTCGGATGACACAAAAAATTATTTAGTCTGGAGGGTTGAATTGTATAAAGACAGGCCCGCCAGCCATGAATACTTTTTTATTGACGCCAAGAATGGAGATCTAGTTTTTCAAATTACCGGAATGCAGGACGCGATAAACCGCGAAATTTATGAGTGCGCTCTCTTTGATCTTGATTGCCATTTGGATTACAACTATCCTTTTGATGATTATGACGATTATTATTATGGAAGATCGGAAGGCCAGCCGGCTCGCGGGCTCCACCCCGTTCTTGGCCTTTTTGATACCGATAATTTATATGACAGGACTGGAGATAATTACGATTATTATTTAGAAAAATTTTCCAGGGACGGCGCCAACAATCTAGGCGGTATGGGAGATTCAACGGATCCCTTGCCGGCTTATCCCCACTTCAATAATGCCGTGACCGCCGGATACACTCTTATTGATTATTTTTTTCTCGATTGGTTTGTAGGGACATGCCCTAACTCCTGGTTTGACGGAGTAGCTTCAATTCACTTTTGCCAAGACGAAACAACCCATGATATCGTTGGCCACGAATACGCCCACGCGGTAAATTATTATTCAGTGCTGGACGGCGGGGATCCATCCGGGCTTATTTATTCCGGCGAATCGGGAGCGCTTAATGAAAATAATTCTGATGTTTTTGGCGAGGCCTTGGAATATTACAGCGCCGAAAGCAACGACTGGCTGTTTGGGGAAGACGCCCCCGGAGGCCCCTTTCGCGATATGAGCATGCCTTCTAATTATACTTACAATGTCGGTGGCGGAAACATGCCTTATCCCAATAAATTTTACGATTCCAACTACTATTGCGGAGAGGAAGATAATAATGGAGTGCATCTCAACAATTCAGTTCCCAACCACGCGGCCTATTTAATGGCGATGGGGGGAACATATAATAGCTGCGCAATATCGGCGATAGGAAGAGAAAAAAGAGGAAGCTATATTTTATCGGGCTCAAACTACTTATTATATCCCTAGCACGGATTTTAACGGCGCTTACGACGCCCTCATATCTTCTTGTGATGATTTATATGGTTCCGGAAGCGCGGATTGCATTAATGTGATCAAGGCTCTGCGATCCGTTGAAATGGATCAGGGAGGACAGTGCGGTGAAATTCCGCGGGTTGCCCCCGCTTGCGACGCTCCAACTATAACCGGTGTTTCCTCCGGCAAAACAAATGGCTTCTATGATACGGGAGATATTATTGACATAGATGTTACTTTTTCAAGAGCGGTTACCTCGGTTGGAGACGTGACGGTTACATTGGAAACAGGCGATGTTGATCAAAGCTGCACTTTTGCTGTTTTGGATTCCACTACTGGAACATGCGATTATACTGTTCAGGACGGGGACGTTAGCAATGATTTAAATGTATTAAGTATTTCCGGAACCATAGCCGATCCAGACGAATGGGCCATAACAAATTTCACTCCGGCCGTAAATCTGGCGGTTAATAAAAATATAAAGATAAATAGCGCGTATACAGCTTATGTCGGCCTCTTCCGCCCCAGCACCCATACTTTTTATCTCAAAAGCGCTAATAACGCTTCGGCATCATCTACTAAGATTATTTGGGGAAAATCAACTGATATTCCGCTGGTCGGCGACTGGGACGGAGACGGGATTGATACAATCGGCCTCTTCCGCCCCAGCACCCATACTTTTTATCTCAAAAGCGCTAATAACGCTTCGGCATCATCTACTAAGATTATTTGGGGAAAATCAACTGATATTCCGCTGGTCGGCGACTGGGACGGAGAACGGGATTGATACAATCGGCCTCTTCCGCCCCAGCACCCATACTTTTTATCTCAAAAGCGCTAATAACGCTTCGGCATCATCTACTAAGATTATCTGGGGAAGATCAACTGATATTCCGCTGGTCGGCGACTGGGACGGAGACGGGATTGATACAATCGGCCTCTTCCGCCCCAGCACCCATACTTTTTATCTCAAAAGCGCTAATAACGCTTCGGCATCATCTACTAAGATTATCTGGGGAAGATCAACTGATATTCCGCTGGTCGGCGACTGGGACGGAGACGGGATTGATACAATCGGCCTCTTCCGCCCCAGCACCCATACTTTTTATCTCAAAAGCGCTAATAACGCTTCGGCATCATCTACTAAGATTATCTGGGGAAGATCAACTGATTTGCCGATAATCGGAGCGTGGCAGTAAAATGAAAATTTGCAGTTTTAATTAGAATAGATTATAATAATCAAGGTCGCTGAGAATTTTTTTATTTAAATAACAATTTATATAAAATTATGGAAGTCAACAAAAAAATAGTATGCCTCATGTTGTTTTTATTCGCCCTAGTTTTTGTTTTGCCGGCCAAGGAGGCGCACGCCTATCTTGATCCGGGCTCCGGTAGTTACATGCTCCAGCTTATTGTCGCGGGACTGGCCGGATTTATAATCTCCCTCAAAATGTTTTGGAGACAAATAAGCGCTTTTATCACTAATTTATTTTCAAAAACTAAAGCCAATCAACCCATAAAGAACAAAAATGACAATGAATAATACACCCGGATTTTTTCGAGACCCGAGTGGCTTTGTTTTTGAAAAAGACGGGAAACTTTACAGACAAGTTAACAATCAATACAAGGAAAATTACGATTTATTAATAAGCTCTGGCCTATATAATAAGCTTGTAGAAAACCAATTATTAATTCCTCACAAGGAAGAAAATTTGAGTTTTTTACAAACGGACAGAGCTTATAAAATATTGCTTCCCGAACGGATCCCCTTTATTTCTTATCCGTACGAATGGTGTTTTTCCCAGCTGAAAGACGCTGCTCTGACTACATTAAAAATTCAGAAAATCGCCTTGGAATATAACATGTCGCTAAAAGACGCCAGCGCCTACAATATCCAATTTTTTGAAGGCAAGCCTTTATTGATAGACACGTTATCGTTTGAAAAATATACAGAAGGCAAGCCCTGGGTCGCTTATAAGCAATTTTGCCAGCACTTTTTGGCCCCCCTAGCCTTGTCCAGCCGCAAGGATATCCGCTTGAATTTAATGTCCCGGCTTTTCATAGATGGAATTCCGCTGGACTTGGCTTCCAAACTTTTGCCGGCAGCGACAAAAATAAATCTTGGGTTGTTGTTTCATATTCATTTGCACGCTTATGCGCAAAAAAAGTATGCGGACAAAAAAATAAACAAGAAAGCTTTAAAAGGGGGCATGAATAAAAAAGCGCTTTTAGGAGTGCTGGCAAGCCTGGAATCTGCAATTAATAATTTAAAATGGAAACCGGAAGGCACTGAATGGGCGGACTATTATCCTTCAAATAATAACTATATTTCGGAATCTTTAAAAAATAAAAGTAATTTGATAAGCGGATTTATTGATATATTGAAGCCAAAAAATGTTTGGGACTTCGGCGGGAATACGGGACTCTTCAGCAGAGTGGCGTCAGACAAAAACATTGAGACGATATCTTTTGATATTGACCCGTCAGCCGTAGAAATAAACTACCAAACAGTCAAAAAAAACAAGGAAGAAAATATTTTGCCGCTGATAATAGATTTAACCAATCCCAGCCCCAAATTAGGCTGGGACAATAACGAGAGAGAATCATTTTTTAAGAGGGGATCCGCGGAAACAGGGCTGGCCTTGGCCCTAATTCACCACCTGGCAATCTCAAATAATGTACCACTGCCCGAACTAGCCAGATTTTTTGCAGCCTATTGCGATTCTCTTATTATCGAATTTATTCCCAAAGAAGATTCGCAAGTCAAAAAACTTTTGGCCACCCGGGAAGATAT
Organism: Candidatus Moraniibacteriota bacterium; assembly: GCA_963775955.1. GTDB lineage: Bacteria > Patescibacteriota > Minisyncoccia > Moranbacterales > UBA2206 > JBAZPT01. The sequence goes on from CAVZKT010000003.1 coordinate 71,928, forward strand.
TTTCCCGAATTATACGCCCCAGGGATTTGTCGAGGCATTTCAAAAATATTTCAAGGTTGTGAAAACCGCACCCATTGAAAATAGCCAGCGAACTCTCTATTTAATGGAAAAAATATGAACAGATATTCCAATATTCTGTCTTTTATTTTGAAATTGTCAAAATTAATATGGAAAACGATTAGAAAAGATGGTCCTGACGTTGTCTCGCTTTTAACGACACCTCTTCTTATTTTTATTTCTACATCCATACCGATCTATCTAAGCAACCAGGCTGATCTCGGGTACCAGCTTGACGTATTTATGCCTTTTTTATGGTTTTCCATAGGCACTGTACTTGTAGGCTTGGTTTTGTGGATATTTTCTGATTCGCGATTTGGGCGAGTTTTTCTTTGGGGATATTATCTTGCTGGACCACTTTTTCTTATCTTTACATTTTTCCGTGAAGATTCGCTTTCCTTATTAGAATATGCTTTTGGAATTTCCATTTTTATAATATTTTCTCTCGTGTTAATTATAACTATCGCATATTTTAAAGCGCCTTGCCATGCGGTTAGTTACTTTGCAATTTTAAGCTTTTTATTACTTGTATTTGAATTTTACCACATTGGAACAGGAATTAAGTGGCACCAGCATTCTTTTCTGGAAGAACGCTCTGTTTCAACGTCAAAAACGGAATCCGGGCAGGAGTCTTTACCAAACATTTATCACATAATCCTGGATGGTTTTCAGAGTGATATTTTTACATACATTCTAACACCAGAGATTCGCGAAGATTTGAATGAATTTGCATATTTTCCTGAAGCAACGGCACTATATTCTGAAACAACCTGGTCTGTGCCATCTGTTTTTTTGGGAGAAACATACACTTTTTCAAATTCACAACAAGAATATCAAAATCGTGCTTTCAATAGCGACGCGTCTGTTTTATATGCTCTCAAGGAGGCTGGATATTCTACTTCTGCATATACACGAAATCTTTATCCAATTAAATTAAAATTGTTTGACTATGTAATTGAACATGTTGATAATATTGGCACCAAACGTGCCGATAATAGTGACGCGTTTATAAGCGCGTGGATCTATCGATACGCTCCATTGGCATTGAAAGACATATTAATAAACAAAAATATTTTCATTAGCGAAGACAGTATTGAGCAATTTAATGCTGGCACTTTCCTTCCCGCCTCCGCTCCCGAGGAATCCTTCTTAAGTTTTCAGCGATTTCTTACTCAAGAAAAGGAATTGGCGGACTCTGGTCGCTATACATTCATTCACCTGATGTTACCTCACAGTCCTTACGTCCTTGATGCTAATTGTGCGACAAACGAGAAGGAGGCAACCGTACTTACACAGTCGCGGTGCGCCACTAAATTGATAGTGGATTTTATCAATGAGTTGAAAGCTCTTGGCAGATATGAAAATTCTTTGATTATAATACATGGCGATCATGGAGATAGATATGCTGCGGTACTAGATGACAAGCTCGTATCACGGGAGCCTCCGACAAGATCACCTCGGTCACTTTTACTCTTAAAGACCGGCTCGTCTCTTAACAACAGCGAAATGGAAGTATCATCCTTTAGGGCTTCTTTGCTTGATATTGTACCCACCTTAATTTCATCAATTGGTAGTAGTGCTCCAAGAGATTATGAGGGCGTATCTTTAGCTGAAAAGGACTTCGCAGCATCGGAAGATAGGAGTCGATATTACTTCGTCGTTGGTAATCAAAACATGAAAAAATATCTTATTGATGGCAATAATGAAGTTTTTAAGGAAGGATTTGTTATAGATAAAATGTCTACAATCCCCGATTCAACAGAAGAAGTAATCCCAACTTTTAAAACAAATGAAGTAATTGAAGCCGAAGCAGGGCATCTTAGCTCCAGCCATGTCGGGTCAGATATCCCAGGTACACATAGAGATTATGTAAGGACCGGCGGTGAATCGTTGAGATATAAGATTCGCGTGGAAGCGGATGGAAGTAATATCGGCTGAGAGCCAATCTGATCACGCCGTCAGGTAATAATAATTCAACCTACGTAATAATGGACGACGGAAAACGTCAATCGTGGTCCATGGGTAAATCAGACTCATGGAAATGGCAGGATTTTCCATTTGAATGGAGTTTGAAGCCTGGTCAATATGTATTAACATTTGAGAATCGAGAGCAAATATGGATAGATCAGATTGAGCTTTATGAAATAAAAAAATAATGTCAAAGTATTTCACATTGTAAGCACTTCTAGCTAAAGGATTGGTATACTATAATTTTTACGACAAATTAGGCTCCAATGAAAAAACGGACGCCCTTTCCCGCTTTGTAATAAAGGACGGCAAAATAAGTTTCGACCAGAAATTTTAATTGAAAAATGTGGAAATAAAAAAGTAATTTTGGCTGGTTGAGTATTGCTAAAATAATTGCTATAATGAGCCTGTATATGTAATGGGCATTTTATTTTTTATGAGAAGAAAACATGAAAATTACAAGGAATTGATCTGGATGCTGGCAAAAACAGACTTTAAACTTCGCTACCAGAATTCGGTATTGGGCTATGTCTGGGCACTATTAAATCCATTGCTCACCTTCGTTGTTTTGAATTTTATATTTACTCATATTTTTGTGCGCGGTGCCGGAATAGAGCACTATTCCCTCCAGCTTTTTACGGCCATCGTCCTGTTTAACTTTTTTTCAGAAGGAACGCGATCCGGCATGGCTTCTCTCGTAACCAAATCATCTTTAGTAAAAAAAATATACGTTCCGCGCTGGACCATTATTGCTTCATCTACTGTCAACTCCGTTATGATTTTTTTAATGAACCTTATAGTAGTCGCAATATTCTTTGCTTTTAGCGGGGTTATGCCAAGCTTTGGGGCAATCTTGCTTTTTGTTTTCTTTTCCATACTCACGTATATTATTATTTTAGGATTTTCCTTTTTAACCGCCACGCTTTATGTCAAATTAAGAGACCTGCTTATTATTTGGGGGGTGCTTTTAATGATGCTTTTTTACGCCACGCCGATTATTTATCCGCTTCAAATACTGCCCAAATATATTCAGCAGGTCATCTTAGTGAGTCCGGTCGCTTTTATTATCCACTTTTCCAAAGAAGCCCTGGTGAATAATCACTTTCCTGAAATTTGGCAGATATTATTATTTGTTTTCTCTGTTTTGATTTTTGGGGGGATAGGATATTTAGTTTATAAAAAAACCGATGCTTCAGTGGCAGAGGACATATAAAAAATATGAAACCTGAGATTGATTGGACAAATCCCTCCTACGATTTCATAGATTTTGGAAGTAAGATCGGCGGAAGCATGGATTTAGCTATCAGAAGGCTGGGAGGAACCAGAGGATTGGGAATCGACATTCGTCCGGATGTGGTAGAAAAGGCTCAACAAGCGGGGTATGATGTAATTTTGGGAGACGCAACAAAGCTTGAATTCCCGGAAAACTGCGTCCGCTTTGCTGTTATTTCGCATTTTCTGGAACATTTGCCTGATTTAGAAACCGTCAAAAAATCTTTGAAAAGCGCTATAAAAATTTCGCGGGAATTCATTTATATACGCGGGCCAGTGTTTGATGATGAAGAATATTTAAAATCATTAGGATTTAGAACATATTGGTCGCACTGGATAGGGCATCCGTGCCACCTGACCACTTTCCAGCTGGCAGATATCCTAAAATCTCTAGGTCAGGATAATTTCGAGTTCAGATTTGAAGTGCCAATGTATGATTCCAAAAGCAAAAATATTCATCCCTTGAGCGCTCCAGATGGCCAGCATGAATATGACGCTAAACTTCATCCGCCAAAACCATATGTAAAATTTGATCATGTTATTTTTAGAGAGTTTGTGTGCAATGTATTTTTAAACAAGAAATAATTTATGGAAAATCCAATAGCAATTAAAGTTGAAAATATATCAAAAACTTTTCGCATTCCTCATGAAAAAATTACCAGTATGAAAAGCGCGTTTGTCGGCGCGTTCCGAAAAAGAACGTTTGAGGAATTCAAGGCGCTGGATGATGTTTCTTTTGAAGTAAAAAAAGGAGAGTTTTTCGGCATAATCGGAAGAAATGGCAGTGGAAAATCAACGCTTCTAAAGATCCTGGCTGGTATTTATAAGGCAGATAGGGGAAATATTCATATTAATGGGCTTATTTCGCCCTTTTTAGAGCTTGGGATTGGTTTTAACTCTGAACTTTCAGGACGCGATAATATTTACCTAAACGCCACCGTTTTAGGACTTTCCAAGAAACAAATTGACAAAAAATTTGATGAAATTGTGGCTTTTTCAGGGCTGGAGCGCTTTATTGACCAAAAATTAAAAAATTACTCTTCCGGCATGCAAGTGCGTTTGGCTTTTTCCGTGGCTATCCACGCCCACCGGGACATACTCTTGATGGATGAAGTTTTGGCAGTCGGGGATATGAATTTTCAACAAAAATGCCTTGAGGAACTTACAAAACTAAAAACTGAAAACCGGACAATCATTCTCGTTTCTCATTCTATGAAAAGTATCGAGGATTACTGCTCCAGAGCTATGTATTTAAAAGACGGGAAAATTGAGAGCATAGGAGAAGCCATAAAAATAGTTAATGATTATAATTTGAATAATATTTCCTATTTTGAAAAAAGCAGTCAGATAGAGGAAAAAAAAGAAAGAGAAGGCGGAGAGAGTAATATGATGAAAAAAAGAGAGAAGAGTGGTGAAGGAGTTCAAATCCATAAGGAGACTAGAAAAAAAATCGCTGAGGTTAAAAATGTTCAATTTTTTGACGGCAATTATAGAGAGAGAAAAATTTTTATTTCCGGAGAAAAAATGATAATCAGGTTTTTTTTCAAGTTTAATAAAAAAGTCGAGTTACCACTTCTAGGAATCGCCATATACAAGGATATGCAACATGTCGTGTATGGAACAAATAGTGAAAAACAGTGGGGTCTTATTAAATTTATCGATACCAACAAAGAAGGATATATTGATTTTGAAATTGAAGAACTTTCTTTACTGGAGGGTAATTATCAGCTTTCAGCAGCAATTGGAAAAAAAAATACTGGCATGTTGGATAAGCACGACAGAAGATACTCGTTCATCGTGAATAGTGGAACACTTAGGGATTACGGTGTATGTAATTTAAGGCCAAAAGTAAAAATTACTTTAGGTTAGAATAAGAAAGCAAAATGTGACCATGATTATTTTTAAAAGTTGAAAAATTGTATTAGATCACCCGTTTCTTTTTCAATAAAACTTATATCCTCTTTTGTTAACTCGTTTTTATAATTCTCTTTCTTTCTATACACCCCCTTAACTTCAACTTTTGATTTTTCGTGATTTTCCGCAATCATTTTCGGCATATAGTCTTTTGACAATCCCGTAAAATCTAAAACTTTTTCCAAACATTGTTCAGTATTACTGGCCAGATCCTCATATTTTATTGTAAGCATGTTATTATGTTCAAGATAGGGCTTGACTGCCTTAATACAATCGCGATATTTTTTCACCGCGTCTTCAACGGAATTTGCAAATTTAAAAAACTCTGAGTGTAACATTGAGGAAACTACCGCTCTGGGATCGCGCGCCACATGAATAATTTTTGCTTGAGGAAAAAGACGCAGGATTTTTTCAATGTGAAAAATATGATGCGGAGTCTTTTCCACTAAAACTTTATCCCGAAAACTTTCTATCTTCCGGTTAATATCATTAACAATTTTATCATCATCATATCTGATAAACGCTCCGGTTTCAGAAGTAACTCTCTTGCCGTCAATCACAGAAGGGTTGTCCGGATCAAAATCTTCCCTGACAATGGGAGCAACATCCGGATGCGAGGTGAGTAAGCCCCATAGCCAGGTCGTTCCGCTTCTTGGAACTCCTACTATAAAAATTAATTTTGATTTTTTATTTTCTTGAGGATGTTTTGCTATTTTAGAATTCAAAATCGGACTCATAGTTTTAGAATTAATATTTACTTTAATTTATTTTAGCATACTGGCGAAAAAGGAAAAGGGATTCGGTTCAGTTTGTATTTTAGCTTGTCTTTGCTGCTTTTATATGTTATTATCACTAAAGGTTTTTTCTGTTTACAGAAATAAAGGTAAAAATGTTGTTTTAATCGCTGTCCGGACGATTACGATGAAATTCATATAAATAATACGCTTCAAGAGTAGTCTTATGTCTATAAGCAATCCAAAACAGTTTTGGGAGGGGATATCAAAAAAAGAAAACTGGCGAGATTATATACTGCCGAGAAATAATTTTGCTGATTTCGATAAAGAAGGCCACGCAGAAGCCCAGCGACTTTTTTATTTCTATGATAAAAATAGCATAGTGATTGATTATGGATGTGGTATTGGGCGGGTTGCAAAATATATAGCTCCCCAAATAAAAAAATTTATAGGACTGGACATTAATCCTGATTTTGTAGCGAAGGCGAGAGATTATGTAAAGGAAAAAAATGTCGAATTTTATACTATTGATCAATTTAAGGATATAGAATTTGCAGATCTCGTTTATTCACTGATGGTTTTACAACACAATGATGAAAGCAATAGAAAAATGATAATGGATCATATTTATCGGTTATTAAAAAAAGGGGGCGTGGTAATAATTAATTTTCCACGATTTGAAAGCAACTACTATGCGGAGACCCATTTTGTCCATAAGTTCACATTAGCCGAAGTTGAAGAATATGGCAGTATATTCAGGCAGTATCGCATTATGACTGGAAATTTACCAAATTACGAGAAAGAATATGATAAAAATTTAGATCATGAGTATTTTTTAATGGGAATAAAATGATGAAAATATTAATTACAACCCAGTATCTTGATAATTATGCCGGGACGGAAATTGTAGTCAGAGACTTATCCAAAAAGTTCAAAGAATTGGGCAATGATGTGTATATTTACGCGCCCATAATAGGAAATATAGCTGATGAAATTTGCGCAAATGGAATAAGGGTTACCGATAATATTCTTGATTATAAAAAAATTAAATTCGATATTATCCATGCCCAGCATAACATAACCGCAATCCAAGCCAGATCACTGTTTCAATCCGTCCCAATGGTTTTTATGTCCCATGGAGTATTGCCGGAATTAGAGCAACCGCCATCTATTGAATTGGGCATCAGTAAATTTATTGCAGTCAGTGAAGAGGTTCGAGATAACCTTGTAAAAAATTATTCAATTGATGAAAAGAAGGTTGAAATAATAAGAAATTTTGTCGATACAAAAAGATTTAAACCCGCCAAACCTTTAAATGAAAAACTAAAAAAAATACTCGTTCTGACAAATCACTACAGAGATGATGTAAGGTTGATAATTGAAAATGTTTGCAATGAACTAGATGTAAAAGTTACTCATGTCGGCAGGCCAGATAACCCTGTCAAAAACGTAGAAGACTATATTAATAGTTCTGATTTAGTTGTAGCGCTTGGAAGAGGCGCTTTAGAAGCAATGTCCTGTGGACGAAATATTATTATTTATGATCAAAATGGCGCTGATGGCTTTATAGATGAAAATAATTTTTATGAGATAAGAAAACACAATTTTTCAGGTAGAAATAAAAAAATATATTACGACAAGAATACTTTTAAAAATGAATTAAAAAAATATAACCCTCAAACAGGAAGGATTTTAAGAAATCTGGTTGAGAAAGAAAATGATATAGTTATTATCATCAAAAAATTAATTAACATATATAATCAAGTAGTCAAAAATAACATTTTTAACTCAGAATTAAAAAACAAACAGTTGTTCAAAGAAATTAACTTTCTAGAAAATACGTATTGCAAACTTTATAATAAAATTAAGGAGATAAGCGAGGTTAGCGGAAAATTTAACAAAACAAATGATCAAATTAGTAAATTGAAAAATATTATTGAACGAAAAAATTTAAAAATAAGCGAAAAACAAAAAATTATTCAACAAAATGAAAAAGAAATGGAAATTATGAAAAATTCTAAGTTTTGGAAAATAAGGACTACGTATTTAAAAATTAAAAATTGTTTATTTTTTGAAAATTCCGGAAATGAAAAAAAATAAAATCGCTATTTACACGGCCATCTTTGGCTTTAAAGATGACATCATAGAACCAGTAAAAAAAATTGAAGGAATTGATTATGTTTGTTTTACTGACAATCCCGGGCTTAGATCCGATATTTTTGATGTCAGGGTTGATCTCCATGCCGCACAAAGATCCAACTCGCAACGCTAGGATGATCAAAATTTTGCCGCATCGTTTTCTTCCTGAGTATGACTATGCAATTTGGATAGATGGCAACATCAAAATCAGCGCCGACCGCCATTATATTAATAACTTATTAAAAAATTGCCTGGGAGAAAGCGGAATCGCCCTATATCGCCACCCTGATCGAACTTGTATTTATAAGGAAGCTGAGGCTTGTATTGATCTTAATAAGGACGACCCACAATTAATTAAAGAACAGATGGATACTTATCGGAGTGGTGGATATCCTATAAATAACGGGCTGGTAATGAGTTGCGTCGTTATTAGAGATAATAAATCGCCTGAAATCATGAAATTAAGCAAAGATTGGTGGAACGAGTTAAAAAATTTCAGCCGCAGAGATCAACTCGCCTTCAATTATATAACTTGGAAAAATAATATCAAATACGGAATAATTCCGGGAAATGCTTATGGCAATAAACACTTTCTGAGGATAAGGCACAAAGTTAAAAAAAGCATTTCAAGTATGGATGAGTTGATCGAATACAAAAATATGGAAATAGAAGAATTGAGGAGAGAGCTATCATTTATTAAAAAATCAATTTTTTGGAAAATAGCCGGCAGCTTAATACGTTTTGAAAAGATACTTTTTAAAATTATTAGCAATCCCTTTTTAATGATGAAGAAGGCTTATAAAGTCATAAAGCGAGAAGGCATAAAAATGTTTTTTGTTTATTTATTTAGAAAAAGTAAGCGTTTTCTAAATCAGGAATAATATGAAATACAAGAGTTGTATTATTACTCCTACCTGGAACAATGAGGATTATACCATCCGCTGTTTTGGAAGCATCGCCAAAAATACCAGCAATTATTTGATTATCTGGATTGACAATGGATCCACTCTGGAAAGCCGCCAAAAAGTCAAGGACTTTCTAGATGGACAAAAAATCCCTTACGAGGGAATTTATAACGATGAAAATTTGGGTTTTGTAAAGGCCACCAACCAGGGAATGAAGCGTGCCATGGAACTGGGCGCTAAGTATGTAGTTTTGGAAAACAATGATACAGAAGTATATGAAGGGTGGCTTGATCGCATGATCGAAGTTGCCGAATCCGACCCTAAAATCGGCCTAGTCGGCCCGATAACTTCGCCCTGCGACAGTTGGCAATCAATCCAAACACTTAAAATAAAAACTAATTATATAAAAGATCCGGTAGATTTTTCCAATCTTCCGGAATATAAAAACAATCCAGAAGAATATGCCAAACAAATCAAGGATTTATACAGGGGGCAGTCAGTAAACATAAGCCCTGCGCTGGCATTTTTTTGTACTTTAATAAAATCCGAGGTTGCCAAGCAAATAGGGATTTTATCAGAAGAATATGGTATTGGCCTTAATGATGATGATGATTATTGCACCAGGGCCAGGAGGGCTGGGTGGAAAATAAAATTGGCCTTAGATATTTTTGTATTCCATAACCACAGAACCACATTCAGAGCCCAATTTTCAGAGGAAGAGATAAATGAAATGAAAAAAAAGAACCTGACAAAATTTGGCAAAAAATTCACCGATGATGACGGTTATGATTTTGAAAGATTTTTAGAAAAAGGGAAGATGTATGAATATAAAGGGAAAAAAAGTCCTGTGAAAAGCGGAAAGCTAAGCTTGTTTAAGGAGGCTTGGTATATTTTAAAAAAAGACGGCTTGAAAAAATTTGCCGAATATGCTTATAAATACCTAAAATACGGCAGAGAATATTTTAAGTAGCTCATAGCTTGCTGAAAAAAACAATTTTTTTTAATTCCTTGTATTTTATTCTTCCAGTCCGCTTTCTTCCAAAAGTTCCTCCGCAATCCGGTTTTGGCAGGTTTTTTTTATCCGGGCATCGCTTATTTTTTCGCATATCTCAAAATCCTGCGCGCCAACAGCCTTGTCTTTCCAGCAATAATCTTTTTCCGATCCGGTTTTGCCGTCGCAAAAATCCGCAGGGACTTTTGATTTTTTCAAACCGCATACTTCTTGGCAGTATAATAATTTTTCGCTGTTATCCTGATAAGTTTCGCATTCATTTTCGCAATCGCTCTCGGAAATTTCGGGAACTTCTTGGGGTTCGCTGTCTTCTATTTCTTCAGCAGGCTGTCCATTTTGCGTATTTCCATCCTTGTTTTCGGTGGTAGCATTTTTTTCGCTTCCGGTTTCATTTTTAATGGGGGAATTTTTTCCAGGCGCGTCTTCGCTTTTAAAATACCTATTTTTCACTATTGGGTAGCCAAAACAAAAAAAAGCGCCGAGAATGGAAAGAACTATAAAAATTAAAAATATTTTTTTCATTTGTATGCCTGGTAAATTACAGCTCCGGTGTAATAATATTTCAAAATTTTAGCGTAGCTCCATTTATGCTTTCCGGCGAGGTCTAAGGATCCATTGGCGGTTAGTCCGACCATATGATTGCCTCCTTTAGCTAATGTGCAGGTGCTTTTGGTCGGATGTTTTCCGTGAGGATCTTTAATCAAACTCAAATATGGATAAATTTTAGAAGTCGTGCCTGTCGCTTTTTTGCATTTTCCTCCCCAATGTCCGTCTTTTCATAGCGCCTGGTTTTGCCGTCATTCCAGGAATGATAAGCAGCCAGGACAATATCGCCCTTATACATAACGATCTTTCCCTTAGTCGCTTTAGCCATTTTTTTGATATTGGGATGATCTTTTTCCCACTCATAACCCTTGTATATCTGGTCTCCGGCGGTGGTGTTTACTTTAAATCCAAGATAAGCCCATTTGGTACTGTATTTTATTTTCCAATATCCATAAGTCCGGAATATCGTTGTCATTACTTTACTGTGTTCGCTTGGACCGGTTCCCGCCATTTCGCCCATTCCCCAAACATATTGTTCAAGCGGCAGGATATTTATCACCCAAATTTTATCGTCGGCGCCATCAATATCCGCGTAGCGCAAGCGGATCCTTCCGCGATAATTGTCATAGGAATTATTAGGAAGGTTGATGTTAAAAATCAGATTATTGTTATTGCCGTCGGCGGCGTCAAAAGTAATTTGCTTGTAAATTTTTATTTTCGGGTCTGATTTGTAAATCTGGAAATATTTATCGCCGTCATAGCGGATTTTAAAATCGGTGTTGGCAGAAACGGTGGAAACGATTTTCCCGCCGCGGTCTTTTACATTGAATTTTTTATTGGCGCTGATTTTAAAAGAATGCTCTTTGAGGTAAGTCCGGCTGTATTCCTTAAGCCCGACTTTAATTTCCGGTCCGTATGGCCCGGCTTTAAGATTGGCATCATTGGCCGCTTCCGCTTTTTGAAAAAAACAAGAGTAAGACAGGGCTAGCGCGGCCAGTATCGTTATGGCGGCGTATTTGGATAGTTTTTTAGTTTTGTTTTTCATATATTTTACCGCCCCATTGTAGCATAATTTTATATTCTTCACAATAAAAACTCTTCTACTTGATTCATTTGTAAAAATTGGTTAAAATAGGCTTATGCCTTAATTAAATAAATAACACTTCCGCCTTTTTGAGCAAGATATGGCGGAGTTCTAACATGATGAGTGAAAAACCCTATTTATCAATAGTCGTTCCGCTTTATAATGAGGAGGGGAATGTGAAGGAGCTTCACCGGCGCATCGCCGACGCTTGCCGGAAAATCGGCCGGGATTTTGAGATTATTTTTATTGACGACGGTTCCAGCGATGGAACTATAAAAGATTGCGTGGGATTAAGCCCGCTAAAACTGATAAAATTCCGAAAGAATTTCGGCCAGACCGCCGCTTTTGACGCCGGATTTAAAAATGCCGAGGGGGAAATAATCATCACTATGGACGGCGATCTGCAGAATGATCCGCAGGATATCCCGTTGCTTTTAGCGGAAATGGAAAAGGGTTATGATGTAGTTTCCGGCTGGAGATGGCAAAGAAAAGATTCATTCAGCAAAAAATTTTTTTCACGCACTGCCAATCTTCTGCGCAAATTTTTTGTCGCGGATACCATCCATGATTCCGGTTGTAGTCTTAAGGCTTATAAAGCGGAATGTTTTCACGACGTGGATCTTTTCGGAGAAATGCACCGCTTTATTCCGGCCATCCTGGAACTGCAGGGA
>CAVZKT010000004.1:0-14483 GCA_963775955.1 Candidatus Moraniibacteriota bacterium
GCGGAAGAGGAGGGATTCGAACCCTCGATACCTTGCGATATACACGCTTTCCAAGCGTGCGCACTAGACCAACTATGCAAACTCCTCCAAAATTTATTTTTTCTTCAAAAAACCCAATCTTTTGCCTAAAATTCTTTTGCCTTGTCCTGTTTTATAGTATAACTCTTGCCTTCTTGCTGCTCCCTTATCTATAAAAGCCTCATAATAAACTAGTTTCAATGGCAACCTATGTTTTGTAATTTCCACCTTGCCACCACAATGATCCTCTATTCTTTTTTTCAAATCAGAGCTATATCCAATATAAAATTTATTATCTTTTTTACTCAGCAAAACGTAAATATAAAACATATTATTTTAATTTTCTCCGCTCAGCCCAGCTCAGCGCCTATGGCGCGAGCGGGTGAGCGGATCCGCTCGCGAAGCCGAGCGGACAAGCGTGCGCACTAGACCGCTATGCGACGCTTCCCTTATTTTAAAGCGAGGCTTTCGCCTCGCCTATAATTTAGCAGTAAAATAATTTTTTTACAAATGTTTGAAGACTTTATAAACTTTATAGACTTTATAGACTTTACAAACTTTTAACTTTTATTTCTCCATCTTCCCGATATCCAGCATTGTTTTAATCACCGTGTCCGGATTAAGCGAAATTGAATCAATTTTTTCTTTGACCAAAAATTCCGCAAAATCAAGAAAATCAGACGGAGCCTGGCCGCAAATGCCAACTTTGCGTTTTGACTGATGGGCTTTTTGAATCACCTGCCGGATTAATTCCTTAACCGCTTCATTCCTTTCATCATAGATATGCGCCACTTTCGCGCTGTCGCGATCCACGCCGAGAGTAAGCTGCGTAAGATCATTGGAGCCGATGGAAAATCCATCAAAAATTTTGGAAAATTCGTCCGGCCAAAATAACATTGGACGGAATTTCGCACATGACATAAACATCCAGTTGATTTTCACCGCGCTTGAGGCCGAATTTTTGCATTTGCGCCAAAACTTTTTTGCCTTCTTCCACTGTCCGGCAAAAAGGAATCATAACTTTGAGATTATTGAGTCCCATAACGTTTCTCACTTTTTTTAATGCTTCGCATTCAAGCTTGAAACCGCGAATATAATCCGGATCATAATAGCGTGAAGCTCCGCGCCAGCCGATCATCGGATTTTCTTCGTGCGGTTCGAAATTTTTTCCGCCGACCAGAGTCGCGTATTCATTGGTTTTAAAATCACTCATCCTGACAATCACGTCTTTGGGATAAAAAGCGGCCGCGATTCTTCCGATGCCTTCCGCCAGTTTATCGATAAAAAATTGCTCTTTGCTCTTGTAGCCGTGCGCCAGCTCTTCTATTTTTTTCTTTTCCTCTTTATCCTTAACTTTTTCAAAATGGATAAGCGCCATCGGATGGGCCTTGATATATTCGGTAATAATAAATTCCATGCGGGCCAGTCCCACTCCATCGTTGGGAATCATTGACATTTCAAAAGCCTGGTCAGGATTGCCTACATTCATCATTATTTTTATTTTGGGTTTCTTGAAATTTTTAAGATCCGTTCTTTTAATGTCAAACGGCAGATCGCCATCATAAATTTTTCCTTCTTCCCCTTCGGCGCAGCTTATAGTTACTATTTTTTTATCTTTTATCATCCTGGTGGCGTTTCCCGTTCCGACAATGCAGGGGATGCCCAGTTCCCGGCTGACAATCGCCGCGTGAGAAGTGCGCCCGCCGCTATTAGTCACAATAGCGCCGGCTATTTTCATAATCGGCTCCCAATCCGGATCGGTCATTTCCGTTACCAGCACTTCCCCTTTTTTAAAATCAGCTATTTTAGCCACGTCTTTTATGACATTGGCATGCCCGGAGCCGATTTTATTACCCACTGCCGCCCCGGCACAAAGGACTTTTCCGTGTTCGCGCAGAATATATTCCTCCAGAACGTTTTTATTTTTCTGCGATTGCACTGTTTCCGGACGGGCCTGGACAATATACAATTCTTTGCTCCTGCCGTCTTTAGCCCATTCAATATCCATTGCTTTTTTATAATGTTCTTCAATAAGCGCCCCCCACCCGGCTAACTTTAAAATTTCTTCGTCGTTAAGGCAGAATTTTTTTCTGTCCTCCGGTGAAACGTTCGCATTTTGAGTTGAGGAAGTTCCGCCGACGCTATAAACCAATTTATTTTCTTTGCTTCCCATTTTCTTTCCAATAATGGGCTTAAATCCTTGTTTCAATGTCGGCTTATGCACAATAAATTCATCGGGATTGACTTTCCCCTTCACGATATTTTCGCCCAGCCCCCAGGATCCGTTAATAATGATAGCGTCTTGAAAGCCGGATTCAGTGTCAATAGTAAACATTACCCCGGAGCAAGCCTCGTCGGAACGCACCATTTTTTGGACTCCCACAGAAAGAGCGACATCAAAATGTCCGAAGCCTTTGTCGACGCGATAGGATATGGCGCGGTCGGTAAAAAGGGAAGAAAAACATTTTTTGACGGATTCCAGAAGCTGGTATTCGCCGGTGATATTAAGATAAGACTCCTGCTGTCCGGCGAATGAGGCATCAGCCAGGTCTTCAGCCGTCGCGCTGGATCTCACTGCCACATCCACGCCTCCGGCAAAATGGTTGGTATGGTCTTCCTTTTCAGTGGTCAATTGAAAACTTTTGTGCGGCAAATATTCCTTGGAAAGTTTGGCGTAAGCTTTTATAATGTCATTTCGAAGATCGTTGGGAAATTCAGAGGCCAAAATTAACTCGCGGATGCGATATCCGCGCTCGGCCAGGTTGCGCATATTTCCGGTATCAAGGCCGCCGAGGATTTTTTTGAATTTGTCTTCAAGCTTGTTGTAATGGACAAAATAGCGGAAAGCCTCGGCTGTTATGGAAAAGCCGTTAGGAACATTGATTTTTTTTACCCTTAAATTAGCGCACATCTCGCCGAGCGACGCGTTTTTTCCCCCAACCAGGGGAATGTCCTCGATCCTGGTTTCCCTAAACCAGAGAATGTATTTTTTATCCTGTTGCCATTTTGTTTTGTATTGCGCGTTTATTTTATTTCCTCCACCTTCACCAAGCTCATATGTTCTTTTTTGATATGCGGCCGCCCGGTGACAATCACTACCCTGTCTTTCTTCTTGAGCAGCTTTTTTTAGTCAAAATACCGACTGACCGGGTAATCAGATCATCCAGCGTCTTGCAGTCCGCCAGGACAAAACTTTCTGTTCCCCAGAGAATTGCCAATTGGTTGTGAGTTTTCTCGCTATTAGTAATAACAAATATTTTTTGCATCGGGCGGTGCCTGGCGATCATATGGGCAGTGAAACCGCTCTGGCTGGCCACGACGATCGCCCGGGCTCCGCTGTCCTTGGAAAGTTCATGGGCGCTGTTGGCTACGGCTGCCGAAACAGACGACTTGCTATCGCCCAAAAATCCATGTATCAGATCATCAAAAGGCGATTCCTCCGTCCTTTCAATGATATCGCGCATAGTTTTTACCGCTTCCACCGGATATTTCCCGCTGGCCGACTCGCCTGAAAGCATAACGGCATCAGCGTGGTCAATCACGGCATTGGAAACATCGCTGACTTCGGCTCTCGTCGGCCGGGGATTTTCAATCATGGAGTTAAGCATCTGGGTTGCCACTATCACAGGCTTGCCGGACCTCAAACACCGGGCGATCAAATCCTTCTGATAAATCACAACCCGGCTTTCATCCATCTCTATCCCAAGATCTCCCCGGGCAACCATCAGAATGTCCGTGGCAGAAATTATTTCATCGATGTTTCTGATGGCCTCCTTTCTTTCGATCTTGGCTACGATTTGCGGCAAATGTTTGTTTCTCCCCAGAATTTTTTTAATCTTCTTTTTGGCGTTTTCAATCTCTTTCCTGTTGCTGACAAAAGAAAGAGCGATAAAATCAACGTCATTTTTGAGCGCGAATTTCAAATCCCGCTCATCTTTTCTTGTCACCGCTCCGATCTTAAGTTCGGCATCCGGTATATTCACGCCTTTGTGATTCTTTATTATTCCGCTCTCGGTCACTTCCGCTAAAAGATAATTCTTGAATTTCTGGGTCACTTTAACCCGAATGAGCCCGTCTTCAATCAGTATGCTGTTTCCAGGAGAAATAGTTCCGATTATCCCGGGCGAGTCCAGCCTGAATAATTGATGCTTAATGATTGGCAGCCGGCTTTTTACCGACACATCGGAAATCATAACGGTCTCGCCTTTTTTGATTTCCACATCATCGTCTACCAGTGTGCGGATCCGGGGCCCCTGCAGGTCGGCCATGATTCCGACCGGAACATCCATCTTTTCGCTGATCTCCCGGATGCTTTTTATAATATCGCCATTAGCTTCATACGTGCCATGGGAAAAGTTGATGCGGGCCACATTCATTCCGCTTTCAATCATTTTCTGCAAAATCTTTTTTGAGCTCGATGCCGGTCCGATGGTAGCTACGATTTTTGTTCGTTTCGCCATTTTTTTCTGCGAGGCACGAGCAGCCAAAAAAATGAGCGTCCCGTACCGATTCTAAAATTTAATTTTGTATTATATCCAAACTAAGCCGTTAGGCGATTCCGCGGATTAATCACAGCGTTAGGCAAATCTTCATCGGAATCGGTACTGGGATAGCCATACCGGAACTTTTCGCTGGAGTCGCCATGCAATAACTTCATTATAGAACAAAACAGCCCTGACGTCACGTCGGGACTGTTTTAAATAAACTCTATAGAACCTACTTGATAATATTGATTCCGCCGATAAGAGGCAGCGGTTTCATTTCTCCCTTGGCCGCGTTGATGATTCCCATAATCATAAACACGATACTCGCGATCATCACCAAAAAATATAGCAGAAATCCGATTAAAATTACCATCAAAATGCTGGAAATTATATATCCGACTACGGCAAAAAGCAGAAAATTCAATTGCTGGTTGGCGTGATATTTCGCAAAGGGGCTGTTTTTTGCATCGGTTACCAAAGGAATGAAAAAGAGGATCGGAATGATATAGCCGATGATGGCCATCGCCTTGTTCTTTTCCGCGTCCGACTGGTTTCCCTGCGGAGCCGCCGGCTGAACTGGCTGTTGTGTTGTTTGTTCTTCCATATTACACCTGCCTTTCTATTTCAATCTTTTATTTTACTGTCTGAATTATAGCAGAAAAATTCCAAAATAACAACAACCCCTTAAAAAACAGCCCAAAAAAGACTGTTCTTGCCGATGAATAATTTTTATTTTATCCATTAAAAGAGTTATTCCCTGGAAGGACACTCGCACTTGCAATATGTTTTTCCGCCGCACACCTGGCAAGTACCCGGAATTGTTCCTATTTGATTACTAACCTGGCTTTTTTCCGAATTCGCAGAATTATTTTTTTTATTTTCCTTCGTGGCGACAGAGGCTTTTTTTCTCCAAAAAAAAGGAAAGTTTTCAATTTTAGATCCATAATAATAAAACCCGGCCACGGCGGGACCCGCTGCCAAAAGCACCAGTGCCGCTGCTATCGCGGTCTTTGTCCTGATTTTTTTTATTGTCATTACTTTTTTTATTGTCATTTTTCTAAAACCAAATGCGGTCTCCGGCTTTAATATGGCTTACAACTAATAATGTTATGACTACAGATTACAGGCACTTGCACGAACAAATAATATTATTGTCGCATTTTTGGCAGCCGCTGGAATCAACATTATTACTCGCACCATAATTGTAAGTTCCGCCAGCACCTCCTGCCGAAGCGCCGCCGCTGTCCGGCATGTGATTAAGCGCGCCCAGCTCTTGAACAGAAATCCCGCTGGTTCCGCTCTGAGTATTATAGTTTCCTTCACCTTCTAAGATCGGACTGGCTTTCACTGATATTCCGCCCGAAAAATTGTCCCGGTTAAAAATTGCCGCTACTGCGATAATGGACACGAGCAGCAAAAAAATTGCCACTACTATTTTTGTTCTGCCTCTCATTTTCCCTGTGATTGAAATTAATTTTTTTTTCATTTGGTTATTTTATTAATTACTTATAAACTTGAACCCCTTTATTATATCATACCTGCAAAAAAGGTTATCCACAAGGTCAATAGTAAAAAATCACAAGGCCTTTTGAATTTCTCCAGAATTTCCTCCGGAATCGGGTTATTTTTCGAACTCATGCCCGGATACCGCCACACGGATATTATTTTTACCCTGTTAAATTGTAGCGAAGCTGCACCTCGCGTCGGCGAGGATTTAACAGGGTGAATTTTATTGGAAATTGGAAATTGGGATTTGAAAATTGCTCCGCTTTTGCGAAGCTGGTACATCGCCCAAAACTCCTGGCTCCAAGTCTTTTTGAAATTTTTATATTTTACCGAGGCGGGCTGCATAACCGCGATTGTTTTTTCCACGATTCCCTCTTCGACCCTTTCCGGATTTCTTATTACTCTTATAACTCTCTGCGGACTCAAACCATACTGGCGCATCTTCCACTGCGCATGCTGGGTCCAAAGATACTTGTCGGATTTTAGCAACTTAAATTGCATAGTTATTCCAAGGTGTGATATTTTCCGCATATGCAAGATTTATCACACTTTACATCTAAAATCTGATTTGTGGCTTATGGGAAGAGCGTGCGAACACGCTTTTGAGATCCGGCAGGATTTTTTCAAAATGCTTTTTCTTGCGATCCAAGATTTTCAAAATTTTTTCCGGACTTTCGGCGACATAGAAAATTCTCTTGCCCTCGGCGGTTTTGTGTACCAGGTTCTTGTGCAGTAAATCATCAATATGCTGATAGACTGTCATTCTCTTTACCTTTTACCAATTTTCTGGCCACATCCGCAATCGTGGCCTTGCCCAAAATGCAAAATAGCCAAGTAAATCTGGGCTTCTTTATCATCTAGTCCGGCTTCTATTAAGTGTTTTATTAAATCTTCTTGCATAAATTAGTTATTTCCTTATTTTTCCTATTCCTTTTTAGTTAAGAGAAAGGAACTAAAGGAGAGGTTGAGCACATACTAGCAAATGACGACTTTCTTGTCAACATTTACGTATTTTACAAAATACTATGGCTTATTATAGGCACTCTTTCACTATTTTACTTTAATTTTCTTGTCATATTTTCTAGTTATCTTATGATGCACTATTATT
The DNA here is from genome assembly GCA_963775955.1 of Candidatus Moraniibacteriota bacterium. GTDB lineage: Bacteria > Patescibacteriota > Minisyncoccia > Moranbacterales > UBA2206 > JBAZPT01. Next base: position 7,117 of record CAVZKT010000004.1, read on the forward strand.
CTTTGGGAGAAAGAGTCCTTAAAAATCTAAATCAAAGGAATAAAAAAATGAAAAAAATTATAAAAAACTCCGGTGATTTCATAAAATTTACCGGAAAGAAATTTTTTCAAATTCTTAGACTTTTCCCTCCATACCTAAAACAAAAAGAATCTCTAAAAGAACTCTACCAGATTTACTTGCATTCGCCTTCAAAAAGCTACTTAATTTCCAACCGAGGTTCCATCCTTTTAGCAAAAAGTTTAATTTCCGGAAACTATTTTCCGATATTAAATATCGGACTTGTTTTGATCAGTCCCAATCATGGAATGGAACTAATAGATGTAGGCATCGTTGGACGGCTAGAAAATAACCCTTGGATAATCCGACCAGAATCAGCCTGCGCTCCATCATTTACCTTTTGGTCACAACGATGCAATTGTTTACAATCAATGGCTTTCGGCGACAGAATTAGCCAGTCGTTTCCACAAGATTGACAAAAAAATAAGCATGAAGGGACTAGAGATGAATTTGAAAAACCCTGATAACTTATTTCAGAGCCAGAAACCGACTTTTGTTTTCATCCATCTGGCCAGCCAAAATGGAATGGGAAGCGGAAATCAAAACAGCCCTACTGAGTTAACTGCCAGCGCTTTTATGAGACATAAGGGCGAATACTCCGCCGAACAATTATTCGGGCTCTCAATGGCACAAGGCTTCCGTAAGATCGGAGTCAAGCCCGACCCGAGACAGTCAAAAAATGGATTCGCTTATAAGATCCCACCTATTATTCTTGATTATCTGCAAGCACCCGGAGAAATTATCCTACTCACCAATAACCCAAAAAAATTAGCCGCTTTTACCTCAAGGGGTTATGATGTTACGCGGATGCCTTTAGTCGGAAGGCTGGATAAACACTGCTTGAAGGAAACTAACGAGAGAATGGCTGAGTTTGGGCATATTATTCCAAAACGGCGCCTCTCTCAAAAGCAAGAACTAGATGCACTGGAGAAAAAAAATTAAAAAAGTTTGCAAATCCGATCCAGATACTGAATACATCAAAAATCTGAACTATTTTTTGGAGCATAGCGATGAAGATAAGGTAGATTCAGAGTGGTTTTTGCAAACCTTGCCTATTTTTGCTCCACAATTGTGGGAAAAAATCAAAGCAAGAGGAACAATTAAATGGTTAGATGTTGGCACTGGTCCCGGCACAAAACCTATCAAGCTTATCAAGATCCTCGAAAAAAAATATGGCTCCAAAATAGAATTTACTGCCCTAGAACCTTCTACGACTCGGTGGATAAACATCTTCAAAAAAAATCTAAAAAGTCATTCCTTGGCACAAATAGAAATTGTGAGGACAAAATGGGAAGAATACATCCGCTCAGAAAAGAAGAAGTTCGATCTAATCACATTCTTCCACTCCATGTATGGAATCGGGATTGCGGATGGCATATTCCCATCTCTTGCGGGAATAAAAAAATTTCTGCTAAATAATGGCACCGCTTGCATTGTTGTTGAAAGCGAAAGATCAGATCTACACAGAATAAAACAAGAAGTATTTCCTGAATTATACGGAAGACTGCCAATCTCGATGGAAATCGTGAAAAATACTCTCGAAAAATATGCCATTAAATTCATGATCAATTCCAATCAAACAGAGCAAAAACTATATGTGGATACAAATTCACTGGATTTTCTCTCATTCATCGCCCAGACCCAGTCGGAAAACTATAACCGTATTATCTCAAAAAAAGTCCGAAGAAAAATAAGAAGTTCTGTAATGCGCCTTAAAAAAAATTCAGGCCGAAACACTTTCCTCAACATCCCAGATGACTTTATCTGGATAACTAAAAAGGCGGGATAAATTCTCGCCTTTTCTTTTTATTCTCTCAGTTTAGATGATAAATCCTTTTATATTTTCGGGAGCAATTATTGCATATGAGCTTCCAGCATATTCCTTCCATTTGGGCGGTACTTTTACCTTTGCTTTTTTACTCTTCCACTTAAATTCAAACCCGAAAAGCTTTCCTTCTCTTTCTTCGACCAAATCCACTTCGCTGCCATCATAGGTCCTCCAGAAATAATTATCTGCATAAATTTCATGATAATTTTGAAATTTCAGCCGCTCAATCATTAAAAAATTATCCCATAACGCGCCAAAGTCATTACGATCGGAAAGTAAATTAAAGTTATTAATAACCGCATTGCGCACTCCCAAATCGCAGAAATATATTTTTTTAAGTTTTGAGATTAGTTTTCTTTTATTTCCGGCATAAGGAGGAAAGGCGGAAAATGATATAGTTTTTTTCCAAAATATCCACATAGCTTTCCACCGTTTTTTTATTAAGTCCGGTCAGATTCGCCAATTCGGTATAAGAAACTTCTGATCCAATCTGAAATGATAGAGCCTTAAGCAGGGCAACCAGCGCGTCCGATTTTTTTATTCCTTGAAATTCAAGAATGTCCTTATAAAGATAACTGGAAGATATTTCCAGGAGCGTTTTTCTTTTTTCCTTAAAAGAATTTTGAATAACAACTCCCGGATAACTGCCAAAAACAAGATACTGCTCCTGTTCTTTTATTATTTTGGAAAGATCTTTTTCTGGATAAATTTCTTCAATACTTAGAGGAAATATTCTAAAAACAACCTTTCTGCCGGTTAATGGTTCTTCAGTTTTGTCTAAAAGATTAAAACTTGAAGATCCTGTAACAATGACTTGTTTTTTGTTTTTATACTTATCCACCAGAAGCTTGAGTGTCTGGCCGATTGTTTCAATTTTTTGTCCTTCATCTATAAAAACGATTTTTGCATCGCCCACTAAATTTTCCAGAAACTCAAGACTTTTACCGGAAAGCAATTCACGGTCAGCTGGATTATCGCCGTTAAACATTCTGACTTGGTTTTGCTTAAATTCCTTCAGCAGTTTCGTAGCTAAAGTAGTTTTTCCTGTCTGTCGGGCTCCAACTATAATGACAATTTTTCCTTTAAAAAAAGACTTTTTTAGGTCTTCTTCGATTATTCTATTATACATATTTGGCATAATTTAGTTACTTATATACCTATATTACGCCTATTTTAGACATTTGTCAAGTGCATGACCCTCAAAATTGCCGAATTTCAAGGAATTACAATCCTTGAAATAAGGAAAGTGTTATTTAAGCTCTTGTTTGAGCCAAAATTAGATACCGAGTAATTTAAACATTCATCCCCCTCAAGGCTTTAACCCTTTCCTCAATCGGCGGATGAGTTAAAAAAAGTTTTGAAACTTTTTTGCCCTTAAAAGGATTGGTGATATAAAGATGCGCCGTGGCGCGATTGGCGGCTTCCAGCGGTTCGGTGTCGGCCGAAATTTTTTCCAGCGCCCGAGCCAGGCCGTCCGGATAGCGGGTAAGCAACGCCCCTGAAGCGTCTGCCAAAAATTCGCGTTTGCGGGAAATCGCCAATTGCATTAAAACTGCCGCAATAGGAGCCAAAATGGACAAGACGATAGCCACAATCATTAAAACTAATTTTATTTGCCCGCCTTCTTCGCTGTTTCTTGATTTTCCACCCCAGAAAGCCCAGTGCCGGAACCAATCCGCCAAAAGTGTTACAAATCCGACCAGCACAACCACTACCGTAGAAAGTAAAATATCCCTGTTGCCGATATGCGAAAGTTCATGCGCGATCACGCCTTCCAACTCCGCTTTTTCCAGTTTTTGGATGATGCCGGTCGTGAGGCAAATCACACCGTGTTCCGGATCGCGCCCGGTAGCGAAAGCATTGGGAGCCGTGTCTTCTATAATATAAATTTTTGGCGCCGGAAGTCCGGCCGTGATGCAAAGATTTTCCACAATATGATAAATTTCCCTGCCGTTGTCGTGCGTTACCGGCTTCGCTCCGCTCATCGCCAGCACAATTTTGTCGCTCCACCAGTATGATCCGAAACTCATAACAATGGAAAAAATAACACAGCCATACAAGATTGCGCTATTGCCCATCGCCCCGGCGAAAATATAGCCAGCCAGAATCACAAAGACCAAAAACCCGGATATATAAATCCAGGTTAGTCTGGTGTTTTTGTCGGCGTTGTTGTATAAAGTGGACATTGCAATTTAAATATTGTTCCGCGGCAAAATAATAATTCAAGAAAAATTTTTATTTTTTAATTTATAATATTTTTCGGCAAAATATATCATAAAGGCTATGGCCAGAATTAATAAAATTATCACCGCCCGCATCCACCAAGCCAATTTGTCCTTTTCCGCTTTTATCTGCACCACCTCCGCCACAATTCCGCCTTCTTCCGTGAGAGTGTCGGCAATCGCCACTTTTTTGCGGAATTCTTTTTCTTCATGGTTGAACGCCAGAGTGTGCTCGCCTATCTCCACGTCGCGGAAAGAAACTATGCCGTTTTCATCCGTGACGGAAACTCTCGGCTCGGAAAAAAGCTTTGTTTCCAGATTGGGAATGGCAACGTTCTTTTTGTCCAAAATCTGAAAGCGGATTTCGGCGATTCTTTTGGCGCTGTCTTTTTTGTAAATCTCCGTGGCAAAAAAGCGCTCAATTGATTTTACGGTTTCTTCCGAAGGCGCCTTGAATTCCAGATTTCTTTTTTCTTCTCCGATCAGCCCGGCGATTTTTTCGGCTCTTTCCTGAATTTTTTCCTGAAACGCCAAAAATGTTTCGCGGATCCCCAAAGCGATATTTTTAACGCCTTCCGTAAGTTTATCATATATTACCTCCAGGAATCCGACTGCATTTTCAAAAAATGAGGGTTTTTCAGCTTCTTCCATTTTTTCGGCTTTTTCGGCTTCTTCTTTTGTTTTTTCTTTTTCGTCGGAAATTTCTATCTTCAGCTGTTCCTGATCTGTGCCATCCTTCGGCAGACTTTGCCAGATACGGCGGGCAAAAAGAGCGGAAGGCGCCTTAGTGGAAGTCAAGTAAGTGCGCGAAGTATCAGAGTTGCCGCCATCGGCTGATTTCACGCGAAAGTAATATTCCGTGTTTGGCTGCAATTCGCGGATGGTTATTTTATGATCCTCGCCCTTTTCGTCGTTTTCCTCTTTCCTTTCGTTAAGATTGTTTTTGTCCAGCCCCCAGCGGATTGAGCCGTCGGCGTCGCGGTTGGTTTCCCATTTCACGACAATGGTCGTATCGGTTGAAGAATAATGGACGTCGGAAATTTCCAAATCATCTTCATCATCGTCCGATTCGCGGGCGCTCAACGGCCGCCAGTCGGTTTTCACTTTGAAGCTGGCAGAGTTGCAGACGCCGAGGTCTTCCAATTGAAAACAATCCAGCCGATGTTTTCGCCCCAGCCGTAGCCGGAAAATTTGCTCCGGAAGAATCAATCTGGACTCCCCCGTCGGCCGGGCTGAAATTTATCCAGCCGGCGTTCTCGTTCCAGCCGTAGCCGGACAAGTTCCCTTCCGCGTCGTTTTCCACTTTGTAATCGGAAGTCGCGCAAACGCCGCTGTCGGAACAGTTAAGCGATATCCAGCCCAGATTTTCGCTCCAGGCATAGCCGGAAAGCTCAAGATCCGTTATTTCCACGTTGCCGTTCTCGTTTCCGAAATTAATCCAGCCGGCGTTCTCGTTCCAGGCGTATTTGATTTCCGAATCAATGGTCCCGTTGCTTTCCGAAGCGACTACAAACCAGACAACAGCAAAAACCGCCAGCAATAATCCGGAAAAAATAATAATTATTTGTTTTTTATTCTTAAAAAAATTCATTGCTTCTGCTAAAATAATACCATGAAACGAAAAATTTTAGAAATCAACGGCGCAAATCAGAGAGAGAGAGAGAGAGAGAGAGAGAGAGAGAGTTTACCCCGTGGAATTTGCGAAGCAAAACAACTATTCCACCGTGGAAAGTAAACGGGATATTTTCACCTTTCAAAACCTTTTAAAGGCCTACTACCGGTGCCGCAAAACAAGCGGCGAAGCGCCAGCGCGGCGAAGTTTGAGATGAATTTTGAGCGGGAGCTTTTGAAGTTGGAGCGGGAGCTTAAAAATAAAACCTGGTGGCCGGGAAAATATGTCTGTTTCGCTGTTTCGATCCGAAACTGCGCGAGGTCTGGGCCGCGGATTTTCGCGATAGAGTCGTTCATCATTTGCTCGTCAGATATCTTGAGCCCGTCTGGGAAAAAATGTTCGTTTTCCATTCGTATGCCTGTCGTCAAGAAAAGGGCGCCCATAAAGCCATCTGCTATCTTAAGAAAACAATTGCCCCTGATTTATTCTTTCTCCAAGCGGATATTCGAAGCTTTTTCGTAACAATAGACAAAAGTATTTTATTTTCCCTCATCAAAAAACGCGTTAAAAATCCGGAGATCCTATGGCTTGCCGAAAAAATTATTTTTCATGATCCGACGACGAATTACATTCCGAGAGGCGATCTAAATCTTTTACGATCCGTGCCGCCGCACAAATCTCTTTTCGGCAAAGTCAATCGCGGCCTGCCCATCGGCAATCTGACCAGCCAGTTTTTCGCAAATGTGTATTTGAACGAATTAGATCAATTCGTGAAGCACTCGCTCAAGTGCCGGCACTACTTCCGCTATATGGACGATCTTCTGCTTCTCGCTTCTTCAAAAGAGCAGCTGCTTAAATGGCGCGATGGCATTAAAACTTTCGTTGAGATTAACCTAAAGCTCAAACTTCACCCCAAAAAGCAGATCCTTCAGCCGACAACAAACGGCATCAATTTTTGCGGCTATATCGTCAAGCCGGATTACACGCTTATCAGGCGGCGGACAGTGAAAAAGCTAAAAAGCAATTTGTGGCATTTCAATCAAAAGATTCTGAAGGCGCTTGATCCTGACAACATGCCTCATGCTTGCGACATAATTTTCAATGATCCTTTTATTGTCTTTGACAACGAAAAATTTACAGATGATTTTCGCCACATTTTTTCATCAATCAATTCCGTTTACGGTTTTTTCAAACACGCCAACTGCTACAACCTGCGAAAAACGCTTTATAAGAAGCATTTCGGAATATTGAAAATTTACCTCCAGCCGGTCAATAGCAATTACGACTATTTTGTTTGGAAAGAGCCTTATTAAACCTGAGCCCCTAGCCCCTGAATAGAGCTAAGGGCTCAGGCACGGGAATCATTAGGGCGGAAGACGGCACGGAATTTGTTGCCATTGTTGACATTATTGTTATTGAAGTTGGAACAGGCGTTATTGCCGGCTATCCGCGCATTGTTGTTGTTGTGCTGCTCTGAAAGCCATTGTCCCGCTACTAATCATTTCCCGGCCAATCCTTGCCGAAGCTCGGTATGGCCTTTGTCGAATATCCTAGAAACTTATCCTAGGGAACGGGACTGTGATTCCCATCATTTCTCTTGCGCGCTTTCCACCGCCTTATGGCAAGCGGAAACTCTGGCAAGAATCGG
>CAVZKT010000005.1:0-71709 GCA_963775955.1 Candidatus Moraniibacteriota bacterium
AAAAAATTTCTGCTAATAATAGCTAGCGCTTGCATTGTTGTTGAAAGCGAAAGATCAGATCTACACAGAATAAAACAAGAAGTATTTCCTGAATTATACGGAAACTTGCAAATATCGATGGAAATAGTAAAAATACTCTCGGAAAAAATATGCCATTAAATTCATGATCTGATTCCAATCAAACAGAGCAAAAACTATATGTGGATACAAATTCACTGGATTTTCTCTCATTCATCACCCAGACCCAGTCGGAAAACTGTAACCGTATTATCTCAAAAAAAGTCCGAAGAAAAATAAGAAGTTCTGTAATGCGCCTTAAAAAAAATTCAGGCCGAAACACTTTCCTCAACATCCCAGATGACTTTATCTGGATAACTAAAAAGGCGGGATAAATTCTCGCCTTTCTTTTTTATTCTCTCAGTTTCAGATGATAAATCCTTTTATATTTTGGGAGCAATTATTGCATATGAGCTTCCAGCATATTCCTTCCATTTGGGCGGTACTTTTACCTTTGCTTTTTTACTCTTCCACTTAAATTCAAACCCGAAAAGCTTTCCTTCTCTTTCTCCGACCAAATCCACTTCGCTGCCATCATAGGTCCTCCAGAAATAATTATCTGCATAAATTTCATGATAATTTTGAAATTTCAGCCGCTCAATCATTAGAAACCCTACCGTAACGCGCCAAAGTCATTACGATCGGAAAGTAAATTAAAGTTATTAATAACCGCATTGCGCACTCCCAAATCGCAGAAATATATTTTTTTAAGTTTTGAGATTAGTTTTCTTTTATTTCCGGCATAAGGAGAAAAGGCGGAAAATGATATAGTTTTTTTCCAAAATATCCACATAGCTTTCCACCGTTTTTTTATTAAGTCCGGTCAGATTCGCCAATTCGGTATAAGAAACTTCTGATCCAATCTGAAATGATAGAGCCTTAAGCAGGGCAACCAGCACGTCCGATTTTTTTATTCCTTGAAATTCAAGAATGTCCTTATAAAGATAACTGGAAGATATTTCCAGGAGTTTTTTCTTTTTTCCTTAAAAGAATTTTGAATAACAACTCCCGGATAACTGCCAAAAACAAGATACTGCTCCTGTTCTTTTATTATTTTGGAAAGATCTTTTCTGGATAAATTTCTTAGATACTTAGAGGAAATATTCTAAAAACAACCTTTCTGCCGGTTAATGGTTCTTCAGTTTTGTCTAAAAGATTAAAACTTGAAGATCCTGTAACAATGACTTGTTTTTTGTTTTTATACTTATCCACCAGAAGCTTGAGTGTCTCGCCGATCTTTTCAATTTTTTGTCCTTCATCTATAAAAACGATTTTTGCATCGCCCACTAAATTTTCCAGAAACTCAAGACTTTTACCGGAAAGCAATTCACGGTCAGCTGGATTATCGCCGTTAAACATTCTGACTTGGTTTTGCTTAAATTCCTTCAGCAGTTTCGTAGCTAAAGTAGTTTTTCCTGTCTGTCGGGCTCCAACTATAATGACAATTTTTCCTTTAAAAAAAGACTTTTTTAGGTCTTCTTCGATTATTCTATTATACATATTTGGCATAATTTAGTTACTTATATACCTATATTACGCCTATTTTAGACATTTGTCAAGTGCATGACCCTCAAAATTGCCGAATTTCAAGGAATTACAATCCTTGAAATAAGGAAAGTGTTATTTAAGCTCTTGTTTGAGCCAAAATTCAATACCGAGTAATTTAAACATTCATCCCCCTCAAGGCTTTGACCCTATCCTCAATTGGCGGATGAGTCATAAAAAGTTTCGTAAGTTTTTTGCCTTTAAAAGGATTGGTGATATAAAGATGGGCCGTCGCGCGATTGGCGGCTTCCAGCGGTTCGGTGTCGGCCGAAATTTTTTCCAGCGCCCGAGCCAGGCCGTCCGGATAGCGGGTAAGCAGCGCTCCTGTCCGCATCAGCCAAAAATTCGCGTTTTCGGGAAATCGCCAATTGCATCAGCATCTGCCGCAATAGGAGCCAAAATGGACAAGACGATAGCCACTATCATTAAGACTAATTTTCATTTGCCCGCCCCCTTCGCTATTATCGTGATTTTCCACCCAGAAAGCCCAGTGCCGGAACCAATCCGCCAAAAGTGTTACAAATCCGACCAGCACAACCACTACCGTAGAAAGTAAAATATCCCTGTTGCCGATATGCGAAAGTTCATGCGCGATCACGCCTTCCAACTCCGCTTTTTCCAGTTTTTGGATGATGCCGGTCGTGAGGCAAATCACACCGTGTTCCGGATCGCGCCCGGTAGCGAAAGCATTGGGAGCCGTGTCTTCTATAATATAAATTTTTGGCGCCGGAAGTCCGGCCGTGATGCAAAGATTTTCCACAATATGATAAATTTCCCTGCCGTTGTCGTGCGTTACCGGCTTCGCTCCGCTCATCGCCAGCACAATTTTGTCGCTCCACCAGTATGATCCGAAACTCATAACAATGGAAAAAATAACACAGCCATACAAGATTGCGCTATTGCCCATCGCCCCGGCGAAAATATAGCCAGCCAGAATCACAAAGACCAAAAACCCGGATATATAAATCCAGGTTAGTCTGGTGTTTTTGTCGGCGTTGTTGTATAAAGTGGACATTGCAATTTAAATATTGTTCCGCGGCAAAATAATAATTCAAGAAAAATTTTTATTTTTTAATTTATAATATTTTTCGGCAAAATATATCATAAAGGCTATGGCCAGAATTAATAAAATTATCACCGCCCGCATCCACCAAGCCAATTTGTCCTTTTCCGCTTTTATCTGCACCACCTCCGCCACAATTCCGCCTTCTTCCGTGAGAGTGTCGGCAATCGCCACTTTTTTGCGGAATTCTTTTTCTTCATGGTTGAACGCCAGAGTGTGCTCGCCTATCTCCACGTCGCGGAAAGAAACTATGCCGTTTTCATCCGTGACGGAAACTCTCGGCTCGGAAAAAAGCTTTGTTTCCAGATTGGGAATGGCAACGTTCTTTTTTGTCCAAAATCTGAAAGCGGATTTCGGCGATTCTTTTGGCGCTGTCTTTTTTGTAAATCTCCGTGGCAAAAAAGCGCTCAATTGATTTTACGGTTTCTTCCGAAGGCGCCTTGAATTCCAGATTTCTTTTTTCTTCTCCGATCAGCCCGGCGATTTTTTCGGCTCTTTCCTGAATTTTTTCCTGAAACGCCAAAAATGTTTCGCGGATCCCCAAAGCGATATTTTTAACGCCTTCCGTAAGTTTATCATATATTACCTCCAGGAATCCGACTGCATTTTCAAAAAATGAGGGTTTTTCAGCTTCTTCCATTTTTTCGGCTTTTTCGGCTTCTTCTTTTGTTTTTTCTTTTTCGTCGGAAATTTCTATCTTCAGCTGTTCCTGATCTGTGCCATCCTTCGGCAGACTTTGCCAGATACGGCGGGCAAAAAGAGCGGAAGGCGCCTTAGTGGAAGTCAAGTAAGTGCGCGAAGTATCAGAGTCGCCGCCATCGGCTGATTTCACGCGAAAGTAATATTCCGTGTTTGGCTGCAATTCGCGGATGGTTATTTTATGATCCTCGCCCTTTTCGTCGTTTTCCTCTTTCCTTTCGTTAAGATTGTTTTTGTCCAGCCCCCAGCGGATTGAGCCGTCGGCGTCGCGGTTGGTTTCCCATTTCACGACAATGGTCGTATCGGTTGAAGAATAATGGACGTCGGAAATTTCCAAATCATCTTCATCATCGTCCGATTCGCGGGCGCTCAACGGCCGCCAGTCGGTTTTCACTTTGAAGCTGGCAGAGTCGCAGACGCCGAGGTCTTCGCAATTGAAAACAATCCAGCCGATGTTTTCGCCCCAGCCGTAGCCGGAAAATTTTCCGGAAGAATCAATCTGGACTCCCCCGTCGGCCGGGCTGAAATTTATCCAGCCGGCGTTCTCGTTCCAGCCGTAGCCGGACAAGTTCCCTTCCGCGTCGTTTTCCACTTTGTAATCGGAAGTCGCGCAAACGCCGCTGTCGGAACAGTTAAGCGATATCCAGCCCAGATTTTCGCTCCAGGCATAGCCGGAAAGCTCAAGATCCGTTATTTCCACGTTGCCGTTCTCATCTCCGAAATTAATCCAGCCGGCGTTCTCGTTCCAGGCGTATTTGATTTCCGAATCAATGGTCCCGTTGCTTTCCGAAGCGACTACAAACCAGACAACAGCAAAAACCGCCAGCAATAATCCGGAAAAAATAATAATTATTTGTTTTTTATTCTTAAAAAAATTCATTGCTTCTGCTAAAATAATACCATGAAACGAAAAATTTTAGAAATCAACGGCGCAAATCAAGAGAGAGAGAGAGAGAGAGAGAGAGAGAGTTTACCCCGTGGAATTTGCGAAGCAAAACAACTATTCCACCGTGGAAAGTAAACGGGATATTTTCACCTTTCAAAACCTTTTAAAGGCCTACTACCGGTGCCGCAGAACCAAGCGGCGAAGCGCCAGCGCGGCGAAGTTTGAGATGAATTTTGAGCGGGAGCTTTTGAAGTTGGAGCGTGAGCTTAAAAATAAAACCTGGTGGCCGGGAAAATATGTCTGTTTCGCTGTTTCTGATCCCAAACTGCGCGAAGTGTGGGCGGCGGATTTTCGCGATCGGGTTGTTCACCACTTGCTTGTCGGTTATCTTGAGCCCGTCTGGGAAAAAATTTTTATTTTCCATTCTTTCGCCTGCCGTGAAGAAAAAGGCGCCCGCAAAGCTGTCCGTTACCTTAAAAAAACAACCGCCCCGGATATATTCTGTCTTCAAATGGACATCCGCAGTTATTTCGTCAGTGTGGATAAAAATATTTTATTTTCCATTATCAAAAAACATGTTAAAAATCCGGAAATCCTGTGGCTTGCCGAAAAAATTATTTTTCATGATCCGACGACGAATTACATTCCGAGAGGCGATCTGAATCTTTTACGATCCGTGCCGCCGCACAAATCTCTTTTCGGCAAAGTCAATCGCGGCCTGCCCATCGGCAATCTGACCAGTCAGTTTTTCGCAAATGTGTATTTGAACGAATTAGATCAATTCGTGAAGCACTCGCTCAAATGCCAACACTACTTCCGCTATATGGACGATCTTCTGCTTCTCGCTTCTTCAAAAGAGCAGCTGCTTAAATGGCGCGACGGCATTAAAACTTTCGTTGAGATTAACCTAAAGCTCAAACTTCACCCCAAAAAGCAGATTCTTCAGCCGACAACAAACGGCATCAATTTTTGCGGCTATATCGTCAAGCCGGATTACACGCTTATCAGGCGGCGGACAGTGAAAAAGCTAAAAAGCAATTTGTGGCATTTCAATCAAAAAATTCTGAAGGCTCTTGATCCTGACAATATGTCTCATGCTTGCGACATAATTTTCAATGATCCTTTCATCGTCTTTGACAACGAAAAATTTACGAATGATTTTCGCCATATTTTTTCATCAATCAATTCCGTTTACGGATTTTTTAAACACGCCAACTGCTATAACCTGCGCAAAACGCTTTATGAAAAGCATTTCGGAATATTGAAAATTTATCTCCAGCCGGTCAATCGCAATTACGACTATTTTGTTTGGAAAGAGCCTTATTAAATCTGAGCCCCTAACCCCTGAATAGAGCTAAGGGCTCAGGCACGGGAATCATTAGGGCGGAAGACGGCACGGAATCTGTTGCCATTGTTGACATTATTGTTATTGAAGTTCGAGCAGGCGTTATTGCCGGCTATCCGCGCATTGTTGTTGTTGTGCTGCTCCGAAAGCCATTGTCCCGCTACTATTCATTTTCCCGGCCAATCCTCGCCGAAGTTCGGTATGGCCTTTGTCGAATATCCTAGAAACTTATCCTAGGGAACGGGACTGTGATTCCCATCATTTCTCTTGCGCGCTCTCCGCCGCCATGTGGCAAGCGAAAACTCTGGCAAGAATCGGCGGCCAAAAACTACCGCTATTTTTTAGCCGTCCATTTTTGCCAACCGCCCAGTTGCCGGCCAAGCTCTTCGATTCTCTCGTTAAGAACTCCCAGCCGGCCCGGGCTGATTAATTTTAAATCAGCGGCAATCCTTAGATAAACGCGTAAGTTCTCTTTTTTGAAATCAATTCCCGGAAAATATTTTTGTTTCTCCTTGTCTGGCATTGAATTTACTTTCATTATCGCGTCTAATATTTCATGCGCCGCGTTTTTCAGTTTTTCACCCAGAGTGTATTTGAATTCGCGGCTGAAGTTGCCGGTGGTCTTATATATTTCAATGGTCAGCATGTAGGCGCATTGAAATATTCTTATGTGTTCGTAGCGAGACATTGCAAATTTTCAAAAAATTTTTCGGAGAAATTATCAAATGACAAAATGACAAAAATTACCAAATCATCAAGATGGGAAATCACTACGGGCGGAAGACGGCACGGAATCTGTAGCCACCGTTGACACCATTGTAACCGAAGTACGAGCAGGCGTTAGTGCCGGCTACCCGCGCATAGCCGTTGTAGTGCTGCTCCGAAAGCCATTCCCAACCAAAAGAATCGGCATTATTAGCTAAATCTAAAAATTCATCGATCCTGCCAACTTGTGTTCCATAATCTCCATAAGTTTTATCTGATGAGGAGCCACTGGTGGTGTTTTCATAATTGGAACCGCCATCTTTATAGCCGCAAAAACCGAAGAAGTCAGCCGAAGTTGGAAGCCTGGTGCCTTTCCATTCCGCCAAAACTTTTGGTGTCAACGGTCCGTTGTAGTCCCCCGTGGCAGTTCCATCACCCGGCGCTGTTCCATCTCCCGGTGATGGCTTGTAGCCACCGTTATCTGGCAGGTCTTTCACCCCATCAAGACAATCAGCTTTGCATAATGCGCAATCTACTTCATTCCAAGTAGTATCAGCATAGTTCGTAGAGGCAATGCCGCTATAGGTAGCAACATTGCCGTTTGGAAAACTAATTCCGTTACATGTATAGGCGGCAATATAAGTAGAATCATAATTCGTGGCACTATCATAACCGTTCCAAGAGCCCGCCACAGGCATGTTGGCGGCAGTATTGGCGTAGACACAGATACCATCCTCCGGATCATCGGGGTTGGCAGAGTCACCATCACCATTAGCATCTTCAAACCAGTACCAATTATCCGCAGCTTCACAAGTCGCTTGTGTCAAATCAGCCCTGTTCGCGCCCGAACCCGGGTAGCCGGAATAAGTTCCGTCCACTCCGCCTACCGTTTCGCCTTTTTTGATTACCGAAGCGATTAAATTGGTTATCGCCACCGTCACTTTGGAAAGCCAGTTTCCCGCGTCCGGCGTCACTTCCTCGCCTTCGGCAGTGGCGGTTTTTTCCTGCGAAGAAAAAGTTCCGGTTATTTCTTCTCCGTCCACCCAGGCGATTTTGCCGTCAACTATATCCCCCGCCGCAGCATCGCCGCTGGAAGTTACGCACCAGCGGTTGCTCCCGTTTCCGGAGCCGTCGTAGGCATCGGGAACCAGATTGTCCGTTCCGTCAAAGGTGTCCGTGCCGCAAGCCAAATTCAAAGTTCCGGTATCTAAATCCCAGTCGCCTGTCAGATTGGCGGTTTTGCCGCTGAAAAGATCAGCGACCGCGGCCGTTCCGCCGTCCGGCGTCAATGTTCCTGTTACGCCCAGATAGCTTTGATCAAGTTTTATTTCAGCCGGTTCAATTGTCGGGATGGATTCGTAAATTTGTTTCAAGGTGTAAAAACTGGAAGCCGGATCGGCGGACGGGAAAAAATTATGGCCGCCTTCGGTGGCTTCCGTGTTGGCGGTGAGTCGTTCGTAAATGTCAGCCAGCGTGTAGCCGGTCGCCGCCGGAGCCCCCGGAGAATCCAGATTTCCGGCTCTAACCGCGGAAACAACCGCCAAAAAAGATAAAATGATTATGCCGATATCCCGCTTCAAATTCTTCCTGGAGAAAAAAATCTTTTTTATTTTTCGCATATATTTTTACTTTTAAAGTTGAAAAATATAAGGCAAGATGCCTGTCATTATTATACAATCAGAACTCCACTTTCACCGGCTCTTTTTGTTCTTCGGCAGTTTCAAAAAATTCGCGCTTGGCAAAGTTCAGCATGCCGGCAACCAGATTATTGGGGAAAACTTGAATTTTAATATTGAAGTCGCGCGCGTTGCCGTTGTAAAATCTTCTGGCCGCCTGGATTTTATCCTCCGTGTCGGTAAGCTCCTTCTGCAATTCCAAAAAGTTTTCATTGGCTCTCAAGTCCGGATAGGCTTCCGCCACCGCAAACAAGCTTTTTAAAGTGTTGGAAAGCATATTCTCGGCTTGCGCCTTATCCTGCGCCGTGCCCGCTCCCATGGCGCGCGCCCGGGCTTCGGTCACTTTTTCAAAAAGTTCCCGCTCGTGCGTGGCGTAACCCTTCACCGTGTTTACGAGGTTCGGTATGAGGTCATACCTTCTTTTCGTCTGCACATCAATATCGCTCCAGGCTTCATCCACCCTGTTTCTCAATTTGATAAGTCCGTTGTAAACCGCGATCATCCAGACCGCGATAATCGCGATAATGATTAATAAAATTAGTCCGATACTCATCCCGGTAGTAGTCCGCCCATAATTATGTAATATTTACATAAAAAAAGGGGACAAATTAAAACTTAAAGAATTATTGCCTGATAATATCAGCTTTTAGCGGATCACTACCGGGCATATTTTTTTGTCTGTTAATTATTAGCTGGAGTTATTGTAACATAAAATCTGAAAATGTGCTATAATCAAACCATGGATAACTGGACACAATACAACGTTTTCATTATCCCAATAATTGTCGGCGTGATTGCTCAGCTGATAAAGTTTGTGATTTATTCAACAAGGCACGGATGGGATATTAAGTATGCAATGACCCATGGGCATATGCCCAGCGCCCATACCGCGTTTATTGTTTCACTGGTGACGGCAGTCGGATATTATGAAGGAGTGGCAACCGGCGCTTTTGCCGTGTCGGTAGCGCTGGCTATCATCGTGATTGACGATGCGGCCAGGCTGCGGATGTATATGGGCGACCAGGGCAGATATTTGAATATGCTTATCCGCCAGCTAAATGTCAGCGAAGAGCAATTTCCGCGCCTGCATGAAAGAATGGGGCACAGGGTGAGCGAAGTTATTATTGGGGGAATCTTGGGATTTGCCTTTACGATAATTCTTGCAGGAGTTCTTGGGTAACTTTTTTATCGCTCCAGGGAATCCGCTTGCTTCCAATCGCCATTGTTTCTTCCGCTCCTTTTCCGGTAATAATCACAAAATCTCCGGGTCCCGCTAAGATGAGGGCTTTTTTTATGGCTTCGCGGCGGTCTAAAATTTTCCAAAACGTTTCATTTTCTTTTTTATTTTTCACGCCGGAAACCACTTCGTTGATTATCCGCCAGGGAGCTTCTCCGTAAGGATCTTCATTGGTGATAATCAGCCGGTCGGCAAAATGAGAAACTATTTCTCCCATAATCGGCCGCTTGCCCCGGTCCCGTTCTCCGCAGGCGCCGAACACCGCAATTACTTTGGGCATCGGATGTCCCTTTTGGGCATGCGATGTCTTTAATTTTGAAATTAGAGAATACAACTTTTTCAAAGAGTCCGGCGTTACTGCATAATCAATGATTATATTTATTCCTGAATTATTGGAAACATATTCCAGCCGTCCCGGAATGCCTTTGATTTTTTCCAGCGCCCCGGCTATTGCTTGCAAATCAATATTATAAGCCAGACCCGCGCAAATGGCCGCCAGCGCGTTTTCAATATTAAATTCCCCGGGCATATTTACTTCAAACGGCTGTCCCTTGATTGTAAAGCTGGATTTATTAATTCCTAATTGGATATCTTCCGCGAAAATATTGGCCTGGTTGTTTTTTAAGCTATAAGTAAGCTTTTTTTTGTTGTTAAATCGCAAAAAATCTTCCGCGTTTTTCATATCCAGATTGACCGCGACAACTCTGGCTTCTTCAAAAAGCTTTAACTTTGCCGCCCGATATTTGTCCATCGTCTTGTGATAATCCAGATGCTCGCGCGTCACATTCGTGATAATGGCCATATCATAGTTGATTCCCCAGACGCGATATTGGTCAAGAGAATGTGAAGAGGTTTCTAAAATCAAATATTCACAGCGCGCTTTCACCGCGTCCAGAATGAATTTCTGGACGGCAAAACTGGAAAGAGTGGTGAATTTGGTTTTATTCACCCATTCTTTTTTACCCAGCTTGAAATTAATCGTAGATATAACCGCAACTTTTTTTCCGGCTTCTTCCAAAATTTTCGCGATCATTTGAACGGTTGTCGTTTTGCCGTTAGTTCCCGTAACTCCTATGACTCTTAGGCTTTTAGCTGGAAAGCCAAATAAAAAATTAGCCAGCACCGCCTGCGCCAGATGATAGACATTTTTAATTTTTTGGGGGACGAATTTCTTTACGCAACGCATAAACTCATTATACTTTAATTTATTAAAAACAAAAAATGGCAAGCGATTGGCTTGTTAAACACTGCAATATGCGGCAAAAGTAAATAAATTTCCGGGGTCAGCCCATATTTTCCAATTTCTCCACATCCAGCACTTCTTTGCCGATATGGCGCTCTATTTTCTCAAGATCTCTAAGCAGATGTTCCTCTTTCAATTTTTCTTCCCCGGAAAGCGCCTTGCTCATCCTCACCCTCCTTATCACGGCCAGTTCCGCTTCAATATCGCGGCGCAGCATAGTAAAACCGCGATGAACAGCTTCTTCCACTTCTCCAACTTCCTTTGCAAATCTGTCATGCCTTTTTTTCAGCCGACGCCACTGGCGAATAATATAAGCAATCAAAACAGCCAGAATTATTAAAAGAAGTATAATGGCCCCGATATAAATAGTTGCATAGCTAAGGCGCGAGGAACCGAACTGAATCGCCGTGGGCTGGACCGCCATCCGGACATGGGGGCTCGGCGGACTCATTTGTTCACCAGCTTTTCCCTGCACCCATAAAAGATAATCCCCGGCCGACAGAAATCCGCCATGGCGGTAAAACCAGTCTCCCTTTTTATCGGAAACAACATTTTGGCTGAATGTTTCCCCGCTTTTTAGATTCTGGATATAAATAATGACCATGGTTTCCGGAGAATCGGTTTTTCCGCCGATATAGAATATTTCCTCGTTGGAAATATTGCGGGAGACAGAAGTGACTAGGGGCGGACCCAACTCAACCCCTTGAGCTAAAGTTGATTTTCCGAAAAATAATAAGCTCGCCGCAATCAAAATCATCATGGTCAGCTTTCCATATTTGGCTTGAATCTCTTTAAGTTCTTCCAGTTTCTTCCTGACTTGAGGAGGTAATTTTTTGCCGGATACCTGGCGTTCCAGCCAGTGATGCCGTCTTCTGATGCGCCGGGCCGCATAAATGGAAACAGCAATCAGCAGCCCGAGCATAATAAACAGCCAGAACCAGGGTATGGACAATACTCCTTTTACCACCACTCCCTTTTCACTGTCAACTTCCAAAAGAGCGTTGGTAATTTTCAGCCTTTCTGTTGCTTCCCGAAAATTACCGGCTTTGTCATACGCTAAAACGATCGTGTCGTATGATCCCAATTCCAGCGGAGGAGTAATAAACGGGCTTTGCGCTTCAACGAAGAAAGTCTGGTCTTCCGGTCCGGCCGCCATAGCCTTATTTGGATCCAGAGGAATAATTTTTGTTTCATAATGATCAATGCCGGAAAGATTGTCGGTAGTCCCGAACTGGATAATGGGATTTCTGGAGGAAGTTACCGAATAAGGAAAAATTTCTATGGGAAACTCGGCGGGCGGTGTCGTGTCTATGTTTAACGCAAAATGGGTAACTCCTCCCCACACACCGTCCCCGTTTTTGTGTCAAAAGTATGCGCTGCCTGGGCTCTGGGAATTTCCGGCGGAATTCTCGGATTTTTCCAAACCTCCGGCCAACCCAAAAAAATCCAGAAAAAAATCAGGATGAAAATAAATACTTTTGTTGTGATTTTTTTTATTATACGCAAAAACATGGGGAATAATTTTTTTTATTTTTATTTCTAAAATTTTTATATAAAGCTTTTGATTTTCTGGATAATTCTGTACAGAAAATATTTTTTTCTATTTATTATTATATCATAACTTCCAGAGAAGAATATGGGCTCTGTATTTGGCAAAAATCCGGTTTTGAATTTTGTAATGCCCGCCCATGAATTTTTGTTACATGTTTCATGTTTTATGCCGCCTGGGGCATGTTTTTGATTCCCCCGAAATCATAGCTTGTTAAGTCCCGCCTTTTTCGCGTCCAGAATAGCCTGCCATTGAAGCAAATATGGCGCCATAACATTGCGATATTCATTATCAGAAGCGCCGTGCAAATAAGTCGCGGTGTTTCCATAATGAATAACAATATTGGCCGCAATTATCTTGTTTTCATATTCCGCCATATATAATTTTAGAATTTCAGCCGGAATTGTTTCAAACATTTTCCGGTAATAACTTTCTGGATGCAGATGTGATCCCATCCCGTTCGGCTGTAATTTTCACAAGCCTTAATAAATTCGTCAATATAAAATTTGGGATTTGTTCATTTGAATTTTCGATTTGTTTGATTGGGATTTGCCATTTGGGATTTGATCGCACAATAACTCTCTGTTTCTGTGCGAGTTTTATATTATATCTCGTCTTAGATTTCATCCCCGCCAACAATTCCTCTTCTGATCTTGTAATATCCATCATTAAAATTTCCCTCGGCTGCATATCATGTGGCGCCTTAGTAATTTTATACTTAGACCTTGGAGGTCTAAGTAAGTTTAAAACATTCTCACTCGCCGGCTCAATCCTAATCCAGCCGATATTGTTTTCTTTCGCCAAATTAATTAGCTTAGAAAATGAATTTGGAATTTTATTGGAAATTGGAAATTGGAAATTGGAAATTTGTATTACCGGTCCTCTGGGAACATAGAAATAACTGCCAACTATTGGTAGGCTGTGTTTAATTACGCTTGCGTAAAAGTTGTCGCCAGTAATGCAGTATGTTTTCCGCCCGACCGCTTCCTGAAACTTCCGCCATTCTTCAGATTGTAGAAATTCATTGATATTTTCCATGTTTTGATTTTATAGGAGTTAAAGCAAAAAGAAAAGCGGAGAAATAAAAAACACAAGTCGAAACTTGTGAATTTTTGTAATTTTTTATTGCTTTAGTTTTCGCCCTGTCTGTATTTTTGCGCGACGGCGTGGACATCATTGGGTGAAACCTGGGGAGCGCCGGTTTTGTAGCCTTCCCGCGCCTGTTTGTTATACATTATTTTGGCGTTGCTGGCCGCCTCGTCCATAAGATCAATGGCCTTGTCCGGAAAAGACCGGTCGGGAAGAATTTTTTTGCCTTGAAAAATACAAAGCTGCAGAATTTCATCCGGGATAATAACCCGATGAAATTCTTCATACTTGCTTTTTATGCCCTTGAGAATTTCCAGTGTTTCCCTTTCATCCGGTTCGTTTATAAAAAGCGGCTGCAGGCGGCGCTCAAAAGCCGGATCGTTTTCAAAATATTTTTTATATTCCATCGGCGTCGTGGCGCCGATAATCTGCAAATCGCCCCGGCCATTGCCGGCTTGAGAATGTCCCCGACTGAAATAGTTTCTCCGGTTGATTCCATGACCATCAGATTGTGAATTTCATCAATAAACAGAATTAATGTTTCTTCCGGAGTTGATTATCTCTCAATCAGCTTTTTCATTCTGGCTTCGAATTCACCCCGGTATTTTGTTCCAGCCAGGACTGCATTAAGATCAAGCGCCAATACTCTTTTATTTCGCAGATCAAAAGGAACAGTTTCATTGATAATTTTTTCGGCCAGACCCTCCACGACCGCCGTTTTTCCTACCCCCGCCTAAACCGACCAAAATACAGTTATTTTTTGTCCGCCGGCTTAAAATAACGGCCAATTGGTCAATTTCCATTTTTCTGCCGATGACGGGATCCAGATTTTACTTTACGCGCCGCCTGGGTCAGATCCAAAGAGAAACTGTCCAGCACTGGCGTAGATGAATAAAAATTATTTTTTCCCTTTTTTCTCCGCCACATAAAAAACCCCGCCAGCAAAAGCAGAAAAAAAACGAAAGCCAAGGGTTTAATGATAGAGTTTACCTGAGAAAAGAAGAATTCTTCTGACATAATTTGTGTTTATTTTTATTATTATAACAGGTTTTATGGTTTTATAAAACTATTTTTTTCCCAAATTTTTAAGCGCGAGACCGACTCTTTGCCCGATATCTTTGATGCCGGCCGGTACCGATTTGAGCGCGCCGCGCGCTTCGGTTACGGCGTAGCCCATAGAAACCAAAGCTTCAATGGCATCCATATCGCCCACCGCGCCTTCTTTTTCGCCCGCCGGCATGTCGGCGATTTTATTTTTAAGTTCCAAGATCACCCGCTCCGCGGTTTTTTTGCCCACTCCGGAAACTCTGGTGAGAATGGAGGAGTCTTCATTGAGAATCGCGGTCTTGATGGTTTTTGGGGTCGCCACCGTGAGAATTCCCAGCCCCGATTTCGGCCCGACGCCGGAGATGGAAATCAGAAGCTCAAACATTTCCAGTTCTTCCATGGTCAAAAAGCCATAAAGATCCAGAGCGTCTTCCCGCACATGGGTATGGATGAAAAAATCAACATCGGTCTTTCCCGCAATTTTCCCGAAAGTATAAGCGGTAAGATATATCTTATAGCCCACGCCTGAAACATCCACCACGGCGTAGTTGTCTTTCAGATATTCAATTTTGCCTTTAATTTTAGCTATCATACTTATGCCTTATTATACAATTTTCCCCGACTCTTGCCAAAAAGAAATATCCATGCTAAAAATACTAGAGTAAACTAAATAATTTATGAATTAATCTGGATATAATTCGGATGCAATTCGTATCATAATTGGAATATGCCAATCAAAAAATCAGCTAAAAAGTATATGCGCGTGACTGCCCGCAAGACTCTGAAAAACTCCAAAATCAAGGGAGATTTTCAGAAGCGCCGCCAAAAAAACCGCGGAAGCCATCGCTAAAGGCGACCAGGCTTTAGCCAAAGAATGGTTTCAAAAAACCGCCAAAGCTCTTGATAAGGCCGTGCAGAAAAAAGTCATCCACAAAAACACCGCCGCCAGAAAAAAATCAAGACTGAACAAAGCAGTGAAAGCAATGATAAAAAAATAACTCTTGTAAAAAGCACCCGAAAGGGTGCTTTTTAAAGTTCCACTATAAATTTATCCAACCCCATCTTAATCTCAACTTTTCCCGTTTTCACCGCCGTGTCAAGTTCGCCCAGTTCTTGATAGATATTTTTTAATTTATCAAAAGAAAAATTGCGGATTTGCGCCAGACTTTTTCTTACCACGAACGGGTGCATCTTTCCTTCTCTGGAAATAGCGTATTCATCTGCTCCGAACTGATTTTTAAGATCCGCCACTTTCAGAAGATTCCTGAATTGATAAACAAACATGGATAGCAGATAGAAGGGATCATCGCCTTTTTCCAGATGGCGGTGCAAGAGTCCCAGCGCTTTCTTTTTGTTGTTTTCCCCAATAGCGTCAATCGTGTTGAAAATATTGCTTCCCAAATTGGCCCGCACCAGAAGCTCAACGTCGTCCTCCGTAATTATTTTCCCATCGGCGTAAGTAACTAGCTTCTCAATTTCATTATTCAAAAAATGCATATCTTCCCCGGCAAAAGCCAGTAATTTTTCCAAAGCCGCGCGGGAAATTGAAGCGCTCTCACTAATTTTTTTGATCCGCCGCAGAGTCCATTGATTTAATTTAATCCCGGTTAATTTTTCAAATTCCTGCTTTTTTGAGTTTTTGAAAAGATATTTGTAAAGCACGCCGCTTTTTTTTCCGCCGGCCGGCGGACCCGCTTCCCAAAAAACCGCCACCGTGTCTTTGTCGTCCGCCAGCCATTTTTGATTTTTCAAAAATGCCAGCATATTTTCCCGCGCGCTATCCGCTCCTTCCAAAATTATGTTTTTTATAATCACCAGCCTTTTGGGAGCCAATAAATTGTTCGTCGCCAGAGCCCCCCAAACCTTGTCCATTTCCGTTTTCAAATCGGAAAAATCAAAAAAAGACAAGCCGGAGCCGGCCGGGTCTTTTTCCATAAACTTCTTTTTTATTTCGGCTGCTTTTTCTCCTGACCGGAAAAAGTCATTGCCGTAGAGAAAAATAATCATGGAACATGGAACATAAAACATGGAACATTCTAAATAATAATTCCATGCTTATGTTATGTGCTGTGTGTTTTTTATTTTTTGGCTATTACTCTAGCTCCCATTTCAGTTCTTGCCCCGGTTCCAAAATTTCCACCCAGATTTGTCCCGGCACAAACAACATTTCTCTGCCGGCATTGTCGTAAAACATCAGCTTGCTATCCAGTTTTGATTTGTCTTTTTTCCAGGTTCCGGAATATTCCTGCCCGTTCAGATAATAATGCGCTTCTCCGGAATCGCTTACGTCATACCACGGATCTCCGATTTCCACATTATTATACCGGCCGCTGATGCTTTCAACCCCGGTCTTTTTTATCTCCTCTACGCCCGCCCAAGGATCTTTGAGCCCCTGCCCGACATAATCCTGATCAAGGGTAATCTGTTCTGATTTGGCAAACATTACCACCACATTTTTAGGCGCCAATCGTTGCCCGTTGTTTCTGTCATTATCTTCTTTGCCGCCCCATTTCCGCAAATAGGTGTTGGTCGCTCTATCATAATCATATTTGGCATCATACGGCCCGACAAAACCCACGGTCAGCTGGCCGCCATTCGGCCTTTGATCTTCGGAAATTTCCGCTTGATGCTGGTAGCCGGAAAATTTATTTTCTGCTCGATATCCCAAATCTTTCATAGCCTGAAGAATATTGTCTTTCGTCACATGCCCCGTATCCTCAGTTCTCATTTTGCCAGCTCATTGGCCAGCGAAAGCAATACTGATTTGCCGATCTTCCGCCGTCATTATTGCAATTCATAGTGTCAATTACATTATTTTTTAAAAGATCTAGTGCAAAATGCGATCCTCCCCAATATACAAAAACCGCGTCCAATCCCGCTGCTATGGCGATATAGTCATGGCGTGAACTGCGGATGGCGCCGATTTCTTTCGGCAAATTGCAAAGATACACGCCCATCAGCCGAGTGACTGAATTGGTATAGCCCGGCATTTCAATTACCATATCGGCTTCGGAAAATCCGGCCGCCGGACGCGCCTGCACATCAGCTGGCTGCATAACCGCTACCGCCCGCTTGTTCCAATTTTCGCAGGCCAAGCCCGAGATGGGACTGACATCACCCAAATTAAGAGGAACTATCTGGCTCGTGTCCAGATTGATCTGCTTCCCTGGCGCCTTTTTTCTGAATAAAAAATATCCCCCGATTATGACGGCGATTATCACCAATGCAATAATTATTTTATTTTTTGCCATTTTTGTCTGCGAGCGGAGCGAGCAGCTACAAAAATGAGCACCCCGCACCAATTCGATAATTAATTTTTATATTTTTTAGAAAACTAAGCCGCAGGCGATTCCGTGGATACAAATTCTACATTAAGACAAATTTATATTCGGAATTGGTGCTGGGGTTAGTCGATTAGTTTATCGCTGACAATCTTCACAAAAGAATACGCTTCTTTGCCCCAACGTTATACGCCTTATTATTGTATCACACTTTCCGCATCTTTTTCCAGCCTGCCTATACACGCGCAAAGTTTTTTGGAATTTCCCCGGCGCGCCGGCAGTATCGCGGTAATCGCTGTCTGACGTCCCGCGTAGTTTTATGGCTTTATTGAGAACTTTTTTAATAGCCTGGTGTATTTTTTTAATTTCTTTATTATGTAAATCTTTTATATGCCGGGTTGGCAAGATTCCGGCTTCATACAAAATTTCACTGCGATAAATATTTCCAATGCCGGATATCAAATCTTGTTCCATAAGCACCAGCCCGATGGCTTTATTTTTCCTGCGATTTAATATTTCTTTAAATTTATCCAGAGTAAGTTCTTTACTCATAGTATCCGCTCCTAGCTTTTTAATTTCCGGCAAATTATTTATTTTTTCCGTGTCATCCAAAACCATCTTGGCAAATTTCCGCACATCGCTAAATTCTAAAGTCTTATTGCATGTTGCATGTTGCATGTTGCATGATTTAAGTTTCCAGATATGATGTATGTATTGATTGACCCGATCATTAAAATAATTTTTGGATTTTGGTTTTTGGTTTTTAGATTTTACCAAAAGATGGCCGGTCATTTTGAGATGAATATAAAGCGTTTTGTTTCCGGACAAATCAATAAAAATATTTTTTCCGGTCCTCCGCGCGCCCAAAATCTTCCGCCCTTTAATTTCTTTCTCGAACTCTTTAAGCGACTTGCTTTTAATCGCCTTCGGCCAGTCGCTCCAAAAACCAGTGATAATGTCACCTTTAATTTTTTTATTTAAGTCTGTTATGATTGTTTGAACTTCGGGCAGTTCCGGCATTTAATTTTTTAAAAATTTTACTTTCTAAAAGGCTGGAAGTAATTTTTGACCGCAAATTCAAATTGTTCAATAAATAATTGCTTGAAATAGCTGATGTTATTTTGCTCATAGAAAAGAATAACCGCTTTTTTGTATTCGGCTTCATCCACGCTGCGATAGGAAAGCGGGCAGATATTATGCGCCATTAGAATGGCGTTGCTCGCCATCCGGCTGGTTCTTTTGTTCCCGTCTTCAAAAGGCTGAATATAAGCAATCATTACAGATAAAATAATTGCTTTGGCAAACGGATCTTTTTCGCGGTTCACTAATTTGCATGTTTTTTCCAATGCCTCTTTAATTTGAAAGCTGTTGTCTAACGGCTTATATTTCGTACCGACTATTCCCACGACTGATTTTCGCAGCCCTTGGGAAATTTTCAGGTTTTTTATCAGTAAAGAATGAACGTCCTCAATTTTGGCCACAGAAATGGTTTTGAAATTATTTTTGTTGCTCCTGATATATTCCAGCGTCTTCTTGTGATTAAGAATCATAATCGCTTCCTCTTTCTTGCGCCCCTTAGCTTCTTTGTTTTCAGTGATTAATAATTCTGTTTCCAAAAGCGTATAAGTGTTGCCCTCAATTTGCGAGGATTTCCAACTTAGCTCAATCAGCAGCCGCTCAAATTCTTTTTTTTGCGCTGACTTAGAAATGTCATCTATATTTTTTTTATAAGACCTGTTTGTTTTTTTAAGATATGCTTTTTCTTCCTGTGTGAAAATATCCCGTAAATATGAAAATATACCGAAATCAAAACGCTCCCTGGCTGTCCTTTTATCCGTGTCAGCTTTAAAATATTGAGAAACATCAACCGGTTTTATGAGATTATAATGTTTTGAAATATCATACACAGTTGTGGTGCTTTTGCCCCGCCTAACCGCAAAACCGGCGCGCTTTAATTTATCTAAATCCCTATTTATTGTAATTTTGGAAATATCTCCCATTTCTTTTTTAACTGTTTCTATAATTTCGGAAATCAAAAATGACCCGCCCTTTTCCAGTAAAGAGAGTATTATTTCCTGTCTCTTATTTAGCTTATTCAATCTTATTTTCATACTAGCGTATCATTTATATATCTAGAGCGTATCATTTTTGATACGCACTGTCAATCTCCTAAATCTCTCCCCAATTATCCCCAATTTTGACATTGGCGACCAGGGGAACTTTGAGTTTATAGACATTTTCCATAATCTCTTTTATTTTTTTTGCCACATCGCCGGCGATTCCTTCTTTCACCTCCAAAATAATCTCGTCGTGAATCTGCAACAGTATTTTTACCCCGTTAAATTCCTGCGAAGCAGGACCGCCTCCTGCGGATTTAATGGGGCGAATATTCATGTTGCTTTTATATTCTTCAGAAACTTTTATCATAGCCAGTTTTACAATGTCGGCCGCCATGCCCTGGATCGGCATATTGATGGCCATGCGCTCCCCCGCGTTTTGCACCTGGAAATTGGGCGAGTTGATTTCCGGAATATAGCGGCGGCGGCCAAGCTCTGTTTCCACATAGCCGTTCTTTTTGGCAAATTCTTTGGTTTCGCGCATATATTTCGCGATACCTTCAAATTTCTGCATATATTCATCAATAAATTTCCTGGCGTCATCCCTTTCGATGCCAGCCGCTTCGGAAAACCCGAAGACGCTCATGCCGTAAATCACTCCGAAATTCAACGCTTTGGCGCTGGAGCGCATTTTTTCCGTAACTTGGGATAGGGTTACTTTATTTATTTCCGCCGCAGTCGCCCGGTGCACATCCTCGCTCTTCAAAAATGTTTCAATCATTTTCTTGTCGCCGGAAACATGAGCCACCACGCGCAAATCGATCTGCGAATAATCGGCGCTGACCAGTTTATATCCCCTTTCCGCCACAAAAGCCGTTCTTAATAATTGTCCCAAGTCCGTGCGGATGGGAATATTTTGCAAATTTGGGTCAGAAGAAGACAATCTCCCTGTCGCGGTTACCGCCTGATTAAAAGTAGTATGAATTCTTTTGTTTTTATCCACTAATTTCGGCAGCGCGTCCAGATATGTTGTTTTTAATTTGAAAAGCTCGCGATATTCTTCGACTTTCTCGATAATTTTATGTTTTGGGCGAAGCTTGGCCAGTTCCGCCGAGGCCGTGGAAAAACCGGTCTTGATTTTTTTAATATCGCCGGTCGGAAGTTTTAATTTATCAAACAAAACGTCCGCCAGCTGCGAAGGAGAGTTAATATTGAATTCACATTTGCCCAGCTTGTGAATATTCTTTTCCAGCCTGTTTATTGTCTCGGTTATTTTTTGGGAAATCCCTTTAAAAATAAGCGTGTTCAATTTAATGCCGGCAACTTCCATTTCGGCGAGAATATTGACCAGCGGCATTTCAATATTGTCAAGAACATACTTCAATGTTTTTCTCTCCTTAGTTAAGGAGAGATGCCCGGAGGGCAGAGAGGTTGTAGTTTCTTGTTCTTTAGAAATCTTCTCAATTTTTTCCTCATAAATATTTTTAAGCTTCCAGATATAATCCGCCGCCCGGCAGATTTTTTGCGCGACTGCTTCCGGTGTTTCAATTTCCAGCCCCAGCTGTCCGGTTTTAGTCTTGCCCTCAATTTCTTCGCCAATTTCTTCCAAGACCAAATTTTTAAATTCAATTTTTCCGCCCGGATTCAAAACATAAGCAGCCAGCATTATGTCGTAATTATTGCCTTTTAATTCAATATCATATTTTTTCAGCACCTCATAAACATATTTCAAATCATACCCGATTTTAGTAATATTCTCATCCTCTAAAATAATTTTAACTTTTTCCGCCAAGGCTTATCACTTCGCTGAAATTTCAATATATCCCGCCCGCCCGGTTTTGTAACAAAAAGCAATTCCCAATAAATCGCTGTTATAATATTTATCGCCGGTAGTGCGAATATATATCGCGATTTCTTTCTGCTCACTTAATAATTTAATAAATTCATCCAGCTTGTCCTTGGTAATCAATTCAAATTTAAAGTCGCTAACTCCAGATTCGTTTTTAAAGCTCGGCTTTAAGTCCGGAAAAGCCGAGCTTTGGGACGAATCCGGCAATCTTTTTATTAAACTAAAAAAATTAAGTTCCTGAAACAAATTAACGATTTTCTGCCGGTCAAATTCGCGCGTTACTGCTTGCGCGAGATCCAATTCGACCGGAACATTTGTCTGGATAGTTGCCAATCTTTTGGAAAGCAGCGCTTGAGATTTATCTCTTTCCAATTTGTCGTGAAGGGCGCCTTTTATTTCGGGAAGATTCTGGTAAACATTTTCAATGGCGCCATATTTCTGTAAAAGCTCAATCGCTGTTTTTTCACCAATGCCTTTCACTCCCGGAATATTGTCCGACGGGTCGCCGCGCAGTCCCTTGTAGTCAATCATCTGGTCCGGCCTTAAGCCGTAGCGTTCTTGAACAGCAGCGTCGTCATAAATAGTCGTGTCGCTCATGCCCCGGCGCAGGGCATAGACTTTTGTTTTAGGAGTTATTAATTGCAAAGTATCCAGATCCCCGGTCACTATTATATTTTCCACATTGGCCTCTTTTTCCGCTTGCCCGGCAATTGTCCCGATGACATCGTCCGCTTCAAAGCCCTGCATTTCAAAAATCGGAATATTGAAAGCGCACACTACTTCCTTCACCCGGCCAATTTGCGCGTAGAGCTCGTCCGGCGCTTTTACTCTAGTAGCTTTATATTCTTTATATTCCTCGTGCCGGAAAGTCGGCCCGGCCAAATCAAAAGTGGCCAGAATGTAATCCGGCTTAAGCTCACTGATGACTTTCAAAAGCACGCTCGTAAAGCCATACACCGCATTCACCAGCTCGCCTTTTTTGGTCGTCAGCGGCGGCAGGGCGTGATAGGCCCGGTGAATAATGGCATTGCCGTCAATAAGGACCAGTTTTTTAGCAGGTTTTTCCATATTTTAATTATATCATTCGCCCTGATTATTACAAACAAAAAACCGGTTTTTATAATCAGCCGGCAAGTAAATAAAATTAATTACGTAATTAATTACGTAATTAATTTTCTGCGCAATTACAGGAACTTAATTTCTCTTTTATTTTTATCTACCCACTCAAATTTTATCCAAAGACTATTTTTCGGAATTATTTTTTTAATCCGGTCGGCCCATTCAATGATAACAATATTATTCTTGTTAAAAATTATTTCTTCCCAGCCTAAATTTAAAATGTCTTTGCTGCCAACTCTATACGCGTCAAAGTGGTAGACATTACGAAGCATAAAACATGAAGCATGAAGCAATTTTCGTTTTTTTGTTTTATGTTTTATGTTACATGTTATATGATAATGTTTCATAATGACAAAAGTAGGACTTGTGTGGGGTCCTTTTATTTTCAGTCCTTTTAGCAATCCCTGGGTGAAAGTAGTTTTCCCGGAACCTAATTCTCCGGAAAGACAAATGATTGCCTCGCCTTTTAATTCTTGCGCCAAAAGCTCGCCCAGTTTTTGGGTTTGTTTTGCGCTGGTTGTAATAAATTCTTTTTGCATATTTTAATGTTAACTTTTTTCAGGAAAAAATAAAAGGGCTAGGTTTGATAAATCAAACTTCGCCCCAAAACATTTTACCAATGCCTATGCGATTGGTTATAAAAAGTGGGATATGGCCTTGGCAGAACGCTAATATCTCGAAGATATGACGGTGCCACTGGCCCCCCACAGCGCAATGGCAGACCGGAAGTGTTATATCCGCAGATCGGTTCATACACATACCCTGGATAATATACAGGGGACTCGGCATATGAGCCGCTGACGCCTATGTTTCTGCCATAATAGGCGCCTCCGCAAGCTGTAAAGCCGGCGGACATAAAAACAACAACCAAAAACAGCATTCCGATAATAATTCTTTTTCCCACTTTTCACCTTCCTTTTTAAATGGTTTATATATAAAGAACAGCCTATTCTTCTCCGTTGATATTACACCCTACACCAAAACCCCAAAAAAGTCAAGGGCTTTATTGACATAAGTTTTTTTACCTGCTACTTTATATTACTAACCTAAATTTATGTCTCTTGAACCCATCCAACAATTCAAAAATTTTCTGGAAAAGTCAAAAGAGGTTTTAATTTTAATTCCGGAAAATCCAAGCGGCGACGCCATCAGTTCCGCCTGGGCGCTTTACTATTTTTTGGAGCAGAAAAATATCCTCCCGGCCATCGCCATAGCCAA
This sequence comes from Candidatus Moraniibacteriota bacterium, assembly GCA_963775955.1. GTDB lineage: Bacteria > Patescibacteriota > Minisyncoccia > Moranbacterales > UBA2206 > JBAZPT01. The sequence continues at coordinate 23,666 of CAVZKT010000005.1, forward strand.
TGGTTTTCCGCCAAAGTTTTCCTTCCTGCCCCGGCCGGAAAATATCATCCCGCAAATTTCCAGCGCCCGGGATTTTGTTCTATCCTTTGATACGACCAAAAATAAAATTATTGCCGTGCGTTCGGAAGAAAAAGAAAATAATTTTCAAGTTTTCATTACTCCGGAAAAAGGCGCTATCAATCCGCGGGACTTTTCTTTTATTCTCGCTAAATTCAAATATGATTTAATTATAGTTTTGGATTGCCCGGATCTGGAGAAGCTGGGCAGAATTTATACTGAAAATACGGAATTGTTTTTTGAAGTTCCGGTTGTAAATATCGACCACCAGCCGGACAATGAAAATTTCGGCCAGATAAATTTGGTAGATGTGGTCGCGTCTTCCGTAAGCGAAATCCTCGCTGGCGTTTTGGAAAATATTGACTATCAGGCCGTCAACGAAAAAATTGCCGGCTGCCTCCTGGCTGGAATTATCAGCGCCACCGACAGTTTCCAAAAGAAAAATACGACTCCGCGCGCGCTGCTCACCGCCGCCACGCTGATGGATAAGGGCGCTAACCAGCAGGAAATTGTGCGCTGGCTCTACAAAACCCAGCCGCTTTCCGTTCTGAAGCTTTGGGGCCGGGCTATGGCTAAAATCAATTCCGACGAAAAAGCCGGACTTGTCTGGACCGCGCTGACCGTTTCTGACTTTGTGCAAAGCCGGACCACGCCGGAAAATATTCCTGAAATTCTGGAAAAACTGGAAGAAAATTACATTGAAGGCAAAATTTTTATACTGCTTCATAACGACACGCCCGCAACAACCGTCGCCGAGATCAAACTGGCCGACCCCGCACTTCTTCCCAAGCTGGCCTCTTCTCTAAATGGCGAAATTAAAAAAGGAATCTTGGAAATCAAAATCCCCGAAAGCAATCTGGAAATAGTCGGCGAAACTTTGGCCAAAAAGATCAAAGAAATGGGAATTTAGAATTTTTTCCGTAAATATTTTAGAAGCCCCGCTAACTTTCGCGGGCTTTTTTAGTTTTTGTGAATGTGTGATAAAATAACTTAAAAGGAACCCGTTCTTTGGACATCGGATGTCCAAGCAAAACGGCCAAAGGACATCCGATGTCTTAAAAATATGCCAAAGGTAATCAAAACAAATCTCCAAACAGAGGATCAGAAAGAAAAAGAAACACAAAAAGTCCTCACTAAAATGCAGCGCGCTTCCGAAGAAGAGCAGGCGTCTGTTTTTGCGGCGGAAATCGGCTTTCCATATCTGGATACCAATCTGGTTCCTATCAGCAATGACAGTTTGCGGATTATCAAGGAAGAAGACTCGCGCAAATATCAAGTAGCTGTCATCGTAAAAATCGGCAAGAAAGTCCACATGGTTTCGCCTGACCCGACTGCCCCGGAAACCTCTAAATTTATTCAGAAACTCTCCGACGAAAAAGGCTGGGAGATAAAAGTTTTCGTGATTTCCCGGCATAATATGGAAAAAATCCGGGAAAGATATAAAACTATTGTTTTTGTCGATATTCTTACGGAATACAGCGTTAATTTGAGCGCCGAAGAACTGGAAAAATTTGACCAGGAACTTAAAGATTTAATAACCCTCAAACAAAGGATAACTGAGCTTCCTATAACTCAGATCCTTAATGTCATAATGGGCGGAGCCTATAAGCTCGGAGCCAGCGACGTGCATATCGAACCGCAGGAAAAAGAACTGCGTTTGCGCTACCGCATCGACGGCGTTTTGCATGATGTCGCCGAACTGCCTCTCACCACTTTCAAATCCATTGTTTCACGCGTCAAAATGATGTCGGGAATGAAAATTAATCTGCACGATATCGCGCAAGATGGAACTTTTGAGGTAAATCTCGCTTCCAAAAAAATTGACATTCGCGTTTCCCTCATCCCGGGAAATTTCGGGGAAATTATCGTGATGCGCCTTCTGGATCCCGACTCAATTAATGTCAGCTATTGAAGAATTGGGGCTACGCGGACTTGGCTTACGAAGAACTGCAAAAACAAATAGCTTCTCCCAATGGCATGATTCTCAACACCGGACCGACCGGCTCGGGAAAAACCACCACGCTTTATGCCATTATTAAAAAACTTAATAGTCCGGAAAATAAAATTATCACTATTGAGGATCCGATTGAATATGAAGTCAAAGGCATTTCGCAGACACAAGTGGAAAAAGACCGCGGCTATACTTTTGCCCAGGGACTGCGCGCCATCGTGCGTCAGGACCCGGACATCATTCTCGTTGGTGAAATTCGCGATGAAGAAACCGCCGACATCGCCGTCAATTCCGCGCTCACCGGGCATTTGGTGCTTTCCACGCTCCACACTAACAACGCCGTCGGCTCTATTCCGCGCCTGATTGAGTTGGGCGTGAAACCTACCCTGCTTCCGCCTTCAGTCAATGCTCTTATCGGCCAAAGATTAGTGCGTAAACTCTGCGACTGTAAAGAAGAATATGTTCCAGCCAAAGAATCCATCGAATCGCTTAAAAAAATTCTTTCCATAATTTCTCCCAAAGCCAAACTTGATATTCCCACGGAAATCACCAGGCTTTACCGGCCCAAGGGCTGTTCCAAGTGCAACCACCTCGGCTACAAAGGGCGGATCGGAATTTTTGAAATTTTGACCATCAACAATGAAATTGAAAAGCTGATTTTGGAAATGGCCGGGGAAACTGAACTGACCGTCGCCGCGCTGGAATCGGGAATGGTGACTATGCTTCAAGACGGAATTTTGAAAGCCGTCGAAGGCATAACCTCAATTGAAGAGGTGCGGCGCGTGACCGGCGAAGGCGATTTTCTGGAAGATATTTATGAAAAACTGATGGCGCAGACTTTTTCCAGAAAGCTGGTGGTCACTAAAAAATCTTTTGAAAAAACCGCACATGTTGTCAAGGATTTCAAAAAATTTGAAAAAGTGCTGCAGAGAATCCAAATTGCCGGAACTCAATGAAATTATTTTCAGCGCCGCCATGCTCGCGCAGAGCCGGCGACGTGCATATTGAACCGGGCGCAGATAAAATTAAGCATCCGTTTCCGCATTGACGGCATTTTGCAAACCGTCGCCACTCTGCCTCTTAATGAATACCCGAATCTTCTGGGAGAAATAAAACTTTTAAGCGGCGTAAAAACCGAGGTGCGCGAAGGCGTCATCGACAGCCGCTTTACCGTTAAATTTGATGATGATATTACTGAAGTGTCAAGAAAAATCAGTGGACATCCGCGTTTCCATAATTTTAGGCGGTTACGGCGAAACGGTCGTGATGCGGCTTCTTAAGCAAGGCGGAGGTGGAATTGGATTTGAACTAAATTGGGAATCAGAAAACAAAATCTGGATAAAATTTTGGCTGAAATAAAAAAGCCCAATGGCGTGATCCTCAACACCGGTCCGACCGGCTCGGGAAAAACCACCACGCTTTATAGCATCTTGAATATTCTCAACAAGCCGGACGTAAAAATTATCACCGTTGAAGATCCGATTGAATACCAAATTGAAGGCATTCTTGCAAACTCCGGTCAATGACAAAGAGGGTTATACTTTCGCCACAGCTCTGCGCTCGCTGCTGCGCCAAAATCCGGACATCCTGATGGTCGGTGAAATCCGCGACAACGAAACGGCGCAGGTGGCTTTCCAGTCGGCGCTGACCGGGCACCTGGTGCTTTCCACGCTCCATACCAACAACGCCGCCGGCGCCGTGCAGCGGCTGATTAATATGGGTGTTTCGGAAACCGATATGGCTTCGGCCGTCAACGCCTTTCATCGCCCAACGCCTCGTGCGCACGCTTTGTGATTGCAAAGAAAAAATAAAACCCACTCCTGAAGAAAAAGCCAAAATGGAAAAAGTTTTGAAAACTATTTCGTCCAAAGCCGGCGTGGCAGTTCCGAAAATAAATATGATTTACAAAGCCAAGGGCTGCGCCAAATGCAACAATATCGGCTATAAAGGGCGCACGACCATCAGCGAAGTTTTTGAATTCAACCATGAACTTCAGGATCTGGTCTTGCGCAACGCCGTCACTTCCGAACTCACCGAAAAAGCCGTGGAGCTCGGCATGCTCACTATGGCCCAAGACGGGGTCTTGAAAGTCCTGGAAGGCGAGACGACTTTGGAGGAAGTGGAACGGGTGACAGACCTTTAAACCCAAAATTCAAAATCTCAAATTCCAAATAAATTACAATGACCAAAAACCAAAATACAAAACAATATGATTTAGAAGACAGAACTTTGGAATTTGGTAAAAGAATAATACGCTTATCGAAAGCCCTGCCAAAAAACACTGTGAATTTTAAGTTAACCGATCAGATTGTACGTTCCGGAACATCTATGGGTGCAAATTATAGAGAAGCGAATGAAACAGAAACCAAAAAAGACTTCTTGTTTAGAATGAGAATTTGCAGGAAAGAAGGTAAGGAAACGATTTATTGGTTAAATTTAATAATCGAAGCAAATCCGGAGTTTGAAAAAAGAATTCAGCCCCTTTTAAAAGAAACCACAGAAATTGTAAAAATATTTGCGGCAATTGTAGAAAAATGCCAATGAGTTAAAACTTTTGAATTTAAAGTATTGTAATTTTGAATTTATTTGGAATTTGTAATTTTGGATTTGTAATTTAGTCTTCTAAACAAAAAAGGCAGTGTATTTCCCTGCCTAGATTTTTTTCTACGCCTTGTGCAAAATTACTCTACAATAATCTCGCCGATTATGCTTACTTTCAGATGAACTTGCCCACGGTTTGTATCGTCCATAAGCACATAATCATTTTTTTCATCTACTTCTTTAACATGACCATACGAATAAATAGAATCCGTCTTGCCAAATACATGAATCTTTAAATTATCTGCCATTGCTTTTTTGAGTACTTCCAAAAAACGTTTATTTTTCATCTTCTCCTCCCCCAAAAAATATTTTATTTTTTTGCGTTAACATTTCGCGCTATGCGTTCCATGTTAAGCGACTATTTGCACTAATCTGCAGGCAAATCCGGAAAGTAGGACCCTCCGGGAAGGAACAATGTCGAGGCATAGCGCAGCGTGAACCGCACTACCCATATCTGGACAAGAAAGTTCCCGAAATTGAGGACAAAAGATAGAAGCCCCCAATTGCCCACAGTTTACTGCTAATCATCGGAAAAGGCCTTTTTAGGGCACTTTTAGATGACTTGGTAGTGTAGCATTCTTTGATTTTTTGTCAAGAGGCTGTATACTAGGGTTAAAGGCCTTAATTTTAAATTCTAAATTTGAAATTATTAAATGCTAACTAACACCGGCGAAAAATCTGAAGATATTCAGCTTGATGTCACGCTAAGACCTCAGAGTTTTTCGGCGAGTATGTCGGCCAGGATAAAGTCAAAAAAAACCTGGATATCCTGATCCAGGCCGCCAAAAAAAGAAAGGAGCCGATTGAACATATTCTGTTTATATGGTCCGGCGGGACTCGGAAAAACCACGCTCGCCAATATCATCGCCAAAGAAATGGGCGTGAATATCAAGACTACTTCCGGCCCGGCCATTGAGCGCGTCGGCGATTTCGGCTCCATCCTCACTAATCTTTCCGACGGCGATGTGCTTTTTATTGATGAAATTCACCGGCTTAATAAATCCATTGAAGAAGTTCTCTATCCGGCCATGGAAGATTTCAAGCTGGATATTATTATCGGCAAGGGTCCGTCAGCCAGAACTATCCAGCTGGATCTGCCTAAATTTACTTTAATCGGCGCGACTACTAAATTGGGCTCGCTTTCCAATCCCTTAAGAAACCGCTTCGGCGCCACGCATCGTTTGGAATTTTATGAAAATCCGGAAATAGAACAAATAATCCGCCGTTCCAGCAAGATTTTGAATGTGGATGTTGCCGATTCCGGACTTTCTAAAATTGCCTCTTGCGCGCGCCAGACTCCCCGCGTCGCCAACCGGCTGCTTAAGCGCGTGCGGGATTTTGCCCAGATCAAAAACCACCCGACTGTGGACAGCGCCATCGCTTGCTTCCGCTCTGGAAATGATAGACGTAGACCGATCGGCCTTGAGCCGGCTGACCGGCATATTTTAAAAACCATCATTGAAAAATTCGGTGGCGGTCCGGTCGGCCTTACGACTATCGCCGCCGCCACTAGCGAAGAAATAAAAACCATTGAGGATGTTTATGAGCCGTATCTTTTGCAAATCGGCTTTCTGGCCCGCACTCCGCGCGGACGGATCGCCACCGAACACGCTTATAAGCACTTGGGGATTCCTTACGTAAAGCAAGAAAGTTTGATATAATTAATTTATGATTTCAATAATTATTTTAGCTCTCTATGCCATCGTCATTCTGATTTATGTTTTGATTTCTCTTTTTATCGTTTACCATCTGGTGCGCTTTTCCGCGGATTCGGAACTTAAATATCTAATGCTGGTTGTTTTTGTCCTGGTCGCCGCCGGACTTCTCTTGGCCAATACTATGCTGTTTTTTTCCATGGATTGGAATTCGTTAATTTCAAACTTTTTGTTCTAACTAACATGCAACTTGAAACATTCAACCTGGAAAAACACGAGGGCGAACAAATAATTATGGTAGTCCGCCGCCACTGGTTTAATATTTTGCAAAATATTTTATCGGTTTTCATCATGGCCGCTTTTCTGGTCGGAAGCTTTCTTTATTTTCCGGCTATTTTCCCGTCGCTTTCTCAAAATATCTATAACGGACTTTTTCTTTTTGGAGAAACTGTTTTCGCCATGATTATTTGGATTATTTTTTTCCTCATTTGGATTGATTATTATTTCGACGTCTGGATCGTCACCACCCGGCGCATCATCAATGTCGAACAAAAAGGCCTTTTTTCGCGCGAAGTCAGCGAACTGAAACTGGAAAAAATCCAGGATATTTCCACGGAAGTGCTGGGCGTAATTCCGACTTTTTTGAATTATGGCGATGTCTATATCCAAACTGCCGCCGAACAGGAAAGATTTTTATTTCGCCGCGTCCCGGATCCTTACCGCATCAAGGATATCATTATGGGCTTGCAAAAAAAACACGAGCACGAAGCCACGGAAGAATTCAAGGAAATTATCCAGAATAATCCGGCTGAGGCTCCGCCATCCCGGAAGAATAACTTTTTGCCAAACAAAAATTTATGCCGATACAATTTGATTCATACAAATTAAGGTTGATAAAAATAGACTTAATTTATGGATTTTATAACACATAAGACTGAGATTATTCAAGTTGCAAGGTAAAGGGTGAGAAAAGTAAAGTCAGTGTTTTTTTATTTTGGCTATTAATCCTGTTTCTTACAGGATTTTTTGGTTTTATTATCTTATTCCGCGGCTGAGAAGAAAATCTTATAATTTCAGAAATAATGTATGATCCCGAAGGAACAGACGGGGCACACTGATTGGATTGAATTATATAATCCTGCCAGATAAAACTATCGCTGTCAAAAAAGAAAACTTCGGCCGATTGATGAAGAGAATTTGTCACTGGGAAAGACGGGATTCAATAATCTCAATTGACCAATAAGATCAAGGAAGATTTATCCGCCTCGAGCCCGAAAAGAATTTGCGATTTTGGCTGACGAACGATGCGGAATTTAAAACTGATTATCTCAAGGTTACTGTTGCAATTATTGACTCCAACTATTTCCAATTCGTTCTTCCGGCCAGGAATAGCATCCAGATTTATCTCTTAATTGCTGATAATTGCGCTACTTCTATTGACGGAAATTAATTTATATAATTCGCTGAGGATGGAAAAGATAATGGTTTATACACTCGAAAAAATAATTTTGATGACAACGATGATGGAACTGATTGGCAGGAAAGTTATGTTCCGGCGGAACTCCGGGAGAAAAAATATTTTGAAAAGCCGAACCTAAAGAATTATTCGGAAGAAATTTCTTTCAATGAACTTTTGCCCAAATCCATCCGAAAAGAATAACGAAGAATATCATAGAACTTTATAATTCCAGCGATGAAACGGTGAACTTAAGGCTGGATATTTGCAACGCTTCCGCGACCGGGAAAATATGTTCTTTCCAGAGAAGATTCCCTAATAGAAGCGGAGGATTTTTTGGTTGTTCACAAGAAAGAATTATAAATTTTCTCTAAATAATTCCGGCAAGGAAACTGTTTTTCTTTATAATCCCGATAAAGAACTAGCTGATAAAGTTTCTTCAGCTTCAAGGCAGTCCAAAGAAAATAAATCTTATTCTTTTGACGGGGAAAATTGGCGTTGGAGCCAGTATCTTACTCCTGGCGAGGACAATCTTTTCAATAACCTGCCTATCGTTTCTTCTAAAAAAGAAAATGAAATTTATGTCGGAGTTTATGCCCAATTCTCGGCTAAAGGCAGCGACAAAGATAGAGAAAAACTGAAATTCACCTGGGATTTCGGGGATGGGCATAAAAGTTATCTGCAAAATACCCGGCACAAATATGAAAAAATTGGCAATTATACCGCCACCCTTAAAGTAACCGACGGCAATGAAGATGTTTTTGAAACTTTTAAGATTAAAGTTAAAAAATTCCCCAAAATCAAAATTGGCGTCAAAGAAATTATGCCCAATCCCAAAGGATTGGACACAAAAGAAGGCGGTGAATACCTTGTTATTAAAAACAAGTCCGGCAAAAAAATAAATCTTAAAGGCTGGAGCATTGCCACCGGCAGTAAAAATTTATACAATCATCCGATTACCAGAGATTTCATCCTGAAATCCGGCCAAAGCAAAAAACTCACCCGCAAATATTCCAAGTTCGCGCTGGCTAATCAAAAATGCAAAATTGAAATCCGTTATCCCAACGGCAAAACGGCTTATAAATTAAAATATGAAAAAGACAAAATAGCCGATGATGAGATTTATAAAAAAGTTGACGGGAAATGGGCATGGATCGCGCCGCCGGTTGAAAATAAATTGGCCTTAACGGAAAGTTCGGTTGAAAATACCCCGCTTGCCGCTATTGAATATAAGAACACGGAAATACAAAATAATCTGGGAAAATATTCCGCAGAGTCCGGAGTGGCAAAAGAAAAAAGAAAATAAAATAGTTTTGGCTAATTACGCGACTGATTTGCGCCTGCCGGAAAATTTAGGCAGCCAACCCCGCGTTCTTGGAGCCTCTACTGTGCGAGATGACAGCCAATACTTCACTTTCGGCCGGCCTTATGTGCCCGACCCACATTGGGCAATCGCCTTTATAAATTACTTGGCCGAAACTTTAAATTCAGCCTTAAATAATGCTCTCAATTTTTTTCTTGAAACCGCCTCTTTAAAATGGTAACATTAGGTCATATAACATTCAACATGAATTTATGTCAGGCCACTCCCACTGGGCGGGAATCAAGCACAGAAAAGGCATTAATGACGCCAAGCGCGGCCAGGTTTTTACCAAGCATGGAAAATTGATCACTATTGCGGCGCGCAGCGGAGGAGGAAGCCCCGACACCAATTTTCAGTTGCGCCTGGTCATTGACCGCGCGCGCTTAGATAATATGCCCAAAGAAAATATTGAGCGCGCCATTAAAAGGGGAACTGGCGAACTCAAAGAGGGAGCGCAAATTGAGGAAATAATCTATGAAGCTTACTGCCCGGGCGGAATAATGATGGTGATAAAAACCCTTACGGATAACAAAAATCGGACCGTAAGCGAAATCAAAACTATTTTGGGAAAATTCGGCGGGAAGCTGGGCGGTCAGGGCAGTGTGATGTGGAATTTTGAGTTTTCTAATTTTGAATATAAACCAAAAAATATCATTGAAGCAGACGTTAAAACCAAAGAGCAATACGAGAAGCTTTTGGAAACACTTGATGAAAACGAAGACATTCAAGAAATATATGACAACTTATAAAAATTTGCGGGTTTTGGGACTAGACCCGGGAACGGCGACCACTGGCTGGGCAGTGATAGAAGAAAAAAAGGAGAGCTCTTTCCATTGGCTTTTGGCCACATCAGCACAAAAAAAAATACGCCCGAATCCAAACGGCTTTTGGAAATCAACCAGGATGTTTTGAAAGTTATAAAAAAATATAAGCCGCAGGAAGCAGCCGTGGAGAAACTTTTCTTTTTTAAAAACAAAAAAACGATCATCGCCGTCGGCCAATCAAGGGGTTCCTTGCTCTTGACTTTGGAGAAAAATAGTGTTAAAGTTTTTGGTTACACTCCGCTCCAGGTAAAGCAGGCGCTGACGGGCTATGGGCGCGCGGAGAAAAAACAAGTGCAGCTGATGGTAAAAAATATTTTGCGCCTGAAATCTATTCCCAAGCCTGACGACACAGCCGATGCCATTGCCATCGCTGTCTGCCATATACATAGCAGAAAAATTAACTCACATAACTCATAACACACAACTCGACACTCGAATCGTAAAATTTATTTTTAGTTTTGCGTTACGAGTTACGAGTTACGAGCTTTATGGAACTAAGCCCTATCATTAACTTTTTTCTCTCAGAAGGAGTGCCCTTTGGGACAGTCATCCTGATTTTGATGCTGCCGATTATCGCCACCTTCATCGCTTTTCTGCGCCAAGTAGTGGGTATTAAAGCTTTCGGCATTTATACTCCGTTAATCATCACCTTCGCTTTTTTGGCCACCAACGGCCTGAAATACGGCATTGCCATTTTTATCGCCGTCCTTCTTTCCGGCCTTTTAATGCGCTTTGTGCTCAAGCCTTTCCGCCTGCTTTACCTGCCGCGCGTCGCCATCATGCTTTCCGTTGTTTCCCTTTTGATTCTTCTTCTTTTGGTTTTCGGGGGCGGGCTTAAAAGGACGGGGCTCGCCGCCGTTTCTATTTTCCCTATTTTGATTATGATCACGCTGGTAGAAAAATTCGTGGCTGTCCAGATTGAGAAAGGCAGCCGCGCGGCCGTAATTCTGGCTTTCGAAACTTTGGTTATTTCGGTCGCCGGCTTTTATCTCGCCAGCTGGGGGCTGCTTATCCAGCTGCTGGCTTCCCACCCCTGGGTGATTCTTTTCACCATTCCGATTAATATTCTGCTTGGAAAATGGACGGGTTTGCGCTTAAGCGAATATATCCGCTTCCAGCAGGTTTTAAAAAAATAAATTAGTTCTATGGCTTTTGATTTTTTCAAAAAGGGACGCCGGATCCTGGGCATGAACTCAAGAAATCTTGAATTCATCCGCCCTTTTAATCTACGGCGGGCCAAAAGAATCGCGGACGACAAAATTTTAAGCAAAAAAATTCTCAAAAAAGCGGATATTCCGGTTCCAAAATTACTGGCTAAAATTTCTAACCGTGTGGAACTGGATAATTTCGACTGGTCTTTGCTTCCGGAAAGTTTCGCGCTCAAGCCCAATCGCGGTTTTGGCGGCGAAGGCATAGTCGTGGTTTATGGGAAAAGCAAGAAGAAAAATGACGCCTGGATTAAGGCTGATCGGTCGTACATAGCCATTGGTGATTTAAAAACGCATATTCAAAATATTCTTGACGGATCTTTTTCTCTTTCCGGTACGCCTGACGTGGCTTTTTTTGAGGAGCGACTACAGCTTTTGAAACTTTTTAAGCCATACGCTTTCAGGGGCATTCCCGATATCCGCGTAATTGTTTTTAATAAAGTCCCGGTTATGGCCATGCTGCGCTTGCCAACCAAAGAATCACACGGCAAAGCCAATCTGCAGCAAGGAGCCATCGGCGTGGGCATTGATATGGCCACTGGCATCACCACCTCAGCTATTTCCGGAAAAAATAAATTTATTGAAAAATTGCCGGACAGCCGGCTGGTTTTGAGCGGAATTAAAATTCCTTACTGGAAAGATATTCTGGCTTTAGCCGTCCGCGCGCAGGAAGTTTCCCACTTGGGATTTTTGGGCGCCGACATCGCCATAGACAAAGAGCATGGGCCGATGATTTTAGAGCTTAATGCCCGCCCGGGGCTTTCCATCCAGCTCGCCAATTTGAGCGGCCTTAAACGAAGATTGGAGCGTGTGGCGGGGCTTAAAATAAAAACCCTGGAAAAGGGAGTGCGCGTCGGCATGGATCTTTTCGGCGGGGAAATTGAAGAGGAAGTGGAAGAAATTTCCGGGCGCAAAATCATTGGCACGGTAGAGAAGGTGAAGCTTATCAGCAAGGACGGAAAAGAAGTAGATGTGGAAGCCAAAATTGATACTGGAGCATATTCAAGCTCTATAGATACCGCATTAGCAAAAGAACTGGGTTTTGAAAACCTGCTTAATTATTTTAATTCTCTTGATTTGCCAAAAGATTTTGCCCGTGAAAATGCGCAAGGAATAATGAAGGATCTAAAAGAAAAGTACAAGCATCCAGACCTTATTGATATAGATATAATTTATTCTTCCCATGGAGTATCCGTCCGCCCAAAAATAAAAATGGATTTTATTATGGAGCAGATGATTGTTCCGGCAAATGTCAATGTGGCTGGCAGGGAAGAATTAAAATATGGAATGATTATCGGAAAACGGAATCTAGGGAAATTTTTAATTGATGTAAATAAATAAAATATACTCATGACTAAAAACTTCAAACTTCTCTTGGAAGAAGCTCACAAATTAGGACTGACTACAGATGTCATTTATCCGGAAAAAGAGGTCGTCGAGATAGGAAACGATTCTCAAAAAATAATCGTGAAAGAAGTGTTTTCTTTTGCGGATAATTCATCGTCTGCAAGCGCGGTTCTGGCAAAAAACAAGGAAATCACTTATCGTCTCTGGGAGCGGGAAAATATTCCGTTTCCACGAAGCCGTTACTTCAGAAACATTGCCTCATTCCCTCAAGATGCCGCAGGTTTGAATTTAAACTTTCCCGTCATTTTCAAAAAATCAAATGGGAAGAAAAGCATCGGTATTCATACGAATATTGTCTCTTTTCAAGAACTTGCAAAAATCGTAGGAAATTCCGACGGAAGCTTTATCGTCCAGGAAATGGCTTTTGGAAGAGAATACCGCGTACTCATCTATAAAGGTCGTCTTCTCGGGGCACTGGAACTTGTTCCGCCTCAGATAATCGGGAATGGAGTTGACACTATCGCGACACTCATACACAAAAAAAATAGCGACCTCCAGGAAAAAATCCTCATCAATGAAAAAGTGTTGCAGACACTCAACAAAAATAATCTCTCGCTGGATAATGTCCCGAAAAAAGACTTCTGTGTGTCGCTTCAAGAAAATTCATGCCTCGCGGAAGGCGGTTCATCGATAGATTGCACGGATGTCGTCCATGAAGACATCCTGCGACTGGTTCAAAAAGCAGCTCAGGCAGTAAATATGAAGCTAGCAGGAGTAGATCTTATCTGCGAAGATATTTCGATTGATCCCGCTAAGCAAAGGGTCTCTTTTCTAGAAACAAACAGTTTTCCGAGTCTAAGCATTCATTATAAGCCCACAATCGGGAAACCTCGCCGGGTGATAAGGAATATCCTCAAGGACATTTTTAATAAACAATCTGCTTAATAAGGACTATGAAAATTACAATTATTTGCAAAAACTCCGAGTGGCAGGTTGAGAGATTAAAAGAGGCCGCTCCAAAATTCGAAGTCAACATTGATGTCCGAGACATCACAAAACCGGGAAGTATTCCGGAAAATCTCGGCGATATCGTCCTGTGGCGCTCATCCTCTCTTGGCGGCGGGATCAACCGCTTTGATATGATGAACGCAATCCTCAAAAAACGCCCGCTCATTAACCGTTGTCTCGCGCGTCTTCCGCGAGCGACTGAAAAAGCATTCCAGCAAGAATATGTGCAGAAGAAAACGAAGACGATAAAGTGTATTCCCACTTTCATATTCCGATCTATACAGGAAATAGAAACCGCGATAAAAAATAAAACGCTCCGCTATCCATTCATTCAAAAACCTAACAAGGGCTCGAAGGGTAAGGGAGTTGAATTTGTTCAAAACGAAGAAGATCTTCGTCGAGTTGCGAAAGATATCAATCAGCAGGTGTATCAAAACTTCATCAATAACTCGGGTGATTACCGCGCATTCATACTTGGAGGAAGAATGCTCGGTGCCATTAAAAGAACAGCTCAAGAGGGCGGTTTTCTAAACAATCTTTCTCGAGGTGGAAGCGCCGAGGCCGTTACCGATCCAAAGATTCTGGCAAAATTACGCCGGATTAGCACGACTGTCGCCTCGATTTTTGAGCTCACCATTTGCGGAGTCGACATTATTTATAATGAAGAAACCGGTGAATATTTTTTCCTAGAGGTAAATACTGTTCCGCAGTGGAAAGGCTTCCAAGAGGCAACCGGCATTGATGTCGCAGGAGAAATCGTTCAATACTGCAAACGCATGATCGGAAGGGAGAAACGACCCCTGTTAGACATTGTTTCCGAAGAATATCAATCGCAGATTCATCTCCTCGGCGATAAGAAATTTCATTTCCTCTCTCGCCGCTATCTCTGGAGTGGCAATAATTTCTTCAAAAACAAACTTAATGAACTTCGGGCACAATACATCGGAAATTCTGAAGAAGGTTATCGAAAAAGGCTCAAGGAAATTTTCACGCACATACCGGAACATGGAAATCGAATGGTTGCAAAAGAGGCGCGGCAGGCGTATTTCAAAAAATATCCCCATCTCGAGCCATTTCTTGGGCTCCTGTTTAAAAATCTTTTCGTAAGAGAAATATATGAAACAGACCTTCATGTATATATCCGCAAGTTAGTTTCAGATGATGATCTGCTCGACTTAAAATATGCCATCGAGAATGACGAGGAAGCTATGCGGATTCTTTCTACTCATGCCATCAATTATCTGTATATGCTCGATGATTATCTTGGAACAAAAAAATCCAGAACAGATCCAAAAAAATATCTTCGGATCGGAACATCCTATCCGGATGAATCTTTTGAGTTGCAGATTTATTTTCTCACGCATTGTATTATTGGAGCGTCTGGCTTTTACAGCATAGCGATAAAAAAGGATGACTTGGACATCTATGTAGGGATGATCAGGCATATTGAAGAAATTATTCGTAATCATTTCAAAACGATTTCGCTGGATAATAAATTCGAATTCCTTGTATGCGCAAAAATTTGCGGATACAAATCTGATCTTGAAAAAAACATTCTCTCGGAAGCGGATCGCTCGCTGGCGCCCGATGGAAATTTCCTTATTGACATTCATAATGCAAAGGCTTCGCCAGATGAGAGAAATGATTTCGTCGGATCAGAACATCGCAATGTTCTTTATATTATGTCGCAAACTCCATTTCATCCGCTTGATAAATAATCCAAAAAACAGTAAACTACTAACCAACTTTCGTAAAAAGTTAATTTATCAAATATGCCCCATATTTTCGTCTCATTTAGAGATTTTAAAAGCGCTTCAGGAAAAGAGCGCTGGAAAATTGCCGGGAAAATCGCACTTTATTTCGGCGTGGCGGTTTTCCTGTTCATCACCGGCGTCTTTGTTTATTTCGCCAAGGACCTGCCCAGTCCCGGAAAAGTCAGCAGCCGTTTTGTGGCCGAATCGACAAAAATTTATGACCGGACCGGCGACCATATTCTTTATGATATCCACGGCGAGGAAAAAAGAACCCAAATTCCATTCGCGGAGATGCCGGACGCCATCAGATACGCGACCATTGCCCTGGAAGACCAGAATTTTTACGGCCACTACGGCATTGAGCTCACCGCAATTTTGCGCGCCGCCGCCAAAGACATCCTGGGGCGCGGAACCACCCAGGGAGGCTCAACCATCACCCAGCAGTTTGTCAAGCAATCCATTCTTACCCCGGAAAAAACTTTTTCGCGCAAAATCAAGGAGGCCATTTTATCCTTGGAACTCGAACAAAAGTTTTCTAAGGATGAAATTTTGGGAATGTATCTCAATGAAATTCCTTACGGCTCAAACGCTTACGGCGTTGAAGCCGCCGCGCAGACCTTTTTTGGCAAGCACGCCCGCGAACTGACGCTTGATGAATCAGCCTTATTGGCCTCCCTTCCCCAGGCTCCGACTTATTATTCCCCCAATGGATCCCATACGGAAAATTTAAAAGCCCGTCAGGAATACGCGCTCACACAGATGGCTAAGCTTGGTTATATCACTTCCGAACAGGCTGATGAAGCTAAAAAAGTGGATGTTCTCGCTAAAGTCAAACCTTCCACGGAAAATATTTCCGCCCCCCACTTCGTGATGTATGTTAAGGAATATCTGGAAAAAAAATACGGGGAACAGAATGTGGAAAAAAGCGGCCTCAAAGTCTACACCACCCTGGATTGGGACAAGCAGCAGATTGCTGAACAAGCGGTAAGAGAGGGTGCCGAAGCCAATCTGAAAAAATACAACGCGGAAAACGCTTCCCTGGTGGCCATTGACCCCAAAACCGGCCAGATTCTGGCCATGGTCGGATCCAAGAATTATTTTGACAAATCCATTGACGGCCAGGTTAATGTCGCCATCCGCGACCGGCAGCCGGGATCTTCTTTCAAGCCTTATGTTTATCTCACGGCTTTTAAAAAAGGCTTCACCCCCGAAACCCAGCTCTGGGACACGGACACTAATTTTTCGACTGATACCGGACAGGATTATAATCCAAAAAATTACGATGATAAAAACCGGGGGCTCTTGCAAATGAAAGATGCCCTGGGCATGTCCCTAAACGTCCCGGCTGTAAAAACCCTGTATTTGGCCGGCGTCAAAGATTCCATTGATACTGCCCGCATGCTGGGGATTACCACGCTTAACCAGCCTGACCGCTATGGCCTTTCCCTGGTATTGGGCGGAGGCGAAGTAAAGCTCTTGGACCATGTAAACGCTTTCGGGTCTCTGGCCACTGGCGGAGTTTATCGCGAAAAAACAGCTATCTTAAAAATTATGGACGCCACTGGAAAAGTTTTAGAAGAATACCGGGACACTCCCGGCAACCGCGCGGTGGAAGAAAAATATGTGGCTATGCTGGATTATATTTTATCCACCAATGATTTGCGCGCTCCGATTTTCGGCGAGAATAATCCTTTGAAGTTTACCGATCGCCCGGTCGCCGCCAAAACCGGAACCACCAATGAATGGCGCGATGGCTGGACAATCGGTTATACCCCGTCTCTCGTCGCAGGCGTATGGGCCGGCAACAACGACAACGCTCCTATGGCCCAGGGAGCTGACGGAAGCTATGTGGCTTCTCCCATTTGGAGAGCTTTTATGGACAAAGTTCTGGGCAATTATAATATTGAACAGTTTCCCAAATATGAAAAGGAAGAAACCGGAAAAGATATTCTTGACGGCAAGCAGGATATGACTTCTGAAATCAAGGTCTGCGAAATCCCGGGGAAAAATAATAAATATTGCCTGGCCAGCGACAATTGCCCGTCAAGCAAGCAGAAAAAGAAAACGTTTTTCACCGGCCATGATATTCTCTATTACGTGAACAAGGATGATCCGCGCGGCGACGCGCCGAAAGATCCGGAAAGCGACCCGCAATACAAAAATTGGGAAAAAGGAGTGCAAAAATGGGTGGATAAAAATGAAAAATATATCACCGATTCGGCTCCGGAAGACGAATGCAAGTCCAGCGATTTTGAAAGCTATAAGCCTTCCATTTCTCTTTCTTCACCCGGCAGCGGAGCTACTTTTATTACCGCTTCCATTCCGGTCCGCGCTAAAATTTCCGCCGGTTATGGCATAAAAAAAGTTACGCTTTTTGTTGACGGCAATGAAGCCGCTTCGCAAAACTCTTCTTCCTTTTCTTATAATTACGCGGTTCCCGACAGCAAAAAAATCGCTAATTTAGAAATTAAAGTGGCAGTTGAAGATAAAAACGGAAACACGGATTCGGACAGCGTGACAGTGCATACCAACATTCCATAAAACATAAGGCCGATAGCCTCAAATAAAAAAAGGCAGAAGGTCTGGATTGCTGTCCATGGCACTTTGCCAAAAGTACTAATTTTTGTTTATAATCCCCATGTGTTTTAACATATTTAATGCTTGTTCATGGTAATCGGCCCTCAGGATAGAAAGTTTGCCGCTATCCTGAATATCTTCGTAGTTAAAAAACAGGCAAACAGGATGTGCCATATATCCTCCTTTTTTTAAGAACTGCTTTTGTTTTTAGAATATTTTATTCTATATCCAGATTGATTTTATGTTAATCCCGACCGCTTTTAGGGATTTTTTAATTTTCCAAAATCGTCACCCCAAAATCAGATTGAACAGATAGCCGGTAAGAATTATGCCCGCGCCGACAATGGCGGCAAAAATGGCAATCAGCTTCAATTTCATGACTTTTTTGAGAATCAGAAACTCGGGAAAAGAAAGCGCTGTCACCGACATCATGAAAGCCAGACTTGTCCCCAGCGCCACGCCTTTTTCCGCAAAGACTTTAACGAGCGGAATTACTCCCGCCGCATTGGAATAAAGCGGAATGCCGATCAGCACCGCCAGCGGCACCGCGTACCATTTGTCAGATGAAGCATACTGGGCCAAAAAATCAGTCGGCACATAGCCGTGGATCCAGGCGCCAATCCCGATTCCGGCCAGAATATAAATCCAGACTTTTTTTATTATTTGAAAAACATAACCGCGCGCATAAAGCGCCCTTTCTTTCCATCCCATGCTTTTTCCCGCTTCCTCCGTAAGCCGGCTGTTGAAAACAAAATCCTCCACCAATTTTTCCATCTTTAACTTTCCGATTATTATTCCGGACAAAATCGCAATAACCAGGCCGCTCGCGATATAAATAGCCGCGATTTTCCAGCCGAAAAGTCCGAGTAAAAGCACCAGCGCCACTTCGTTGATCATGGGCGAAGCCACCAGAAAAGAAAACGTCACGCCCAGCGGCACGCCTGCTTCCAAAAATCCGATGAAAAGCGTAATGGCCGAGCAGGTGCAAAAAGGCGTAAAAATTCCCAGGAGCGAAGCCAGAACGTTCCCCCAGTATCCCTTTCTGCCGGAAAGCATATCTCTTATTTTTTCCTGCGGAAGATATGTGCGGATAATGGAAATGGAAAAGATTATAGCGGACAAAAGGAGGAAAATTTTGAGCGTGTCGTATATGAAAAAATTAACGGCATCGTAGAGATGCGTTGCGGTCGGGATTGAAAATATGTCCCGGGTGAGCCAGTCGGCAAAAGCTTGTATCATTTATTTTGTTCGAATAGTTTTATTATCTCCTATTAATTAATACATTTCTGTATTTCACCCGCTTTTGGGGATTTTTCTTGCCCCGCCTGTCCCGTAGCGAGCGAAGCTCTGTTTCTGGGATTAAATGCGGTTTTATTTAATAGGGTGGAATTTCATCCCCCGGTGATGAAGGTGTAGGATTTAATTACGTAATTAAATTATAACACCAAAACAATATAAAAAAAGCCGCTACCTCAATGGGTAGCGGTAGGACAACTTAAAAATTTGCCCTGAAAATTACATGGAAGCTGGCAATATCGACTTTCTTTAAAATACGGCCAACTGTCAATTATTTTTTGACGCTCTATGTCAGTTTGAATTAAATCACGCATTTGTACAGCCTTTTGCAAAACCTTTCGAAATTTATCCATACATGGTGCGCCTGGCAACGGTCTTACACCCAGTTCTCCTCCCAGAAAATATTTTTCCAGTTTTGGATCGAGCGGTTTCACACTGCACTGATTGACTCTCAACATGCCAAATCCCTGTTTGAGAGTTAAACGCGGCCAATTGCGACCTATCACCCTAATGGCGCTTTGGGGCCATAATGTTATTGCCATTCTATAATCCAATAAATAATCCCCTCTTCCTCCCCGATAGAATTTGCGCCAGTCTGTGTAGTCTTGGAAAATAACTTCGCCATAGAAATGGTAGGAATTGCCTGAGTCGATTATGAGGCCTGGCCCTGTTTTTAAGAGTTTCAAGGCCAGCTCGACCCTCTTCAAATTCCTTGGAGAGATAGAGCGGTTGAAGTCTATAAGCTTGAGCCAAAGCATCTTGCCATTCTTCAGCTTAACCTTGGAAACGAACCCGAATGACTCCTCATCAATGTAGCCGACATAGGCACACATTCCACCTTTCTTCTT
The DNA here is from genome assembly GCA_963775955.1 of Candidatus Moraniibacteriota bacterium. Classification (GTDB taxonomy): domain Bacteria; phylum Patescibacteriota; class Minisyncoccia; order Moranbacterales; family UBA2206; genus JBAZPT01. The sequence goes on from CAVZKT010000005.1 coordinate 43,611, forward strand.
CCTGATTTTTTCCTTGTAATCATGGAATTTTTCTTCCAGATAACTGCAAAGGTTCACTTCTGACAGCAGTTTTGGAACTCTGACTTCAAACACGGGATGAGAGGGAAAATGTTCAATGGGTTCGTATTCTCTTTGATCATCCCCCGCTCTCATAAAGGGCTTGAACATAGCAAAATAAAAAGACTTTATGTCTGGAAACCAAGTCAGGTAATGCTCGATAATCAATCCTGCGATCATATTTTCCTCCTTTTTAAGGTTCAACTTTTTGATTAATTCTTACACCGATTTTCCCGGTTGTCAAGACAAAAAAAACAGCCTTCCCGGGATTTTTTTGGATTTCATTTTTAACATAATAAAACGGTCGTTGGGAAATGATAAATTTGTTTTGCAGGATTTTTCTTGCCCCGCCTGTCCTGTAGCAAGCCATGCTTTACTTCTGGGATTAAATAGGAATTTATTTAACTCGGGGTGGAAGTACCTACTGAGGTACCTACGTAGATAAAATTTTTGAGGTAAATAATTAATTATATAACTTTATTATAGCATTATAAAAAGGGCGGTGAAGTTCATCGCCCTTTTTCAAGAAAGAAGTGCTATTCAACATGCTCAAGGTTTGCCACGTTCCAGATCGCATATGAATATTTGCCTTTGTTCTTGCCTGTTTTAGTCCTGAAGCGAACCTGAACGCACCGTCTCGCACATCGTAGTAGTTTTCCCTTTTCCCCTCTGACTTCGCCAACGATGCCGGAAATGTTGTTGCACATTTTCATTCCCGGCTTAAGATTTGATTTTCTCGCCATTGTCATGCCTCCTTTTATAAAGAACTGCTGTTTCTCACGGCAGATAGTACATCAAACCGCATCCGGAGCAAACATGAAAAGCGTAATAAACGTCCAGTATGCCGGAAACGCGCCGGATTTTCATCATCCTTTTCAGTTTAGCTCCGCAGCAGGAAGACCTCTGTTCCGTTTCTTCAAGCATTTTGCTGGGGCGTACGCTCGGGACTGAAAAGCCGGCTGCGAGATGATCTGCCAGTGCCTTTTTGGCTTTCCGGCGATTATCGATTTCGCAATCAGGACCGCAGTCCCAGCATCCATAGTCATGAGATTTTTCACATCTGCACAGATCCACGCGAGCATCGCAGACTTTGCAGAAAAAACGCTCTACATCATTTCTTGCCAGCACTTCCATAAAAAACCTCCTTTAATTATTTTATTTATTTCAGAAGTTTGCATGGCTGATCTAACATAAAAAGAGATGCGAGCCATTCCTCCGGGGTGTTTAGGCCCGTTCTTTCTTTAAAACTCCCGACGATAGACAAAATTTCTGCCGCCGAATACATCTCTCCGACGATAAGGCCGTATTTTGTTTGACATAGGCCATCCCTGACTGAAATTGCGTTACTGCACGCTTCTTCTCTTTTCGGGCATATTACGTAAGGATTATCGCAAATATCATCCAGCCCGCCAACAATAAGAATCCTTTCTGATTGATTGAATATGACAGAGGCGTGAATCATGGCAGTGTAATTTTGAAATTGTTCGCCGTATTCCCTGAACAGATCCTCAAAATCTGAGAATCCCATAAGAAAAGACTGAGCAATATTGGATATATGATGCGGCCTTAATTTAATCATCTTCTATCTCCTTTATCTATAATTTTGTAAAGATCTGATAATAAAATATAGCAGGACAAATGCTTCCTGTCAAGTTAATTTAAAGTCACTTTATGGAAATTGGTATAATTTATCCCAAAATTCTATATATTCCCGCTTGCCTTTTTTGCCCGTCTATGGAGGGTCAGGATTTTTTAGTAAGTAATTAATTGTGATTATTTCCAATTCAGATAAGCAATAGTGAGCTGTAAGACGGTTGCGAAGGCAACCCAGACAAGATACGGGACTTGGACGCAGGCGATCCATTTGGCATGCGGATAAATGGCAATCATCGCCCAAATGAGTGTCGCGAGTACGAGCAGGATATCAATCGCCGCCAAAAAATTATTTTGCAAGCCGAATTGCAAGGGCGTAAAAGCAAAGTTAAAAATCAGATTAAGAATAAATGGCAGAGCCACAATAAACGCCAGCTGTCCCTTGGCGGTTTTATAAAATACTGTGCCGAAAGAGATGGCGATTAGAATGTAAAGAAAGGTCCATACAGGCCCAAATAGCCAACTAGGCGGCGCCCAATCAGGTTTTATGAGTTGTTGGTACCAGGAATATGTGTCCATATTTTTATTTAAGAATTTTATAACTTTTCAAACCGCCTTTTCAGGATTTTTTTGAATTTTATGCTCCTGAATCCGTAAATCTTTTCAGCCTATTTTCTGTAACTCCGTATTATTTCCAAACAATCTTCAAATGCCTCTGCTTTGCCACCAATAAATTCGTTTAACCCGAATTCTTCAATATTCTCACTCTCCCGTGGTTCTTCCTTCCATTCTTTGCGATAATTTTTCACTAATTTTGCAATATGCTTCTCTAAAGATTCGCCGGTAATTTTTTCCAGAAATCCTTTTGCCATCAACTGAATAGTGTTTTCATATAAATTCTGTAAATTTTCCCACAATTCAAACGTCTGGTATCTATTGTCGGATTTTATCATTTTCCATTCTTCCGGTTCAATTTCCACAAAATCATCGTCTTCTTCGGTATATTCCTTACACATCACTAGAAACGGAAAGTAAAAGTTTTTGTGCCGATCTAAATATTTCAAAATTTTAATCGCCAGTTCTCTTGAAATTTTCATAAAATTGACCAGATTAATGTTTATTTCTGATCAATTGTTGATCGTTTCCAAGCTTGTGTCAAATAGATAATTTATATTTGCCCGGGCTAACAAATGCAAGATAGCCTTTGTCGCGTAAAACTTGCAATTGCTGCCGCAATTTGTCTTTAATAAAATTATTGCCCGGATGTTTGATTTTCAATTCTCTTTCAAAAACATAAACTTCATCCAGAGAAAATTCTTTTTTGCCAATTTTGTCGATACAATTCATAGTGTCCAGAAGCCAACCCTTAATTCTGGTTTTTTTACTTTTTTCAAAAATGCGGTTTTTTGCCATTTCCGCAACACTTCTTTTTTAGAAGTCTCCTTACCATTTTCGACATAAAAAATTTTGCCCGAAGCTGGAATCTTAGAAAATAAAATATTAGAACCAATCCAACCAGCCCTTCGAGCATTTTCTGCCAGCATCTTTCTTTTCTCAATAATTTCCGGAATAAAAAAATATTTAGGAACTACAAAAAAATCATTTACAAGTAACGCTGCCAAATAACCCATAAAAAAGAAATGTGGTTTTTGCCTAGAATTTAATCTTTCTATCATTTTTGAATAAGCGCCAGCTGGAATCTTCTTTCCTAGTTTTCCTTTTTTGGATTTTAACTCAAAATCTTCGGAACATTTCTTGCAATAAAAATCTGCGACGGGCTTGTTATTTGCATAACTTTTAATTCTGTCTCCACAATTTGGACAGAAAATTTCTTGTTCAACCCAACTCTCAGTCAAAACTCTTGCAATCTGAGATTGACTTGTATATTTTATAGCTAAATTTTTATCTAAAGTTAATTCCATACAAAATATTAGACTTCCCCGCCTTGTGGATAACTCCAGTACCAAAGCGAGGCGCTTGACACGGGGCAGGCTTTATTATTTACTCCAATAATCTCTGATTAAAATTCCCTTACTGACCCTGGTGACTTTCACCCTCTGGCGTTCGCGCCAGCCTAAGTCTTTAGCCATTTCAGCCGGCAGAGTTACCGCCAGACTCGTCTTCCCCACCCGGGTTATTTTCCTAACATTTTTTTCTTCAATTTTTCTCCTGGTCATAAATATATAATTAGTATTTATTAGTAAGTATTATAATACGTATTATAATACCCCAGAAGTAAAGCATCTCAGTAGTACAACAGGGTTGACTACGGGACAAGTAGCTTACTACGGGGCAGGCGGGGTAAACTTTGACGCGCGTGGCTTGATTAAACAACGTTAAACTTTTTATTAAGCGATTCTTGCAGCATTTCCAGAGTAACTTTTACAGAAGGATTGCTGGTGTTTTTTAGCAGCAGCTTTTCTCCGTATTTTTCCAATAAAGGCGTCAAAAACTCATCTCCCCATGAAGGAGAAAAGGTTAATACTCCCGCAAAATCAATCTCAACGGCTTCGTCATTTTTCACATTTTTCAGCGCCGGCTGGAACGCCAAAAACGCCTCCTTCCCGGTCTGGCGGGAGATAAGCGTTGTGCCGAATTTTTTTAGCTCGATAATCATAGTTAAATAGTTAATAAGAGATTAGGGCTAAACAGCCGCGAAAGCTGTCTTTTGAATCCGTTATTTTTAAATCAGGGCTCCCTCCGTTCAATTGCAGTTGGGCGTTGCCAGTCTGAAAAAATAAATTGATCGGATTTTGGGAAATAATCTTTCTGACAAATTTCAATCCGTTCCCCCTGTTTTCCGGAGAGCGCCCGGAAATTATTTCAGTGAATGCCACTTTTAATGCTTGCACGTGGTTTTTCAAGTCGGGCTTGGCTCTTTTTAAGGTTTCTAAAATGCCCAGCCCCCGGTCCGCCAAAACTATCTGCTTTTTATTCAGGTCATAGCCAAAAAATACTCCGGGTGTATCCGGCCATTGCCCCAGATTGTGATCAAAGGAATTATTGCCGATTTCCCCGGCCATGGACACAATCAAGGAAAATATTTCCTTGGTCTTTTGATTTTGCATCAGCAGGTTTTCCATTCTCACCAAGCGCGACTGAAAAACCGCGCTATTTTGGCAATACAGTTCTTCTGAAAAATTTTTTCCGGCAATGACCCAGGCACGGGCCATTTGCAACAGATCGCTTAAAAAAAATTCTATGTCCTCTTTTCTGTAATAGCGATGGCTTTTAGGTTGTTTTCTGATCGATAAAAGGCGTCCGGCTTCGTCCCACCGCCTAAGCGTCATAATGGAAACGCCCAATATTCTGGCTGCCTCACTGATAGGTATTAAATCATTTTTTTCCATAAAATTTTCCCCCTACAGTCATAATAGCAAATCTATACATTTTGTCAATAAAGCTATACATTCTATTTTTAAATGCCTATTTTAAGCCATTTTTTACTCCTATAATCCCTGATTTGTAACCCGCCCTGATTAAATAAAACATCTCTATTTAACGGGGTAAACCTTTGATGCGCGTGACTTTCACTCTCTGTTTTTCGCGCCAGCCTAAATCCTTAGCCATTTCAGCCGGCAGAGTTACCGCCAAACTCGTCTTCCCCACCCGTGTTATTTTCCTTATATTTTTTTCCTCAATTTTTCTCCTGGTCATACTCCTTATTTTAATACGTATTATAATACTTACCCTACCCCCATCCTACCCCATTAAAATCTTACAGTAAAGATCTAACGGGGCAAGCGCCAAAAAGACCCGGAAGTCAAATGAAAAAGGGAGCGTATTAAGATTGCTCCCTTCTTAAATATTAATCAATTTTTTAAACTCTCTATTGACCTCCTGGCAATCGGAACCATTTCCTTAAAGTTTTTGCTCATATACCAGCCGATGGGTTTATGCGACAGATCATAGTAAGCAAAATACAAACTTGCTCCCAGCTTTTCATAATCTTTCGGCTTCATGGCCCTCCATCCTCTTCTGCCCTCAAAAAAAATGCAAAGCATGGCGCAATAATCAGCTCCCTCTTTTATGATCAGCGGATTTTCATCTTCAAAACCTTTAATGAAATAATCAACGGCATAATAAGACTGCGGTATTTTGGCCATCATGCCCGACATCATCTGCGCCAGATAAAGACCGCACTGGAACAAATCTGTGCGGATCATTTTTTTCTTAAGAAGCACGGAACAAATCTTGGCCGCCATAAGTTCTTTAAAATTCCCGCGCATGCAAAAAATTCCGTTTCGCTCCTCTCCGAAAATCCTTTCTTGAAGCCCGACAGCCTGCTTAAGAAGATTATTAATATCATTTCCGCTAAAATCTTCTGCTTTTTCTCCCGCTTTTTATTGAAAAAGGCAATTTGCCAATGTTTCGGGGGGAGAACCTTATCCCGCCCTGTGTATAGCCCCGTCGGAGCCTCGTGCTCGTATAAATGCCCGGCGATCGCTATCGCTGAGAGGAGTTCGGAATTCGCGCACCATTCTTTTTTTTCCCGAACGGCTTATGCCGTGCACGATCTGCCAGAAGCGCCGTTCCTTTTTCTGCTCACGATGCCTTTTCGCCCGAGCTTCTTCAAAAAGAACAAGCTGAACATCCGGAAAATATTCCGGAGCAGCCGGAATGTTTTCCACATTAATAAACTTGCCATGATTAACATAATAACCGCCCCCGGCAATGATACCCTCATGGATCCTGTCTCCCAATTCTTTCGAGATCTCAAAATCTTTAACAAACGACCTTCCATCCGGATAACCATCATTACTCATGCAATAACCTCCTTTTTTTAAAAAAATTGGTTTTTATAGAACAAAAATTTTAACTTTTGATTATATCAAACATAAGTTGTCTTGTCAATACCCGCCTAAACCCGCCTATGTTCTTCTAAAAAATCCTTAATCCTTTGGAATATTTTTTCATGTCCTTTTGAATTTGGATGCAGCCCGTCTGTTAAATCATTAATTTACTTTTTCCAATTAGTCCAAATCGCCTGTCGGCAGGCCTTTGTACGGACCGGGCAGTTTATCGCGTATCTTCCTTATCTCTTCCTTGGTTGGTTTCTCATCGGCAGGACTTTTTTCAATATCCCTGTTTTCCTCTTTTCCGAACAAATGCAAATTTTTTTCTTTAATTTCGACGTCCATGACTAATGAGCTTAAACTATATCCTTTCTGCAAAAGTTTCTTCACCAGTATTTTTTTAACTGAATAAAAATCTTCCTCCTCGGAATCCCCAATAAACTTTTTGGTCAGCTCAATTATCTGATTGCTATTTAATTCATCTTCTCTTTTTATTTTTTTCTTTTTTTCTTCTTCGTCAATAAATTTAATAATCCTATTTTCCAGGGTATTCTCCCTGGTTTCCTTTTCCAGCTCTTCCGGCGTTTTTCCCCGAGCCTTGAAGCGCTCTTTATCATCGCCATATAAATTCAGTTGCTCATATTTCATGTCTTTGCCTATTGTTCTAATTTGTTAGCTTAAGCTGGCCTTCCGGGTCCAACTCCGGCAGACCGCTGGCGTTTTCTCCGTTGTTTGCGTTTTCATCTTTATTTTTCTTAGCCTCCTCCTCCTGTTTCTGTTTTGCATCTTTTTCTCTTTGGCTCTTGAGTTTGGCGTCGTCACCCTTGTAATCATCTTCATCGTTATATTCTTTGTCCTGCACAGCATTGGCTTTGATCGCGAGAGGCTTGGGGAGAAGATCTCCGCTCATAAAATTGGGTTTTCCGTTTTCTCCCCAGAGATTTTTGAGTTCCGCCGGGCCGGTCTGGGCGATAGCCTGGACTTGTTTCATTTGTTCCATCTGTTCCGGCGTGAAATATTGTTCCTGAAATCCGATGATTGCTCCGGCATCCCCGCTGTCTTTAAGCAGTATTCCGGTCATCGTCGTCGCGGCAGGAGTGCCAAAATCCTCAGTAAAATCTTTGTTGTCACTTTTCTGCCAGCGATATGTCCCGTCCTGGTCCTTGATAATCACCATCCCGCTTAATTTGTTTCCGTTGGTCCGGAACATCAGTCCGCTGTTGAAAGTTACCGCGATTGGAAAAGTCCCGCCCTCTTTCACATTCGTCAGGTCAAAATGAAGAATTTGCAGAGCCGTGCCCTCGCCGCCGGTTTTAGCTTTGAAGTCAATGAGCCCGTAAAGATCCGCCGATTTTTCTTCCTTATACAATTTCTGGTCTATGTCAGAAGCTAAGATCGAACCCTGGTAGACTTCCCACAGCGCCCTCCAGGCAGGCGGAGCGTCTTTATCCACATAGGCCTCCTCGCTTGTCTTATTTTCCGGCCATCCGGTGGAAATAACCTGCGTTTTATTTTTTGAATTGAGCTTATATGCCCCCTGCATAAAATTTAGGTTTACGGCTGTGTTATAAGTATCAAGCTGCATAATTGTATAACCCGCATTTTCTTTTTTCTTGCCGCAGTCCGTATAAAAGGCTTTAGCGAACTTGGCGTCCAAAGAATTAAATCCCAGCTGCTGAACCGCTGCCCAGGCGGCAAGAAAATCATGGATTGATGCAGGGCTTTTATTGGCGCAAAAATCGCCAATTACCTTATCAGCCAGCTCTTTCATTTTGTTCCAAACCTTTTCCCAGCTGCCTCCTTGGTCTTCTCCACTCATATTTTCTCCCTGGATTTTTTTCAGCTCTTCTCCGACAGCGTTGCCCATATCCTGATTTTCTCCATCCATGAAAGTCGGATGATAACTGTCAGATTCCGCTCCGCCGACTAAACTTGCGTGCAACAGAACTGTCTGGTAAGTATTTTCTGCCACTTTGACAGTCGGCAGTTGTTCCCATTGGCCGGTTTCCGGATGCCAATAGCCCAAGGAAAACCAAGGACTCGGATCTTTTTTGAGTTTTATTCTAAAACTTAAGGGCTGGTCAAAACTGTCCTGGCTTGGATCCAGCTGATACAGCCCGCCGACAACGCTTTCCGGCCACAAAGATTTGTCCGCCGCCGCTAGTTTCATTTTGAGTTTTTGGTTGGGATTGAAAATTTCCGCGCTACTGTCTTCCGTGGACGCGGCCAGCACATTCCCCGCCTGATTGCCGCTTTTCTGGATAATGTTTTCTCCGCCGATTATTCTTTTAACCATTGATATCAGCGTCAGCGTTTTATCGCCGGAAATACCGCGCACAACACCGCCGACAATCGCCAGCACAATAAATACCGAAAATAAAATCAGAAATATTTTAAGCAAAACCTTGCCCGCTCCCTTTTTTTCATTTTTTGTTTCCATTTTATTTTTTAATATTTATTAAAATATTTTATTTACATTATTCGCCAGCGAACATCTGCCTATATCCTAATTTTACGCTAAGACGCCCCCGGGATCAAATAAATGCGGGTTATTTGAGTTTTATTTCCTTTACCGCGCCTTCGCCCAGTTTTTTCTTCAGTTTTCGCAAAATTAAATTCTTATTAAGCCACAGTTCCGAGGCCCAGGCGGAACTTTCGGATTTGATATGCAGAATATTTTTGCCGAAATAGTCCGGCTTCAGATTGGCGGCGCCGACATTGCCGAATTCTTCCTGGATGACTTTTTTAAAAACGTAAAAAATATCCTTGTCGTTCAAGGCTGTTTGGCGCGGAACTTCGCCTCGCTCATTTTTTTGCTTAAAAGGCTTTTAATTGATTTCATGTTTTTTGCCAGTCGGCAATTACAATTTTCTTCCCCTGTTTTTTGACGACCACTTTCTGCCGCTCTCTCCATCCGAATTCGCGGATGATTTCAATCGGGATGGTAACGCAAATACTTTTCCTGCCAAGCCTAGTCAGCTTGCGGATACTGCTTTCGTTTTGGGGTCTTTTAGCCATAGATTTTTGTATTATTTTTATTATATTTTATTACATACTGAATTATGTAATTTTTACCCGCCTTTGGAGGGAGGTATGTAATTTACCGGCAAAAGCTTGATGCAGGATTGATTGTTCCAGGCGTTCAAGATCTGACTGCGTGGATTTTTGGTATTCCTGTAATTTTATTATTTTTTCCGACAGCGCATCCGGTCGCGCCACGATCTTTTTTTACTCGGGAACAGGAGGTATATATTTATTGTAGCTTATATTTTTCCAATTTATCTCTTTCTTCTTTATAAAAAGAGATAAACATTAGCACAACTTCTGCAAGAGATTTATGATTATATTTTTGTTCTTTTAAAACATTATTATTAATCATTCCGAGGGTAATAACTAGTGGTTCTTCTTTTCCAACTCTTGAGGATGGAATTTTCCATGTACAAAAGAATGTTTGTAGGCATTCGACGCTTCATTTAAGAATTTCAAAAAATCCAAGTCTCTCTCGGTATATTCCTTTTTAAAGTCATCGCCATTTGTTAAATTTAAAAGCTTTCCAATGGAATCAATTTTTATAACCTTTGGATAAGTCTTGTTTTTTCTAGACTCAAATAAAAACCAATGCAGAGATATTAACCGATCGATAATCCGCCTCATCCAATAAATTATTTCTTCAACTATTCTTTGATGATCAGTAATTTTTGCGCTGAAATCATAGTACATTCCAAGCGCATATAATTTAAAACACTCTGTAATTCGTACGTTCAATTGCTCAATGTCCATCGAAATATTAAAAAATATTAGATTTAAATTTCCAAAAGAAGTATCTGCATCCAGTTTTATAGTATGCATTGCATGATTGGACTTAAAAATAAAACCACTATACATAGGATTTTCTGAATTAAAACTCATAGGAACTTGCGGAATGTCAAAACCACGCTCAAAGTTTGAATTTGTAATTAGCGTCTTTCTCTTGCAATTTTTGCAATAGCCTCCTTGTATTTGTTTTCCACATTTACCACAAATATCCATATAAATAAAATTTATTTAACTTATTCCATAAAAGATTTATGCAAAATAGATTGCTCGAGAGCGACAAGATCGGATTGAGTGGATTTTTGGTATTCCTGTAATTTTTTTATTTTTTCCGACAGCGAATCTAACCGCGCCACGATCTTTTTTTGTTCGGAACGAGATGGTAGCGGAATTTTAAATTTTTTTATTATAGTTTGACTTAAATTTGGCTGGGCTCCGCCCCAAGCTTTGGCAATAATTTTATTTCGGATATTATTAAGTACATAAAATAAATACTTAAAATCTAGCTCTTGCTCATTGCATATCATTCCAGTAATAGCCTGATTCGTTGCTGCAGATTTTCCTAGAATTCCTAATTTCCCTGCTGTGGCTCCATACATAGCTAGAAGCACTGTATTTTTCGGAAAAACTTTTGTGCTGGAATTCTTTATTGCCGCTTCATTTATATGCTCTTCTGAATCCAAAATACTAACATTGTCATTTAGTTCTCCGGATTTTAGCCATGCGATATTGCCTTTATAGTACGCACTATTTCCCCGAGAAGGTGTCCCGCCACTAGTCATTTTCATAATTTTCTTATCTCCAATATTGCAGAAATCCCATCCTTTCTTTTTTCCTTCTTCAAAAATTTTATGCAGTTCGGCGGAGAGGAGGTTTTGTGTGGCTTCTTGCGCTTCAGCGCGCAAGCGCTTCGCCTCTTTCACTTTTGCCAGCAATTTTTCCAACCTCGCCACAATTTTCCTTTGTTCGAGAAGAGGAGGAAGAAAAATTTTTATTTTTGAATATTCCGATATCCAGTATCGTTTGTGTGTTACATGATTTACTTTGATAGTCTGCAATAAAGAAAATAGATAATTTGCGTCCGCTTCATCTTTTTTTATATGCAAAATCTTCATTGCTGAAGATTTGACTTTAAATGGAAAATCAACAAACTGTATTGCAGTAGTAAAATCATCAAAAATTATTACCGGTAATTTATCAGCAGGAAAGATATTTTCTTTTTCATTCGTATTACCCAAAATAAAAGTTTTACCCGCAGTTAAAACCGGCGTTTTGTATTCGCTACTGTAATTCTTGGAATTTACAATATATTTTCCGGGTTGTTCGTAATCTAAAACTTCTCCTAATTTTTTTGTTGGCCAAGTCATATTTTTAATTGAGACAAAAAATCAGGGTTTTTTCGCAAAATATCTTCCCAGAGGCCCATTTCTGAATACCACCTTGCTAAAAATCTAGATTGTGGATATTTCTTGTAGATCTCAATCGCCCAAGCAATATCAAGCTTTTCGCCTCGTTCTTTCTTAATAAATATAAAAGATATGGGGTCATTATTCTTTATTTTCTGAATTTCCAATGGTATATCATCGTATAATCGAGCGAGGAATTTGTTCCTCAAAATTTTTAGGAAAAAATCGTAAGTCAATTCATCCTCATCAAAATAATTTGAAATTTCATCAAAATTTTGTAATAGAAATTCTTTAGGCATTTTTGAAACTACCAAGCCAATTGCTTCTTCGTCTTTAAAATCATACCAAGCTTTTTCTATAATTCTCTTGCAGTTTGGGGACCAGTTTTTATAGAAATATTTATAGATCCTTTTACGGTTATTTTTGTATTTGGATTGAAGAAAATGATCTGCTAGTTTATTTTGGTTATTTTTTGAAATATATGGGAAAAGAGCCATTAAAATCATTGAAGCACTTTCTTTTTTGAAATACGAGGAGAGGGAATTTTTTGAACTATAAACTTCATCAAACAAAAAGTTATTTTCATCTCTTGGCCATTTAGCGGCCGAAGTCATTATTTTATTTAAGAAAATCTTTCTTTTTAGAATATCCTGTTCTAAGCAATCATTTATGACATCAGAAATTTCCTTGGAGCTTAAACCAGCTACGATTCCAAGATAGAAGTAATATCTACCATTTTTTTCTTTAATTTCTGGGAATTTACGAATAAAATCTACTGTTGTCATAATCTTTCTAAAGATATTTAATCTTTTTCGACAATAAATTTTGCCCTTTCAAAAAGTTCATCAAACGTAATAATATCTATTCCGTGAATAGATTTTCTGAATCTCTGAAAAGTTTCGCGCTTACTCCTTGTATCAAGTTGCGAAAGGCTTCCGATTACAATAATTCCCTTAGGTTTAACTGTAAAAATATTTTCAGTTTCGAGTCTATCCTTATTATCATCCTGTCGTGAGCCGTCTTTTTCCCACATCGCAATATTTGCTTCAATTTGGGAAATGGCATCTGTGAGGTCTTTTGATAAACTCCATGCGCCATTTCGTATTTCTTTTGTACCCTGCAACAATAGTGCAACGGGAGTCTTTATTTCTACTAGAACGGTAAAGCTAAAATCGCCCATTGTTGAAGTTAAATAATCTCCGCGTTGTCCTCCTCGTCCATTAACTCGAGTACCTCCATAATTGGGCTGTGTTTGTTCCTGTCTCAAAATATGATAGTCAAGACCATAACCAAAAATCCACTTATTCTGTTCAAAGAAATTTTGCCACTTCCTTTCATCAGAAACTTTGGTGTCGAGCGCTGTTTTAAACTTCTCTAACTTTTCCCGCCACCTCAAAAGTTGGTTTATGTCCTCTTGCGAGAGCTTGATGCCCTCTGTATTTGAGAGTTGTTTAATAATATTCACAATACTTGAGGCATCACGACCGCGAAGAGCTGTCACGATTTCGGCTTCACCTTGAGAAATAAGCGAGAAGCTATCTTGTGGTATTTTGACTTCTCTTATTGATTGCAAAAAGGAAATTAGCTTCCAAAAATGATCGTAGCATTGATCTAGGCTTACGTTCGCTTTTATGTTTGTCTGTTTTGCTTCTGGTTCCTCAACTATCTTTTTTGTTTTATCTCTCACAGAAAAAGACAAACGAGGGGTAAATTTATCATCCTTTTTTATTAAAGTTACTCTGCATATATAGTCAACTTGTTTTCCTTCATTGAGAACAAACTGTTTAATTAATTTTCTCTCCTTCTGATTAAAAAAATAATAAAATTGCTCAATCGCTGGGGTTGAATTTATTTGAAGATCGGAAAAATTATCTTTTCCTATAACAAAGTCGTCGTTTTTTCCCGACCAACCTAATATATTTAACATCTCTCTTGAAAATTTCATATTTCTTTACTTATCTCCCCTAAAATCTCCACGATTTGTTTTTCCGCGGCGGCAATATTTTCTAAAATTTCTTTCGGGTCTTTATGGGCAGTTTTTGAATTGCCATTCGGGTTTTTGAAATCCAGATTATAATTTCGCGCTTCAATTTCTTTGATGGACACTTTCCAGGCGTTGCCATTTGATTTTCTATTTCCCCACCACTTCTTCACCGGTTCAAATTCCTCAAACATGATCGGCCGGCCTTTGGTATATTGCTTCAACCCTTCCGGCAGCGGAAGTTGATAATACCAAACTTCTTTGGTCGGGCTGCCTTTTTCAAAAAATAACAAATTCGTATTCACCCCGGCATACGGGCTGAAAACTCCTTGCGGCAGCCGTACAATCGTATGTAAATTGCATTCGCTCAAAAGTTTTTGCTTGATTTTGGTTTTTACTCCCTCTCCAAACAGCGTCCCATCCGGCAGAACAATTCCTGCCCGTCCCCCATTTTTGAGAAGATGGATAAATAATACCAGAAATAAATCCGCTGTTTCTTTTGTCCGAAATTCGCTAGGAAAATTTCTTTCTGCTCCTTCTTTAACAACACCACCAAAAGGAGGATTAGCCATGATAATATCAACCCGATCTTTTGGACCATATTCAGTAAGCGGCCGCGAGAGCATATCATCATGGCGGATATTATCCGGCACTTCCACGCCATGAATAATCATATTCGTGGAAGCCAAGAGATGCGGCAGCTGCTTGAGTTCCACTCCGCGGATACAACTGTGTAATTTTTTTTCATCGCTTTGATTTTTGACATAGTGGCTTCGCACATGCTCCAGAGCGTTAATCAAAAAACCGCCGGTTCCGCAGGCCGGATCAAACACGACTTCTCCCAACTTTGGATCAATCATTTCTACAATAAATTGGGTAATTGGCCTTGGAGTGTAAAATTCTCCATAAGCACCGGCTGTTTGCAATTCTTTGAGAAGTTTTTCATAAAAATCATTGATAGTATGCCGGTCTGATTTTTTATTAAAATCATATTGGTTTATTTCATTAAGTACGCGCCTCATTGTCACGCCGGATTTCATATAATTAAAAGCGTCTTCCAACGCATCCTTGATGACCATTCCTCTTTTATTGTCGGAACTTACTTTTAGATTTTTGAGACCAGGAAAAAGTTTGTTCGTTACAAAATTAATAAGTTCGTCACCAGTGATACCTTCCGGATTCGCCGCCCAGTTGCGCCAGCGCAAATTTTCCGGAATCGGCGATTTATATTTTGCATCCCGCAGCTCATAAAATCTTTCCTGATCGTCATAGAGTTTCAAAAACAGCATCCAGCCGAGCTGTTCAATGCGCTGGCCATCGCCGGCCACGCCTTGATCCTGGCGCATAATATTTCTTAAGTTTTTAATAAGTGAATCTACTGACATATTTTTTAGTTAGCTACGTATAAAAGCTGCTGCAATCCTTTGAGAGCTGACAAATATTTATCTTTCCCTCCAAAAATATCTTGGACTATTTCAACCGGCGTGCCAAATTCCGTAAAGGGAGATACATTCAAATCTCCAATATCATCGATGGCAGCGCTCCCCTGATCTGCATATTTTTCCAGTAACGCTTCGAGTAACTGCTCTGGCTTGACCTTCATATTTGGCAAAATAATTTTGTTTTAACACATTTTCTGCCCGTTCTTTCCGGGTTAATGGTTTTTTCCCATAGGCGACATGGAGAATTAGATCAAAATCATCAATATTCAGTCCGACATCTTTGCGTAATTCTTCCAGAATTACTCCGTTTTCTAAAAGCTCATTGACGATGGCATCCTTTTTTCTCCGCTTCGCTCCAAGCTGTAATAAATTCATCCAGCGACCGGTGTTTTGTTAATAATTTTTTCGAATAATCTTGCAGAGATTCCGCGACTAGCTTTCCCGTCTTGGGATCGATATAATGAATCGTTCTGGACGCAACATTAAACTCAACCCCGGCTTCGATAACAATTTTCTCTTTTTTAGCTGTTTCCTCTGGATTAATAACTATTTCTTCTTGCGGATTTTCCGCCAAAACTTCTTGCTCTGTTTTCGTTTCTTCCCTGATTTTGTTCCTTTTATGCTTTCGATTCTTCCTTTGGTTCATAAATTTTCACTGGCTCGCCATCAAAATCCGGATCAGCAAACAAGTCGCGTAACACCCCGAAAATCAATGATCGTAAAATATAATTTCCCAAAATCTTCCCTCACTCTGAGTCCCACGGCCGATTATTTGCTTGAATTCCGAAATCGAATTAATATCGGCGCATCGAGTACGATCAATTTGCAGGTTTGCACATCAACTCCAGTGGTAAGTAATTTGGAAGTTGTGACGAGTACTGGATAAGGAGATTCAGGATCAATGAAATTATCAAGTTCCTTTTTCCCTTCCTCATTGTCTCCAGTCATCCTCATAATGTAGCGATAATTTTGCGAAACATATTCGGTATTAAGATTTACCAATTCTTCGCGCATGCGTTCGGCATGGTCAATGTCAACACAAAAAATAATTGCTTTCTGCATCGGATCAGTATCGCGCATAAATTCGGTTATTTTCTGGGTAACTAATTTTGTCCGGTTTTTAATAACAATGTTTTTATCGTAATCAGAAACATTATAAATTCGGTCTTCAATAGGATTGCCATGCTGATCATGGATTAATTCATTAGGTCGCCATTCAATGTCTTTGTCCAAAATATAACGGACTACTTTATAGGGCGCTAAAAAGCCATCCTCAATTCCCTGCTTTAGAGAATAAGTATAAATGGCTTTGCCAAAATATTCTTCTGTGCTGATATCTTTTGTTTCTTTGGGTGTCGCTGTCATCCCGATCTGCGTGGCTGATTTATAATATTCCAAAATTTCACGCCAAACACCATTTTCTTTTATGCCTCCACGATGACATTCATCAACTATTATTAAGTCGAAAAAATCTGGTGAAAATTGTTTGAAAATTTTACTCTGCTTCTTCGGAACTGGTCATCCCCTGGTAAAGCGCAATGTAGATTTCATAGGCCGGGTCGGCGATTCTTTTTTCAACGCGTGTCATTTTGTCCCCAAAGTGGCGAAAATCTCCTTGCAGAGTTTGCGAAGCTAGGGCTGTCCGATCAACAAGAAAAAGTATTCTTTTCTTTTTTCGCGCTTTCCACAAACGCCAAATTATCTGGAAAGCAGTATATGTTTTTCCTGTTCCAGTTGCCATTACCAAAAAAATTCTTTTTTGGCCGCGGGCAACCGCTTCAACGGCGCGATTCACCGCGACCTGCTGGAAATATCTGGGTGCATGCGCAGATAGACTTTCGTAATAATCCTGTAAAACAGCTTCTTCCACTTCGGGAGTTAATTTTTTATGTGCTTTGTATTGTTTATATAATTCTTCCGGGCTGGGAAAAGATTTTAGATCAATTTCTTTTTCAATTTTTCCCTGTGATACTAACCTATTGTGTTCTAAAAATCCGCTGCCATTGGAGCTATAGACAAAAGGAATGTCCAGAGATTCTGCATAATCAAGCGCCTGTTGCATACCATCACCCACAGAATGGGAAGCGTCTTTGGCTTCAATCAAGGCGATAGGTAAACTATTTTTATAATACAAAATATAATCTGCGCGTTTTTTAGCTCCGCGAGTTATTAATTTGCCATAAACATTAATTCTACCCGCTGTGAATGTAACCTCCTCCCTGATCTGATTTTGCAAATCCCAACCAGCACCTGTCAGCGCAGGAGTTATGAATTTTGTGCAAATATCCCGTTCAGATAGGTTTTTGTTAGACATATTATTTTTTTCCAATCGCTTAATTACATACTAAATTACATACTTCGGTAATTTCCAGCCTTTAAATGATTTTATTTTATCGCCAACAGCATTAAAAGTAAAAGCCGGTTTAATTAATTTTGTATGCCTCTCTTTTTATAAACATTTTACTTTTATCCGCGGTATGCCAATTTTACGCATATGCGAGGATTTGACATACTTTTCAAATTTTACATTTGTCAGGCGATAGCATAACAAATGCGAATAATATTTAAAAACTTTCTGTAGATTATTTTTTTGCATCCAGTCTTGCAATTTCATCCCGCAAAAACATCAGAGTTTCGCGTTTTAATATTTTTCTGATGCTTTGGAATTTTTCGGGAGTTAGCAAAATATTCAAATCTTGATTAATGGTTGTTTCCGTGATTTTTTTCTCCACAAATTCTACAAGTTCCTGAAAAAAATCCGGCGCTGGTTTTTTTCTGCGCTCCTTAATTACTTCGCTGTCATAGCGAAATCCCTGCCAGAAAAAATGGTGGATATCATACAGATCCCTCCCGGCGATGGATTCGTTTTTTTCATGGCGGTCAATCAGCGCCACTAATTTATTAGCGAACATCGTTTCAATTGTCTGGCAATTGATAATCCGATCGATGTCCGTAAATTCTTTGGGCTCGTATTTATTGGTTTTTGGAGGCGGAAAAGTTACGTCCAGCTTTATGGTATTTCTTTCGTTTTCCCTGGCTGGATATTTTAAAAAATATTGCGGGACATTCTTGCTCTGGTCTTTTATTTCCAGTTTAAGTTTTTTAAAAATTTTTTCCAGTTGTTTTTTTATTTTTTTAATCTCGAGAATTTCACCGACAAAATCAAAATCCAGATCCGCCGAAAATCTGTCTAAATACCCAAGCATGGCGGCGCAGGTTCCGCCCTTAAAATACAGGCTGCCGGCTAAAAGCGGGTTGTCATAAATTTCCGCCAGCAGCCGGTAAAGCCAGGCCTTATGGATGGCGTCTTTCGCATTTGGCAAAATCATATTTTTTGTATCGATTAAATGTCAGCGGATAACCTACGGCCTTTTGAACTGCTTTTACTTTTTCCCAGTCTACCAGATTTTCTGCGTCAAAATAAGCGCCGGGATTGAAATATAAAAGATCCGCCACCGCCCTTTCGGCTGTAGCTTTTTTAATCCCGTTTTTTTCAACCATCCCAATTTCATTATATAAAAATTTGTCAGCCAGTTTTCGTGAATAAAAATTATTTTGCCCCACGGAAAATTTTCTGGAAACCGGGCTCGCCAAAGTAATCTGATTTATTTTTTGCTGAATTATTCCCGCCTCGGCCAAAATTGTTTCCGTGCTGACATAGGCCATGCGATGCAAAGCTTTCAAGCCAACCAGAAGCGGATGCAGCTGCTCAACGGGCTTCAGGGAATACAGTCCGCGATAAATTCTAACCAAGAGCCCCTTGTCCGCGTATCTTTTCAAGGTCATATGCAAATTGCGAGGATTGTTTATTTGCCACAAATTAGCCAGGTCGCTGGCATGAAACACCAAGAACCCTAATTTGGCCAGCTGGGAAAACCTGCTTAAATATAAGCCTTTTCTTGATTTATTGCTCTCTTTTACTATACTCATATGTATAGTATAGCATAACTAAAAATTAAGTCAACCATTTTTTCTTTATTGTAACTGCGATCCTACCCCTTCAAATAATTGTAAATGCTCCTGGCGGCGATGGCGCCTTCGGCGCAGGCAGTGATCACCTGGCGGAATTTATCGGAACCAGTGGTGATGTCGCCGGCCGCCCAGACGCCGTCTATATTCGTAGCAGAATCCGGCTTTATTTTTATACAGCCTTCTTCGTCAGTTTCCAGCCCCAGACTTCCGGCAAAATCAAGATTCGGCGCTGATCCGGCTTCAATAAAAAGCCCGTTAATATCAAGTGTTTCTGTGTTTTTATATTTTTTATCCAGCCTTATTTTTTGCAATTTTCCCGCGCCAGAAATTTCTGAAATATTTGTGTTATAAATGACTTCTATTTTCGGATTTTTTTCAATTAGCTTTATCCAGAACGGTTCCGCGCGCAATTTATCTTTGCGATAGATTAAATAGACTTTTTCCGCCATGCCGGCCAGATACACCGCCGCGCCCGCCGCGCTGTCTGATCCGCCGATAACCGCCACGATTTTATTTTTATGAAAAAATCCGTCGCAGGTGGCGCAATATGAAACGCCCTTGCCCAAAAATTCTTCTTCGCCTTTTGCGCCTAATTTTCTGTGCTTTGTCCCCGCGGCCAGCAAGATCGCCTGGCTTTGCATGTTTTCTTTGCCGCCAATTTCCACTTCAAAACCGCGCTCTGTTTTTTTAATATTTTCAACTCTCGCCGGCACAATTTCCACCCCGTATTTTTGCGCGTGATGCGCCAGTTTTTGAGAAAATTCAAAGCCGGTTGCATCTTCAATGCCCGGATAATTGTCAATCAGATGCGTCTCGGATATCAGCCCGCCCAAAAGTTCGCCAATAATTATATGCCGGACGCCAGAGCGCGAAGCATAAATAGACGCCGAGAGCCCGGCCGGCCCGGCGCCAATAATAATTAGTTCATACGGCTTGTTTTTCCCCATGCTTGTTTTTCTTATATTGGAAACTGCCGTTCATAAAATCCTTTCAGCACCGCTTTATCCAAAACATGCCCGTCTATCCTTTTTTTAATATCCTTCTTCTCCAGCTCCGGATCCGCCGGAAGCATAGTGTCAATAGCATACAGCTTGAAAATATAAACGTGCGTCCCGCTGGACGGGCAGGGTCCTCCGTAACCGGTCTTCCCAAAACTGTTTCGCCCCTCCGTGGCGCCTTCCGGGACACTGTTCTTTTTCATTTCCCCGGTTTCCGGCCTAATGTTCCAGACCACCCAATGGACCCAGTCGCCGCCGGGAGCATCCGGATCGTTCACAAATAAAACCAAACTGGCCGTTTCCTCCGGAATATTGTAAATCTCCAGCGGAGGATTAATATTGTCCCCGTCGCAAGTATATTTTGCGGGGATATATTGGCTCTCCCTGAAAGCCGGGCTTTTTAATTCCATATTGTTGCCGCGCCGCGTTTTTCCGCGGGCTTATTAATTTTTTATCGGCATTACGATATAAATATAGTCTTCTAAAACTTCGCCGGTTTTTTCGCTTATCTCTTTAATCGCCACCGGGGCTGTTCCGCTATTAATAAGAATGGCTACCCGGGAAGCTTCAATGGTGTTTATTCCGTCTAAGAGATAGCGTGAGTTAAACACAACATCCTGGTTTTCCCCCGTTATGTCCAGTTTGAGTTCTGAGATGTTTTCCCCGACCTCAACACTCCTGGCCTCGATTGAAACGATTTTCTTCCCCTGGTCGGTTTTTAGCCTGATTTCGCTGGTTTTCCCGACGGTGAATATGCTCGCCATTTTTATCGCGCTTTGCAGTATCCCTTTTTCTCCCACAATGCGCGTTTTATAATCCTTGGGCATTATATGCTTGTAATCCGGATATTTTCCGTTAATCAGCCTGGAAACCAGCGTTGCCCCGTTAATTTCAAAAAATATCTGCCCCTCCTCAATGGTTATTTTCACCATAGTGTCTTCCTCCGCGATGATGCGTCCCACTTCCAGCAAGGTAACCGCCGGGATTATAATGCTTTCTTTTTTTGAAAGCAGGGCATGATAAAGCTCTTTGTTTATGTCTTTTTCAGAAAGCGCCACACGGTGTTCAGCTAACCGGAAACTGTCAGTAGCCGCGAAAAACAGCTCTTTTTCGCCAAAAACCACATTCACCCCCGTCAATTCCTGCCGGGTTTCATTAAACGCCACCGCTATTATTACTTTTTTTATTATATTTATCAGTTTTCCTCCCTCTATTTGCAAGTGAAAAGCGCTCTTTTTTTGCGGAATCAAGGGAAAATCGGCGGCCGACAAGCCTTTCAAGGAGCCCCGGCTGGATCCGCTTTTTATTTTAAACACCTGCCCCTCGCCTTCAATTTGAATGTTTTCTCCGGCTGGCAAGTTATTCACAAAATTGCTTAATAGTTTCGCGGGCAAGGTGATCTTTCCCTCTGTTTCTACTTTTGCTCCGATTTTTACCACCACTCCCATTTCCAAATTGGTAGCGGATAATTGCAGCCCCTTTTTACTGACTTCCACTAAAATATTATTTAAAATTGGCAAGGTTGTTTGTTTTGAAACAACTCTTTCAGAATTAAAAATAGCCCTTTTAAGATTTTCTTGCGTGCATTCTAGTTTCATATAATTATATTGTATAAATATTTAAAATTTATTATTACTATATTAAAAAAAAGCAATTTAAAGGGAAGTTAGAAAAAGGCTTAAATAAGGGCAAATATGAGCAAAAACAGGAGGTATAATTTATGGACAAGCTATGCGTAAAGAGGTTTTTTGTGAACCAGCCGGGGGAAAAAAGAGCGAAGCAAAAAAAAGGAAGAAAGAAGTAACAGGAAAACCGGGTAAAACAGGCGGCTTGTAAACAATGAAAAAAGAGCTTATCCACAAGATATCAACTGAGAGAATAAAGTTTTTCCCGCAAAAAAGCAACATCCTCAATTAATTTCTCGTCAGCTTCCAATTCTTTGGTTATTTTGTCGTAGGCGTGAATAGCCGTGGTGTGGTCTCTCCCGCCCAGCTTTTCTCCTATGCCCGGGAAGGAATATTGCAGTTCCATGCGCATTAAATACATAGCAATCTGGCGCGGCCGGACCACTTCTCTTTTCCGGCCCTTTATTAAAAGATCTTCCGGGCGGATATCGTAGAAATCGGAAACTATCTGCAGAATGTGTTTATGCGTTACTCCTCTTTTCCTGCCGCTGGAAATAAGCTCGGAAAGCACTGAAGAAGCAAACTTGGCGTCAACCGGAGCGTGCTTGGCAAGTTGGGCGGAAACAGCCACTCGCGTAAGGGCGCCCTCCAGCTCGCGAATGTTGTGGGTTATGTTAGAGGCAATAAAGCCCAGTGCCTCATCGCTAATGTCCATGTCTTCAGTGGAAGCCTTTTTACGCAGAATGGCCATTCTGGTTTCAAGATCGGGGCGGGAAACATCAGCGATCATTCCGCCCTCGAAGCGCGAGCGAAGCCTTTCTTCCAGGGTCGGTATCGCCTTGGGAGCCCGGTCGCTGCTTAAAACAATTTGCTTGTTAAGCTGGTAAAGAAAATTAAAAATATGGAAAAATTCTTCCTGCGTTTTTTCTTTCCCGGATAAAAACTGGACATCATCAATGATTAAGAGGTCAATTTTTTGGTAATGATTTTTAAAAAGCGCGACTTTCTGGTTTTTTATGGAATCAATAAGTTCTGTGGTGAATCTTTCAGAGGTTATATACTTTACTTTTTGAGAGGGGTCTCTTCTGAGAGCCTCGTTGCCTATGGACTGCAGCAAATGGGTTTTACCCAGGCCCACCCCGCCGTAAATAAAGAGCGGATTGTATACTTTTCCGAGGCTTTGGGAAACAGCGTAGCAGGCGGCGCGAGCCAGTTCATTGCTGCCGCCAACCACAAAGTTGTTGAAAGTGTACTTCGGGTTCAAATTGCTTTCCTGGCTTATTTTAGCCGCTTTTTGGATAGGGATGGCAGCGCCTGGCAGAAAAGGGCGGGAAGGCGCGGGAATAACCGCGTCAACCGAATTGGTTTTTTGGCTGAAATTTTCCGGGGTGGCGATAACACAGGAAACTTCCCTGATTTCCGGTTTTGCATTGCGCAGGGATCGCAAAATATACAAATTATATTTATTTTCCAGCCATTCTTTAGCAAATCCATTGGGGACGCCAATAACAACCTTGTCATTTTCCGCGGATAAAATGCAAGTATTTTTAAACCAAGTAATAAAGTTGGCCTTAGAAATAGAAAGCTCTATTTCCCCCAAAGCCGCTTGCCAAAGATCTTCGTTTGTCATATTTGTGGCGGCGCAAGCTATAAATTAGACTGTTAAAAAAGTATATCATACGCGCGCGGATACGTCTAAGGCGAAAGACTGATCAACTTGTTGATAAACTGTGCGTTGCTTAAATGTTTTATAGCAAGAGAAAAAAATAATGTAAACCCCTACGCCAAAATGTCATTGGTGTAGGAGTAGAGAAGCAGGCAATTGGCCGGCAAAAATTGACTTTTGGCTTCCGAATTGGTACACTTTGAGGTAGTAAAAATTTCCCCCAGTTAAATATTCCGCGAAGCGGAAGTTAACGGGGTAAATAAAAAAATATGAGCCAGACATACAAACCAAAAAAGACCAGACGCAGGAAAAGGCACGGATTTTTAAAGCGGAACCGGACAAAAGGAGGAAGAAAAGTGCTAAAAGCCAGGCGTCAAAAAGGCCGAAAAAAATTAACCAGGGCGTAAGCGAATATGTTACCGGCGGAAAAACGGCTGAAACAAAAAAAAGATTTTTCAAAAATTCAACGCTATGGGCGGCGCTTTGCGGCGGACGGTTTGCAATTGCAATGCCTGGAAAACAGGCAGGGTCCGGCTAGGATCGGATTCATAGTCGGGGCAAAGTTTTCAAAAAAAGCTGTTGAACGGAATGCGCTAAAAAGAAGATTGCGGGAAATATTCAGGCAGGAAACAAAGAACATGAAAGCCGGCGCAGATATCGTTGTGTCGGCAAAGGGCAGCGCCAGCGGAAAGGAAACATATAAAGCATTGCAAAAAACAGTTGGCGAGTTGCTGCAAAAAAGCAATTTATTAAAAAAAGGTTAATACCGTTACAACTTAAACAATTATAACTATATTGCCTGGAAAATCTATCAGGCAAGATCACCTTATAAAGCTAAAACTAGCATGAATTTAAGTTGTAACGGTATTAAGAAAAAACAATGGCATTTTTATTCAACGAAATCATATATAAGCCGATTTATAACCTGCTGATTTTTGCGTATTCGGTTATCCCCCTTCATGATTTTGGCGTGGCCATAATTTTAGTAACGATTGTTATTAAATTTCTGCTCATTCCCTTAAGCAAGAAGCAGATTGAGTCACAAAAGAAAATGCAGGAGTTGCAGCCCAAAATAAAGGAGCTGCAAGCCAAATATAAAAACGACAAAGAAAAGCAAAGCCGGGCGCTGATGGAGCTGTATAAAGAAAAGAAAACCAATCCTTTTTCGGGGTGTCTGCCCATGATTGTTCAGCTGGTGTTTTTGATAGCCATTTATCGGGTTTTATTCAATATTTCCAACGCCGGTCTTACGGTGAATACCGCCGATCTTTATTCTTTTGTGCCCAATCCGGGGCAAATCCACCATATGTTTCTAGGCATTATTGACTTGGCTTCCGTGCTCAATCTGGGGAAACTGACGCTTGGCAGTCTCCCGCAAATTATCCTAATAATCCTGGCAGCCGGATCGCAATATATTCAAACAAAAATGCTGATGGGGAAACAAGCGCCCGCGCCGAGCGGCGGGAAAGCGGATTTTTCACAAATGATGTCCAAACAAATGTTGTATCTCGGCCCCCTCCTTACTTTGTTTATCGGAATAAAATTTCCAGCCGGTCTTGCTCTTTACTGGCTTGTGTCAACCGTGTTTATGATTGTCCAACAGTCTTATCTTCAGAAAAACGAACTGCCGGAAGCCAAAAAAGTTAATTAATATTATCGTCTTCATCTGTATGGAAAAAACATTTGATATAAAAAAGATTATCGGGGAAACAGTGAAAGAGCTTGTTAAAAAGATGGGTTTTGGTTGCGATGTGGAAATAAAAGAACAGGGCAGCGAATCCGGGGAGATTATTATTTGTAACGTCAAAACCGCCGACTCTAATTTTTTAATCGGGCAATATGGCGTGAACCTGCAAGCTCTCCAGCACATCGCCCGGCTCTTAGTGCGCAAAAAAACAGAAGAAAAAACAAACTTTACGGTAGACGTTAATTCATATCGGGAGGAAAAAAATGCTTCCATTGAAAAAATGGCGGAAGATTTGGCCGGGCAGGTTATTCGCGAAAAGAGAGCCATAGTAATGCGTCCAATGTCTCCTTACGAAAGAAGGCTGGTGCATCTGGTTCTGTCGAAAAATAGCCAGATTAAAACAGAAAGCATCGGAGAGGGCGAAGAGCGCAAAGTTGTCATCAAGCCGGCCGGCGCTATTTAGTTTGAAATTTAAAATTTTAAATTTAAAATTACCGCAGATGGTTATTGCCAGAAAAATAGCCTATAACGTTTTAGCGAGCAGCGTTTCTAAATTTTTTTCAACAGCGCTGGCGTTAGTTTCTATCGGTTTTATTACCCGCTATTTAGGCAGAGAAGGCTTCGGGAATTACGCGACAGTGCTCGCGTTTTTATCTTTTTTCGCGTCTCTCGCCGATTTGGGCCTATATCATATTTCCACGCGGGAAATTTCCCGTCCGGGAGCCGATGAAAAAATGATCATGGGGAATATTTTTACCCTGCGGGTTATTTCGGCGCTGGGCATCTTGATTGTAGCCCCGATCGTCGTTCTTTTTTTTGATTATCCCCATGAGGTAAAGGAAGGCATCATAATTGCGGCAGCCTCATTTTTATTTTCTTCCGGCTACCAGGTTTTGAATGGCGTCTTCCAAAAAAATCTGGCTATGGACAGGGTGGCTATTGGAGAATTGGCCGGGAAAATTATCCAGGTGGCCACCGTCATTTTGGCGGTTAAATTTCAGCTCAGTTTCGATTGGATTATCGCGTCGCTACTTTTCAATATGATGGCCAGTTTCGGGATTGTGTTTTTATGGTCAAAAAAATACTTACGTTTCAGCTGGCGTTTTGATTTCGGGTATTGGAAGAAATTTCTCAAAGAATCCCTGCCGATAGGCGTCGGCTCAATTATTATTTTTGCCTATTTTAAGATGGACACAATTCTGCTTTCGATCCTTAAGACAAGCGAAGACGTGGGCATTTATAACGCGGCTTATAAAGTATTGGAAAACATTTCATTTTTTCCGGCTATGATTGTGGGGCTGGTTCTGCCGATCTTATCCAACACTATTTTTACGGATAAAAAAAGATTTGCTGACGTTTCCAATAAGACCTTCAAAGTTTTTGTTATTTTAGTGGTTCCGCTCATCGTGGGAACACTTTTTCTTTCCAAAGGGATAATTCAGCTTATCGGCGGCGGGCAATTCGCGCAATCCGCGGCCGTGCTTCAGGTTTTAGTTTTTGCCCTGGCCGCGATTTTTTTCGGAAATTTTTTCAACAACATTTTAATCGCCGGGAACTTGCAAAGGAAGCTGATGGGTATCTGGCTCTGCGCCGCCATCGGCAATGTCGGGCTTAACCTCGCGCTTATTCCGAAATTTTCTTACGCGGGCGCCGCCTATGTTTCAACCGGTACGGAAATTTTCGTGGCCCTCTTCGCCTGGTATTATGCCTGGAAAAAACTGGGCTATTTTCCCCGTCCCGGAGAAAACAGCGGGCATTTTCCTGGCGGGCGCGCTGATGGCAGTGTTTCTTTTTTTCGCGCAGGACCTGAATTTTTTCCTGGCCGCTTTTGTAAGTTCGGCTGTTTATTTTACGGCCCTTTGGATTTTTAAAGCTGTGAAAACTTCGGAAATAACCAGCCTGGTTAGTAAAAAAGGAGTGGAGAGAATATGAATATGAACAGTTTCCCTAAAATTTTTATTATCATTCTTAACTACAACGGAAAAGACGTCATTAAAAACTGCTTGGCGAGTGTTTTTAAGATTGACTATCCTGATTTTGAAGTTGTGCTGGTTGATAATAATTCCGCCGATGGCTCTTTTGAATTTGCAAAAGCCAATTTTTCCAAGGCGCACTTTATAAAAAATGAAGAAAATCTGGGGTATGCCGCCGGCAACAACGCCGGTATCCGTTTTGCTTTGGAGCGCATGGCCGATTATATTTTGCTTCTCAATAACGACACGGAAGTGGAAAAAGATTTTTTGACCAGGCTCGTTGAAAAAGCGGAAAAAGATGAAAAAATAGGGATAGCCAGCCCGGTAATATTCAACGGACACACGCGCCAGGTCTGGTTTTGCGGGGGAAAAATAAATTGGCGCGCGATGAGGACGGAACACAGCCAAAAAATTTTAGTTGAGGATTTTTATGAAACAGGTTTTGCGACCGGTTGCGCTATGCTGGTGCGGGCCGCTGTTTTTAAAGAAATCGGGCTTCTGGACGAAGACTTTTTTCTTTACTGGGAGGACGCTGATTTTAGCGCGCGCTCGCGCCGGGCCGGTTTTAAAAATATTGTAGTTGTTGGAAGCTGGGTTTATCACTTTGAAAAAAGCGAGGTCAATCTAAAACAAAAAACATACTGGCTGGTCATTTCCGGGCTGATTTTTTTCCAGAAAAACACGCCCCTGCTTCTTAAGCCTTGGATAAAGTTTTATGTAATACTCCGAAAACTAAAAAATAAAATAGACTTGAAATTCAAAAGAAACGAGCTGGCGGAAATTGTGCGCAAAGCTTATAAAGATTTTGAAAAGCAAAATTCTAAAAAGTTGATTTTTCTTGCATATGCAAGAAAAATCAACTTTGTAAAAAACAGTGAATTTAAAACTTTCAATTATTATTGTCAATTATCAAAGCGAAAAATATCTGGCAAAATGCGTTGCTTCCATTAAGGAAAAAGTTTTGGGCGTGGAATATGAAATTATTGTGGTGAATAATGACGACTTAGACCTTGGAGGTCTAAGTACCGCAAAGATCATAAATGCCGGCCAAAATATTGGCTTTGGCGCGGCGTGCAATTTGGGCGCGCGG